>WOYS01000082.1:75592-98540 GCA_011620645.1 Mycobacterium sp.
ACTGGGTGAGCGTGCGGTCGTTCTTGGGGCGAGCATGGGCGGCTTGCTCGCGGCGAGGGTACTCGCTGGCTTCTACGGCAGCGTCACGGTAGTCGAGCGTGATGTGTTGCCCGACAATCCGGCCAATCGGCGGGGGGTTCCGCAAGGCCGGCATGGCCATGCTCTGCTGGCGCGCGGCGCCCAGGCTTTGGGAGAGTTCTTCCCCGGGATTCACGACGAGTTGGTCGCCGCCGGTGCTCCGGTTTGGGACGACGGCGAACTGTCCCGGCTCCACATCTCCTACGGTGGGCACCTAATGCTGCGATCCGGCAAGGCAGCAGTGGAGGATTACAAGGCAAATGCGATGTATCAGCCGAGCCGGCCGCTTTTGGAGTGTCATGTCCGGCGGCGGTTGCAAGCCGTTGAAAACGTGACGATCATCGGCGGCCACGACGTGGCCGAGCTGACCTCGACGGTTGATCGCAAGCGCGTCACCGGCGTGCGAGTGATCGCCCGCGACGGCGGCGACGAACAGGAGTTGACAGCGGATCTGGTCATGGACGCGATGGGCCGCGCCGCGCATACACCGGCCTCGCTGGAAAACCTCGGCTATGAGCGACCGGCCGAGGACCATATCGTCATGCACACCACATACGTCAGCCAAATGCTGCGGATCCCGCCGGGCACCCTGCAGGAGATGATGACTCTCATCGGCCCCGCACCCGGCCGACCAACCGGGATGTTTCTGCTCGCCTACGAGAACGACACCTGGATCTTCACGGTCTACGGGATGGTGGGACATGAACCGCCCCGCGACCTGGCCGGAATGCTGTCTTTCGCCCAGGAGTACGCCCCGGCGCACCTGTTGGCGGCAGTACAGGCCGGTGAACCCATCGCACCAGTGGTACAACACCGGCTGCCATCGAGCCAGTGGCGACGCTACGACAAGATGCGCCGATTCCCCGACGGCCTGCTGGTCTGCGGCGACGCGTTCAGCAGCTTCAACCCGATCTACGGGCAAGGAATGTCGATAGCGGCGACGGACGCTGTGGCACTGCGGGAGGCGTTGCGCCGCGGCGTTACCGGCCTACCCCGGCGATACTTTCGCGCTGCGGCGAAATCGATTGGCGTGGCGTGGGGACTCGCAGCGGGTTCTGACCTGGCTTTCCCAGAGGTGGAAGGACGACGAACCCCGTCGATGCGTCTTACCAACCGTTTTGCGGACTGGGTGCTGACCGCCTGTGAGTCCGATGCCGTGGTCCATGCCCAGTTCTTCAGAGTCACCGGCCTCGTCGACCCGCCCGCCCGCCTGTTCGACCCCCGATTTGTTTACCGGGTCGCGCGCGCCAACCGGCGTCGGTCCGTGACTGGTTCCCGAAGACGTGTCGAACCTGAGCCAAACCATTGAAGCCGTTGTGCCGCCGAGCAATACTGGCCGGCTATTCATCGAACTGCTCGGCCAGCCGGGCGCTGCGGTGAGTCAGGCACGCAGCGTCTGCTCACCGGGCAAAGGTGTCGATCAACAAGCGAAGGTCGGGCTGACCGCCAAAGGTCGGCGGGTAGAGCAGGGTTCGGTCGTACACCCCCGCCCAGCGTTGCGCGACCTGCTGGCGCACCTGTTCGGGTGTGCCGGCGACGGCCATCGCGTCGATCATCGGGTCGCTGACCGCGGCCAGCATGGCCTCCTTCGACCCCTTCTTCCACGCGGCGCGAATCGACTCCGCTTCGCCCATGAACCCACCGAGTTCGAGGATCGGGTTGTAGGTCTTGACGGTCGAGTAGAACGCGATCTGCGCCGCGGCGCGGGCGCGGGCACGCTCTTCGTCGAGGTCCACCGAGCAAATGAGGTATCCCGCGATGGGCACATCCGGCCGCCGGCCGGTGCGCGCGGCACCTTCGGCCAGCATCGGCCGAACCACCTGCTCGACGTAATCACGGGTGTACAGGGGGTGACCGACCAGACCGTCGGCCACCGCGCCCGCGGCCTGCACCATGCGCCGGTTCACGCCGGCGAGATAGATCGGGATGTCAGTGCGCAGCGGCGCCGACACCGCGGCGGTCGGACGGACATGCAGGCGGTAGAAGCGTCCGTCGTGTGCGATCGGGCCCTCATGCAGCCGCCACAGGTTGCGCAACAGGCCCACAAGTTCCTCGATGCGCGCTGCCGGGTGCAGGCCATCAAGTCCATGCCAGTCCTGCTGCATGCGCGTGGTGCCGGTGCCCAGGCCCAGCAGCAGCCGACCGCGGGAGAGCGCGTCGAGATCACGGGCCTCAGCGGCGAGCACCAGCGGTGTGCGCCCGAACCCGTAAGCGATGCCACTGCCGAGTTGGATGGTCGATGTGACGGTGGCCATCGCGGCCAGGGCGATCGTGGCGGATCGATCGTAGAACTCCGCGGCCCAGACCGATTCGAAGCCGGCTTTTTCCGCCGCGACGGCCGCGTCGCGCAGCTGATCGATGTCGGCGCCGAAACAAACAAGGGAAGGCCTGCCCGTGCTGGAAGCAGAGTCTGAAGAACCCATCGCCCCTCCTTGGTCAGTCGATACCGTCATGCACGTACCCGCCAATCGTCTGATGTGTATGCCCGCGGGGCGGGGTGACAGGGATCACAAAGCCTGTACTATACCTCCGTATGCTTATAACAAATCAGCCGGTGGTATGCCGTGAGGCTACAGCGCCGGAAACGGGCCGTCTCGAGCGAAGAGCAAGTTCGCAACGCCATTCGTGCCCCCCGCCGCGCAGGACGTGCACCGCACCGCGCCCAGCAGCGCGAGACACAGGAGTGAGAACGTGAGCGATCGACTGAATGCGCGGCTGGATGCGCTCGCTGCGCGCGAGGACACCTGGGTCACGCGCGAGGTTCTGCGACGCTATGTCGACGAGGAAGCCTGGACCGAACAGAGTTTTGTGCACGACCTGGAGCGGTATGCCGCCGAGCGCCCAGAAGCGCTGGCCATCCTCGACGAGGACGGGCGTCGGACGACCTACGGTGAGTATGAGCAACGCACGCGTCGGCTGGCGCGGTCGCTGCTGGAGTTGGGTCTGCGCCCGGGCGACCGGGTGGCCATGCAGCTGCCCAACACCAGCGAGTTTTGCCTGACGTTACTGGCCTGCGCGCGCGCCGGACTCCTGGCCGTGTTCTGCCACATGGCCTACGACGAGCATGAGCTCGACTATGTGCTCGGCCTCACGGGGGCGCGGGCGCTTGTCGTTCCGGAGCGCCTCAGAAGCCGCGAGTACGTCCCGCTGGCGCTGACGATGCGCGAGCGGATCGACACATTGGAGCACGTGATCGTCGTCGGCGGTGCCAGCGCGGCCGGGACGATCCGCTTCGAGGACCTCGTCAGCGCCGACGGCCCCGACCACGACCTTGCAGCGCTGCGCGACCTTGCAGCGCTGCGCCCGACAGGGGCCGATCCGTTTTTCGTCATGTTCACCTCCGGCACCACCGGACGGCCCAAGGCCGAGCTGCACACGCACGCCAACAACCTCTTCTGGATCCAGAACCTTGAGGCAGAACAGCGGTTTCCCGCCGACGCGCGGTGGATCATCGTCACCCCGATCGCCCACCTGACCGGCCTGGGAATCGGTGTACTGTCCGCTCTGCACCGGGGGGCTGCGTTCACCCTGCTGGCGGCCTGGGATGCGGGCCGCTGCGTTGAACTGCTCGAACGGGACCGCCCCAGCTACCTGCTCGCGGCCCCCCCGATGCTGATCGACCTCGCCCGGTTTCCGCAACTGCGCGAGCGTGATGTGCGCTCGGTGCGCGGGATCTGCTATGCCGGCGCCCCGTGCCCGGCCGACATCCTCAACCGGCTCAACGCCGACCTCGGCACCGATGTAAAGGCGTTCTACGGCTACACCGAGGCGGGCGTGACCCACATGACGCGGCCCGGCGACCCGATCTCGATCACCAGCCGAAGTTTCGGCAAGGCCATCCGCGGCGTGGAGCAGCGGCTGATGGAGCTGGTCGAGCCGGGCGAGGCCGAGCGCGAGGTGCCATTGCCGGGAGAGGGTGAGCTGTGGGCGCGTGGGCCCGGCTTCATCATCGGCTACTACGGCCAGCCGGAGACGACGGCCAAGATGTTCACCGCCGACGGCTGGTTCCGGTCGGCCGATGTCGTCCGCTTCGACGCCGAGGGCTACGGATATTTCATGTCACGGCGCGACGACCTCATCAACCGGGGTGGGTACAAGATCGATCCGCGGGAGGTCGAGGAGGTGCTTTACGAGCACCCGGGTGTGGGTCAGGCGGCGGTGGTGGCCATGCCCGATGCACGGCTCGGTCAGCGGCCCGCGGCGTTTATCGTCCCGAGCACACCGGGCGACCACCTCGACCTCGCCGAACTGACCGCGTTCCTGGAGAAGAAGGGGGTCAGCCGGACGAAGTGGCCGGAGGCGGTCGAGATGGTCGAATCGTTCCCGCTGACCAGCACCGGGAAGTTCATGCGCTACGCCCTGCGATCGCGGGCCGAGCAACTAAAGCCGCAGCGCTGAACCCGCGTGGGCGATCAGGGTAAGCGGATCCAAAGGCCGGTTCCAACGGTGCCCGCGGCCGACATCGACCTGAGCCGCTTCGTGCGGCCGGGCGACACGATTCTGTGGGGCCAGGGTGCCGGGGAGCCGCTGTCGCTAACGGCGGCGCTGGCCGAGCAGGCCGAGCGGCTGGGTGGGGTCGTCGGATTCGTAGGCCTGACCTACAACCCACGGCTTGCGGCCCCGGGGCTTCGATTGCAGTCCTATGGCGCGCTCGGCGCTGCGGCCGACATGCCGCTCGAGGTGATCACTTGTCATATGTCTGCGCTGCCCAAGTTGCTCCGGTCGGGCCGTCTGCGTGCCGACGTCGTGCTATGTCAGCTATCCCCGGCGGATGCTGACGGGAACCACAGTCTGGGCATCACGGTCGACTACCTCGCCTCTGCGCTCGATGCCGCCCGCGTCGTGCTGGGAGAGGTCAACCCGGCCGTACCCCGCACACGCGGCTCGTCGCCGGTCCCGTCCTCGCGTCTGGCCGCCACCGTGACCGCAGACCATTGTCTGATCCAGATTCCAGACCCGCAGCCCGATCCGGTGACCGCGCAAATCGGCGCGCAGGTCGCCGAATTGGTACCCGACGGCGCCACCATACAACTGGGGATCGGCGGCCTGGCTTCGGCCGTCGCGACTGCGCTGCGTGGGCACCGGAACCTGCGCGTGCACAGTGGCCTGGTCGGGGACTGGGTCGTGGGTCTCGTCGAGTCGGGTGCGCTCGCTCGGGAGCCGGGCGGGCCAGCCGTGGTGACCGGCACCGCCGTGGGCACCGACCGGCTGTATGAGTTTCTGCGTGACAACCCGGCCGTCGAGGTGCGGCCGGTCGAGCGCGTGCACGACCCGGCGGTCGCGGGCGGGATCGCTCGCTTCGTCGCCGTCAACTCGGCCCTGCAAGTCGACCTTTCCGGCCAGGTCAACGCGGAGGCGATCGGCGGCAAACGGCGCGGCGCGATCGGCGGTCAGGTCGACTTCCTACGCGCAGCGGCGATGTCTGCGGGAGGGGTAGGCGTGGTGGCGCTGCCGTCGACCGCCAATCGCGGATCGGTCTCCCGCATTGTGGACCGCGTGGACGGTCCAGTCACCACCGGGCGCGCGGATGTGCATTGGGTGGTGACCGAGTACGGTGCCGCCGACCTGCGAGGACTAGACACGAGCGCTCGCAACGCGGCGATCTGTGAGCTGGCTCACCCTGATCATCGATATCGGCTGGCAGCTGCGGTGGCGGGTGCCGGGTGATTGACCGCATCCACGCTTGATTCAGTGCGGGACTGTTCGGCGTTCTCGGCCTCAGCTGACAGCGGTTTCGGGCCGTCACATATCCCCGTTATCCAGGTGAGCCAGATCATAATGATTACCATCTATAGGGTAGTCTTCACACGATGGCCACCGGGCATCGGAGTACGTCCCACCGAGCTCGCCAAGCTCTAGCCCGGAAGGAAGGGATCGTGACTGTCATTCCGCATGATCGGTGCGCGCACACCCCGCGCGGCAATGGATCGGGGCCGACCCTCGCTTCGCAGGTGTTCAGCTGATGGCGACGTCAACGATCGCGTCGCCGCTGTTACGGCTGCCGGACGTCGAGCTTCCCGTCGAGGCCGAACAGTTGCGCGATGAGGTTCGGGCATTCCTCGACGAAGAGCGGCGCCGAGGCGCGTTCGAGCCGCAGACTGACGCCTGGCTGGCCGGTTTCGACTCGGCCTTCTCGGGGCGCCTCGGGGATCGCGGCTGGCTCGGGATGACCTGGCCGCGCCGCTACGGCGGTCATGAGCAACCAGCACTGCATCGGTTCGTCGTTGTGGAGGAGTTGCTCGCGGCCGGAGCGCCGGTAGTGGCGCACTGGGTCAGCGACCGGCAGAGCGGGCCGGCGTTGCTGCGCTTTGGCACCGAGTCGCAGCGCCAGAAGCTCCTTCCCGCGATGGCGGCAGGCCGGTGCTTCTTCGCCATCGGGATGAGCGAGCCCGACAGCGGTTCGGATCTCGCCTCCATCCGGACTACCGCACGACGCGAGCGGGACGGTTGGGTGCTCAACGGGACCAAGGTCTGGACAAGCCAGGCCCACCGCAGCCACTACATGATCGCGTTGTGCCGGACAGCCCCACTGCAGCAAGAGGACCGGCATGCGGGCCTCAGCCAGATCATCGTCGACTTGACCGCGCCGGGAGTGATGATCACACCGATCCGGTTGCTGGACGGCGAGCATCACTTCAATCAGGTCGTCCTCGACGACGTCCACGTGGGCGACGACATGGTCCTGGGCGAGGTCGGCGCGGGCTGGCGGCAGGTCACCTCCGAACTCGCCTACGAGCGCTCCGGGCCGGAGCGGTTCCTGTCGACGCTGCCGCTGCTGCGCGAACTGGTGCGCGGCGCCGACCCCGACGATGAGCGCCAGGCAACCGCAGTCGGCGCGCTCGTGGCGCAGCTGTGGGCGTTGCGGCGGCTCTCGCTGCAGATCGCCGGGTCGCTTGATCGGGGGGAGGCCCCCGATGTCGCCGCCGCCTTGGTGAAGGACGCGGGCACCACGTTGGAGAACGAGATCATCGATGTCGTTCGGGTGCTGGCGCAGGTCGAGCCGAGCCGAAGCTCACCTCATCCCCTGGAACGGGAGTTAGCCCGGGCGGTATTGCACGCGCCCGGGTTCACCTTGCGCGGAGGCACGAACGAGGTGCTGCGCGGCATCGTGGCGCGAGGGCTGGGGTTGCGGTGAGCGACGTCGATCTGGTCGAACGCACCGTGGCGGAACTGCTGGACCGGCACTGCACTTCGGAGCTGATCGCGGCCGCTGAAGGCTCGTGGAGTCCGGAGCTTTGGCGGCGGCTGGAGGAGATCGGGCTGACCCGCATCGGGGTTGACGAACAGCTGGGGGGCGCCGGCGGTGGGATCGCCGACGCGGCCACGGTGCTGCGTATCGCTGCTGGGCACGCCGCCCCCGTCCCGCTGGCGGAGGTGCTGTTCCCGGTGGCCGCCGGGTGCACCGCGTCGGGTCTGGCTCTGCCAGATGGGCCAGTGACGGTCGCTGACGGGGCCGGTCTGACCCTCACGCCGGACGGCGCCGGAGCCGTCGTCGACGGCGTCGCGAACCGGGTGCCATATGCGCGGGTGTCCGAACGCGTGCTGGTAGTCACCGACGATCCGCAGCTGGCGCTGGCGGCGCTTGTCGACCCTGCCGACTGCCGATTGACGCGCATAGACAATCTGGCCGGTGAGCCGCGCGACGACCTGGCGGCCGATCGAGTGCGGATACCCCGCTCAGCGATTGCCGAAGTTCCGCCTGGCACCGCGGGCCAGTTGCGCCGACTTGGTGCGCTCGCCCGTGCGGTCCAACTCTCCGGTGCCCTGGATTCTGTGCTGGAGGCGACGGTGCGCTACGCCGGGGAGCGGGTCCAATTTGGGCGGCCCATCGGGCAGTTTCAGGCGGTGGCCCATCAGATCGCCGAGTTGGCCGCCCTGGCTGCCAGCGCCGGCGCTGCCGCCCAGGCCGCGGTCGCCGCAGTGGCTGCCGATCCGGACAGCGCGACCTTGGCCATAGCCGCGGCCAAAGCGCATACCAGCGCCGCGGCCGGACCAGCGGCGCGGATTGCCCATCAGGTACACGGCGCGATCGGGTTTACCCAGGAACACCGCCTACATCACCTGACCCGCCGGATGTGGGCCTGGCGCGAAGAGTGCGGTTCCGCCGAACACTGGGCGCGAGAGTTGGGCCGCGCTGTCATCGCGGGTGGCGGCGACGGGCTGTGGCCGACAATCACCAGCATGTAAACCGACTGAACGGAGGAACCGTGGAGATCGAGCTCACCGTCGAAAGCGGCGTGGCAACCCTAACTCTGGCCGCGCCGCAGCGGCGCAACGCGCTGACACCGGAGATGTCCCGGGAACTGGTCGCCGCCGCCGATCGAATCGACGCCGACGACTCGGTCGGCGCGCTGGTGATCCGCGGCTCCGGCGGGTCGTTCTGCGCGGGAGCGCACACCACGACGCTCGGCAACGCTGGATCCGACCCAGCCGACGAGAACACCTATGCCAGCCTGTCAGCCATCTATGCCGCGTTCACCCGGATCGGGTCGGTGCGGGCGGTGACCATCGCCGCCGTCCGCGGGCCGGCCGTTGGAGCGGGCCTGAACCTGGCCTTGGCCACCGACCTGCGGATCGTGGCTCGCACCGCGCGGCTGATGTCGGGCTTCCAGCGCATCGGTCTGCACCCGGGCGGGGGACACTTCGTGCTGCTGTCCCGCCTCGCCGGCCGCGAGGCGGCCGCCGCGATGGCGCTGTGCGGCGCGGAGATCAATGGGGACCGCGCGGCGCAATTGGGCCTTGCGTGGGAGTCGGTTGCCGACGAGGCCGTCGAGGACCGGGCGTTCGAACTCGCCCGCGAAGCGGCGAAAGACCCTTCGCTTGCCCGCGCCATGGCGCGCACCTTCCGGCTGGAGACAGGGCCCCCGGCACTGGGCTGGGACGTGGCTGTACAGACCGAACGTGCCCCGCAAATGTGGTCAATGCGCCGACGGTAGACGAATTGGCGAGCACGAAGCCTGGAGTTGCATCCGTCTCGTCAGATATCATCATACTAATTATTATGAGGTAATTAGGGAGGGTTGGTATGCCTGAGGCGGTGATCGTCGAAGCGGTACGGACGCCGATCGGCAAGCGGGGCGGTGCGCTGGCAGATGTGCACCCAGTGGACCTGTCCGCACGGGTGCTGGAGGCGCTGGTCGAGCGCACCGGTGTGGACCCTGCCCTGATCGACGATGTCATCTGGGGTTGCGTGAACCAGGTCGGTGACCAGTCGGCGAACGTGGGCCGTTCCGCGGCGCTCGCCGCCGGTTGGCCCGACAGCGTACCCGGCACCACGGTGAACCGGGCCTGCGGCTCCAGCCAGCAGGCGCTGGATTTCGCGGCCGCCATGGTGATGTCGGGCCAGTACGATCTCGTCGTCGCCGGCGGCGTGGAGTGCATGAGCAGGGTTCCGTTGGGTGCCGGTCGCGACGTCGGGCTGCCCTACGGGCCACGGCTGCTGCGCCGCTACGAGACGGCCCTCGAGGGAGGGACCTTCCATCAGGGCCGTGGAGCCGAGATGATCGCGGCGAAGTGGGGCTTTTCTCGATGCGCGCTCGACGAGTTTGCCTGCGCGAGCCATGCCAAGACGGCGACGGCTATCGATGCCGGCGCCTTCGACCGCCAGCTCGTCGCGGTCCCGGAAGCCCCCGGCCTGGCCGCCGACGAAGGGTTGCGCCGCGGCAGTACCGTCGAGAAGCTGGCGAAACTGACGCCGTCTTTCCTCGAAAGCGGGGTCATCCATGCCGGTAATGCCTCACAGATCGCGGACGGGGCCGCCGCCGTCCTGGTCAGCTCGCCCGAGCGGGCCAAAGAACTCGGCCTGCCCCCTGTCGCCCGCTACCATGCTGGCGCGGTGGCGGGAAGTGATCCGGTCATGATGCTGACGGGACCGATCCCGGCGACGGCGAAGGTGCTTCGCCGTGGCGGGTTGTCGATAGGCGATATCGGGGCGTTTGAGGTGAATGAGGCCTTCGCGTCGGTGCCGCTGGCCTGGCTGGCGGAGACGGGTGCCGATCCGGCGCGGCTGAATCCGCTGGGCGGCGCGATCGCGGTCGGCCATCCTTTGGGCGCGTCGGGGGCGATCCTGATGACCCGGCTCGTGAATCACATGCGTGATCAGGGCATCCGGTTTGGGCTGCAAACCATGTGCGAGGGCGGCGGCATGGCCAACGCGACCATCGTAGAACTCATCGACTGATCAACGCGCGCGGATGGGCACCCCGTCTCGGCCAACAGCAGCGAATGCTGCGCCGGCGAGACCGTCGGAGGCAAGATACTCAAGTACCGGCTCCGCGAGCAGTTCGCTGCGCTTTATCGGGCCGGTTAGCGTCACCCGCCGATCCAACGGCCTGCACGCCGCTGTCGGGCGAGCGCAGAAATGGCATCCCGAATGCCCTGCCCGGCCAACCGCGCTCGCCCCCACGCTGACATGACGGAAAGAACGCAACCTTGCGCGCCGAGGATCGAGAATCGCGCGGCGCTCAGTCAACCATGCTGGCGCTCAGTCAACCATGCTGTAGCCACCGCTGACGCTGAGGATCTGACCGGTGACCCATGAGCTGAGGTCCGAGCAGAAGAACAGGATCGCGTTGGCCTGGTCGATGGGTTCGCCGAGCCGGCCCAGCGGATAGGCGGTGACCAACTTCTCCTCACCACCCCACTTCTCGATCAGTGCGCTGGCGCCCGGGGTCTTCGTGGTGCCCGGCGACACGGCGTTGCATCGGATGCCGTAACGGCCGGCTTCCTTGGCGAAGGCCTTCGTAAAGCCGACGACTCCTCCTTTTGCGGCGCTGTAGGAAACGAGGAAGGGTTCGCCGATCCGGCCGGCGTCTGAGATCAGATTCACCACCGTTCCCGATTTCTGCTCACGCATATGGTCGTAGGCCGCCTTGGTCATCACCATCGTGCCGATCAGGGTGACGCCGACGTCGAGTTGGTACTGCTCGTAGGTGAGGTTCTTGAAGAGATCCACACTCCACGCCGCGGCGTTGTTGACGAGGATATCCAGACCACCGAACTGCTCTACCGTGGCGCTCACCGCATCGCGGGCCTGCGCGGGGTCGCGCACATCCACCGTGACGGCGGTCGCAGTGCCGCCCGCCTGTTCGACGATCGCAGCCGTTTCCTTGGCGGCAGCCTCGTTGACATCCGCCGCCGCGACTTTCGCTCCTGCGCGCGCGAGAAGAATTGCTACCTCGCGCCCGATTCCGCTGCCCGCGCCGGTGACCATCGCGGTGCGCCCGGTCAAGTCGATCTCGACTGACATGATTGTTCCCTTCATCCCTGTTGGGTGTACTTCTTGGATGTGCCATCCCGCTCGGAAGAGCGTGAAAGTCTATGCGCCGCAGTCATTGCCGATCAGTGGGTAAGTCCAAGTTGGGCGGCGATGATGTTCTTCTGAATTTGCGACGTGCCGCCGAAAATGGTCATGACGAGGGTGTCTCTGACATAGGACTGCATCTCGCTTTCCATGCTGTATCCCATACCACCCATGAACTGCATACCCTGCAGCGCTACCTCTTTTGCGATCTCCGTCGCCTGCAGCTTCGCGATGGAAGCCTCACCCGGCGCTGGTTCGCCGGACGAAAGCAACGCGGCGGTGTGCTCCACCAGCAACCGGGTCGACAGCAACTTGGCCGCGCTCTCGGCCAGGCCGTGTTGGATTGCTTGGAAGCGACCAATAGGGTGGCCGAATTGGTGCCGCTCCTTCACGTAACGGAGCGTCTCATCGAACGCGCGCTGCCCAATGCCGAGGGCCTCGGCCGCAATGATGAGCCGCTCACTGTTGAGGCCGCGTACCAGCACACCCCATCCTTGGTCGATTCCTCCGACGATATCGTCATCGCCGGCATCGACATCCTCATAGCGGGTGATGTTGGTGTCGATATGCCCGAGCATGTCAAGCCGTTCGAAGCTGATGCCGCGCCGGTCCATCGGCAGAAGAAACAGGCTCAGCCCTTGATGCTTCGGCACTTCGGTGTTGGTGCGGGTCACCACCACAACCCAGCGGGCATGGTTGGCGTTGCTCGTGAAGGTCTTCTCACCACTGAGCTGCCACCGCGAGCCCACTTTGCGCGCACGGGTCTTGACCCCAGCTGCGTCAGAACCGGTGTCGGGCTCGGTGATGGCGATGGAGAGGACATCGCCGGCTGCGACGCCGGGCAACACGGCACGTTTCTGCTCTTCTGACCCGTACTTGATCAGCGCCTGCAGTGTGATCACCGTGGTGAGGTAGCCCCCGACCGGGAGGCGATGGTAGGACAGGCGCTCGGTCAGCAGCGCGACTTCGGACAGTGTTCCCCCGGCCCCGCCGTACTCCTCGGGGATTGTCAACCCGAGCCACCCGGTGCTGGCGAGCTTGCCATACAGCTCGTCATTGTGGGTAACGGTCCCGCCCTTGGTCAGCTCGCGGAGCTTGTGCGGGGGGCATTCGCGCTGGCAGAAGCCATCGACGGCTTCGACGAACGCCGACTGCTCCGGTGTCAGCTTTCCGTGGAACGTGAGCATTCGGAACTCCCTTGTTTTGGTACACGACCTTGTTTTGGTACACGACGACAACCCGGTGACTACCCGCCCCCTGGTGCGGAAGGTAGCTGGCACGCGCGCAGTCCTGCGCTTCCCGGTTCAGGAGGCGGAGCGACCGACGCGCGTTGCCTTATAATCAGTACTACGATAAGGTGTGGGTCGCAAGGGTGCAAGCGTCAGCGCTACTGGAGGTTCGATGGCTATCGTCGTAGGCGACACGAAGTTCGTCCGCGCCGAGGTGAAAAACGGTGTCGCGCTATTGACGGTCGACCGCCCGCCGGCTAACGCGCTGAATCTGCAAGTGGTGCAAGAGATCAGCGCGGCGGCCTCGGCGGCGGCGTCACAGACCGAGGTCGGTGCCATCGTGGTCACCGGACACGGAAAACAATTTGTCGCCGGCGCCGACATCAAGGTGATGCGCGACATCGATCTCGCCGGATTTGCGTATTTCGTCAACGCAATTCAAAGCGCCCTCAACGATCTGGAAGCCCTGCCGTTGCCCGTGATCGCAGCGGTCAACGGTAACGCCATGGGCGGTGGCCTCGAACTCGCCCTCGCCTGCGATTTGCGGTTCGCGGGCGAACACGTCCGGTTAGGTGTTCCCGAGGTTCGCCTGGGCTTGCTTCCCGGTGCCGGAGGAACGCAGCGGCTATGCGAGACGATCGGTAAGGGCCGCGCCCTAGAATTGCTCTACACGGGCCGGCCGCTGAGCGCCGCCGAAGCCCATACGATCGGCCTGGTCAACCGAGTCGTGGAGGGCGACCACGTCGTCGCCGAAGCCGTCGAATTCGCTCAACAACTCGCGTCCGGTGCGCGCCAGGCCATGCGCCAGATCAAAGCATGTGTTCTCGCACGACTGGATGGGGGCCGCTCCGCGGGCTTTCGGGCCGAGTCTGCCGGGGTTCTCGAGCTTTTCGGCGGCGAAGAGGCCACCGCGGGCTTCGACGCCTTCATCAACAAGCGGACACCCGACTTCGGGTATGGCTAGGCGACACTCGCGTTTGCTCCCGGTTCCGGGCCTTGCCGACAACGCGGCATGTCCCGGCCATCGGTAGCGAACGGTCCCCGCGCGCAAGTTTTGGTGCATGCCGATAACCGTGGCTCAGTGCGAGGCGCGGAAACGCTGGAAAGGAGCAGTTGTTCGATGAGCAGTTCAATGGTGGAGTTCTCCGACATCCTCTACGAGGTCAAGGATGCCGTCGCCCGCATAACGATCAATCGTCCGGAGAAGTTGAATGCATTCACGCCGCACACCCTGAGGGAGTTGACGATGGCGGTGCGACGTGCCGGCGAGGACGGCGACGTTGGGGTGATCGTGCTGACCGGTGCCGGTGAACGGGCATTCTGCGCAGGCGGTGACGTCAGCGTGGAAGATGAGAGCACGTTCAACGCCGGCGATGAGTCCTTCGACGAGTTGGTCAAGCAGCTCTACCGCGCATTTCGCGAATGCCTCAAGCCGGTGATTGCCCGGGTGGACGGCTATGCGATCGGCGGCGGTCACCACATGGCGTACGTCTGCGATTTCACCATCGCGTCTGATCGGTCGGTGTTCGGACAGAACGGTCCGCGCGTCGCCAGTCCGGCCGAAGGGTGGCTGGTGAGCCACCTGTGGACGGTGGTCGGGATGAAGCGAGCCAAAGAAATCTGGATGTTGTGCCGGCGCTACTCGGCCAAGCAGGCACTGGACTGGGGGCTCATCAACGCGTGCGTGCCGCCGGAGGACCTGGATGCCGAAGTCAGGCGCTGGTGCGACGAGATGCTGGCGCTCAGCCCGACAGTGCTGAAGCTGGTCAAGAAGTCCTTTGACGATTCGGTCGCAGCCATGCGGGAAGCCCAGGACCGGTTCAGCATTCTCAGCCAGGTCAACCCCGACTTCTTTGCGTCGGGAGAGCAAACCGAAGGCGCCGATGCCTTCATGACGAAGCGCAAGCCCGACTTCTCTGCATGGCGTTGACCGTGACGCGCTCCGCCGACTGCGGCGCCGCCGACGGGTGTCTGGGAGGACGTTGACGATGGACTTGGCGTACTCCGATCCAGAGCTGGCCTTCTCTAGTGAGGTACGTGAATGGCTGAGTGACAACGTGCCGACTCACCCCCTACCACCGCCTTACACCGCCGAGGGCGTCGCCGCACATCGGGAGTGGGAGAAAGCCCTGTACACCGTCGGCTACTCGGCGCTGCACTGGCCGCAAGAGTACGGCGGCGGCGGCGCCGACTTCATGCGCCAGATGTTGTTCGACGAGGAGTACCACCGAGCCGCAGCTCCGCAGCGGTTGAACCGGCTGGCCCTCGGACTGGTGGGCCCCACCATCATCGAATTCGGCACCACCGAGCAGAAGCGGCGCTGGCTGCCCGGGATGCTCAACTGCGACGAGTTGTGGTGCCAGGGCTTCTCCGAGCCAGGTGCGGGCAGCGACCTGTCCGCCGTGCGCACTCGGGCGGTGCCTGACGGGGACGATTTTGTCCTCAATGGCCAGAAGATCTGGACGTCGCTGTCCGCCTTCGCCGATTGGATGTTCGCCCTGGTCCGCACTGACCCTAGCGAGACGCGGCATCGGGGCCTGACCTACATCGTGCTACCGATGAACAGTGCTGGCATCGAGTTGCGGCCGATCCGCCAGTTGCACGGCGAGCCGGGTTTCTCCGAAGTCTTTCTCACCGATGTGCGCGTTCCCGCGAAGAACGTGATCGGGGAGATCGGTGACGGGTGGCGCGTGGCCATGGCGACGCTGGGCTACGAGCGCGGCACCGGTTTGGGCAACCATGTCCGCCTGTCCAACGACGTGCGGCAATTGGTCGACCTCGCCAAGCGCATGGGTGTCGCCGACGATCCCGTCCACCGGAACGAGATCGCCTCGCGATTCGCCGAGGCCGAGCTTTTCCGCCGGTACATGCAGCACATCGCCAGCCAACTCGCCGCGGGCAACGCCGTCGGTTCCAGGTCGAGCCTCGTCAAGCTGTATTGGTCGGAGCTCGACAGCAGAATCCAGGAAACTGCTCTGCAGATCCTGGGTCCCTTCGCTGAACTGGCCGCTCCACAAACCTGTGACGATGCAGCCGGGTTTCATCGCCGATACTGGCACGCTCGGGCGTCGCGAATCTTCGCCGGCACCAACGAGATACAACGCAACATCATCGGCGAACGCCTGCTCGGACTTCCACGGGAGCCGCGGTGAACATCGACCTGACGCCAGACCAGAAGGAGCTGGCAGCAGCGGCACGCGAATTCTTGAGCGCCGAGTGCCCTCCGTCGCGGGTTCGTTCGGCCTGGGATGCCGACTGCGCCGTCGACCGCTCCGCGTGGGCTCGACTGGCCGAGGTGGGGTTCCTCGGTGTCGTAGTGCCAGAACGTTTCGGCGGACTGGGGCGCTCTGATGTCGAGCTCGCTTTGCTCCTCGAGGAAGCCGGCCGGGTAGCGCTTCCCGACCCGCTCCTGGAGACCGCCGTGGCGGCGCTGACGATCGCAGACATGGGCAGCGACCGCCAGATCGAGCGGTGGTTGCCCGCCATCGCCGCAGGCGAACTAGTCGCCACCATTCAGCCGCCGGGCGCACCGTTCGCTGTCGTCGACAGCTCGTTCGACCTCATCGTGGTGGCGAGCGAGGACTGTCTGCATGTCGTACCCGTAAGCAGCTGCGACATCGAGTCCCACGAAGTCTTCGACGGCGCCCGCCGCGTGGCGACTATCCGCGCCGAAACCACCTCCGATACCTTGTTGCCCGGCAGCACCGGACGGGCGGACCTTTTAGCCGTACGCGCCGCCGTGGCCGCCGCTGCCACGCTCGTGGGCATCGGGGCGCACTTGGTAGAAACCACGGTCGACTATGTGCGGCAGCGCGAGCAGTTCGGCAGACCGGTCGGATCGTTTCAAGCCGTCAAGCATCAACTCTCCAACGCCTATCTCGCCCTCGAGTTCGTCCGTCCAACGACGTGGGTCGCCGCGCACTTGGTCGCCAGCGGGTCAGACGAAGCCGCCACGGCAGCAGCGGTCGCCAAAAATTGTGCATCCGAAGCGGAAAAGATCGCCAACGACAGCGCGCTCCAGTGCCACGGTGGGATCGGATTCACCTGGGAGCATGACCTGCACCTGTGGCTCAAACGCGGAAAGGCACTGGAACAGGCGTACGGGACCCCGCTCGAACACCGTGCCCGAATAGCTCACACCATCTTCGGCCCCTCGGCAGCGTGAAGGACGGCCCGTCCTGGCAGGTGCCCGATTGCGGTCACCCGTCAGTGCAGCGTGTCAGCGTAACCGTGTCAGTGCAACGGGGTTCTAGCGCCTCCAGCCTTTCCGGATCGCGTGTCGGCAGCCAACGCTATGCCATGGTAAGGCCGCCGCTCACCGACAGCGTCTGTCCGGTGATGAATCCAGCGTCCTCGGAAGCGAGGAAGGCAACGGCGGCAGCGACCTCCTCCGGCCGGCCCAGGCGCTTCATCGGCACCGCCCGAGTCATCGCGCCGATCACCTTGTCTGCATCAGCTTGGTCTCCGATGATCTCTTGTAGGAGAGGGGTGTCGGTGGGGCCGGGGCAGACGGTGTTGGCGGTCACACCCGCGCGGGCGACCTCGCGAGCGATTGTCTTCGTGAAAGCGATGACAGCGCCCTTGGCTCCCGAGTACACCGACTCCAGCGACGAACCGACGCGACCGGCGTCCGAGCCGATGTTGACGATCCGCCCAAACCGCGCCTCAATCATTGCAGGAAGCACATCATGCGTGGTCCGAAGCACGCCCTTGTAGTTGATCTCGATCACGCGCTGCCAGAACTCCTCGTCGGTATCGACGAACGGCTTGAGCTCGTCCCAGCCAGCGTTGTTGACCAAGATGGAGATGGGTCCCAAGTTCTGGCGAACCTCGTTCATGCCCTCCTTCACCGACGAGGGGTCGGTGACATCGACGACAACAGACACGGCGGTGCCGCCGACGGCGGTGATCGCCGCCGCGGTCTCCTTAGCCTCATGATCGCGCAGATCGACCACCGCCACGTGGCGGCCTTGCCGGCCGAGCGCCAGCGCGATCTCGCGTCCGATTCCCCTACCGCCGCCGGTGACCGCCGCTACACGTGGCTGCATGCTCACTCTCCGATCATCTCTCCGTTACGGATGTCGTAAGTCCCAAACCTTACAATCATCATCCTGTTGATATGGGGTTCTCTCCGATTTCACGCCATGGTCGCGCCGGCCGCCAGCAGCGTTTCGATTTCATCCGGGGAAAGGCCGATCTCGTCGAGAATCTCGCGAGTGTGCTGACCGGGCCGGGTGACGACCGATCCGGTGGTCGGCTTCCACGCGCTCATGCGTGGGAGCGGGCCAACCATGCCCGAAGCGTCCAACACCCCCCTGCGCTGCGCTGCCGCGAACGCGTCGGGCAGTGACCTCACCGGAGCCACGGCGGTGTCGACCTCGTCCAGTCGGGCCAGCCAGTCCCCAAGGGACGCAGCGGAGAATATCTCCTCGAATGCGGTCCGCAGCTCGCCCCACCGCGACTCATCGGCATGAGCCGAGACCAGGTCGGGGCGGCCGAGCGCCGTGCAGAGGTTCACAAAAAACTTCGGTTCCAGGGCGGCCACCGACAGCCACTGTCCGTCGGCCGTGCGATAGCAGTCGTAGAAGGGGACCGCCCCCGACAGCAGGCCCCGGCCCCACGACGGGTCTGGCGCCGACGCCTGCGTCCACGACTCGGCCACCTGCAGCAGGCCGAGCAGCCCCTCGTACATCGACACGTCGATGTGAGTTCCCTGGCCGCTGGCCTGACGGCCCAGGATGCCGGCCAGGATGCCGAACGCCGCCAGCAAACCTCCAGCGGCGAAGTCGGCGGCCACGTTGGCGGGTATGCCCGGACGCTGGCCATCGCGTGTGGTCACCGACAGCAGGCCCGACTCGGCGATGTAGTTCAGATCGTGACCGGCGCGCATAGACAGCTCCCCGGATTGCCCGTAGCCGGTCAGCGAGCAGTAGACGACCCCCGGGTTGCGTGCGGCGACCGTGTCGTAGCCCAATCCGAGCCGCTCGCAGGTTCCCGGTCGGAATCCCTCGACGAAAACGTCACAGCGCTGCGCCAGCTGCAGGGCGATCTCCAGGGCTTGCGGTTGCTTGAGGTCCAGCACGAGTGACCGTCGGGAGCGATAGAGCGGATTAATACCCTGTCGGCGGGCGCGCTCACCGCCGTAACCGGGTAACTCGCCAAGACCGCTGCCGCTCCGCGCTGCGGCCGGGGCTTCCACCGTGATCACCTCCGCACCGAGGTCGCCGAGCAGCATAGTGGCAAAAGGCCCTGGCGCCAGCGCGGACAAATCGAGGACGCGTATCCCCGACAGCGGGCCGCTCTTATCGCTCATACCGTTTCCTCATCTGTGCGTTCTGCGGTTGACGGCGTGGCCGCAAATCGGCGTACCGGCTGCCGACGACCGATGGCCGCCGGTGGTCCCATCCTCGTCACGCGCGTTTCTCTGCCAGGTCCTTGATGGCGATGTCTCGAATGAGCGCCTTGTCGACCTTTCCGCCGGCATTGGTGGGCAGCTCATCGAGCACGATGAGCTTTTCGGGGAGCTTGCCCTTGGCGAGCTGGCGGTCAAGCAGAAACGAACACAGATGGTCAAGCCGGGGATGAGAGCCGAAAGCGGGCACCACTGCGGCGCAGGCCCGCTCACCCAGCCGCTCATCGGGGATTCCCACGATCGCGACGCCGGCCACGTCAGCGTGCTCGAGCAGCAGCTCCTCGATTTCCCGCGGGAAGATGTTGGTGCCTCCCCGCAGAATCATGTCCTTGTTGCGCCCCACGATGCGTAGGTACCCCCGGCCATCGAACTCGCCGACATCGCCGGAGTGGAAGAAACCCTGATCGTCCCACGACTGCCGATCGTAGTCGGGCTCGTTGAGATAGCCGTAAGACTTGTTGGGCCCACGCCAGCACACTTCGCCCGGGTCGCCCGGCGGCACCGGGTTGCCGTCCGCGCCGAGCAACACGACCTCGACACCGTCACAGACCGAGCCCACGGTCGTGTGGCATAGGTCGTCTGGATCATCGATCGACGTGATGGCGGGCACTCCCCCATCGGTGGCACCGTAAATGGTTTGCACGCGGCACCCCATTCGTGTTTCGAGGTCGCGCGCGGTGGCTGGTGGCAGCGGGGCGCCCGCGTTGTTGAACCGAGTGAAATGGGACAGGTCGTACTGCTCGAGCGGGAGCTCCAGCAGCATGATCATCTGGGTGGGCACGGCCGTCGCGTAGGTGCACTGCTCCCGGATGATCAGATCCAGTGCGGCCTGCGGCTTCCAGGTCTCTAACAGCGCGGTCGTGGCACCCACGAGCAGCGGTGCCAGCACGGGGAAGACGTAGCCGGTCGAGCCCGTGCTGGCCGGCGCGACGGCGGCGGCGACATCGTCGGGGCCGAGGCGGAGCCGACGGCCCATGTGGTGGACCAGCAGGGCGACCAGGTCGTTGGAGCTCCACACCGATGCCTTGGGGACACCGGTCGTTCCCGACGAGGACATGACGTGCGCGGGGTCGTCGGGGCCGGGGCGAAGCTGGTCGAGCTCGTCGGCGGTCAGAGGCGCCGCGCCGGCAGCCAGCGATTCCAGCGAACCGCTTCGGGCGGTCAACACGTGTTTGAGGTCGGGTGACGCGTCACGCAGCGTTTCCGCCAGCCCGACGTAGTCGAAGCCACCGCTATCGTCGAGGACGATCAGCATCGGAGCCCGTACCGTGCCCAGCAGCGACCGCAACTCAGCGCCGCGCCAGCCGGTGCTTACCGGCAGGAACAGCGCGCCGATCCTGTTGCACGCCAGGTGCAATGCGGGCAGCAATACGCAGCCGGGCAGGTGGATGGCGACCGGATCGCCAGGCTCAATACCGTGATCGAGCAGAACCCGCGCAAGACGCAGCGACAGGTCCCGGAGTTCGCCGTAGGTCAGCTTTTCACGGGAATCGATGACCGCAGTCTTCGCGGGATGCCGTTGTGCGTGGCCGTCGAAGACGTCCGTGATCGTCTGGTCGCCCCACACGCCCATCTCACGGAAGCGGCCCGGGGCTGAGCTGGGCTGCACCCAAGGAATGTGCCGTTCAATCATGTCTTTAGCTCCTTCACAGAAAACGTCACGGACTTCGTTCGGGATGCCGACTGCGCGTGCCGGCGTCGGCGGGATCACTGACATACCAGCCGACACGTCCGATGACGTGCGGGGTCATCCACTGGTTCGTCCGGCCGGGCTCGGGTTGCCGGCCCCGTTATCCGTCGGCTCCTCGTGTGCCAACGGTTGGGTGCGATCGAGCATGGCGGCCAGGTCCGGGGTCTTGACCCGTGGACTTCCTCGGCGCCGGCCCGCCTGAATACCGTGGGAGTCCAGCGGCGCAGACGTGCGTCACGGCGGCCTTCGCGTCTGCTGAACAGCCGGGCTGCCCGCTTCAGAGCGCCGCGTCGATGCAGGTGATCGCACGGCGAGGCTAATCGTCATCATGATAATGAGGTACCTCTTCCGGTCCCGCTTGCCCGTCTAGCGTCCTGCCTCCTTGGACCTCAAGCGGCCAAGACTTCTTGCCGACGACCGTTGGTAACGACAGAACTCAAGGGATCCGTTTTCTTGTCAGCGGCGTGGGTGTCACGTATGATCATGATACCTAATGACATGAGTCACATCAACAACAACTTGTGACATACAGCGACGATAGAGCCTTCGAGTGACATGCGTCATCGGGTAGTCGGCGTCGAAGCGCGCGGATTAGGGATCAATGGATTGTGTCGACGATGGGAGTTTCATGAAGACCCGGGCAGCAGTACTCCATGGGCAAAACGAGCAGTTCAAGGTTCAGGAGGTGGATCTCGCCCCACCGGGCCCGCACGAGGTGAGGGTGCGCCTGGCCGCAACCGGCCTCTGTCACAGCGACTACCACCTGGTCACGGGCGATCTTCCGATGCCATATCCGGTGATCGGCGGTCACGAAGGGGCCGGGGTCGTCGAGGACATCGGCGCCGAGGTCGCGTCGGTCGAACCGGGTGACCATGTGGTCTTGTCCTTCATCCCCGCGTGCGGGCACTGCCGCTCGTGCGCGGCCGGACACTCGAACCTCTGCGACCTGGGTGCCAACATCCTCGCCGGTCCACAGCTCGACGGGACCTACCGATTCCACGTCGGAGCGCAAGGCGCTGGCCAGATGTGCTTGCTGGGAACGTTTGCCGAGCACACGGTGGTGCCCGATGTTTCCGTAGTGAAGATCGATCGGAGCGTTCCGCTGCGCACCGCAGCCCTGATCGGGTGCGGCGTGCCCACCGGCTACGGGGCGGCGGTCAACAAGGCGAAAGTGCGGCCCGGTGAATCCGTGGTCGTCTGGGGCGCCGGCGGAATCGGCATGAACGCGATCCAGGGGGCCGCTACGTCCGGTGCCCGCGTCGTCGTGGCGGTCGAACCGGACGAGGCCAAGCGCAAACTCGCCTACGAAGTGTTCGGCGCAACGCACGTCGTCGATCCAAGCGCCGTCGATCCTGTAGACGCGGTCCTCGAGGCCACCTGGAACAGGGGGGCCGACGTGTCCATCGCGACTCCCGGCGTTCTCACCGAAGCGATCCTGGCACAGGCGCTTCAGGCGCTGGGGAAAGGTGGGCGCGCCGTCCTGGTCGCCGTGCCGCCCGCCGGCGCCGAACACCTGCCCATATCTCCTTTCGATGTTGTGATGTTCGAACGCCAGGTCCTCGGAACCGTGTATGGCAGCTCCAACCCGTTCTCCGACATTCCCCAACTGATCGACCTTTATCAATCCGGCAAGTTGAAACTCGATGAACTGGTGACCAATACCTACTCGCTCGATCAGATCAACGAGGGGTACGCGGACATGCTCGCGGGTCGCAACATCCGGGGGCTGGTCGTCCTGTCGGACGACTAGAAGAGCCAAATGGAGAGTGGATTCCACCCGGCAACGCGAGCGTGTCTCGTCGACAGCTGACCACGCACCACCACCCAACAAGAGCGATACCCGTTCGTGAAAGATTTGGAGCTAATTCAACAATGACGACGCAACAACGCAACACCGATATCGATGACGAACGACCCACCGTTCTCAGCGCCGAAGTGGCCGACAAGTCCATCGAGCACCTGAGCATGCACGACCGGGAAGTCCAACGCCACCGACTGGCGATCTACGACCGCATGCGGTCGGCATGTCCGGTTGGGCATTCCGTCGAACACGGCGGGTTCTACGCCCTCTCCACCTACCGTGACGTCTACGACGCGGCGCACGCACCGGAGCGGTTCTCGTCGTTTCCGGTGACGATACCGCCGTTAGGCAACCCGGTCCCCATGATTCCGATCGAGTCGGATCCCCCGGGCCACGCCAACTACCGCGCCCTGGTGGGCCAGCGATTCAGCCCCAA
>WOYS01000082.1:98640-131808 GCA_011620645.1 Mycobacterium sp.
ATCCCCCGGGCCACGCCAACTACCGCGCCCTGGTGGGCCAGCGATTCAGCCCCAAACGGGTCGCAGCGATGGACGACGAGATCCGGTCGCTCGTCACCGAACTCCTCGACGACATCGACGGTCAGCGCGAAGTCGACCTCGCCAAAGACATCGCGGTCCAACTTCCGCTGCGCGTCATTTTCGGGATGTTCCTGGGAGTCCCCAGGCGGGACTGGGACAAGATGTACGATCTTGCCGTGGCGATGCTGCAGCCCGATCCGGACGACTCGGACGAGCAGAAGCATGAGAAATCCGGCGCGGCGGGCATGGAGCTGATGGCCTATTTCACGGAGCTGCTCACCGAGCTCCGGAAGAACGGCCACGGGGATGACCTCGTCAGCGAGTTGGATCAGGCGCACGTCGAGGACGTTAAGCTGACCGATGACGAAATCCTGGGCTTCTGCCTGCTGCTGGTGGCCGCGGGGTTCGATACCACGGCAAGCGGGATCGGCCGGATGTTGCAACTGTTCGCGACGAATCCCGAGATTCGCCAGGCGATCAAGGAGCGCATCGATGACTCGCAAGCACTCGACGTCGCCATCGAAGAGCTGATCCGATACATCTCCCCGGTGCCGGGTCTGGCTCGAACCGTCACCGAGCCGTGCGAGTTCGCCGGGCAGAAGCTCAGCAAGGAAGACCGCCTGCTGCTGCTGTGGCCCTCGGCGAACCGGGACCCCGAGGAGTTCGACACACCCAACGAATTCGTCGCCGACCGCAAACCCAACCGCCACGTCGGGTTTGGTTCGGGCATCCATCGCTGCCTGGGCGCCCATGTTGCCCGCAAGGAGATCAAAGTGCTGCTGCAGGAGATGTTCCGGCGCGACATACCTCAGTACCGGCTGCATCCCGAGAAGCCACCGGTGTGGCACACCGGCGACACCTGGGGTGTGAAGTCTTTGCCGGTGATTTTCGAGTCCTGGTCGTGAGGTGATCGCGTGACCAGCAAATCCGCAGAGGTCACCGTCGACCTCAACCGGTGCATGGGCCATGCCCGCTGCCACTCACTGGCACCGGCGATCTACGACCTGGACGACGAAGGGAAGTCGGTGGTCATCCTCGATCCCGTTCCGCCAGAGTTGGTCAAAGAAGCAGAGGAAGGCGCACAGGCGTGCCCCGAACACGCGATCACGGTTCGTTACCAGGATTGATGGTTCGTCACCAGCTGACGAGACGTGTCTTACAACCAGCAAAGCGAGATACAAGATGACAATGACGGCACCGCTGAAATCCGATGTGCGATGGCGCTTCGAGCAATACATCGGCGGGACGTGGCGTCCCTCCGTCAGTGGCAAACGCAGGGAGGTCATCGACCCGGCCACCGCCACCATCGTCGGCGATGTGGCCGACGGGGGGATCGCCGACGCCGAGGCGGCGGTCGCCTGCGCCCGCAAGGCCTTTGACGAGGGCCCCTGGGCAGGCCTGGACGTTCGGAGCAGGGTCCGAGCACTGCAGCCGGCCATCGACTACCTAGTGGAAAACCAGGACGCCCTCCTGGAAGCGGAGATCGCCGAATGCGGGTCTCCGATCAAGACGGCGGGAGCTCTGCACGTCGGATTCGCCTTGGCCCACAGCCAGTATTTCCTCGATGTGGCGCCGAGTTTGCGACTGGAGCAGCCATTGGGGTTCCATTCGCCGCCTTTCAGCGTCAGTCACCTCGTGCGAGAACCCGAGGGCGTTGTCGCGGCCATCACCCCGTTCAACTTTCCGCTCTTGTTGGCCGTCTGGAAAGTCATTCCCGCACTGCTGATGGGCAACAGTGTCGTACTCAAGCCCAACCCACGCACGCCACTGTCGGCGATGCTGCTGGCTGAAGCGTTGTCGCGCACCGATCTTCCCCCCGGGCAGTTCAACGTCGTCACCGGCGACGTCGAAGTAGGTCAATACCTCGTCGAAAGTGCGCTCGTGGACCATGTCACTTTCACAGGAAGTACCGGGGTCGGTCGGACCGTCGCCGCTGGCGCTGCGCAGACGTTGAAGAACGTCACCCTCGAACTGGGCGGGAAGTCGGCGTCGGTCATTCTGCCGGACGCCGATTTCGATCTCGTGGTGGACGGCGTGCTTTTCGGCGTCAACTTCTACGCTGGGCAATGCTGTGAAGCGGGCAGCCGCGTCTTCGTGCCGCGCGAGCGCGAAGAGGAACTCATCGACCGACTGGTGCGGCGGGCCGCCACCATAAGACTAGGAGACACGCACAGCCCGGAGACCGACGTGGGCCCGGTAATCTCGGCCGAGAAAGCTGCTGAGCTGGAGCGGGTCGTCAAAGATGCCACGGCCGCCGGTGCCACGCTGGCGTGTGGTGGCCGTCGTGCCGAAATCGGCGACGGCTACTTCTTCCAGCCGACGGTGATCCACAACGTCAGCAACGACATGGCGATCGCTCGTCAGGAGCTTTTCGGACCCGTGCTGACGGTCATCGGCTACGACTCCGTCGACGACGCGGTGCGCATGGCCAACGACACGATATACGGTTTGGCGGCGACGGTGTGGTCCACCAACATGGTCAACGCCTACGAAACCAGCCGGCGGTTACGCGCCGGGACGGTGTGGATCAACGACCACCACCAATTGCGCCCCGACGCACCGTTCGGCGGGTATCGGCAAAGCGGCATCGGCCGCGAACTCGGCGAAGACGGGTTCTTCGATTTCACCGAAGCCAAACACATTTACATGAGCCTGACCAATGATCGCCAGTCGCGCTTCTGGTCCCTGGTCCTGCCTGAGCAATAGGAGCGCCTTCCCGGGGCGTTGAGGTCATCACGTGAGCGCCCAGTTCCGTGTCCGGGACGTCTCGCAGGCGTGAAAGAAAATGGGCTCGGGTCGTTTCTAGTTGGCTAGTCCTCGTGACGTTGCTGGTCAGCTACGGAAGGAAACTGCGGTGGGCGGCGATCTTTGATGGCCGATGCACCTTCGATCACGTCTTTGTCGAAGAAGTTCAGCATCTCAAGCGCCAGCGACGCCTCGAAAATCGGACCCGCGTTTCGGACCCAGTGGTTCAACGCCCGTTTGGTCCACCTGATGGCGTGCTGTGGCCCGCGAGCTAGTTTCTGAGCCACCTCCAGGGCGGTGGGTAGGACTTCCTCAGACGGGCGGCACAGGCTGACCAAGCCGATCCGCTCGGCTTCTTTCCCGTCGATGAATTCTGCGGTCAGCAAATAGTATTTGGCCTTGGCAAGGCCGCACAGAATAGGCCAGATGATCGCGGCATGGTCGCCGGCGCTAACCCCGAGTCGTAGATGGCCGTCGGTGAGCCGGGCATCCTCGGCGATGACCGAAATGTCAGCCATCAAAGCCACCGCCAGTCCCGCACCGACGGCCACTCCATTGATCGCCGAGATGATTGGTTTGTCGCAATTCGCGATGTTGTAGACGATGTCGCGCGCCTCGACCATCGTCTCGGCCACTTCCGAGAAGTTGTTCACCTGATCGAGCAACATGTCGAGGTCGCCCCCTGCGGAAAATGCCTTGCCAGCACCCGTGATAACGGCGACTCGAGTTTGCGAGTCGGCGCCGACGTCGAGCCACACCTTGCTCAACTCCCAGTGCAACCGCTTGTTGGCGGCGTTGAGCCGATCGGGGCGATTGATGGTGATCTGCAGGATGCCCTCGCCGGGGCGGTCAAACGTGAGGTGCTGGTACTGGTCATAGCTGCTCATCGAGTCTCTCCTTGATCAGACAGTTGGCACCGCGCACGAAGACCGTCGAGGTTGAAAGCGAGTAGGGAACGCGCGGAACGCCCGTGCTCGGTGTGACAGTCGACGGCAATGGTGGCGGTCCGCGCAGTGTCGTGTCGGTTCACTGCCAGCACGCGCCCGTCGGTCTGCAGCGTATCGCCTGACTGCCGACGAAAGAGCCCGGCCTGCGGGACGGCCCAAGCCTTGCCTATCCCGTCCACCAAGCCGTGGAAGAACATCGTGTTCAGATAGACATCGCGGGCACCGTACTGTTTGGCGTAGGCGCCCTTCTGTTTGCGGCATTCATTGCGTGTGCTTACAAAATGGCTGAGTGCGTCAGCGCAGTTAACGCCCATCAGCGCGCGGACCTGATCGGGCGAAACTGCGGAATCGCGATTTCGCCCCGTGGTTCGAACGTGACCTCGACCGGTGTGCCGACCTCAACGTCTTCAGGTGAACAGCCGATCACGTTGGCCATCATCTGGGGGCCTTCCGACAGTTCGATGACGGCCAGCACATAGGGCACCACGAAAGCGGCTGACGGCGGCTGGTACACCACGGTGTAGGTGAGCACCGTGCCTCGTCCCGAGGGTTGTTCCCACGCCAGATCGGTCGCCCAGCAGTACGGGCACCAACGGCGAGGATGGTGGTGAAACCGTCCGCAGGCGCGGCAGCGTGGCAGCACGAACCGGCCCGCGGCCGCTTCCTGCCAGTAGACCGCGGTGCTCGCGGTCAGCGCGGGAACCGGTGGGGTTGTCATGGTGTCCTTCCCAGTAGAACCGTCGAGTGGTCGGCCATCATGCCGCCATAGGTGTGAACCAGCGCGATGTTGGCGTCCAGCTGGCGCTCGGCGGCCTGGCCCATCACTTGCCGCGCGGCCTCGATGAGCATCGACATTCCTGAAGCGTCGCCGGTGTGCCCGAACGACAGCAGTCCGCCGTAGGTGTTGACCGGCAGGTCACCGCCGGGTGCGCCGCGCCCGTCCAGGAAGAACTGTCCCCCTTTGCCCGGTTCAACGAGCCCGGTCTCCTCCAGCAGCAGAATCGGGTTGATGGTGAAGGCGTCGTAAAGTTCGGCAACATCCACATCGGATGGGGACACGCCAGCCATGTCGAACGCGGCGCGCGCGGAAACGCCAGCGCCCATGCTGGCGAAGTCGCTGGCATGGCTGATGTTGCCATGATCGTGAAACTCCCCAAAGCCGAGCAGATAGGCGGGTTGTTCGGTGAGTTCGCGAGCCCGCTCGCCGCTTGTCACCAGGAACGCTGCGCCTCCCTCGCAGGGCACGGAGCAGTCCAGCAAGTTGAACGGCCACGCGATCGGGCGCGAGTCCAGCACCATCTCGATGGTGAGTGAGCCGGCGTCACGCATCAGCGCATCCGGATGCCGCAACGCCCACTCGCGGCTGCAGACCGCAACAGCAGCCAGGGCGTCCCGCGATGTGCCACGGTCGGCCATGTGCCGGGTGGCCGCCAGCGCGTAAAGCGCCGGAATGAAGCTGCCGTACGGATACTCGAAGTCGGGGTGGCTGATCATGCGTGCCATGGCATCCGCGCCGCCCCTTCCCACCTTGGGGAACTTGCCCGCGCCCACGCACAGCACCGCGTCCGCCAGACCCGCGCTGATCGCCACCGCGGCACGCGACAACATGATCGTGTAGGTGGCACCACCAACATTGACCGTCTCGCAGAACCGCGGACGAATCCCCAGCGCGTCGTTGAGCCGCTCATGGACGAAGATGTCGGCACCCATACCAGAGGCCATACCCGCCGGGCACACCAGCAGACCGTCGACATCGGCGGGCCCGAGCTCAGCGCCGTCCAAGAACCGGCGCAGCACCAATTCCGACATGCCCGCGCCTTCCTCGTCGGGATATCGCCCTGGACGCAGTTCCTCGACCGCCGCGATGGCCGGACGGCCCTCTAGGGCACGCGAACTCATGACAACCTCCTACTTATCCCAGAAACCGATACGTCACCGGCCTTACGAGAAACCTGTCGAACGTCACGCTCGCCGTCGCGGACAATGGGCAATCGCGACTCGCGCGCAGGAATCGACTCCACCGAGGACCCTGACCGCCAGCGCGACTTGGGTAGGCCCAGCCTGTGCTGGGCGACGAAGTTGAGGATCATTTCGCGGCTGATCGGCGCGGTGCGCATCCGCCGTGCGGGACCCCACAGCGTTGCCAGCCCATATTCGGTTGCCAGCCCATATTCGGTTGCCAGCCCATATTCGTTGTCCACCCCATTGCCACCGTGGGTCTGGATCGCCTGATCCAGCGCCAAAATCCCCGCCTCCGCTGCGGCGTACTTCGCCATACTGGCAGCTCCTCCCGCACCGGAGTTCCCGGCGTCATGCAGCTCGGCCGCCCGCTGGGGCATCAGCCGCGCCAGCTCCTCCACCTGAATCTTTGCGTGCGCCAGCGGATGCGCCACGCCCTGACACGCGCCGATCGGGGGGAATTCCACACCTGCCGTTCCCTGGCGACACCGCCGCCACCGTACTTCTCGGCGATGTTAACGCCCAAGAACCCCTGCTTGCCGATCTCCTGCCACAGCTCGGTGGACTTCTCCCCCGCCAATGACTTACTCAAGTAGTACTCCTGGCCATACGACCGCGCAATCGCCGCGACCGCAGCCCGCAAGTCCCGCCGTTCCTCGCTCTCGCAAAGCTCCACCCTACCGGTCCCTTTCGGTGTCAGCCCGAGTTCACTGCGACGCCGCACGCGCCCGGTGAAAGACGGGTTGCAGCCGCGATCCCTCGGCGTCGACCGAAGAGTGGGCCGACGAATCGGCCCCGTCATCCGGCGGCGCAGTAGCATGCAGTCCGGGATCACACGTTAGTGGCCATTAACATAGCGACGCAACCCCTTTGCTTGACTTCGAGCCCTTTGCTTGACTTCGAGAAAAGTGCCCGCGAAACGGAGGAGGCGTAGAGAATCTCCGGCGTTCTTCGAAGGCGACACGGCACGGGCACTGCCTCAAAAGTCAGTATTTATCTGATAATAGTTATACTTTAGGATGGTCGATAGCGGTTTGTAGCTGGGAAATCGCGCTCATCTGGCGCGCCAACGCTGACGGCCGCGGCTCCGCGAACGAGAGGACGTGCCAATGACCACCCCGGCGCTCGACCAGCTCACCGACGCACAACAGGAACTCGTCGAACGCGCCCGCGGTATCGCTCGCGCCGAGCTTCGCCCGCACGCCGCTGAGTGGGACCGCCGCCAGGAATACCCCGAGCGCTCCTACCAGATTCTGCGTCAGAACGGGTTGACCGGGCTCACCGTGCCGACCGAGTACGGCGGTCGTGGCCTGGGGGTGTTCGAGGCATGTCTGGTTCTGGAAGAGCTGGCGGTGGGGTGCATGGCCAGCGCGCTGACGGTCCAGATGCACCTCAACGGACCCCCGCGGGTGATCGCCCGGATGGGTAGCGAACAGCAGCGCAAGCAATACCTGCCCGAGGTGGTCGACGGCAGTCGGCGGTTCGCCATCGCGATGACCGAGCCGCAGGCCGGATCGGACGGCATTGCGCTGGCCACGACACTAGCCCCTGACGGCGACGACTATAGGTTGACCGGCACCAAGTGCCACATCACGGGCGCGCTGCAGGCAAACACTTTCATGGTGTTTTGTCGCGCGCCCGGGACCAGAGGTCCCGACGGGATAGGCGCGGTGCTGGTGGACGCCGACGTCGAGGGCTTAGGACCGATCGAAACCGAGGAGAAGATGGGTGGCCGCGGCGTCGCTGAGTGCGTGCTGCGGTTCACTGACGCCCCCGTGCGCCGCGATCAGGTGGTCCTCGAACCGCGTCCCGGCTCGAAAGAGGGCGCCGCGTTCTTGATTCGCCAGTTCAATCCCGAGCGGTGCGGGAACGCCGCGATGTCCATCGGAGTCGCACGCGCCGCACTGGACGACGCCATCGAATACATCAAACAGCGTGAGCAGTTCGGCCGCCCGATCCTGGAGTTCCAGGGAATTCAGTGGAAGATCGCCGACATGGCAACCGAATTGGATGCCGCGCGGTTGCTGCTGTGGCGCGCAGCGCGCACCGATGTCGCCGGCTTCCCCGGTATCCGCGAGACCGCGATGGCCAAGCTGTACGCCAACGAGGCCGCGGTGCGGGTGTGCAACGAGGCGATCCAGCTACTGGGGCACAAGGGCTACCTCACCCGCTATCCGATGGAACGGTACTTCCGCGACGTACGCGGAATGGGCATCGGAGGGGGCACCACCGAGATCCTGCGCAACATGATCGCCGCCGAGGTGACCGGCGTGCGCACGAGCCAGCGGCGGTCCTGAGTCGTGAATTTAGGGCTGAGCCCAAGCGCCGAGCACTACCGGGCCGGGCTCAAAGACTGGGTTTCGGCGAGCCTGCCGTCGCGGTGGCGTGACATCCCGGTCGGGACGGGGGACGACGAGTCCTACGTCGCGATGCGTCGGGAGTGGGGTCGGCGCCTGTTCGAGGCGGGGTGGCTTGCGCCACATTGGCCCACCGAGTACGGCGGCCTAGGGCTTGGGGTGGACGCGCAGCTCGCGTTCGTCGAAACGCTGGTCGAGGCGGGTGCACCAGAGCCGATGAACACCAACGGGATGGGTATCTTCGCCCCTGCGCTGATGCGATTCGGCACCGACGAGCAGCAACGACGGTATCTGCGCCCGCTGCTGTCCCATGACGACATCTGGTGTCAGGGGTTCTCCGAGCCGGAAGCCGGCAGCGACTTGGCGGCGCTGTCCACCCGGGCGGTTCCCGACGGGGACCACTTGCTCGTGTCAGGCCAGAAAGTGTGGACATCCAACGCATTGTTCGCTCAGCGGTGCTATCTGCTGGTCAAGGTTGCCGACTCGCCCGGTACGACGTTGGTCGTGGTGCACATGGACCGCCCCGGCATCACCGTCAGGCCGCTGCGCAACATAACGGGCACGAGCGAGTTCTGCGAGGTGTTCTTCGACGAAGTGGTCGTGGATGCCGCCGACGTGGTTGGCGGTATCGGCGGCGGCTGGCCGGTCGCTACCTACGCCTTGGCGCGGGAACGCTCCAGCGGATTGGCCCAGCGGTCGCTGCAGCTGACACGTGAACTGACGCGGATGCGGAGCGCGCTGGAAGATGTCGATCACGACGCGGGCGCCGAGAACGCCCTGGTTGATGCGTTCGTGCGCACCCGAGTGGTGGACAGCACCGTTCGCCGGGTATTCGCGCTCAATGCCGATGGAGCCGAGCCTGGGATGCTCGCGCCGATCGCGAAGGTTCTGTGGAGCGAAAGCCACCAGAAGCAACTGGCCACCCTGCTGGACGCGGCCGGGCCAGAAGTGGCCGCGGCCGACGCTGGGTGGTCGGATTGGACTCGCGCGTTGTTGTTTGCCCGCGCCGAAACGATCTATGGCGGTACAAGTGAGATCCAGCGCAACCTGATCGCCAAGGCGCTCGGCCTGCCCAGCGACCGATGAGGGAGGGTGGAATGGATTACCGGATCGATGACGAACTGGCGAGGCTGCAGACCGCGCTGCGGGCGTTTCTCGAGGCGCGGATGCCCGACTTGATTCAGGAGCCCGCCAGGGACACCCGAGCGATTGCGTGGCAGGAGCTGACGTCGGCCGGATGGCTGGAACACTTCGGCGCGGCAACCGGACAATCGGGTGCGCCGGCCGACTGGGTCGGGGGCGTGCACATTGCCGAAGTGTTCGGAGCGGTCCCAGTACCCGGACCAGTGGACGTGGTCGCCGGCTACCTGATACCGCTGGCGAACGCCACCGGCATGACCGGGCTGCTCCAGCGACTGCAATCCGGCAGCGTCATCACCGCGGCGCCCCCGGTTCCGCACGTATCCGGGCGCGACGGGGACCCGCAGCGGCGGCACCGACGTCTGGATGCGGTCCGCGAAGCGGACCAGATCAGGGTCAGCGGGGTGCTGCAGCGGGTTCCGGCCGCCGCCGACGCACAGGCGATCGTGGTACCGGTCGACCTGGACGGCCAACCAGGGCTCGCGCTGGTGGGCTTGGACCAGGCAGGAGTCGAAGTCGGCGCGTCCACCGGGGTGGACCTGCGTCGGCCCGTCGCAGATGTCCGCCTGCACCAGACCCTCCTGGAGGCGGCAACGCTGTACACCCACCCTGACCTGTCGGTGCTAGAGCTACGCTGCGCGATCCTGTACAGCCTGTTTCTCGATGCTGAGGCGGTCGGTGGCGGCGCCGAGCTGATCGCCCGCAGTGTGGACTACTGCACTACGAGAACGCAGTTCGGGCGACCGATCGGGGCGTTCCAGGCGGTACGGCATCGGCTCGCCGATGCCGCCAGCGGCGTGGAGGGAGCACGCTCACTTGTCTACCAGGCGGCCTGGAACGTCGCCGTCGGCGCGCCCGACGCCGCATGCGACGTTCTGGCCAGCCGACTGTGGGCGTCCGCGGCCTACCTCGCGGCCGCCGAGGCCGCCATCCAGTGTCATGGCGGTATGGGATTCACCTGGGACCAGCGACTGCATCTCTGGTATCGCGCCGCGATCGCCGGTCGGGGCGCCGACAATGTGGCCGGGGCACGTTCAGCGCTAGCCGCACTTCTACGCCCCGGCGAACCTCCGGCGCCATCCGGAGCGCACGGCGCGCTGGCTGCAGTGGGAAGGACAAGCAAGTGAGCGAACCCGAGGTGCTGCTCGATCGACCACGACCTGGCGTCGCGGTTCTCACCCTCAACCGACCAGCTGCGCGCAACTCCCTCGGCTGGCAAACCTGGCAGCAGCTGGGCGAGGCAATCGATGAGGTGGCCGCCGACGACGACTGTCGCGCGGTGGTACTCACCGGCGCCGGCGGCACGTTTTGCGCCGGCGGCGACGTCAAGACCTCCCCGTCCCGCGGAGCGGGGCTCGGCGGGCCCGCGGCGCGGTTGCTGGTCGGACACCGCGTGCTCGACACACTTCTCAAGTTGCCCAAACCAGTGCTTGCCGCCGTCGAGGGGCCAGCAATGGGTGCCGGCTGGAGCCTTGCGTTGGCCTGCGACCTGGTTGTGGCGGCCCGTGACGCCGTGTTCGCAGCGCCATTCGTGGCGCGCGGTCTCGTGCCCGACTGCGGAGCCGCCTGGTTCTTGACCCGTGCGCTGGGCCGGCACCGAGCCGCGGCGCTACTGTTGAGCGGCGAACGGCTCACCGCGCCGCAGGCCGCTGGCGAGGGTCTGGTCAGTCAACTCGCCGAGCCCGGCGCAGCGCTGACCATCGCCACCGACCTCGCCGCAAGCCTGGCCTGCGGCCCTGCAGAGGCACTGCGCTTGACCAAGGGCATGATCCGCGGCGCGCTCGATGTACCGCTGGAAAGATTCCTCGAACTCGAATGGCTGTCGGCCACCCTCGACCTGACCGGGCCCGACGCTACCGAGGGCCGCGCAGCCTTTGTCGAGAAGCGCGATCCTGATTTCTCCAGAACCCGCCGACCCGCCGGTGGACCCAGCTGAGCGACGACCATGAGCCGCGAAGGCCAGGCCAGCAGGCTGTTGTCGTCGCCGCGGTGTTGTCGGATCGGTCCGCGACGTGGTTTGCTCGGCTGCTGTTGCAGTCCGCGATCGAAGCTGAGATGACTGCGGGCCGCCGTTGCCCAACCCCCGCCGAGCATGATGCCGACTCACCTGCTGTAGAGTTGGTTTGCATCCGCTCGGCGACTGGCCAGAGCCGGCTGCGCGGATGTGCCAAAGAACCCACGTGCCACAGAACCCACAAAGCCGGGCTATCCGACACGCCGCCCCACAGTCCCTTGAACTGAACACGGGACCACGCCGAGCGGTGACTTGTGACTCGTTCGGCGAATTCTCGTGCAACTCATTATCATCTGTAAATCATTATCATCTATGTAGGGGACTGTGTAGGCGGGCTGAAGCTGAATCTCCGCCCCACGTCACCTTCAAGCAGAGCTAGGAGCGGGATTGGACAGCGACATCGACCAGGCGGTACATACATCTGAGCCGCATTCAGTACGCCGCCAGACGAGAGTACCCAAGGCGTCAGATGTTCTGGCCGACCGGCTCCGCGCACAAATCCTCGGCCGCGCAATGAGGCCTGGCGACCAGTTGGCTTCGGAAGCGGAGTTGATCTCAGAGGAGGGCTTCAGCAGAGGAACCGTGCGGGAGGCACTGCGCTTGCTCGAATCCGATGGTTTGATCGAGATCCGCCGAGGCCCACGCGGTGGCGTTCGGGTAACTCGTCCCGACATGCGGCAAATCAGCAGATCCGTTGCGCTACTACTGACCCTGGCCGAAACCACAACCGGAAAGTTCTGCGAGTTCCGCAAGCTCCTCGAACCCGCAATTGCCGCTGTTGCAGCCCGATCGGCCACCGACGAGCAGCGCGGCTGGCTGCTCGCGACTGCTGACGCCACGTCTCGAAACGGTTCATGGGAACCATCGGTAGAGTTCCACGAAGCCCTCGCGGTGTGCAGCAACAACGAGGTTTTGCGGCTCGTCACCGCGATGTTCGAACAGGAGTTGTCGTGGCACGTCCCCGGTGAGTCGCTCAGCGAGCTAGACATGGAGGATACCCGCCGGGCGCACCAAAGCATCGCGCGTGCGGTGGCTGCTGGCGATGCAGACCGCGCGTCGAGCGCAATGCTGCGTCATCTGAACCAGTTCGAGCGAATGCTCGAGGCAAACGGCCGCCTCGACCAGCCGCTGCTCCCTCGAGAGCGTTGGCTCCAGTGACGCCGACCCACACTGACGGTGCGCCTATGTCCAGCTCAATCACGCGTCCGGGAATCGTCATCGGCATCGACGGATCAGCTGCCTCGAAGGTGGCCGTCGAGTGGGGCGCTCGCGATGCGGCCATGCGCAATGTCCCGCTTACCTTGGCGCATGTCGTCACCGGCCTCGGAGGTACCTGGCCGACGGCGCCATTGCCGGCCGGCATCGGTGAATGGCAGCAGCGGCAAGGCCGGGAATTCATAGCCAACGCGGTACAGGTGGCGCGGGAGGCGACACGGGCCAGCGGGACACCGGACATCAACACCGAGATGTACTACTCGGCTGCCGTCCCCACGCTCGTCGACCTGTCAAAGGGAGCCGAGATGCTCGTGGTCGGCCGCCGCGGCCACACTGGTTTGGGCAACCTGCTGGGCTCCATCAGCGCCGGAGTGGTCCAGCACGCGCACTGTCCGGTGGCGGTCATCCACGACGAGGATCCATCGATGCCGCACCGCGCCCAGGCGCCTGTCCTGGTGGGTATCGACGGCTCGACCGTCTCGGAGTTGGCTACCGCGATCGCTTTCGACGAGGCATCGCGTAGGCAGGTGGATCTCATCGCTCTGCACGCGTGGAGTGACGCGGGTGTGGTCGACTTTCCCGGCATGGACTGGGCGACGATGAAAGCCTCCGCGGATGAAATACTGGCCGAGCGCCTGTCGGGTTGGCAGAACCGCTACCCCGGCGTCACCATTCATCGTGACGTCGTCTGCGACAGGCCCGCCCACCAACTCATCGAGAAGTCCCAGGACGCTCAATTGGTTGTGGTCGGCAGCCACGGCCGTGGCGGGTTCGCGGGCATGTTGCTCGGATCGGTCAGCGCGGCAGTCATCCAGTCAGCCCGGATACCTGTCATCGTGGCGCGGCGGCCGTAGCCGCGGCCCTTCGGGAAAACGGATCGTGCGTCCGGGAGCTACCACCTCGACGCGAGCGTGGCATTCGATCGTGACCGGCGGCAAGTCTCGGGGGCTCACGCTCACCTCGGCGCCCCTTCCGCTGACCCGTACGTGCAGGTAGTGCCCGCGGTAGTGAATCGGAAACTCGAGTTCCCCAAGCGATTCCGGCCAATAGGGGTTCAAGATGATGCGGTTTCCGCGAATCTCCAGCCCGGTGAAACACCGCTGCACGAGATCGACACTGCCGGCCATCGCCGCGAGGTGGATGCCCTCGGACGTGGTGCCGCCCTGGATGTCGGCGACGTCGGACTTGAGAACCCGCTGGAAGAACTCCATCGCACGATTGCGGTTGGCGCGGGCCAAAACCCAGGAATGTACGACTGCGCTGAGTGTCGAACCGTGCGAGGTGCGGGCGATGTAGTAGTCGACCATTTTGGGAATCGCGTGGGCCGGAAGGTCGTAGCCGAGCCGGACGAGCAGCTCGCGTAGTTCATCGGACGATAGCAAGTACAGCAGCATCAATGCGTCGGCTTGTTTGGATGCCTGGTAGCGGTTGACGTCGTCTCCCTCCGCTTCCAAGATGCGGTCGAGGCGGTCGATACTGCCGTACCGTGCCCGGTAGGTTTCCCAATCCAGCTCGGCCAGTTCGTCATAACCCTCGAACTGGCTGATCACCCCGTCGTGGAACGGCACGAACATGCGGCGGCTGACCCGCTCCCATTGCGCGAGTTCCTCGTCGCTCAGTCCGAGCTTCTCGCGCAGGTCCATTCGGTTCGGCAGCGGTATCGTTTCGAGCGCATCCATGGCGCGCAGGATCACCCAGACCGCCATCACGTTGGTATAGGCGTTGTTGTCGACGCCGTCGTACTTTCTGTCGGGGTAGCCCGAATGGAACTCGTCGGGCCCGATCACGCCGTGGATACCGAAGCGGCCACGATGTTCCTCATACGTCGTCCTACTGACCCAGAATCGGGCGATTTCGATCAGCATCTCGGCCCCGTAGTCGATCAGGTAGGCCAGGTCACCGGTGACCTGGTAGAACTGCCACACGTTGTATGCGATGGCGATCCCGATGTGGTGTGCGAGATGGCTGGGGTCGGGATTCCATCGGCCCGATCGCGGATTCAGGTGTGATTCCGGACTTTCCTCTCGACCGTCGCTGCCGGATTGCCACGGAAACATCGCGCCGCAAAAGCCCGCCAGTTTGGCGGCACGACGCGCCTCGATCAGCCTTCGGTACCGGTAGCGCAGCAACGCCCGGGTGATCATCGGGAACCTCAGATTGAGCACCGGAAAGATGAACAGTTCATCCCAGAAGATATGGCCGCGGTAGGCCTCGCCGTGCAGTCCGCGCGCCGGAACGCCGATGTCCAGATCCTCGCTATGCTGCGAGACCGTCTGCAGCAGATGCATCAGGTGGAGGCGCAGGATCCGCAATTCGTCAGCGTGATCAGCGAATTCGATCGACAGGCGTTCCCAGATATGCGTCCACGCCAACGCGTGTCCGTCCAGTATCTCGCCGAATCGGCCCTGCCGGCCCAGCCGACGTTCGGCCCCGGCGGACGGTTCAGACGTGGCGACGTCGCGCCCGGTGACCAACGTGACGACCTTGTCCACGACGAGCGATTGACCCTCTGCCATCTCGGCGCAGATTTCATGTCCGACTTCGAACTCCTCGTCGACCAACCGATACTTGGCGGCCGCAGGCTTGTCGTCATGCCATACGGTCGTCCGCGCAGCAAGTGCAACCGCAATCCGCGACTGCCGGGTCCGGACCGTCAACAGCACCGAATTCTCGGTGAGCTCAGATTTCTGCACTGAGTCCAGGTGGTTGCCCGCAAGCTGTCGGTAGCGCTCCACGCCGCAGTTGCAGACATTCGCATCGAGGGTCGAGCGGATCTCGATGGTCCCCGTCCAGTTCTCCGCGACAATCGTCGTTTCGAGCGCGGCGACATGGGCTTGGTTCATCGACGCGAACCGGCGCTGCGTCACCGTGGTAATGCGCCCTACGTCGTCTCGGAAGCGCAGGCCGCGCGTCAGCACTGCGGTACGCAGGTCGAGCGTCTGGCGATAGGACAACAACTCCACGGCGTCGACATCGAACCAGCCACCGCCGTCGATGCGGAATGTCAACGGAAGCCAGTTGGGAAGGTTCACCAGGCTTTCGTGCCCAGTTGTCTTCCCGTCGATGACGTCGTCCAGACGGTTATAGACACCGGCGGCATACGTTCCCGGGTAGTGATTCGGGACCGCACTGGTTTCGGGCGCGGCGCCCCTGGTGGCGAAATATCCGTTCCCGACAGTGCACAACGCTTCGCGCAACCGCTCGTCGCGGGGCTCATATTCATCGAATGTGAGCGTCCACGCGTCGTCAGCGGTGCGGTGAGCGATCCATTCCCCGCAACGGCGAAGCAGCTCGCACACCTCGGTTGGATTGTTGAGGGTGAACGAGGCGGCCGTCGGCCGGCCACCGTCCTCCTCGTGCCGAACGACGATTCCGACGCCATTGAGTCGAACCGCATCAAACGCGTCCTCGTCAGTCAGGTCGTCGCCGATATAGATCGGTAGCGCACGGCCCGTTCCGGATATCCGGTCACGGATCCAGGCCAACGCTGCGCCCTTGTCCCAATCGATATCCGGCCGCAACTCGAGTACCTTGCGGCCACCGGTAACTCGCAAGCCAAGCCGCTTACCGCACCGGCGCGTCGCTGTAATGATCTCACGCACGCGATCTGGTACCACATTGCGGTAGTGAACCGCGACGGCGTAGCGCTTGGACTCGACGCGTACCCCCGGAGTCTGCGATAGTTCCTCGCACAACTCATGCCCGGCGCGTTCAAGGACGGGTATCGCGGTCGCCGCCAGGTCGTTGTCGTGATGCGTGCCGTCGGGCCCGATCAGCTCGAAACCATGGCTTCCCGCATACCAGATACCGGGCAGGCCAACACGTTGTCGGATGTCGGCCAGGTCGCGACCGCTCAGTAAGGCGACAGGACACAGTGCTGCCAGCTTCTCAAGAACCTCGGCGGCACCGTCGACAAGGGTGGCCGCATCTGGATCGGAGACAATGTCGGACAGGGTGCCGTCGAAGTCGAGGCACACGATCGTCTGCCTACCATTCGCGACCGCGCCGAGCTGACTGTAAGACTCGAGTGCATTCGGCAATTGCGCCATGCGCTTGTCGCCAGTGCGCACCCGCACTTCGGCGAGGTCGACAACCACTACATCGGCACCGCACCGCAGGAGGTCGTCGGCATGTCCGGTGCGGTCGACGCCGATGACCAATGCGAACCCGCCGTCACGGCCGGCCGCGACACCGGCCTCGGCATCCTCGATGACCACGGAGCGCTCGGGGACTGCGCCCAGTCTGCTCGCCGCCTCCAGCAGGACGGCAGCGGCCGGCTTGCCTGCCAACCCGAGCGCTTCTGAGACGACACCGTCCACCCGGACGGCGAACAGGTCGCCGAGTCCGGCCGCCGCCAGAATGTGTTCGCAGCTGCGGCTCGACGAGTAAATGGCAGTGGCAACCCCGGCTTCGGCCAGTGTGCGGACCAGCGCCACAGTCGAATCGAACACCGGCACCCCGGCGTTTGTCAGCTCAAGATAACGCTGCTGCTTGCGGTTGCCGAGTCCGCAGATGGTGTCCTCGACGAGATCGGCCGGGTTCCCCATCGGCAGCGAGATTCCGCGCGAGGCAAGGAAATCGGCCACTCCGGCATTGCGCGGCTTGCCGTCGACGTAGTGGCGGTAGTCGTCAGAGGTGAACGACGAGCAATTCTCACGGGCAGCTGCGGGTCGGCGATGCAGAAACTCGTCGAACATGGTGGCCCACGCCGCGGCGTGAATCGAAGCAGTGTCTGTGACCACCCCATCGAGGTCAAAGATCACCGCGTCATGCAAGCGCGGGTCGATCGTGATCGGCGCCTTCACAATGTTGAACCCTGCCAACTTTCCTACGCATGTACAAGTCCGACGGCTATCGGGTGCTCCGCGACTTCAAACAGTCGTTCCGTGTCGGAGCGTGTACACGGCTCCGTGCCCGGCGTCATCAGCATGGCCGCGCCTGCGGCGATGCCAAACCGCACCGACTCATCCAGTGGCCAGCCTCTGCTCAGCCCCACGGTGATCCCCGCGACCATGGCATCGCCGGCGCCCACGCCGCTGACCGCCCGCATCGGAATGGCTGCGAATCGCAAGCTTTCTCGTTGCGTGGCAAGTAGTGCACCCTTGGAGCCCAGCGACACGACAACGGCTTTGGCTTGCCCACAGTCGATGATCTCGTGGGCGGCGGCCAGCTGCTCGGGCTCCGTCGCGAGTTCGCGGCCGACGCATTCCCGGAGTTCTCGCACGCTCGCCTTGAGCAGGAACACACCCGACGTGACATGCCGCAGGCCGTTGCCGGATGTGTCCAGAACGAGCGATGCGCCGACATCACGGCACACCAGCGCCACCTGCTGATAGAAGTTGGCCGGGACCCCGGGCGGCAGGCTCCCGCTGGCCACGACGAAGCTGGCTCCCGTCGCCGCCTTCCGGAGCTCGTCGAGACATCGCTTCTGCTCGATGAACGTCAGACAGGGCCCAGGAAGCACGAACCGGTATTGCAAACCGGTGCTGGTTTCGTTGACGGTGAAACTTTCTCGCGTCGCTCCGTCGACATTGACACGCCGAAATGGAACCTCGCGCTCGGTGAGCAGATCGGCGTATGCGTTGCCGGTCGCACCACCCGCCGGAAAGATCGACGACACCGCGGCACCCAGATTGTGCGCCACCTGCGCGACGTTGACGCCGCCGCCGCCCGGGTCGTGGCGGACACCGGTGCATCTGATCTTTTCCGTGGGACGCACGATGTCGCCGTCGGTGGTGATGTCCAGCGCGGGATTCATCGTCAACGTCACGATCGGCGCTTCGCCCGTCGGATCCATGACCTCGATCCGACAACGGCGCCGAGTTCGGCGGTAGGGGCTTAAGTCCCTCGTCAGCGCCTCGGGGACTTAGTGCCCTAGGGATTCGTGACCTTCGCCACGTCGCCTGTGGTCCCCGGACGCTGGCGACCATGGGGCGCATGGGATAAGCATGGGATCATGCAGATCGATAACTTCGTCCGTGACATCTCGACACTACGGATCAGCGATGCCGAAGAGGCCGGCGGCAAGGGCGCGAACATGGGTGAGCTGGTGGCGGCGAAGTTGCCCGTCCCGCCCGGCTTCGTCCTACTACGGGACTGCTACCGGCACTCCATGGAGGCAGGCGGAGCGGTCTCGGAGCTGAGCGCACTTCACCGTGAGGCTTTGGCGAATGTGGCCGATACGGCGCGCCTTGCCGAGCTGTGCGAGCGGATGCAGGGCCTCGTTGAGAAGGCCGGGATTGCCGACTCGGTTCGGGATCTGATCCTGGACTCGTACCATAAGCTCGGGCCGAACTCCGTCGTCGCGGTGCGATCCTCGGCGACCGGCGAAGACGGCAGCGAGGCTTCGTTTGCAGGCATGAATGCGACCATCACGAATGTCAGTGGAGACGAAGACCTCATCGACGCAGTGGTTCGGTGCTGGATGTCGCTGTTCAGCCCCCGCGTGATCACCTACCGGTCCAGCCGTGATTTCACCGCTGACCCGGCGATGGCGGTGGTGGTGCAGCAGATGGTCAATTCCGAAAAGGCCGGTGTCGCATTCACCGCCGACCCGAGCACGGGCGCGCGGGACCGCGTGGTAATCGAAGCGGCATTCGGCCTGGGCGAAGTCGTGGTGTCCGGCGAAGTCGAGCCCGACACCTACATCGTCTCCAAGGAAACGCTCGAAGTGCTCGACATCAGGCTGGGGATCAAGTCGTTCAAGATCGTGCGCGGTCCCGACGGCCACGACATCACGATCGGCCTGAGCGACCAGGAGGCGGGTTCCCGGGTGCTCGACGACGGCGAGTTACGGGCCATCGCCGAACTGGCCATCGCGACAGAGCGGCACAACGGGTCCCCGCAAGACACCGAATGGGCTATCGCGGCGGGCACGTCGTATCTGGTTCAGGCAAGGCCCATCACGACGTTGCGGCACATGACCGCGCCAACGACGGAAGCCAACGCGGTTCTGGCGCGCGGACTCGCCGCGGCACCCGGTATGGCGTCGGGCAGAGTGCGCGTGCTGCAAACCCCCGATCAGGGCGAGCGCCTCCTGGACGGCGAGATCCTCGTTGCCCAGATGACCAATCCGGACTGGCTGCCGACGATCCGCCGCGCCGCGGCGCTGGTCACCGACACCGGCGGAATGACCTGTCACGCGGCGATAGTCGCCCGTGAGCTGGGTGTGCCATGCGTCGTCGGAACTCGCACCGCGACGAGAGACCTCCACGATGGCACGACGGTGACTGTCGATGGCACGAACGGACGGGTCCTGTCCGGACGACTGCAGGCAACCTCGACGGCTCGGGCTGCGGTTGTCGGACAGCGCGGACCTTCCGAACCGCGAGCAGAGGTGACGGGCACCAAGGTTTACGTCAACCTGGCGATGCCCGACAACGCGGAAAAGGTGGCAGCTCTCGGACCCGATGGCGTCGGCTTGCTGCGCGCCGAGTTCATGCTTACCGAAGCGTTCGGTGGTCGGCATCCGCGCGACCTGATCGCGCACGGCGAGCAGAAGACGTTGGTCGATGGGCTGGTGACGCCGCTGCTGCGGATTGCCAGCGCGTTCGCGCCCAGGCCCGTCATCTATCGCACAACCGACTTCCGCACCAATGAATTTCGCGGCCTCCAAGGTGGAGACACCTACGAGCCCGTTGAGCACAATCCGATGATCGGCTACCGCGGTTGCTACCGTTACGTCAAGGAACCCGACTTGTTCGCCCTCGAACTACAGGCACTGGCGCAAGTGCGGGAACAGTCACCGAATGTGCACCTTATGATCCCGTTCGTGCGCACCCGCTGGGAACTCGAGGAGTGCCTCTCACTGGTGGATGCCAGTCCGTTGGGCCGGCAGCGCGGGCTGCATCGCTGGGTGATGGCCGAGGTTCCCTCGGTGGTCCACTGGCTACCGGAATACATCGGCATGGGAATCGACGGAGTGTCCATCGGCAGCAACGACCTCACCCAATTGGTACTGGGTGTAGACCGCGACTCTGACATCTGCGCCGAGTTGTTCGATGAATCCGATCCCGCGGTGCTCGATGCTATCGGTCAGATCATCGGCACCGCACGCAAATACGGCATCACCTCGTCACTGTGTGGGCAGGCGCCGTCGACGAACCCCGCATTCGCTGAGTACCTGGTCCGGATGGGCATCACGTCGGTATCGGTGAATCCCGACGCACTGGGCGCCGCCCGGCGGACAATCGCGGCTGCCGAGAGGCGACTCCTTCTCGAGTCGGCGCGGCAGTCGTCTACCTGACCAAAACGGTGACCAACCCGAAATCGATCACGATCGGCCGCGATCTGACGGCGCGGTGCGATCCGAGGACCGAAGACTGGCGACCTTGGTGACTTTCGTCTCTATTCCGACTCCGCCTCGACGGAAACGATGAAGGCGTTGCACACAGCCGAAGGGGATAGTGATGACGCCGACCCACCGTGAGGAACTGACCTGGGCCCAACTCGACGCCATCGCGTGGAGATTTCTCCGCTCCGCGTTCACCGGGCAGATCTACGCCAACTGGCCGATTGACCGGCGCGTCGACGCCTACCTTCTGCACCACGGGCCGGCCCAGCTGCTCAATGACGGGTCCAACTACGACGCGCTGGTCGAATGCATCATGGCCAATGTCGGTGCCGCATTGCGCACTGGGATTCTTCAGTCGCCGAACGGCAAGGAAGCATCATGAAGGTCATCGAAAAGACGCCAGCAGACTGGGCGGTTACGCCGAACTTTACCGACTACGAGCGCACCCGCGCCGGGTTCAGCTGGTCAACAGTGCCCGACCTGTGCGCAGGAATGGGTCCCGGGGGCTGCAACATTGCGTACGCGGCAGTCGACCGGCACGCCTACGGGACGGCAGCAGACCGCATGGCGCTGAGGTTTGTCACCGATGAGGGCGCACCCGAAGAACTCGTCGTTCATGAGGTGAGTTATGGCGAACTCGCAACATTGGTCCGGCAATTCACCAATGTGCTGCGTTCCTTGGGCATCGGTAAGGGTGAGCGGGTGTTCACGATCATGGGGCGTGTTCCCGAGCTCTACATCACAGTGTTCGGTGCGTTGCGCAACGGTTGTGTGGTTTCGCCGCTCTTCTCAGCCTTTGGGCCGGAGCCTCTCGCTGATCGAATCAACATCGGCGAGGGCAGCGTGCTCGTGACCACATCGGCGATTTATGACCGCAAGCTCTCGAAGATCCGGGACCGGCTTACCTCCGTTCGGCATATCATCTTGCTGGATCAAGGGGTCTCGCACGGGGACGTGGCGGGGACGCTGAACTACCGGCACCTGATGGCCAGCGTCGACGACGACTCGCCGATCGAGGCCACGACGGCCGATGACCCTGCCCTGCTGCACTTCACCAGCGGCACCACCGGAACGCCGAAAGGCGCACTTCACGCACACGGCGCGGTGACCATGCACTATCTCACCGGCATGTACGCGCTCGACCTCCATCCCGACGACATCTATTGGTGCACCGCCGATCCAGGCTGGGTCACCGGAATGTCCTACGGTGTGATCTCCCCGCTGCTTCACGGTGTCACGTCGATCGTCGACGAGGCCGAATTCGACGCCGAGCGCTGGTACCGAATCCTGCAATCTCAGTCGGTATCGGTCTGGTACACCGCCCCGACCGCGATACGCATGCTCATCAAGGCAGGTCCAGAACTTGCGGCAGGCTTCAGGTTCCCACGGCTCCGGTTCGTCGCCAGCGTCGGTGAGCCACTCAACGCCGAAGCGGTGTGGTGGGGGAAACGGGTGCTGGGCTTACCGATTCACGACAACTGGTGGCAGACAGAGACCGGCGGCATCATGATCGCGAACACCCCGGCGTTCGACATCAAACCGGGTTCGATGGGTCGGCCTCTGCCCGGTGTGGACGCGTATGTGGTTCGCCGCCATGACGACGGCACCGTTTCAGTCATCGAGGAACCCGGAATCGAGGGTGAACTCGCCCTCAAGCCCGGCTGGCCCTCGATGTTTCGTGAGTACCTGCACCAAGATGAGCGGTACCGCAGGTGCTTCGCCAACGGGCTGTACCTGAGCGGGGACCTCGTCAAGCGCGACGAGGACGGCTACTTCTGGTTTGTCGGCCGCGCCGATGACGTGATCAAGTCGGCCGGACATCTGATCGGGCCGTTCGAGGTGGAGAACGCTCTGACCGATCATCCGGCGGTTGCCGAGGCAGCCGTCATCGGAAAACCTGACCCAACCGTCGGCGAATTAGTGAAGGCGTTCATCACACTCAAGGATGGGTTCACCGCCAGCGACGATCTACGGCTAGAGGTACTGGGGCACGCCCGCAAGCGCCTCGGCGCCGCGGTGGCGCCCAAGGAGATCGAGTTCGTGGAAACGCTGCCCCACACTCGCAGCGGAAAGATCATGCGACGCCTGCTGAAGGCCCGTGAACTCGGGCTGCCCGAAGGCGACACGTCCACGATCGAAGCGCCTGCGCCGCAGCAGCTGGAAGCATCGTCATGACCGACGCCGAGCTGGCCCGCGCTCTGCTGTCGGACATGGTGCGGGTACGCCTGATGGAAGAGAAGTGCGCAGAGCTTTACAGCGCAGCCAAGATCCGCGGCTTCCTTCACCTCTATATCGGTGAGGAGGCGGTGGCAGCTGGTTCGTTGCGAGCGCTGACCGACGGCGACGCGGTGGTGGCCACCTACCGCGAGCACGCCCACGCACTGCTGCGAGGCGTGCCGATGACCAAGATCATGGCCGAGATGTTCGGAAAGCAGGAGGGCTGCTCGCGCGGGCGGGGTGGCTCGATGCACCTGTTCGACGCGAGCGTCCGGTTCTACGGCGGCAACGCGATCGTTGCAGGCGGGCTGCCGCTGGCGGTGGGGTTGGCGCTGGCGGACAGGCAGCTGGGCCGAAAAAGGGTTAGTGCATGCTATTTCGGCGAGGGAGCGATCGCCGAGGGCGCGTTCCACGAGTCGCTGAACCTGGCCGAGCTGTGGCAGCTGCCGGTGCTGTTCTGTTGCGAGAACAACCTGTACGCGATGGGCACGGCGCTGGACCGGGAACTGTCGCAGGTCGATCTGACCGCCAAGGCCGCGTCGTACCGGGTGCCGGCGCTGTCGGTGGACGGGATGGATGTGCTGGCCTGCCATACCGCCGCCCAAGAGGCGGCGTATCACGTGCGCAGCGGCGCGGGGCCGTTCTTCCTCGAGTTCCGCACCTACCGGTTCCGGCCACACTCGATGTTCGACCCGGAACTGTACCGCGACAAGACCGAGGTCGAACACTGGCGTGAACGCGATCCGGTCCGCACGTTCAGCGAACGGTGCCTGACGGAGGGCATGCTGAGTGATGACGATGTCGCCGCGATCCGCGCCGCCGCCGAAGACGAGTTGGCGGAGGCGGTCGCCTACGCCGAGGCCGGAACGCTTGAGGACGTGGCCGACCTGACACGAGACGTGCTGACCCCGGCGACCCCGGAGCCGGTCCGATGAAGACGGCATATCGCACCGCGGTGCATGATTCGATCCGCGACGCCATGCTCGCCGACCCGCGGGTGCTGCTGATGGGCGAGGATGTCGGCCGTTACGGCGGCACCTACGCCGCATCCAAGGGCCTACTCGAGGAGTTCGGACCGGACCGTATCCGCGACACCCCGCTATCCGAGTTGGGCTTCGTCGGAGTGGGAATCGGCGCCGCGCTCAACGGGTTACGGCCGATCGTCGAAGTGATGACGGTCAACTTCAGCCTGCTGGCGCTGGACCAGATCGTGAACACCGCGGCGGCGCTGCGCCATATGTCCGGAGGCCAGTTCTCGGTACCGCTGGTGGTGCGCATGGCGACCGGGGCGGGACGCCAGCTGGCCGCCCAGCATTCACACAGCTTCGAGGGCTGGTACGCCCACATTCCGGGGATCAAGGTCCTGGCCCCGGCAACGGTGGCCGACGCCTACGGAATGCTGCCCACCGCCCTGGCGGACCCTGACCCGGTGATCATCTTCGAGCACGTGCAGTTGTACAACACCTCGACGGACATCGACATGCTGATGCCGACCGACATCGACCGGGCGGCAGTGCGGCGCGCCGGCAAGGATGTCACGATGATCGCCTACGGCGGCTGCGTACCCAAGGCACTGGATGCCGCCGTTGAACTGTCGCTAGCCGGAATCGACTGTGAGGTAGTCGATTTACGCGTGCTACGGCCACTCGACGACGACACCATCCTCGAGTCGGTGCGCAAGACTCACCGGGTCGTGGTGGTCGACGAAGCCTGGCGCTCCGGCAGCCTCGCCGGTGAGATCAGCGCACGCATCGTGGAGAACGCGTTCTACGATCTGGACGCGCCGATCGCCCGGGTGTGCACCGAGGAAGTGCCCATTCCCTACGCCAAGCACCTCGAACAGGCGGCCCTGCCGCAACCGGAAAAGATCGTGGCCGCCGTGCAGAGTCTGTTCGGTGATCGGTGATGGCCGAGTTCACCATGCCCGCGCTTGGCGCCGACATGGACGAGGGAACCCTCAACGAATGGCTGGTCAAGCCCGGTGACACGGTGACCCGCGGACAGATCATCGCCGTCGTGGAGACGACCAAGGCCGCGGTGGAGATCGAATGCTGGCAGGAAGGCACGGTCGCCGAGCTGCTGGTGCCGATCGGCCAGACCGTCCAGGTCGGTACGCCGATGGCGCGGTTGGTGGCACCGGGCGAAACTGCAGAGCCAACAGCGACGCCAGCCGCCATCCAGCCCGTCGCAACCCCGGTTGTCGAACCCGCGCCGGTCGCCGTGCCCGCACCGGTGCCGCCGGCCGAGCACCGGCGTCGTTGGGTCTCCCCCGCCGCCCGTCGGCTGGCGCTGTCGCTGGGCGTCGACGTCGACATGGTGACCGGTACCGGCCCGCAGGGAGCCGTCATCATCAGCGACGTCGAGCACGCCGCGGCCCACGCAAAGGCGGCCATCGCCGAAACACCGAAACCCGTTGCAGAACCGACGAATTCGCTGTCAGCCAAGGAGGTCGCCGCCAGGCGGGCCGCGGAGATGCGCCGAGCGATCGCCGCCGCGATGAGCCGGTCGAAGCACGAGATACCGCACTATTACCTGACCCACGAGATCATGATGGATGCGGCGCTGAGCTGGCTGGCCGACCGCAATGCGCAGCGAGCCGTCACCGAGCGGGTGCTTCCGGCGGTGCTGCAATTGAAGGCCGTCGCCCTCGCGGCCCAACGCTTCGGCGAACTCAACGGGTTCTGGCGCGACGAATGCTTCGTGCCGGCCGCAGCGGTGCACGTCGGGGTGGCGATCTCGTTACGCGGCGGTGGCTTGGTGGCCCCGGCCATCCACGACGTCGCCGGCAAGAAGCTAGATGAGCTGATGGGCGACCTCACCGACCTGGTGGCCCGCGCCCGCGCATTCTCCTTGCGCAGTTCGGAGATGTCGGATCCGACGATCACCGTCACCAACCTCGGCGACCAGGGCGTCGACGCGGTATTCGGCGTGATCTACCCACCCCAGGTTGCCCTGGTGGGGTTCGGCAAACCGGCGCAACGGGTGCGCGCTGTCGACGGCGGCATCCGCATCGCCACCACGGTGCAGGCTACCCTGGCGGCCGACCACCGCGCGAGCGACGGTCACCGCGGTGCGTTGTTCCTGGCTTCCGTCAACGACCTGCTTCAGCAGCCCGACCTCCTGGAGAACTGAGCGAAGATGACGACTCAAGATGACATTCGCAGCCAGGTGCTGTCGGTGCTGACGACGATTGCGCCCGAGGTCGATGCCGAGGACATCGACGACGACGTCCTTCTCCGGGATCAGGTGGACCTCGACTCGATGGACTGGCTGAACTTCCTTATCGGCATCCATAAGCGGCTGCAGGTCGACATCCCCGAGTCGGAATACGCGTCGCTGCGCACACTCACCGACGTGCTCACCTACGTCGAACAGCATGCGGCGCACTAGAGGAGCGAAATGACGCAGCACACCAAGAAATACGGGATCCTGGTCGCAGTCGACGGCTCACCGGAGTCTGACGCCGCCGTCCGGTGGGCGACCGACGAAGCGGTATTGCACGATGCGCCAATCACACTCGCGCATGTCGTGGTCCCCATCGTGGTCAGCTGGCCGGTGGGTTCCCTTCAGGGCGAATTCCACCGGTGGCAGGAAGACAACGCGCTCCAGGTCATCGACCAGGCCGAAAAATTGGTTCGCGCCCATCTCGGCAAGTCGGCGGTGCCCGAGATCCGCACGGAGACCTTACACGACTATGACGTGCCCGCGCTGGTCGGTGCGTCCACACAGGCGCGGATGGTCGTCGTCGGAAACCGTGGCCTTGGCGCGATCGGTCGCGCCGTGTTGGGGTCGGTCAGCAGCGGTTTGGTTCACCACGCGCATTGCCCCGTCGCCATCGTGCATGCCGACCAGGCGCAGGCGCCCGATCGCACTTCACCGGTGCTGCTTGGCATCGACGGGTCACCCGCCTCCGAGGCGGCCACGGCCCTGGCATTCGACGAAGCGTCACGCAGGCGGGTGGAGCTGGTGGCGCTGCACGCATGGAGCGATGTCGGTGTCTTCCCCATCGTGGGCATGGACTGGCACGAGTACGAGGACGAGGGCCACGAGATACTCGGTGAACGCCTGGCCGGTTGGCAAGAGCAGTATCCGGATGTTCACGTGCGCCGGCGGATTGTCTGCGACAGACCTGCCCGCTGGTTGATCGAAGAGTCACAACAGGCTCAGCTGGTCGTCGTAGGAAGCCACGGCCGCGGCGGCTTCGCGGGCATGTTGCTCGGCTCGGTCAGTTCCGCTGTGGCGCAATCGGCGAAGGCTCCCGTGATCGTGGTGCGCCAGTAGGGATTCGCTACAGGCCTGTGGGGTAGGTCTCGGGGGTTTCGCCGGCGAGCCACAGACTGGTCGGTTCCAGCGGCTCGAGGGCGCGCGTGGCGTCGATGTGGATTATCGCGTCGTACTGGTCGGAGGGGCGGACATGGAAATAATGGCTCTGCCGTTCCGATTGCGGCAGATAGATCACACCGATAGCCCGCGCCAGACGTACCACATCCAGGGCCTTTTCCGCCGGTGAGCCGTCATGCGTGACGATCAGGAACGCGTCCTTGCCGGTCTCGTGCAGAAGCTCCTCGATGCTGCCGTTCAGGGCTGGTCGGACGGCCTTGCGCTCGGCGATGCCGCCCCACTCGCTGGCCGCGGTGACGGTGCCCCGATACGTGCTGAAGCCGATGAGGCGGCATTCTTCGCCGTACCGTTCGCGGACCAGCTGACCGATGGTCAGCTGACCATCGGCGGACACCTCCGTCGCACGAGCGTCACCCACATGGGAATTGTGCGCCCACACCACGATTCGGGCAGGTTCCACGCTGTGCGCATCCAGATGGGCCAGGAGTGCGTTGAGGGTCTCGGCCATATGGGTGTCGCGCATGTTCCACGACGTCGCCCGGCCGCGGAACATGCCCCGGTAGTACTCCTCGGCATTGCGCACCGTGACGGCGTTCTGCTGGGCGTAGAACAGTTCATCCTCGGCGAGCTCGCCGTCCTGGCTTAGATAGCTCAGCGCGTTGCGTTGTAGCTCGAGCAACTGCGCGACGGCTTGACGCTCACAGGACTGCCCGGCGCCGAACGCCGCGGCGTAGCCGTAGGCCTGACCGTCGTCGCCGGCCGAATGATCGAAACAGGCGTAGCGGCCTCGCGCCCGTGCCGCCGCGGTCGGGTCGACGGTGTCGAGGTAGGCGATCACCTCGTGCATCGAGCGGTGCAGGCTGTACAGATCAAGACCGTAGAAGCCGGTCTGGCGCGCCCCGTCGGTGGCACACCGCTGGTTGTGCCGGCGCAGCCACTGGGCGAAGTCGCGGACCACCACGTTGCGCCACATCCAGGCCGGGAAGCGTTCGAAGCCCCGCAGCGCCTCCTCGGCGGAGGAATCGCCGCCCAAACTCCGGACATACCGGTTCACCCGGTAGGCGTCGGGCCAATCGGCCTCCGCGGCGACGGCGTTGAAACCCTTCTGCTCGATCAGCCATTTCGTGATCTCGGCGCGGGCCTCGTAGAACTCGTGGGTACCATGCGAACTTTCGCCGATCAGCACGATGCGGGCATCGCCTATCAACTCGTCGAGCACCTCGCGAGGCGGCACCCCGCGCGGAGCGTCGATCGCGGCGTGCAGAACAAGATCGGCGGCCCGCTGCTCGACCAGGCCGACCGGCGTGGCTCCGGTCGTCGGGGTGGTCAGCAGCTCGCGGACCTCCTCGTCGCTGACCTGGCTGAAGTCCCAGAACGACTCGCCGACCGCCAGGAACGGCGTGGGCATCGAAGCGCAGACGACGTCGTCGACCAACCCAGCGAATTCGCGGCAGGTCGATTCCGGGGCGGCGGGCACGGCGATGACGATTCCGGCGGGCTCGCAATCACGCAGCGCCTGCACCGCGGCGAACATGCTCGACCCGGTCGCCAACCCGTCGTCGACCAGAATCACCGTCTTGCCGGTGACGTCGAGCGGTGGCCGACCATCGCGGTAGGCGGCCTCACGGCGGATCAGCTCACGGCCCTCGCGCTCGGCGATCTCCTGCAACTGCTGCGGGGTGACGCGCAGACCGCGCAGCACATCGTCGTTGACCACGACACGGCCGCCGCTGGCCAGCGCGCCCACCGCGAACTCCTCGTGGCCGGGTGCACCGAGCTTGCGGACGACAAACGCGTCCAGGGGAGCCTCCAGTGCGGCGGCCACCTCCCATGCGACTGGAATGCCGCCGCGCGCCAGACCCAGGACGACGACGTCCGGCTTGCCGCGGTACGCCTGCAACAGACCGGCCAACACCCGACCCGCCTCGCGGCGGTCGCGGAACACCCGCCTGGGCTTGTCCCCTCGCAGTTCGGTCATGCGTGTCATAGTCGATGCTCCGTTCAGGAAGGCTAACGTTCAGGAAGGCTAAGAGGGGATGTAGCGAGCTGAAAAACCGATGAGCAGCGATTTCATAAGCTAGCCCCCAGCGTGCCCTCTCGACACCGTTCGGTGTGGACATGTCGATACTGCACCGACGGCTCGCCGTCGGGAAGGGCGAAAGGCACCATGGCCTCGGGGCATTGGTCACTAATCCCCTCCGCTGTGGCCGCGTCGACTGCCCCCGGCAGTCAGAAGGGTTCACCAACGCGCAGATCGTTCGCCATCGCGTGTAACGTGTGGTCCCAGCGTGGTCCCTGGGTCATCGACGACCAGGGCGCCACGGCTCGCAGAAGGCCGGCTAGTAGTCGCCGCGGCCGCGTTGGTCGATTTGGCAAGTGCGGATGCCGACAACACAGAGACTCAGTCGGCTGAAACTACGGTTGCGACGGAAGCGCCCCGGGCGCAAACTGTCGCCATGGCTGAGAAGAGCGAAGCAGTGGCGATCGCTGAGATCGAACGCCGCCTCGAAAGCAAGTACCCGGAGTTTCCGCAGCACGAGGTCAGACGTATTGTTCAGACCGTACACGCGAGGTTCGCCCAGAGCACCATCCGGGACTTTGTCCCGCTGTTCGTCGAACGTAACGCCGCCGAGCGGCTGAACAAGCTTGACAGGCTGGAGTCTTAGCTCGCCTCCGAGTCGGCTCCACGTTGGCGCGATGACCGCGACCGACGCGATGCCCCGCTCGCCTTCGCACCATCGGATGGTGCGGACGCGTCCCGCTCGGCCAGTTGGTCGGGAGTGTCGTCGACCGTGGTCCCCACGGCATCGCCGGGATACTGGTTGTGGATGAGTTCCACCTGTCTCACCTCCGGCACGGCCGGAGAAGCCGGAGCCGCCGAGCGCGGGGCGGCGGTTGGGTCGCCGACACCGACGTCGACCCCGAAGTCGATTCGCCCCGCACGACCGATGGTGGCTGCCCGTTGTTCGCCGACCCGGCCGCCGGACGGTACATCTCAATGGCCTTCTGGGTGTAGACGCGATAGCCGAATTCCGGCTTGTACCCATGGATCTCGGGAGTGTCGAGGTCACGGATGAATGCCTCATCGGCGATGCGGGCGGCGTCGGCGGTGCGGCCGGCGGCGATCAGCGCGGTGATCATGCGTGTCAGGCTTCGCGACCCGGCGACGCCGTCGGGTGAGTGCTCCAGCGCCGACACGAAATCGGCAGGCGTCGTGTGGTCCCCGCGCGGTCCCACCAACGATCGCCCAGAACCGGCTCGTGTCCCTTGACAAAAAGTCAACGTACTGCCATTGTAAGTACATGACTTCGATGAAGGACGATCGGTTGCAGCTACGAGTGGACGCCGATGCGAAACGGCGATTGGAGAAGGCGGCATCCGAGGCGCACCTCAGTGTCAGCGCGTTCGTGCTCCAGGCTGCCAACCGTGCCGCCGACGACGTGCTCGCCGAACGGCAAACCATTCATCTCTCGCCCGATGCTGCGTCCGCCTTCACCGAAGCACTCAACCACCCCGCGCGAGTCAGTGCGCGGCTCGCGAAGGCGCTGCAGCGGCCGGCGAAGTTCACCTGGCTGGGCTGAGGTGCAGTTCCATCGGCTGACACTGCTTGACCCCGACAAACATCGCCGAGACGAATTCACCTCTGGCGAAACAACATTAGACGAGTGGCTGCGTCGCTATGCCGGCCAGAACCGGCGTGGCAACACCGCCGCCGTGTGGGTGATCACAGACGCCAACTATACGGTCGTCTGCTACGCTACTTTGTCGATGACTTCTGTCGATCGCTCCGCCGGCCCCAAACCATTGAGTAAGGGCGCACCACCATTGAGTAAGGGCGCACCGCAACAGATTCCCGCGCTGCTGATTGGCCGCCTGGCCACCCACACCCGCATGGCCGGCCTTGGGCTAGGAACCGAGATGGTTAAGCACATCCTGGCCACCGCGGTCGAACTGAACATCAAGGCCGCGTGCCGCGCCGTCGTCGTCACCGCACTCAACGCCGAAGCATTGCGCTGGTGGCAGCGATTCGGGTTCGAACCGTTTGATGCCGACGATGCCGCCAACATGGATCTCTATCTGTTGACCAGAGACATCGCCGCCACATTGTCCGGCATGTAACGCCGACAGGTTGGTCGAGTTGACCGTTAACCGTTGACTCGATCACTAGCTGCCGGCGGTGACACTTATGGCGACTCGGTCATTGCAACGGAGTGGCGCGCCTTGAGAGGTGGTGCTGTGTCCGACATAGATGGCACTCAAGCCAGCGACGATGAAGCAGAGGCCAACGGCGCGACGGAGGTGGGCGAGCCAAGCCTTGCAATCATTTGCGTCGCTTAAAACGACTGTGGTTGCGGCGCAACCGGGTTGAGCGCGGTTATCGGGGATGGGCCGCGAAGAACTGCCAGATGGTGTCGGTCGCGTTGAGCGCAGTCGACGGGGGCGGAAGGTTGCCAATTCGTTGCACGAGGGGACTGGGCACTCCGCCGGGCCATTGGTGGCCGGCCCCGGCAACGGTGATCAGCTCTACGGTGCGCCCGTCCGGGCACGTAGCGGTTTGGGTGGTCACGTCGCCGGCCGTAGTGGAGTTGGGTGCCGGACAGCCGTCGATGGCACGCCAGGCCGCGTTGACCGACGGCACCGCGGGTCCGTCGACGTTCGGCGCTCCGGAGGCCGAAAAGGCCTTGCCTGGCCCACCGTTGTAGGGAACGCGATCGTCAGCGGTGCCGTGAATCTGTAGGACCGATGTCGGTTGCGCCTGTGAGCAGTCGGTCAGTAACGTGCCGGCTACGGGGGCGATTGCGGCGAAGAGGGTGGTCTGGCAGCCCAGTCGCAGCGTCATCATGGCCCCGTTGGACATGCCGGTGACATAGACGCGATTGGTGTCGACCGGTATCTGCTGCTCGATGCTGGCGACCATGCCGGTAAGGAATCCGACGTCGTCGATTCCAGTGTGCTGAGGGCGTCCGCAGCAGCTTCCCGCGTTCCATGCTCGATCCACCCCGTCGGGGTAGGCGACCAGGAATTGCCCGCTGTCGGCCTCGGCGTCCCACTCGTAGGCGCGTTCGGCTTGGGCGCCGTCGCCGTAGCCGCCGTGCAGCATCACGACCAGCGGGGCTGCGTCGGTGAGTCCCTGTGGTCGGTACAGCCGAAACGTCCGGGTCGCACCACCAGACTCCAAAGACTGACTGGACTGTCCCACCGGAATACTCGTCTGCTGCGGTGGAGCGCCGGTCGCGTGACCGCCTGCGACGCAGCCACCGATCACCAAAACCGCCACTGTTGCCAGGCACGCCGCAAGCGTGCGGGCAGATCGAGACGCCATGTGCCCCATCGTGCACACCGAATCGGATTTTGACAAGTGGCTTGTCAATTGTGGAAGGGTGGCAGACTCAAGGCCTTGTGGGAGACGTTTCCGACAGTGCGTGGCAGCCGACGGTGCCAGCGTTGCTGCAAATGGTGGCGGCCAGCGGCGGGCCCCGGCTGCGCGCCGCGTTCGCCGCCGCCGGACTGGACGGCATACGCCCCGCCCAAGCGGTAGCCCTGGTCCCGTTGGTCGGTGGCGCGCTGCATGCCTCGGCCCTCGCCGATCGACTCGGTGTGACCCGGCAGGCCGTCGCCCAGGCCGTCGGTGCATTGGAACGGCATGGGTACGTCAGCCGATCCCGCGATGAGGTCGATGCTCGCACTCTGCTCATCGAGTTGACGCCTCGCGGCCGCGAAGCCCTGCATGTGATGCGGGCCAACGCTCAAGCGATCGAACAGGATTGGCGACAAGCGCTGGGGTCCGCCCGTTTCGATGACCTTCGAAACACGCTAGAAATCCTGCTTAGTGGTCTCGCTCGTTAGTTCGTCGGGGGTGGTAGCCAGGCGGTGGGATCG
>WOYS01000072.1 GCA_011620645.1 Mycobacterium sp.
CTAGCCAGGGCTAGGGCTGGGCTAGGGCTGCGCCGCCGGCGGCTCCGCATCGACTGGGGCCGGCTTCAGCACCGCCGGGCGGTACTTCTCGGGAAGATAACGCAGCCCCAGCGCGACGAGACCCAGGATGGCCGCGGTGGCCAGCGCGATGCCCCAGAAAGGTGCGCTGGCGAAGAGGTTCTCCAGCAGCATGAACACGCCGAACAGCAGGAACAGCGCCGCCGCGGCGATCTGGATGAGTCGCTCGGGGAGATGCTTACCGGCAACAGCGCCGACGATGATCGCCAGACCGTCGGCGACCACCATGCCGAGCGTCGAACCGATCCACACGCCCAGCCAGTTGTTGTCGGCAGCCAGCGTGATGGTCGCGAGCATGGTCTTGTCGCCCAGCTCGGCCAGGAAGAACGCCGAGGTGACCACGAAGAACGCGATACCCGCCGCGCGCTCGACCCGACTCTTCTCGTCATCGCTGAGACTGTCACCGCGCAGCGTCCACAGCCCGAAGAAGACGAACATGGCACCGGCCAGGATGCCCAGCAGATGTCCAGGTAGTGCGGCGCCCAGGTAGTGGCCGATGGCGACCGAGAGGACGTGGACCAAAGTCGTGGCGGCGGTGATCGCGCCGAGCACCACCCACCAGCGGTAGCGCAGCGCAAATGTCATGGCCACGAGCTGCGTTTTGTCGCCGAGCTCGGCCACGAAGATGACGGCGAAGCTCAACAGAAGCGCGGAGATCACGGACAACCCCTCAATCGGCGGCTTCCGGGCGGGGGTCCACAGAATCCTCCGGCCGGCAACCAATACGATGCAATGCGGCCGAAGGTCTCGCCCGCCGGCAGAATGCCGGTTCGGTAACCGGGCTTCGCAATGATCCGCTCAGCCAGTGTGTCGATTAACCGATTTGGGGGCTACTCCCCTTCGCTTGTCCAGGTTCGCACACCACTGCCGTTGTTGCAACCGGTTGCGGAACGAAAGACGTTACGTATCAATAGTTTTCAGATACCAACAGCGAAAGTTTGAGAGCTCGAACAATTCTGTTCCGCGCCTCTCAGCTCATCCGCGCGCAGGCATCGACCAGCAGCTCGTCATCGGGATGGCTTGCCGCAGCGCCTATCACGGCTGCGCGAGCGCAGGATTCCAGCGCCGGCCACGGATCTCCTGCGGGTAGCGCCGGTCCGCCGGCAGCCCGGTACCCGTCCAAAAAGGCATACCAGTCGGCGTCCGGAATCAGACCTGCGGCCCAGAACCCGGCCGGCCGGCCCAGATCCCAGCGCGGGTCCCCGACGCCGAGGTCGTCGACGTCGATCAGCACCCAGCGTCGTCCGTCCCAGCCGAGCTGGCCGAGATGAAAGTCCCCGTGCACGACTGTTCTCAACTCCTCGGAGAACTCGAGCCGGCCTGCGGCGCGGCGGATGACATCGGCGACCGGACCCTCGTGCAGCCGGTCCAGCGCGCGGACCAACCTGCCGGGAGCGCCGTGTGGAACACACAGATCGCCGACGGGCTCCTGGTGCACCTCGGCGAGCACCCGGCCCGCGTCACCCCACGGTAGCCGCCGCGGATCCTGCGCCACTACCTCGACCCGCGGCCACCGTGTTCGCCAACGACCCTCGGCCAGTTCGGGTTTCATACTGAGTGGAGACAGCAGGCAGTCCAAACGGGCTGCGACCCGCAGACGCTCGGTGAGCTTCTGCGGGTCGGTGCCCGGTCGGTGCAGCTTGGTGACGACGTCACCGTCGAAGCTGACTAGCGACGCGGTGCCGGCATCCGGGTGGCGACGGTGAACCGGTTCCATGCATTGATGGTGACGGCCATTGCGATCAGCTGTGCGAGGTACTGGCAGCATCATCCGCTGAGGGTCCGCAGCTCCGCGGTCAGGTTCTGCCGGGCCGCGTCCTCCCACAACCGGTGGCCCTCCGGCGTGCGGTACAGCGCCGGCGCCGCCAACAGCGATTCGATGATGCGGGCACGACCGGCCCGGAAGTCGGCATCGGAGACGTGACCGCACTCCGCGCGCACCTTCGCGGTATTGCTCCGGTACTCCGCCGGCGCCAGCGCCAAGACCGCCAGATCGGCGTCGGAGAGCACCTGCCCGTTGCGGTCGACCGGTTCGGGATCATGTTCCACGGTCAACCGCACCAACCGCGCGACCTCGGCCACCAGTACAGCGTCGACGCCCAGCCCGGCCAGCTCGGACTCGGCCAGCAGCGCGCTGTTCTCCTCATCGTCGGGCCCACCGGCGTACACCGCGTCGTGGTACCAGGCAGCCAGCCGCACCGCGTCCGGGTTCTCGGCGAACCCGGCCAAGTCATCGACGGCGTCCAGGACGCCCTGGAGGTGGGCCACATCGTGGTAGCGGCGGTGCGGTTCGGACCAGCGGGCCAACAGTGCGGCACCCGCGGCGCGGGCTCCGAGCGAGGCGCCGTGACGCGTAAGCAGCGCATGCCACGCATCGAGCAGCTCGGACAGATCGGTCACGCTTGCCATTCTTGCCCGTAGGCTGCCCGCGTGGCCGACACCCCCGAAAACTCACCGATGAGCCTGAAGACCCAGGCAATGCGTTTCATCGTCACCGGCGGCTTGTCGGCGATCGTGGATTTCGGGCTGTACATTCTGTTGTTGAAGCTCGGGTTGCATGTCAACCTGGCCAAAACGCTCAGCTTCGTCGCGGGCACCACCACCGCGTACCTGATCAACCGGCGCTGGACCTTCCAGGCGACGCCCAGCAGGGCCCGATTCGTCGCCGTCATGGCGCTCTACGCATTGACCTACGCCGTCCAGGTCGGCATCAATTACCTGTTCTACCTGGAATTCGCCGGGCGATCCTGGCAGGTCCCCGTCGCCTTCGTCATAGCGCAGGGCACCGCGACGGTCATCAACTTCGTGGTGCAGCGCGCGGTGATATTCCGGCTCAGGTAGCCGCGAGCGGTACCCTTTGGCACTGATATGTCTACTGACCTTCCCCTCACGCCCCGATCCCTCACCGGGTTCGGCCAGACTGCGCCCAGCGTGGCGCAGGTCCTGTCCACCCCCGATGTCGAGGTGATCGCTGCGGCCGTCCGGCAGGTGGCCGATGCCTCACCGGCCAGTCCGTCCTACCTGCGCCGTGGCATCGTGGCCCGCGGCCTGGGCCGGTCCTACGGTGACCACTCCTGCAACGGCGGCGGCATCGTCGTCGACATGACCCGGTTGAACCGCATCCACTCGCTGTCCTCGGAGACCGCGATCGCGGATGTGGACGCCGGAGTCAGCCTCGACCAGTTGATGAAGACCGCGCTGGCGTTCGGGCTCTGGGTGCCGGTGTTGCCGGGTACCCGGCAGGTGACCGTCGGCGGCGCTATCGGCTCGGACATCCACGGCAAGAACCACCACAGCGCCGGCAGCTTCGGCAATCACGTGCTGTCACTGGACCTGCTGATGGCCGACGGTGAGGTGCGCACCCTGACCCCTTCGGGAGGGCCCGATGACGAAGACGGGGCGCTGTTCTGGGCCACCATCGGCGGCAACGGCTTGACCGGCATCGTGATCCGCGCCCAGATCGCCATGACCCGCACCGAGACCGCGTATTTCATAGCCGACGGGATAGCGACCGCGGACCTGGACGAGACCGTCGCGGTGCACCAGGACGGCAGCGAGGACAACTACACGTACTCCAGCGCCTGGTTCGATCTGATCAACCCGCCGCCGAAGCTGGGTCGCGCGGCCGTCAGCCGCGGCAGCCTGGCCAAGCTGGACCAGCTGCCGCCGAAGCTGGCCGCCAACCCGTTGCAGTTCACCGCTCCGAAACTGCCTGCGGTGCCGAACCTTTTCCCGGTCAGCGTGATGAACAAGCTGTCGCTGGGCCTGGTCGGCGAGGCATTCTACCGGGTCAGCGGCAACTACCAGAACAAGATCGTCAACCTGACGCAGTTCTACCACATGCTCGATATCACCACTGGCTGGCAAAAGGCTTATGGCCCAGCGGGTTTCGCACAGCACCAGTTCCTGGTTCCGCCAAACGCGTTGGACGACTTCAAGGCCATCATCCGGTGGATCCAAACCCAGGGCCACTACTCGGCGCTGAACGTGTTCAAACTGTTCGGCCCCGGCAACAAGGCACCGCTGAGCTTCCCGATGGCCGGCTGGAACGTGGCCATGGACTTCCCGAACAAGCCCGGCGTCAACGAATTTCTCAACGAGCTGGACAGCCGCGTCATGGAATTCGGTGGCCGGGTCTATACCGCCAAGGACTCCCGGGTCAGCGCGGAGAACTTCCACAAGATGTACCCCCGGGTCGACGAATGGATCGCCGTGCGCCGCAAGGCGGATCCGCAGGGCGTCTTCGCCTCGGATATGGCACGTCGACTCGAATTGCTATAGAAAGGCAAACCCCGCGAACATGATCGACGCCACCGGTAACCCGCAGACCATCCTGCTGCTGGGCGGAACGTCCGAGATCGCCCTGGCCATCGCCGAGCGGTACCTGCGCAATGCGAAGGCCCGGATCATCCTGGCCGATCTGCCCAACGCACCCAAGAAGGATGCCGCCATCGCGCAGCTCGAGGCCGCGGGCGCCAAGTCGGTGCAGTACCTGGATTTCGATGCCGTGGACACTGCGTCACACCCGGCGGTCATCGAATCAGCCTGGGCCAACGGCGATGTCGATGTCGTCGTGGTGGCGTTCGGAGTGCTCGGCGACGCCGAGGAGCTGTGGCAGAACCAGGCCAAGGCGGTGCTGACCGCACAGATCAACTATGTCGCGGCGGTGTCGGTCGGTGTGTTGGTCGGCGAGAAGCTGCGCGCTCAGGGCTTCGGGCAGATCATCGCGATGTCCTCGGTGGCCGGTGAGCGGGTGCGTCGCTCCAACTTTGTCTACGGCTCCACCAAGGCCGGGCTCGACGGCTTTTACCTCGGCCTCGGGGAGGCGTTGCGCGAGTTCGGTGTTCACGTGCTCGTCATCCGTCCCGGACAGGTGCGCACCACTACCACGCTGGAGCACTGGAAGGCCACCGGCGCCAAGGAGGCGCCCTTCACCGTCGACAAGGAGGACGTCGCCGAACTGGCGGTCGCCTCGGCGGCCAAGGGTAAGGAGCTGATCTGGGCACCGGGGCCGGTGCGATATCTGATGGCCGTGATGCGGCATATCCCGCGGCCGATCTTCCGTAAGCTGCCTCTCTGATGCTTCGGTGGAGGAGAGCGAAGCGACCCGGGAAATGAGCCGGAGGGGTCTGGCCGTCACCGGCCAGATGGCGGCGGCTGCCGCCACCGCCGCGGCCCTCAGCGTCATCGCACTGCTGGCGATCGCCCGCGTCGAATGGCCGGCCTACAACTCGTCGAACCAGCTGCACGCCCTCACCACCGTCGGCCAGTTCGTCTGTTTGGCAGGGATTTTCGCCTCCGGCGTGCTGTGGCGCAGGGGCCGCCGGCTGCTTGCCCGCCTCATATCGGTGGTGTTCCTGTCGGCGTTCTCGGTGGTCACGCTGGCGATGCCGCTCGGCGCGACCCGGCTGTACCTGTTCGGTATCTCGGTAGATCAGCAGTTCCGCACCGAATACCTGACCAGGCTGGCCAACAGCCCGGGCCTGCACGACATGACCTACATCGGCCTGCCGCCGTTCTATCCAGCGGGCTGGTTCTGGATCGGTGGCCGGCTTGCCGAGCTGACCGGCATGCCCGCGTGGGAGATGTTCAAACCCTGGGCCATCATCTCGATCACCGCCGCGATCGCGATCGCGGCGGTGTTGTGGTCGGCGATGCTGCGCTTCGAACTGGCCCTGGCGGTAGCGACCGCCACTGCGGCGGTGACCCTTGCCTACACCTCTGCCGAGCCCTATGCCGCGGTGATCACCGTGCTGCTGCCGCCGGTCTTCGTGCTGGCGTGGTCGGGACTGCGGAAAACCACGAAACAGGGCTGGGGCGCAGTCGTCGGCGTCGGGTTGTTCCTGGGCCTCGCGGCACTCTTCTACACCCTGCTGCTGGCCTACGCGGCGTTCACCGTCACCCTGATGGCGCTACTGCTGGCCGTCGCCCGCCGCAGCATCGGCCCGCTACTGAAGCTGGCAGTCATGGGCCTGATCGCCGGGGCGTTGGCGCTGATCACATGGGGTCCCTATCTGCTTGCCGCGGCGCGCGGCACCCCCGCCGACAGCGGCACCGCCCAGCATTACCTGCCCATGGACGGCGCCGAGCTGACCTTCCCGATGCTGGACTTCACCCTGCTCGGCGCGCTGTGCATGCTCGGCACCATCTGGCTGGTCGTGTACGCCCGCACCTCCACCCGTGCTGGCGATGAGCACTTACGCGAAGAGAACCCTGCTGCAGCTTTGGCCGTCGGGGTGCTGGCCGTCTACGCCTGGTCGCTGCTGTCCATGCTGACCACGCTGCTCGGCACCACCCTGCTGTCCTTCCGCCTGCAGCCCGTGCTGTCGGTGCTGCTGGCAGCCGCGGGCACGTTCGGGTTCATCTGGGTGGCCCAGGCCGCCGCGGCCCGCTTCCAACACCCGGGCCGGCACGTCGTGGCGATCGCCGCCACCATCGGCGCGATCGGCGCGATGACATTCAGCCAGGACATCCCCGACGTGCTGCGCACCGACATCACGGTGGCCCACACCGACACCGACGGCTACGGGGAGCGCGCGGACCGGCGTCCGCCCGGCGCCGAGCAGTACTACCGCGCGCTCGACGAGCGGATTGTCGAGGTGACCGGGGTGCCGCGCACCGAGACCGTGGTGATGACCGCGGATTACAGCTTCCTGTCCTACTACCCGTACTACGGCTTCCAGGGACTCACCTCGCACTACGCAAACCCGTTGGCGCAGTTCGAAGCCCGCTCGGCGGCCATCGAGAGCTGGGCGCTGCTCAGCACGCCCGACCAGTTCATCACCGCGCTGGACCAGTTGCCGTGGCAGGCCCCGTCGGTGTTCCTGATGCGCCGCGGTGGGCCCGACAGCTACACCCTGCGGCTGGCGTCGGACGTCTACCCGAACCAGCCCAACGTCAAGCGCTATCAGGTCGAGCTGAACGCGTCGCTGTTCGAGGATCCGCGCTGGGATGTGTCCACCGAGGGACCCTTCGTACTGGCAATCCGAAAACCGCAGGCGGGTGGTTGATGGCCGGACAACTAGCATCTAGCTCCGTGAACGACGCGCCGGCCAATCACCGCACCACCAGACTGGTCGCCGTCGTCGCCGGGTTGCTCGGCACCATCCTGGCCATCGCCACCCCGTTTCTGCCGGTCAGCCAGACCACCGCAACGCTGAACTGGCCGCAGAACGGGACGCTGGACAGCGTCGCAGCACCCCTGATCGGCTATGTCGCGACCGATCTGACCATCACCATTCCCTGCGGTGCCGCCGCCGCGCTGAGCGGTCCGCGCAATGTGCTGCTGTCGACAGTGCCCAAACAAGCGCCCAAGGCCGTCGACCGCGGGCTGCTCGTCGAACGGGTCAACAACGAACTACTGGTCATCGTCCGCAACACCCCGGTGGTGAGCGCGCCGCTGACCGACGTACTCAGCCCGGCCTGTCGGGAACTGAAGTTCACCGCGCACGCCGACAAGGTGACCGCCGAGTTCGTCGGGCTGACCCAGGGCCCCTCCAACGATCCCGGCGCCGATCCCGACGCGCCGTTGCGCGGCGAGCGTGGCGGCTATGACTTCCGCCCCCAGATCGTCGGGGTGTTCACCGACCTGTCCGGCCCGGCGCCGCCCGGCCTGCAGTTCTCCGCGACCATCGACACCCGGTACAGCAGTTCTCCGACGCTGCTGAAGACCCTGGTGATGGTGCTGGGCATCTTGATGACGATCGCGTCGCTGATCGCACTGCACCGCCTCGACGTCGCCGACGGCGTGCGGCACCGCCGTTTCCTGCCGCAGCGCTGGTGGTCACTCACCGGGCTCGACGCGCTGGTGGCGACGCTGCTGGTGTGGTGGCACTTCGTGGGCGCCAACACCGCCGACGACGGCTACATCCTCACCATGGCCCGAGTGTCCGAGGACGCCGGCTACATGGCCAACTACTACCGCTGGTTCGGCACCCCGGAGGCGCCGTTCGGCTGGTACTACGACCTGCTCGCCCTGTGGGCCCATGTCTCCACCGCCAGCGTGTGGGTGCGGCTGCCCACCCTGCTGATGGGCCTGGCGTGCTGGTGGATCATCAGCCGCGAGGTGATTCCCCGGCTCGGGGCGGCCGTCAACAAGAGCAGGCCCGCCGCATGGACCGCGGCGGCGATGTTCCTGGCGTTCTGGCTGCCCTTGAACAACGGACTCCGTCCCGAACCCATCATCGCCGTCGGCATCCTGCTGACCTGGTGCTCGGTGGAGCGCGGGGTGGCGACCAGCCGGCTGCTGCCGGTGGCCATCGCCATCATCATCGGCGCGCTGACCCTGTTCTCCGGACCCACCGGTATCGCCGCCGTCGGCGCGCTGCTGGTGGCCATCGGTCCGCTGAAAACCATTGTGGCCGCACACACGTCCCGCTTCGGCTATCTGGCTCTGCTGGCCCCGATCGCCGCGGCGGGCACTGTCACCATCTTCCTGATCTTCCGCGACCAGACCCTGGTCGGTGAGCTGCAGGCCAGCTCGTTCAAGTCCACCATCGGCCCCAGCCTGGCCTGGTTCGACGAGCACATCCGTTACTCGCGACTGTTCACCACCAGCCCGGACGGCTCGGTGGCCCGGCGCTTCCCCGTACTGACACTGCTTCTGGCACTTGCCGTTTCGATCGCGATGACGCTGCGCAAGGGCCGCATCCCCGGCACCGCTATCGGCCCCGCCCAGCGGATGATCGGCATCACCGTCATCTCGTTCCTGTCGCTGATGTTCACCCCCACCAAGTGGACGCATCACTTCGGGGTGTTCGCCGGCTTGGCCGGTTCGATCGGGGCGCTGGCCGCGGTCGCCATCGCCGCGGCCGCGATGCGCTCGAAACGCAACCGCACCATCGTGACCGCCGTCGTGCTGTTCATGATGGCGCTGTCCTTCGCCACCGTGAACGGCTGGTGGTACGTGTCCAACTTCGGGGTTCCGTGGTCCAACGAGTTCCCCGAATTCAGTTACGGTTTCACCACCATGCTGCTCGGCCTGGCCGCACTGGCCCTGCTGGTCGCCGCCTGGCTGCATTTCTCGGGAAGACCGACACCGGACCGGCCCTGGTCGCGGTTCACCGGGGCGCCGTTGGCCGTCGCGGCCTGGGCGGTGGTGATCTTCGAGGTCGCGTCGCTGACGATCGCGCTGGTCATCCAGTATCCGGCCTGGTCGGTGGGCCGCTCCAATCTGGATGCATTGCGCGGCGAGACCTGCGGGCTGGCAACCGATGTGATGGTCGAACAGGATCCCAACGTCGGGTTGCTCCAACCGGTCAGCGCTCCGGTCGGGACCGCGCTGGGTGCGGCCACCGCCGACAACTTCCGTCCCAACGGGATTCCCGCCGACATATCCGCCGACCCGGTGTTAGACCAACCCGGCGACAGCAACTTCGCCGACTTGCAGAACAGCGACGAGACCGGCAGTGAACCGGGTACCGAGGGCGGCACCACCGACGCGGCCGGGGTGAACGGGTCGCAGGCCCGGCTGCCGTACAACCTCGATCCCGCCCACACGCCGGTGCTGGGCAGCTGGCGGTCCGGCCCGCAGCAGCCTGCCAAGCTGCGATCTGCGTGGTACCGGCTGCCCCCGCGCGATGATCGCGGACCGCTGCTGGTCGTTGCGGCAGCCGGCCGCTTCGATCCGGGTGAGGTGCTGGTGCAGTGGGCCACCGACGAGCAGGCGGACAGCGGAAAGCCCGGCGGCACCATCGGTTTCGCCGATGTCGGCGCGGTGCCCGCCTGGCGCAATCTGCGTGCGCCGATGTCCGCCATCCCGGGCGAGGCAACCCAGGTACGACTGGTCGCCACCGATGACGATCTGGCACCACAGCATTGGATCGCCGTCACCGGGCCCCGCATCCCGGTCCTGCATAGCTTGCAGGACGTCGTCGGCTCCACCGATCCGGTGATGCTGGACTGGCTTGTCGGACTGGCCTTCCCGTGCCAGCGTCCGTTCTTCCACCGGTACGGCGTGACCGAGGTGCCCAAGTGGCGCATTCTGCCGGACCGGTTCGGGGCGGACGCGAATTCGCCGGTGATGGATTATCTGGGTGGCGGACCCCTGGGTATCACTGAGCTGCTGCTGCGCGCCACCCCGGTACCGACTTACCTGAAGGACGACTGGTTCCGCGACTGGGGCTCCCTGCAACTGCTTCGGCAGTTCTACCCGAACGCCAAGCCCGCCGAGCTCGAGCTCGGCACCGCCACCCGCAGTGGTTTGTGGAGCCCGGCGCCCCTTCGTCCGTCCTGAGCACCGTCCGTCCTGAGCACCGTCCGTCCTGAGCACCGTCCGTCCTGA
>WOYS01000060.1 GCA_011620645.1 Mycobacterium sp.
CTCGGGCGAGCGCAGCGACGGGGGAAGAACTCGGGCGAGCGCAGCGACGGGGGAAGAAGAATAGAGCCCCGTGTTGCCGTCGGGTCGGGGGGTCAGACGGCAACACGGAGCTATCCCATGTATCGACACTGCCCCGGCAAGCGTTACAGGTCCCGAGAAAAGTTTTCTCCCAACTTTTCGCCGGCAGGCACTCAGGCCTCCAGGATGGCCGTCACACCCTGCCCACCGGCTGCGCAGACCGAGATCAGGCCGCGGACCGGCTGACCGGTCTGCTTCTTCTTCTCCGCGAGTTGCTTGGCCAGCTGTGCGACGATGCGCCCACCCGTCGCGGCGAACGGGTGGCCGGCCGCCAGCGATGAGCCGTTGACGTTGAGCTTGCTGCGATCGATGGCACCCAACGGCGCATCCAGCCCGAGGCGGCCCTTGCAGTAGTCCGGCGATTCCCAGGCCGCCAGGGTGGCCAGCACCACCGAGGCGAAGGCCTCGTGGATCTCGTAGAAATCGAAGTCCTGCAGGGTCAGGCCATTGCGGGCGAGCAGCCGCGGCACGGCATAGGTCGGAGCCATCAGCAGTCCGTCGGGGCCGTTGACGTAGTCGACCGCAGCCGTCTCACCGTCGACGAAGTAGGCCAGCACCGGCAGATCGCGCGCGGCCGCCCACTCCTCGGTGGACAGCAGCGCCACCGACGCGCCATCGGTCAGTGGCGTGGAATTGCCCGCGGTCATCGTCGCGTCGCCGTTGCGGACACCGAAGACGGGCTTGAGCTGCGCCAGCTTCTCAGCCGACGAGTCGGCGCGCAGATTGTTGTCGCGGTAGACGCCCAGGAACGGGGTCACCAGGTCGTCGAAGAAGCCGCGGTCATAGGCGGCGGCCATGTTGCGGTGGCTGGCTGCGGCCAGCTCGTCCTGATCGACGCGCTTGACGCCCATCTCCTTGGCGGTGATGGCGGCGTGCTCGCCCATCGACAGCCCGGTGCGGGGTTCACCATTGGTGGGGATCTCGACTCCGATGGCGGCGGGCAGCTTGCCGACCAGCTTGAGGCGGTCGAGGTTGGACTTGGACCGGCGCAGGCTCAGCAGCACACCGCGCAGATCATCGCCGAACGCGATGGGCGCATCGGAGGTAGTGTCCACACCACCGGCGGCGGCCACCTGATAGCGGCCGCGGGCGATACCGTCGGCCGCGGCGATCGCCGACTGCAGGCCGGTGCCGCAAGCCTGCTGCAAGTCGAACGCCGGGGTGTAGGGCGACAGCGAGCTGCCCAACACGCTCTCGCGCATGAGGTTGAAGTCGCGGCTGTGCTTGAGCACCGCGCCACCGATGACGGCGTCGAGCTTCTCTCCCTTGAGACCGAAACGATCCGCCAGCCCGTCGAGGACGGCGGTGAACATGTTCTGGTTGGAGGCGTTCGCGTAGGCGCCGTCGGAGCGGACGAAGGGAATCCGGTTTCCGCCGAGCACCGCGACGCGGCGAGAATTCGTGTTAGCCATAATCCAACATTACCCGCCGTCCTTACTCTGGAGTAAGTTAGTATCCATGGCTTCCGACCTGTTCTCCCAAGTGGTCAATTCCGGGCCCGGATCTTTCCTGGCCAAACAACTCGGCGTACCGCAGCCCGAAGAGCTGCGCCGCTACCGCGCCGGCCAGCCGCCGCTGAGCGGATCGCTGCTCATCGGCGGGGAAGGCCGAGTGGTCGAACCACTGCGCGCCGCTCTGGCCGACGACTACGACGTCGTCGCCAACAACATCGGTGGGCGGTGGGCCGACTCGTTCGGCGGGCTGGTGTTCGACGCCACCGGTATCACCGAGCCGGCCGGGCTGAAGGCGCTCTACAAGTTCTTCACCCCGGTCCTGCGAAACCTCGGCGCCTCCGGCCGGGTGGTGGTCATCGGCACCGCCCCGACGGGCACGGCGACCGCGCACGAGCACATCGTGCAACGCGCGCTGGAAGGGTTCACCCGCTCGCTGGGCAAGGAGGTCCGGCGCGGAGCGACGGTGTCGCTGGTGTACCTGGCCGCTGACGCCGGGGCCGGGGCGTCCGGCCTGGAATCGACGTTGCGGTTCATCCTGTCCGGTAAGTCGGCGTTCGTGGACGGGCAGGTGTTCCGGGTCGGCGCCGCCGATTCGACGGCCCCCGCAGACTGGGACAAACCGCTGGCCGGCGAGGTCGCCGTGGTGACCGGCGCGGCGCGTGGTATCGGGGCGACGATCGCCGAGGTCTTCGCCCGCGACGGCGCGGCGGTGGTGGCCGTCGACGTGCCTGCGGCCGAAGAGGCGCTGAAGGAGACCGCCGACAAGGTGGGGGGCACGGCGCTGGCGCTGGACGTCACCGTGCCCGACGCGGTGGACCAGATCCTCGCGCATCTCCGCGAACATCATGGCGGCAAGGTCGACGTCCTGGTCAACAACGCCGGCATCACCCGCGACAAGCTGCTCGCCAATATGGACGAGTCCCGCTGGGATTCGGTGATCGCCGTGAATCTGGTTGCACCACTGACCCTTACCGAGGGCCTGGTGGCCGCCGGCGCGCTGGGCGAGGGTGGGCGGGTGATCGGCCTGTCATCGATGGCCGGTATCGCGGGTAACCGCGGGCAGACCAACTATGCGACGACCAAGGCCGGCATGATCGGCATCGTCGAGGCGTTGGAGCCGAGCCTGGCCGCCAACGGCGTCACCATCAACGCCGTCGCGCCGGGTTTCATCGAGACCAAGATGACCGAGGCCATTCCGCTGGCCACCCGCGAGGTGGGCCGCCGGCTCAACTCCCTGTTCCAGGGCGGCCAGCCGGTGGATGTCGCCGAGACCATCGCCTACTTCGCCAGCCCGGCCTCCAATGCCGTCACGGGCAACACGATCCGGGTCTGCGGCCAAGCACTGCTGGGGGCGTGACGGTGTCACAGCCCAACGGCCTGCTGAATATGGCGCGGGCGGTCGCGGGCGCGCTGCCGTTCGTCCCGCGGTCCGGCGGTCTGCCCGACCGCACGGTGCACGTGCCCGAACTGCGGATCGACCCGGCCAATGTTGCAGCGTACGCGGGCGTGACCGGTCTGCGGTTCGACGACACCGTGCCGTTGACGTACCCGTTCGCGCTGACGTTCCCGACCATGATGTCGCTGGCCACGTCATTCGATTTCCCTTTCGCGGCAATGGGTTCGGTGCACACCGAGAACCACATCACCCAGTACCGGCCGATCACCGTCAGCGACGTGCTGGATGTGTCGGTGCATGCGGAGAACCTGCGCGAGCACCGCAAGGGACTGCTGGTGGACCTGGTCACCAGCATCAAGATCGGTTACGACCTGGCCTGGGGACAGGTCACGACGTTCCTGCATCAGCAGCGGACCAGCCTCTCCGACGAACCGAAGCCCGAGCCACCCAAGCAGAAGAAGCTGCCGCCGCCCAATGCGGTGCTGAGCATCTCGGCGGGTCAGATCCGCTCATACGCCTCGATCGGCGGTGACCACAACCCGATCCACACCAACTCCCTCGGCGCCAAGCTGTTCGGCTTCCCCACCGTCATCGCACACGGAATGTTCAGCGCGGCAGCCGTTCTCGGCAATATCGAAGGCCAGCTGCCCGATGCCGTGCAGTATTCGGTGCGCTTCGGTAAGCCGGTGCTGCTGCCGGCGCGCGCCGGGCTTTACGTGGAGGCGAAAGACAACGGTTGGGAACTGGCGCTTCGGCACCTGTCGAAGGGTTATCCGCATCTGACGGCATCGGTGACCGCCACCTAACGCCCAACCTGAACACGATGTCGAGAAATCAGCCAGAACTCGCGATCAACTTCAGATTCGGCGTCAAGGTGCGGTCGGCTTGCCTTTCAGGCCGCGCCAGAACAGGTTGATCATCAGCTCGGTGGCATCTTGCACGCCGGCGTCACCGGTGCTCACCCGGTCTGCGATGGCCTCACCGGCCCCCACCAGCGCGACGGCCATCATGTTGAAGTCGGCGTCCGGCTCCGGGTTTCGGGTGCCGGACTGCAGCAGCCTGCCGACCAGATCGATGATCCGCTCACGGCCCTCGCGCACCGTGTGCGCAAACGCCTGCGAGCTGGTGGCCTGGCTGTACAGCACGATCCAGGACGCGCGGTGTGAGTCGATGTAGCCGAGGAACGCCCCGACAGCGTTGTTCAGCATGTCTTTCGGGCTCTGGGTGAAGTCGATCCTGCTCCGCACCTCATCGACGAACCGGTTCAGTTCACGGTCCAGGCAGGCTCCGAACAACTCCTCCTTGGAGCCGTAATAGAGATAGAGCATCGGCTTGGAGATCTGCGCCTCGGCGGCGATCGCGTCCATCGACGTCTCGTGATAGCCGTTGATGGAGAACATCTGCACGGCGGCGTCGAGCATCTGCTGCTCGCGCACCGCACGCGGCAGCCGCTTGGTTCCACCGGCCATCGGATCAGATTACGGGTGGCTCAGCCACCGCAGTTGGGGTTAGGCCCCTTGGAGGCGGCCAGCCGCTGCAGTGACGCATCCACCGCACCCTGGGACAGCTCACCCGCCGCGACCGCCTGCTCCAGCCGGTCGAGCACCGCGGGAACCTCGGTGGTGGTGATCCACAGGGCGACATCGGCACCCGCCTGCAGCGACCGCAGCACCGCTTCGGCGACGCCATAACGGGCATTGATCGCCGCCATGCTGGACAGATCGTCGGTGAAGACCACGCCACCGAACCCCGGTCCGCCGTAACCGCCGGAACGCAGCAGTCCGTACGCGGCGGGGCTGAGGCTCGCCGGGTCCGAACCGGTCAGTCCGGGAACCTGCATGTGGCCGACCATCACGGCGACCGGCGCGGCGGCCGTCAGAGTCCGGTAGGGCACCAGGTCGTTGTCCTTGAGTTCGGCCAGCGGCGGGGTGGACACCGAACCCGTATGGGAATCGCCGGCGGCGCGCCCATGCCCGGGGAAGTGCTTGAGCACCGGCAGCACCCCGGCATCACGCAGACCGCGGGCGTAGGCACCGGCGTACTCGGTGACAACGGCGGGATCGTCGCCGAAGGACCGATCACCGATCGCCGCGCTGTCAGCGGTGACATCGAGGACCGGGGCGAAATCGATGGTGATGCCCAGCCCGCGCATCGCCCGACCACGCTCCAGCGCGATCCCGTACACCTCGTCGGCCGACTTGGTCTCGGCGAGCACGCGGGCCGAGGGCTGGCTGCCGATGATCGACGCCAGCCGGGACACCCGGCCGCCCTCCTCGTCGACGCTGACGCCCAGCGGCAGCGCGGTCGCCGACCCGGCGATACCGGCCAGTGGCGCTCCCAGCATCGACAGATCCGTCCAGCTGCCGATCATGATGCCGCCGACCTTGTGATCCGCCACCGCGGCTTGCGCGTCGGCCGCTCCGGTCACGCCGACCATCAGCAGCTGGGCGAGCTTGTCCCGCGTCGACAGCGACGCGATGTCACCGCACACCGCAGGGGCGGGCGCGGCAGGCAACGGGTTGTCCAGGGAAGCGAAATTCGGGGCGAAGGCATTGCTGCTCGTCGCCGCCGGTGGGGCCGCCGCGTCAGTCGATTGGGCGGGCGAGCAGGCCAGCAGCAGCCCGGCCAGCGCGGTGACGGCGCAGAGTGTGCGTGGCATCGACATGGGTCCCGACACTAGCGGCTACCAGAGGTGCAGTTCACATGGAATGCCAGCCGATTGCAGCCAGCTGCGCTCACCGACCGCCATGATCCACTCAGCTGCCGCCCACACCGCGCCGGTCGCCGGGCGCCAGAACTCCCGCTCCGCTGCCGTCGTGGCAACATTCTGACGTGCTAGGTTGGCGGGCATGGAACGGTTCGTCGTGCCCGCTGCGGCCAGCATCGTGGTCGGCCTGCTGTTGGGTGCGGCGGCGATCTTCGGCGTGACGCTGATGGTCCAGCAGGACACCAAGCCGCCGGTGCAATCGGGAGACCCGGCGTCGTCGGTCCTCAATCGCGTTGAGTACGGCGACCGGGCCTGACCCAGGCGCGCCCGCAGCCGCAGGATCGCAGGTTCCCGACAGGTTGTCACGGCGTTGGCTGTGGCTGGTCGGTACCGCCTCGCTGATCCTGACCTTCAGCCAGTCACCCGGCCTGATCTCTCCCGACACCAAACTCGACCTCACCGCCAACCCCCTGCGCTTCCTGGCGCGCGCCGCTGACCTGTGGAACAGCGACCTGCCCTTCGGGCAGGCGCAGAACCAGGCCTACGGCTATCTGTTCCCGCACGGTGCGTTCTTCCTTGCCGGAGATGTGCTCGGTCTGCCCGGCTGGGTCACCCAGCGACTGTGGTGGGCACTGCTGCTCACCGTGGGGTTCTGGGGACTGCTCCGCGTGGCGGAAGCTCTTGGCATCGGGAGCACCGGTTCCCGGGTCATCGCCGCCACGGCGTTCGCGCTGTCCCCGCGGGTGCTGACCACCCTGGGAGCCATCTCCTCGGAAACCCTGCCGATGATGCTGGCGCCGTGGGTGTTGCTGCCGGTCATCCACGCGATGCGCGGGGACGACCGGATCCGCCTGCTGGCCGCCCGCTCGGCGCTCGCGGTGGCGCTGATGGGGGCGGTCAATGCCGTCGCCACCCTGACTGGGTGCCTGGCCGCGATCATTTGGTGGGCAGCGCACCGCCCGAACCGGCAATGGTGGCGTTTCACCGCGTGGTGGGCGCTGTGCACCGCGCTGGCCGTCACCTGGTGGTCGATCGCACTGGTCATGCTGGGCCGGATCAGCCCGCCGTTCCTGGACTTCATCGAATCCTCCGGTGTCACCACCCGCTGGCTGTCGCTGACCGAGGTGCTGCGCGGCACCGGCAGCTGGACACCGTATGTCGCACCGACCGCCACCGCGGGATCGACGCTGGTCACCAGCTCGGTCGCGGTGCTGGCCACCACCCTGGTCGCGGCGGCCGGTCTGGCGGGCCTGGCCATGGGGACCATGCCCGCCCGCGGCCGGCTCATCCTCATCCTGTTCGCCGGAATCACCGCACTGGCCGCCGGGTATTCCGGCGGGCTCGGTTCGCCGATCGCGGCGCAGATTCAGCTCTTCCTCGATGCCGACGGCACCCCGCTGCGCAATGTGCACAAGCTGGAACCGCTGATCCGGCTGCCCCTGGCACTCGGCCTGGCCCACCTGCTGGGACGGATACCGCTGCCGGGCAAGGTGTCCCGGCGCGACTGGGTGCTTTCCTTCGCCCATCCCGAACGCGATAAGCGAGTTGCCGTCGCCGTCATCGTGCTGACGGCACTGGCCGCGGGAACATCGCTGGCGTGGACGGGCCGGTTGACACCGCCGGGCAGCTTCGCGGCGATACCTGGTTACTGGCACGACACCGCTGCCTGGCTCGATGAGCACAACAGCGACCGCGGTCGCGTGCTCATCGCGCCGGGGGCGCCGTTCGCGACACAGGTATGGGGCAACAGCCATGACGAGCCCCTTCAGGTGCTGGGCAGCAGCCCGTGGGGTGTCCGCGACTCGATACCGCTGACCCCGCCGGAGACCATCCGCGCGCTCGACTCTGTGCAATGGCTGTTCGCCGCCGGGCAGCCGTCCGCCGGTCTGGCGGATACGCTTGCCCAGCAGGGTGTTTCGTTTGTGGTAGTCCGCAATGACCTCGATCCGGAGACCTCGCGCTCAGCACGCCCGATCCTGGTGCACCGCGCCATTGAAGGATCCCCCGGACTCACAAAGGTCGCGGAGTTCGGCGAACCCGTCGGACCGGGCACGCTGGAGGGATTCGTGACCGACAGCGGCCTGCGCCCCCGCTACCCCGCCGTGGAGATTTTCCGGGTCGAGGGCGCCCGGCCCGGACCGTTCCTCGCCGATATCGACGCGATGGCCCGGGTCGATGGTGCCCCGGAAGCCCTACTGCGACTGAATGAACGCCGCCGCCTGGCAGGCCGTGAACCGCTCGGACCGATGCTTCTGACCGCCGATGCCCAGCGCGCCGGGGTCGCGGCGCCCCTGGTGACGGTCACCGACACACCACTGGCGCGCGAAACCGACTACGGGCGCGTCGACAACCATTCGTCGGCGGTGCGGACCCCCGACGAGGTGCGGCAGACCTTCAACCCGGTGATGGACTATCCGGCCGGCACCGACCCGCTGTACGCGCGGTGGACCGGCGGACGTATCAGTGTGTCCAGCTCGGCGGCGGATTCGACTGCACTACCCAATGTTTCACCGTCCTCGGGCCCGGCCGCGGCGATCGACGCCGACTCCTCGACCAGTTGGGTGTCCAACTCGCTGCAGACCGCGACCGGCCAGTGGATGCAGGTCGACTTCGACCATCCGGTGACCAACGCCGCGGTCACCATCATCCCGAGCGCCACCACCGTCGGGGCGCAGGTGCGCCGCATCGAGGTGTCGACGGTGAATGGCACCACCACAATGCGTTTCGACGAGCCCGGTAAACCACTGTCCGCGGCACTGCCGTTCGGTGAGACGCCGTGGATGCGTATCACCGCGGTCGGGACCGACGACGGCTCGCCGGGGGTCCAGTTCGGCATCACCGATCTATCGGTGACCCAGTACGACGCCTCGGGCTTCGCTCACCCGGTGACACTACGGCGCACCGTGGACGTACCCGGGCCACCGTCGGGATCTGTGGTGGCACAATGGGATCTGGGCTCCGAACTGCTGGGCAGGCCAGGGTGCGCCGAAGCCCCCGACGGCTACCGGTGCGCGGCCACCATGGCGCTGGCGCCCGAGGAAGCGGTGAACATGAGCCGCACCCTCACGGTACCGACGACGACCACGGTCACACCGACGGTATGGGTACGGGCACGGCAGGGGCCGCGGCTGGCCGATCTGATCAGAATGCCCGGAACCACCCGCGCCGTCGGCGATTCCGATCTGATCGACGTGCTCGGTTCGGCCTATGCGGCTACCGACGGTGATACCCGCACCGCTTGGACCGCACCGCAGAGCAACGTCCAGTTCAAGAAGCCACCGACTCTCACAGTGCGGCTGCCCAAGGCCACCGAGGTGGCCGCGCTGACGCTAACACCGAGTTCCTCGGTGCTGCCCGCACATCCGACGATGGTCGCGATCGATCTTGGCGCCGGACCGCAGGTGCGGCGAATGGACGGCAACGGCCCGCAGACCATCGACCTGCTGCCCACGGTGACCGACACGGTCCGGCTGTCGATCCTGGACTGGACCGATGTGATCGACCGCACCGCACTGGGTTTCGATCAGCTCAAGCCCGCCGGACTGGCGGAGGTGATCGTCCTCGACGGCGCGGGTAACCTGATCGCAGCCGCGGACCCAGGCCATCGGAACCGTGCGATCACGTTGCCGTGCGGCCGGGGGCCCATCATCGGTGTGGCCGGGCAGTTCATCCAGACGTCGGTCGCCACCACTGTCGGCGCGCTGCTGGACAACGAACCCATCACCGCGAAACCCTGCCGGGCCGAACCGATCGCCTTGCCGGAGGGACAGCAGGAGTTGCTGGTCAGCCCTGGCGAGGCCTTCGTGGTGGACGGGGTCCAGCTGGCCACCTCGCGCGCGGACGAGCTGCGCACGGCACCGGTCGTTCCCGCACAGACGGGCCGATGGACATCGGATCATCGCGAGATCGAGGTGGACGCGGTGGACCACGACCGGATCGTGGTGGTGCCGGAGAGCGTGAATCCCGGGTGGTTCGCCCACACCGAAGACGGCACGGCACTACAGGTGATCACGGTGAACGGTTGGCAGCAGGGCTGGGTGGTGCCCGCGGGCACCAGCGGCACGCTCACCCTGAGTTTCCCGTCGAATCTCACGTACCGGATCGGGTTGTTCGGTGGCCTCGCGCTGCTGCCTCTGCTGGCTCTGCTTGCGCTGCTGCCGAACCGGCGCAGGGCCATCGGCGAGCCGGTAGCGCCGTGGACGCCCGCGCCGCTGCTGACCGCGGCGGCGGCCCTGACCGCCGGTGCGGTGATCAGCGGGGTCACCGGCCTGGCGGTGGCGGCGGCGGCGATCGGCGTCAGGTACTTGCTGTCCACGTGGCCCCGGTACGCGGAGTCCGTCACGGTGGGTACCGTCGCCGGTGGCCTGATCACGGCGGGTGCGGTGCTCTCACGCGATCCGTGGCGCTCAGTGGACGGTTACATCGGCCATTCGGCGGGTGTGCAGTTCATCGCCCTGCTGTCGGTGGCGATGCTCTCAGCCTCGACGGTGGCTATGGATCCAGCCTCGACGGTGGCTATAGATCGAGCGCGAGACGCGAACTGAGCGAACCTGATACGCAGGTCAGCATCGGGGTTTCGCGTTCACCGTCGGTCGATACACCCAATTCGCCTCGGCCGGTCATCCCGCGCTCC
>WOYS01000070.1:0-26461 GCA_011620645.1 Mycobacterium sp.
GCCGGCACCCGCGCTGGCCGTCGAGGAGATCGCCCCGGCAGAAGGCCGACTGGAACGGCTGCGCGGACGTCTCGCCAAGTCGCAGAGCACCCTGGGTCGCGGCATGCTCGGGCTGCTCGGCGGCGGCGACCTCGACGAGGACTCCTGGGAGGAGATCGAGGACACCCTGCTGATCGCCGATCTCGGCCCCGTCGTCACCCAGGCCGTCATCGCCGCGCTGCGCACCAAGATGGCCAGCGCCTCGGTGCGCACCGAGGCCGACGCCCGCGCGGTCCTCAAGGACGTCCTCGTCTCCGAGCTGCGCCCGGAGCTGGACCGCTCGATCCGTGCGCTCCCGCATGCCGACAAGCCGTCGGTACTGCTAGTGGTCGGCGTCAACGGCACCGGTAAGACCACCACCGTCGGCAAGTTGGCCCGGGTGCTCGTCGCCGACGGGCGCCGCGTGGTGCTGGGCGCCGCGGATACCTTCCGCGCGGCCGCTGCCGATCAGTTGCAGAGCTGGGGAGCCCGTGTCGGTGCCGACGTGGTCCGCGGCCCCGAGGGCGCCGATCCGGCCTCGGTCGCCTTCGACGCCGTCGACAAGGGCATCGCGACGGGCGCGGACGTCGTGGTGGTCGATACCGCCGGACGCCTGCACACCAAGACCGGTCTGATGGACGAGCTTGGCAAGATCAAGCGCGTGGTGGAGAAGCGCGCCAAGGTCGACGAGGTGCTGCTCGTGCTGGACGCCACCATCGGCCAGAACAGCCTGCCCCAGGCGAAGGTTTTCGCGGAGGTCGTCGCCATCACCGGCGTGGTGCTGACCAAGCTCGACGGCACCGCCAAGGGCGGTATCGTCTTCCGCGTTCAACAGGAGCTGGGCGTGCCGGTCAAACTGGTCGGCCTCGGCGAAGGCCCCGACGATCTGGCGCCGTTCGAGCCCGCCGCGTTCGTCGATGCGCTGCTCGGATAGCTGTTTCGCCGGACGCAAACGCATGTGTAACCGAGAAGGCCGATCCGTTCACGCGAGCGCAACATCTGTGAACCACGGATGAAACGAGGGCGAAAGAGTCTCTTCGGGAGGCCGATTCGTCGGCGAAATCCCGAGGAGGTTCACACAAAGTGGTCTTTGCCTTAAATGATGTCGTCACGGCTTTGCCGGACGACAGTTTCCTGCCGTTCGGCCCGGATGGATTGGACACCGGCAATACAGCCTGGGTCCTCATCTCGGCAGCCTTGGTGTTGTTCATGACGCCCGGGCTCGCGTTCTTCTACGGTGGTCTCTCCCGGCAGAAGTCCGTCCTGAACATGATGATGATGTCCTTCGGCTCGCTGGGCCTGGTCAGCGTCATCTACGTGCTGTGGGGCTACTCGATGTCCTTCTCCGCAGGACAAACCGGCGAAGACCCTGGCCTCTTCTTCGACAGCCCATTCGCACTCTTCGGGGTCAATCAGCTCGCCGAGGTTCGTGAGATCGGCGGGGTGGAGAGCTACGTCTCCGGCGGCTTCGGCACCGTGCCTGCCATTGTGTGGGTCGCGTTCCAGCTGACCTTCGCCGTCATCACCGTCGCACTCATCAGCGGCGCGGTCGCCGAGCGCATGAAGTTCGGCACCTGGCTGGCCTTCGGCGGACTCTGGGTCACCTTCGTCTACTTCCCACTGTCGCACATGGTCTGGGGGGGCGGCCTGCTGTCGGCCAACGAGCAGGGCCTGGCGGCCAAGTTCTTCGGCGTCGACGAGGAGGGCGGGGCCAACGTCGCACCCATCGACTTCGCCGGTGGCACCGTCGTTCACATCAACGCCGGTATGGCCGCCCTGATTCTCGCGATCCTGCTCGGCAAGCGCAGCGGCTTCGACACGACCGCGTTCCGTCCGCACAACATCCCGTTCGTGATGCTCGGTGCCGCCATCCTATGGTTCGGCTGGTTCGGCTTCAACGTCGGTTCCGAGGGCGGCGCCGACATGCTCGCCGGTCTGGTATGGGTCAACACCACCGCCGCCACCGCGGCCGCCATGCTGGCCTGGTTGGTCGTGGAGCGCCTGCGTGACGGCCACGCCACCAGCGTGGGTGCAGCCTCGGGTGTGGTCGCCGGCCTGGTCGCCATCACCCCGGCGTGCGGCAACCTGACCCCGGTCTGGTCGCTGGTCGTCGGTGCCGTCGCGGGTGCGTTGTCGGCCCTGGCAATCGGCCTGAAGTACAAGTTCGGCTACGACGATTCGCTCGATGTCGTCGGCGTCCACCTGGTCTCCGGCCTGTGGGGCACCATCTCGCTGGGCTTCTTGGCCACCGACGCCGGCCTGTTCGTCGGCGGCGATTACAAGCAGCTGGTGGTGCAGATCGTGATCGCCGGTGTCGCACTAATGTTCACCGCGGTCCTCACGGTGATCATCGCCTTCGTGGTCAAGCCACTAGGCTGGCGAGTCGCCAAGGAAGACGAAGAAACCGGTATCGATAAGACCGAGCACGCAGAAACCGCTTATGAACTCGCATGATCGGGAACAATTGACTGAGTCCTGGAAGGAATCGACTAAATGAAACTGATCACCGCGATCGTCAAGCCGTTCACGCTCGAAGACGTCAAGACGGGCCTTGAGCAGACGGGCATCCTTGGTATGACCGTCAGCGAGGTGCAGGGGTACGGACGCCAGAAGGGCCACACTGAGGTTTACCGTGGTGCCGAGTATTCGGTGGATTTCGTGCCGAAGGTGCGAGTTGAGGTCGTCGTCGACGACTCCGCCGTCGATAAGGTGGTGGACATCATCGTGCAGGCGGCACGCACCGGAAAGATCGGTGACGGCAAGGTATGGGTCAGCCCCGTGGACACCATTGTGCGTGTGCGCACCGGTGAGCGGGGTGTCGACGCCCTCTGATCACCCAGTGAGCTGAGGTCGTTTCCCGGCCATATGTGACCGTTTCAATGTAGGGCCGGGGAAGGACAGAAATGACTGATCAGACACCAGATCCCGCTGCTGGAGCTTCCCGAGCCCCGGCAGCGGGATCGCTGCGTCCGGCCACCGATCTGGCCAAGGCGTCCGCGCAACTGCTCAATACCGGCGGCAAGCAACTGGATTCGGCAGCACTGCGGGACGCCATCCTCGATCTCAACGAGTTCTGGCTGTCCACCAAGGCCACCGAGATCGGGATCACCCCCACCAGCGGCTTCGCCATCGTGGCCACCGGCGGACTGGGCCGCGGCGAACTGCTGCCCTACTCCGACCTCGATCTGATGCTGCTGCACGACAACCTGCCCATCGAGATCGTCAGCGAGGTCGCCGAACTACTCTGGTACCCGCTGTGGGACGCCAACATTCGTATCGACCACAGCGTGCGCACCGTCCCGGAGGCCCTCAAGGTCGCCGGTGAGGACATCTCGGCGGGCATGGCTATGCTCGACGCCCGCCACATCGCCGGCGATGCCGAACTGTCCGCCCTGCTGATCGGCGGCGCGCGTCGCCAGTGGCGCATCGGAATCGCGTCCCGCTACGAAGAACTCGTCGAACACACCCGCGCCCGCTGGGAACGTAGCGGAGAGATCGCCCACCGCGCCGAACCCGACCTGAAGAACGGCCGCGGCGGGCTGCGCGATGTCCAGCTGCTCAACGGGTTGGCCATCGCCCAGCTAGCCGACGTGTATCCGAGCCGACTGCTGGCCTCTCCCACCGGAACCCTGGGCGCAGCGCACCTGTCGCTGCTCAACGTCCGCACGGAGTTGCATCGGGTATCGGGCCGCGGCCGCGACCAGGTGCTCGCCCAGTACGCCGACGAGATCGGCGCCGCGCTGCGCATCGGGGACCGGTTCGACCTGGCCCGCGCCATCTCCGATGCCGCCCGCACCATCAGCTACTACGTCGACGCCGGCATCCGCACCGCGGGAAATGCGCTGCCGCGCCGCGGGTTCGCCGCATTGCGCCGCCCGGCACGTCGCCCGCTCGACGAGGGCGTCATCGAGTTCGCCGGCGAGGTGATCCTGGCCCGCGATGCCAAACCCGAACGCGATCCCGGCTTGATCCTGCGGGTGGCTGCGGCCTCGGCCACTACCGCGCTGCCCATCGCTGCGTCCACCCTGAGCCGGTTGGCCGGTGCCGCACCCGAGCTGCGCACCCCCTGGCCGACCGAGGCGCTGAAGGATCTGCTGGTGCTGCTGTCGGCCGGACCGGCCGCGGTGGCCACCGTCGAGGCGCTGGACCGCACCGGTCTGTGGGGCAGGCTGTTCCCGGAATGGGGTGCGGTGCGGGATCTGCCGCCGCGCGATGTCGTGCACATCTGGACCGTCGACCGGCATCTCGTGGAAACCGTATCCCGCGCAAGCGCATTCACCACCCGTGTGTCACGCCCGGACCTCCTGGTGCTTGGCGCGCTGGTGCACGATATCGGCAAGGGGCGCGGTGGCGATCACAGCGTCATCGGCGCCGAACTGGCCACCCAGATCGGCACCAGGCTGGGACTGTGGCCCTCCGACGTCGAGGTGCTTTCCAAGATCGTGCGCTACCACCTGCTGCTGCCCGACACGGCCACCCGCCGGGACCTGCAGGACCCCAAGACCATTGCCACCGTCGTCGACGCACTGGGCGGGGACTACCAGCTGCTGGATTTGCTGCATGCGCTGGCCGAGGCGGACTCCCTGGCCACCGGGCCAGGCGTGTGGGGGGACTGGAAAGCCTCGCTCATCGGCGATCTGGTGCGGCGGTGCCGGTTGGTGATGGCCGGTGAGCCGTTGCCCACCCCGGATCCCGTCGAACCCCGCTACCTTGAGTTGGCCGCCGACGGGGCCGTGCACGTCGAGATGGTGGCCGGTGGCGGTCCGCACATCCACAACGTCACGATGATCGCGCCGGATCGCCGCGGTCTGTTGTCCAAGGCCGCGGGTGTGCTGGCGCTCAATGCGCTGCGCGTGCACTCGGCGTCGGTCAACAGCCGCGATGGGGTGGCCATCGACACCTTTGCGGTGTCACCACATTTCGGGACGCCGCCAGCCGCCGAACTGCTGCGCCAGCAGTTCATCCTGGCGCTGGACGGTCAGCTCGATGTCATCGAGACGCTGGAACGCCGGGACCTGGAGGCAGCCGCGGCCGGGCCGAACCGTGCCGGCGAGCCCCCGGCCTCGGTGCCGGTCAACCCCACCATCGCTCCGCCACGTGTGCTGTGGACCGGCGGCAGCGGACCCGGCGAGTTCATCGTCCAGATCCGGGCGTCTGACCGGCCCGGTCTGCTGGCCCGGCTCACCGCGGTCATCGAGCGCGACGGTTTCGACATCAACTGGGCCAAGGTCACCACCTTGGGATCGGTGGCGATCGACGTCTTCAGCATCGCGGTGCCGGCCCTGGCCGCCGGGATAGACGCGGACGCCACGAAGATCGCCGAGGCCCGTGCGGATCTGGAGCGCGATCTGTACGCTGTGTTGCCCGCTCCACCACCGCGGGTGTCGGCGGCCAGTTAGATCACAGCGCGCTGACCGTCACCCACGTGTTGTTCACCGCCGCCGTCCCGGTGAAGGTGTCCACCTGGTCGGGGTCGTGCAGATCGTTGACGTTGGCACCCGCCAGCGTGTCCGCGTGCCGCCAGCCGGTGTTGCGGTGGCCCCAGCCATGCGGCACCGCAACCGTGCCTGCCCGCATCTCATCGCTGATATCGAGCGGGATGTCGATATGTCCCACCGCAGAGGCGACGCGCACGGTGTCACCCTGGGTCAACCCGCGGGCACCGGCATCGTCGGGATGCATGAGCACCGTGCACTTGTTGTTGCCCCCGGTCATCGTGGGCACGTTGTGCAGCCAGGAGTTGTTGCTGCGCAAGTGGCGCCGGCCGATCAGCTGCAGGCGGCCCTCGCCGGGGTCCTCGGCGGTTGTCGTCAGCCTGGCTGCCGCATCGGCGATGAATTCCTCGGGAGCCAGGTGCACCCGGCGATCCGAGGTGGCCAGCACCTTGTCCAGCCGCGGCTGCAGGGGGCCGAGATCGATACCGCCCGCGCTGTCGCGTAGCGCGCGCATGGTGATGCCCTTGCGGCCGCGTCGCAGCCGCCCGTATGGGCCGGTGGCCAGGGCGGCGGCGGTCACCCGCAGCGGATCGGTGAACGCGATGAACCGGTCGCGCAGCGGTGCGGCGAGCTGACGCAACGGGGTGGGCAGCAACTCGAAGGTCAACCTGCTCAGGATTTCCCAGTCCTCCAGGGCGCCGACCGCGGGCTCGAAGGTGCGGTGCTGATAGCGAATGGTGTTGCGGACACTGAAGACCGTGGTCAGCAGGCCGACATCCTCGCGTTCCAGCGGTGACACCGGCGGCAGGATGAAGTCCGCGTGCCGGGTGGTCTCGGTGATGTACATGTCCACTGCGACATACAGATCCAGCTGCGACATCGCCACGTCGAGGCGGCCCTTTTGCGGGATCGAGGACACCGGGTTCCCGGCGTAGGTGATCATCGCCCGGATCTGTCCGGGGCCCTCGTCGAGGATCTCGTCGGCCATGGCGACCGCGGGCAGTTCAGCTCGGAACGACTTGTACCTGCCGGAGCGATCGGTCCACAGACCGTGCCCGACGGGAATGTATTTGGCCAGCCGGGGCACATCGACGATCGGCGTGGAGAACATCGTCCCGCCTGGACGATCCAGATTGCCTGTGACCGTGTTGATCACCATGACCAGCCAGCTCACCAACGTGCCGGTCTCCTGCTGGCAGATGCCGATGCGTGCGTAGATGGCCGCAGACTCGGCTGCGGCGTGATCGCGGGCCAGTGTCCGTATCTCCTCGGCGTCGACACCGGCTCGCTGCGCCATGGCCTCGGGGGTGGCGTGCTCGACCAGGTCGGCAAGCTCGTGCCATCCCGACGTCATCGTGCTCATCACCGTGGTGTCGCAGAGGTTTTCGTTGATGAGAACGTGCAGCATGCCCAGCAGCAGATAGAGGTCACCACCGGGGCGCACCGCGACATGCTGGTCGGCCAGCCTGGCGGTCTCGGTGCGGCGGGGATCGATCACCACGACGGCGCCGCCGCGATCGCGCACTGCTTTGATGCGTCGCCTGGCGCCGGGCATGATCGACAGCGAGCCGTTGGACACCGCCGGGTTCGCGCCGACGATCACCAGCCGGTGGGTGCGGTCGATATCGGTGATCGGCATCAGTGCGTTGGACCCGAACACCCGCCACGCGGCGAACTCGTGCGGCATCTGATCGATGGACGATGCCGAGAAGAAGTTCGGGGTGAGCAGCGCGATGCGCAGCGCCAGGCCGTACATGGCGCCCGAACTGTGCGCGGCAGGGTTGCCGACGTACATTCCCAGCGCGCGGAAGCCGTGCTTGCGGCGGACCCGGCGCAGCCGGGTGCCGATCTCGGTGAACGCCTCGGCCCAGCTGACCGGCTCGAAGGAATTGCCGACCCGGCGCATCGGGGTCCGCAGTCGGTCCGGGTCGCGATGCAGGCCGCCCATCGCGGTGGCCTTGGGGCAGATGTAGCCCTTGGACAGCACGTCGTCGGGATTGCCCTCGATGCGGCTGACCTGGTCATCGGTGACGGTGACATGGATGCCGCAGTGCGCCTCACACAGCGTGCACTGGCTGATGTGGGTGGTACTCATCGGCTCGGTGTTCACCGGGTCGCCGGTTGCGCTGGGTACCTCGGGCAGCGGGACGTGGATCGCTGTCATGAGTGCCTCCGCTAATCTGCCATCGTGCGTTGACAGATTAGCGTCGGTGAGGCTTCCTGCACAGATCTGGAGCCAGACGGGCTTGAGGTTCTTGCCGGTGACAGCCGACCGTTAGGCTTACCAGGTGTTTGAATCGCTCTCTGACCGGTTGACTGGTGCGCTACAGGGCCTGCGCGCCCGGGGTCGGCTCACCGACGCCGATATCGATGCCACCGCGCGCGAGATCCGGCTCGCCCTGCTCGAAGCCGACGTCGCGCTGCCCGTGGTGCGCGCATTCGTCAACCGCATCAAGGAACGCTCCAAGGGCGCCGAAGTCTCCGGGGCACTCAACCCCGCCCAGCAGGTCGTCAAGATCGTCAACGAGGAGCTCGTCGGCATCCTGGGCGGCGAGACCCGCCAGCTGGCGTTCGCCAAGACCCCGCCGACGGTCATCATGCTCGCCGGTCTGCAAGGTTCCGGTAAGACGACGCTGGCCGGCAAGCTCGCCAAATGGCTCAAGGCTCAGGGGAACACGCCGCTGTTGGTGGCGTGTGACCTGCAGCGCCCCGGCGCGGTGCACCAGCTGCAGATCGTCGGCGAGCGCGCCGGAGTCGCGGTGTTCGCACCGCATCCGGGGGTGTCACCCTCCGGTGTGACCATCGATCAGATGACCACCGGCGACCCGGTCTCGGTGGCCGCCGCGGGCCTGGCCGAAGCCAGGGCCAAGCACTACGACGTCGTCATCGTCGACACCGCAGGCCGATTGGGTATCGACGAGGAACTGATGAGCCAGGCCGCGGCCATCCGCGACGCCGTACAGCCCGACGAGACGCTGTTCGTGCTGGACGCCATGATCGGTCAGGACGCCGTCACCACCGCCGAGGCCTTCGGATCCGGTGTCGGCTTCACCGGTGTGGTGCTGACCAAGCTCGACGGTGATGCCCGTGGTGGCGCGGCCTTGTCGGTGCGCGAGGTGACCGGTGTCCCCATCCTTTTCGCCTCTACCGGCGAGAAGCTGGAGGACTTCGACGTCTTCCACCCCGACCGGATGGCCAGCCGGATCCTCGGCATGGGCGACCTACTCTCTCTCATCGAGGCCGCCGAGCAGCACTTCGACGCCGAGCAGGCCGAGGCCACCGCCGCCAAGATCGGCTCCGGCGAGCTGACCCTGGAGGACTTCCTCGAGCAGATGCTCGCGATCCGCAAGATGGGCCCGATCGGCAACCTGCTCGGCATGCTGCCGGGCGCCGGGCAGATGAAGGATGCGCTGGCCGCCGTGGACGACAGCCAGCTCGACCGGGTGCAGGCCATCATCCGGGGTATGACGCCCGCCGAACGCAGCGACCCGAAGATCATCAACGCCTCGCGCCGGCTCCGGATCGCCAACGGCTCCGGGGTATCGGTATCGGAGGTCAATCAGCTCGTCGACCGGTTCTTCGAGGCCCGCAAGATGATGTCGCAGATGGCCGGCCAGATGGGAATGCCGTTCGGGCGCAAGAATACCCAGCGTAAGGCCGTCAAGGGCAAGAACAAGCAGGCCGGTAAGAAGGGCCGTAAACCGGGCAAGGGCCCGACACCGCCGAAGAACCCGCTGGGCGCAGGCGGTCTCCCCGCCGGTTTCCCGGACCTGAGCGGCATGCCCAAGGGGCTGGACGAGCTGCCGCCCGGCCTGGCCAACATCGACCTGTCCAAACTGAAGTTCCCGGGCCAGAACTAGCCATGCGGGTGCTGCATCTCCGCGGCCGGGGGCTCCCCGACGGCGAACAGGTGCAGTGGTGGGTGGTTGACGGAGCTCTGTCGGCAGAACCGGTTGCGGGCGCCGACACCGTCTTCGAGGGCGGCTGGATCATCCCCGGGCTGGTCGACGCGCACTGCCATGTGGGCCTGGGGCCCGGCGGGGCGACCACGTTCGATGAGGCGATCACCCAGGCCGAGACCGAGCGGGACGTCGGGGCGCTGTTGTTACGTGACGCCGGATCGCCGGTGGACACCCGCAGCCTCGATGACCGTGACGATCTGCCGCGCATCATCCGCGCCGGCCGTCACCTGGCCCGGCCCAAGCGCTATATGCCCGGGCTGCCGATCGACGTCGAGGACGAGACGCAGCTGCCGGCCTACGTCGCCGAGCAGGCGCGCTGGGGCGACGGCTGGGTGAAGCTGGTCGGCGACTGGATCGACCGGGGGATCGGCGACCTGGCGCCACTATGGTCCGATGACGTGCTGGTCGAGGCGATCGCGGCCGCGCATGCCAACGGGGCCCGCGTCACCGCGCACGTGTTCGGTGAGGACGCGCTGCCCGGTCTGATCAAGGCGGGCATCGACTGCATCGAGCACGGCACCGGCATCACCGAGGACACCATCGAGCTGATGCTGGAGCACGGCACGGCGCTGGTGCCCACGCTGATCAACATCGACAACTTCCCGGGCATCGCCGATGCGGCGGGCAAGTACCCGACCTACGCCAAGCACATGCGCGATCTGTACGCCTCCTGCCGGCAACGGGTCGGCGCCGCCCATGACGCCGGTGTGCTGATCTACGCGGGCACCGATGCCGGCGGGATGATCCGGCACGGCCGCATCGGCGACGAGATCGCGGCTTTGCACGGCGTCGGGATGAGCCCCACCGGCGCATTGGGCGCGGCGTGCTGGGACGCCCGGGCCTGGCTGGGCCGCCCGGCGCTGGAACACGGCGCCTCGGCGGACCTGCTGTGCTTCGCCGAGGATCCCCGGGTGGCCGGCGTGGGTGACCCCGACCTGGTCATCCTGCGCGGCCGGGTCTGGGGTTAGCGCCAGCAGCCACATCAGTCACGGTTTGCGGAGCGGTGTGACGATCTGGAATGTAGTACTACCGGCGGTACTACGTTTTACGTAGTACCGCCGGTGGTACTACGTTTCGTGGGGTGTTGTTGGTTCTGCGGCGGTGCCGGAGTGGCGAAAGTGAAAGCCGGGCGACTAGAGCGCGGCGATACTCGCCGCACGGTCCTGGGCGAATCCCCAGTCCAGCAACGTCGACGCCTGATCCCAGTACGTCGGGCCACCCTCGCGGACCAAGCCGAACATCAACGCGACCACCAGCCGCCGGCCGTCGCGCTGCGCCGCCCCGACGAACGTCTTACGGGCCAGATCGGTGAACCCGGTCTTGCCGCCCAGCATGCCGGGGTAGCGCGCCAACAACTCGTCCTGGTTGACCAGAACCCGGTCACCTGTCTTGCCCGGGAACACCGCCGTCGGCTGCGAGGTGATCTGGGCGAAGACCGGATTGGCCATCGCGGCCCGGAAGAGCACCGCCAGGTCATGCGGCGAGGACCACATCTCGATTCCGGGGCCGTCGATACCCGACGGGCTACCGGCGACGGTGGCATCCGCACCGAGCACTGCGGCCTTCGCGTTCATCTTCGCCACTGCCGCCTGCTGACCGCCCAGCATGGTGGCCAACGTGTTTGCCGCGTCATTGCCCGACACCAGCAGCAGACCCTCCAGTAGCTGGCGCACCGAATAGCTCTGCCCGGGGGCCACCCCGGCGCAACTGCACTCCACCCGGGTATCGGCTTCGCTGGCGACGACCGTCGCGTCCAGGGGTAGTTCGTCGAGCACCACCATGGCCAGCAGCACCTTGATGGTGCTGGCCGGCGCATACCGTCCGTAACCGTCGCGAGAGGCCAGCACCGCTCCGCTGTCCATATCCGCGATCACCCAGGCTTGTGCAGGTCCATCCGGTATCGGCACCGATCCGAGCGGCTGGTCGACACCCGGGACCGCACCGGCCGCGCCGACCCCGACGGTGCAGAGAAAGAGCGCCGAAATCAGACCGGCAAGAAGCCTTCGCATGGTGTGTGAGCCTAACGACCTTTCCGCGCCATAGGTTTGGGGAGCCCCCACCGGTAACGTAAGGCGGGCGCGAACCGGCGCGGCCGAACCCACCATCAAGGGGGACGAAAACAATGTGCGGCATCGCCGGCGAGGTCGCTCGCGGACGGTCAGCCGATCTTGGAGCCATTGCCAAGATGGCTGACACAATGGTGCCGCGAGGCCCCGACAGCGGGGGCTGCTGGTCCCAGGGCGGAATCGCCTTCGGGCATCGCCGGTTGGCGATCATCGACCTGTCCAGTCACGGGCAGCAGCCCATGCACGATCCCGAACTCGGGCTCACCGTTGCGTTCAACGGCTGCATCTACAACTATCCGCAGCTGCGTCAGGAGCTGATCGGCAAGGGCTACCGGTTCTTCTCGCACAGCGATACCGAAGTGGTGCTGAAGGGCTACCGCGAGTGGGGCGAACGGGTGGTCGATCACCTGTTCGGCATGTTCGCGTTCGCGATCACCGAGGTGGACTCAGGCCGGGTGCTGCTGGCCCGGGACCGGCTCGGCATCAAACCGCTGTACTGGGCCGAGGTTTCGGACGCATTCCGGTTCGCCTCCTCGCTACCGGCGCTCGTCGCCGCGGGTGGGGTGGACACCGATATCGATCCGGAGGCCCTGCACCACTACCTGAGTTTCCACTCGGTGGTGCCGCCCCCGCTGACCATTCTGAGCGGTGTCCGCAAACTGCCTCCGGGCAGTATCATGCGCATCGAGCCTGATGGCACCCGCACCGAACATACTTACTGGGAACCGGTTTTCGAGCGCTCCGCCGAGCGCGCGGACTGGTCCGAAGATGAGTGGGAAGAGGCCATCCTCGCCGCACTGCGCACCGCGGTGCAACGGCGCCTGGTGGCCGATGTCCCCGTCGGATGCCTGCTCTCGGGTGGGTTGGACTCCAGTCTGATCGTCGGTCTGCTCGCCGAGGCCGGCCAGCACGGGCTGGCGACGTTCTCCATCGGCTTCGAGGCCGCAGGCGGCGAAGAGGGCGACGAGTTCACATACTCCGACATCATCGCCGGCCACTACGGCACCGATCATCACCAGATCCGGATCGACACCGCGCGCATGCTGCCCGCGCTGTCCGGGGCGATCGGCGCGATGAGCGAGCCGATGGTCAGCCACGACTGCGTGGCGTTCTACCTGCTGTCCCAGGAGGTCAGCAAGCACGTCAAGGTGGTGCAGTCCGGGCAGGGCGCCGACGAGATCTTTGCCGGCTATCACTGGTATCCACCGATGGCCCATGCGCTGGACGGCGACCCGCAGGCCGCGCTGGCCAGCTATCGGCAGGCGTTCTTCGACCGCGACCACACGTCGCTGAACACGCTGGTACAGCCCTCGTGGCGTCTCGATGCCGATATCGCGGGCGACTACGTGCTCGATCACTTCGCGCACCCCGGCGCGGCCACCGCCACGGACCGGGCCCTGCGTCTGGACACCACCGTGATGCTCGTCGACGATCCGGTCAAACGGGTCGACAACATGACCATGGCCTGGGGTCTGGAGGGCCGGGTGCCGTTTCTGGACCACGAGCTCGTCGAACTCGCGGCCACCTGCCCTCCTATGCTGAAGACTGCCTACGACGGCAAAGGAGTGCTGAAAGAGGCTGCCCGCCGGGTCATTCCGCATGAGGTGATCGACCGGCCCAAGGGCTACTTCCCGGTGCCTGCCCTCAAACATCTGTCGGGGCCGTACCTGGACTTGGTGCGCGATGCGCTGCACAGCGAGGGTGCCCGCTCGCGCGGCCTGTTCAACCCGTCCGAGACCGATCGCTTGCTCGCAGAACCCAACGGTTATCTGACGCCACTTCGGGGTAACCCACTGTGGCAGCTCGGTCTGCTGGAACTGTGGCTCGCGCATCACGTGGATGGGGTAAGTACGAGATGACGCTGGAGGAAGGCGCCGACTCCAAGGAGGTCGTCCAGGACCTCGGATGGGGTCGGCTGGTGTTTGGGCAGACCTTCGATGATCCCGGTCAGCTGGGCACCGCACTGCGTGCCGAAGCCAGTGGCCGCCGCGATATCGGGATGTATCTGGAGGCACCGCACGTTTTCGTGGCGCTCAACCCGCAGGAATTCTTCATCGACCCCAGCTTCACCTACCGCCTGGACCTCACCGAGCCGCTTGCCTACCTTCCGTCCGAACTCGCCGGCGTCACCGTGCGGCGGGTCGAGTCGGTAGCGGACTGCACCGCGATCAACGAGATCTACCTGCAGTGCCGGATGGTGCCTGCCGACGTCGACCTGATGTGGCACAACAGTCAGTCCGAGCAGCACATGATCTACCTGGTTGCCGTCGACGACGCGACGGGTGCCGTGGTGGGCACCGTGACGGGGATCGATCACAGCCAGTTGTTCGGCGATCCCGAGAACGGCTCGTCGCTGTGGTGCCTGGCGGTCAGCCCGACCCTGTGCCGGCCCGGGGCCGGTGGTCTGCTGGCGCGCTCGCTTGTCGAGGAATTCATCGGCCGCGGGCGAGCCCAGATGGATCTGTCGGTGCTGCACGACAATTCGGCGGCCATCGCGCTGTATGAACGGATGGGATTCGAGCGTGTCCCCGAACTCGGCGTCAAGCGCAAGAACGCGATCAACGAGAAGCTGTTCGCCCCCACGCAGCCCGAGGAAGAGCTGGCCCAGCTGAATCCGTACGCCAGGATCATCGCCGACGAGGCAATACTGCGCGGCATCGCGGTGCAGGTGCTCGATGCGCAGGGCGGCTATCTGCAACTCACTCACGGCGGCACCACGGTGACCACCCGCGAGTCACTGTCCGAGCTGACCAACGCGGTCGCCATGAGCCGCTGCGATGACAAGCGCATTGCGCGCAAGGTGGTCAGCGAATCGGGAATCGTTGTGCCCCAAGGTGTCAACGCGACGTTCGGCGAGGAGGACCACCGGTTCCTGGCCAAGGTCGGCTCGGTGGTCGTCAAGCCCGCCCGCGGCGAGCAGGGCGCCGGTATCACGGTCGGCGTGACCCGCCACGACGAACTGGACCGGGCGCTGCAACTGGCCAGCAAGAACTGCCCCGACGTACTCATCGAGGAGCGTTGCTTCGGTGAGGATCTGCGGATCGTCGTCATCAACGGCAAGGTGATCGCGGCTGCAGTGCGCCGCCCGCCCGAGATCATCGGCAGCGGTAAACACACCATCCGCGAACTCATCGAAGCCCAGAGCCGGCGCCGGTCTGCGGCCACCCACGGTGAATCGCAGATCCCGCTCGATTCGGTGACCGAGGACACCGTGCGTGAGGCCGGATGGAACATGGACGATGTGCTGCCCGCCAACGAAAGCCTGGTGGTGCGGCACACCGCCAATCTGCACACCGGCGGCACCATCGTCGACGTGACCGATGATCTGAACCGGACGCTGGCGAAGGTGGCGGTGGACGCCGCGGACGCCATCGGGATCCCGGTCACCGGTATCGACCTGATGGTGCCGTCCGTGGACGGGCAGGAATACGTGTTCATCGAGGCCAATGAGCGTCCCGGCCTCGCGAACCACGAGCCGCGCCCCACGGCGCAGGCCTTCGTGGATCTACTGTTTCCCCGTACCGCTGCCACGCCGTGGGCCTGGCAGCCGGACCCCGTCGACCAGGGTTAGAGGTATACGGGCCGCCCAACCGCGGGCCCGACTTCATATGTGTGGCGATGCTTGAGAAGGAGGCATGGTGTCCGAACGTGCGGTGATGCCCGAAGAGACCCGGGCATGGATGATCGACACGCTGCTCGGCCTGTTGCAGACACCCAGCCCGTCGGGTCGCACCGATGCGGTGATGCAACTGATCGGCGACACCCTCGACGAGCTCAGGGTGCCGTTCACCCTGACCCGCCGCGGCGCGCTGACGGCGGTGCTGCTCGGCGAATCCAAGACCACCGACCGTGCGGTCGTGGTGCACGCCGACACCATCGGCTGCATGGTCCGGGATCTGAAGGACAACGGCCGGCTCGAGCTGATTCCGGTGGGGACGTTCTCGGCGCGCTTCGCGACCGGCGCGCGGGTGCGCATCTTCACCGACGATGCCGATGAGTTCTTCACCGGAACCGTGATGCCGCTGATGGCGTCCGGGCACGCATTCGGCGACGAGGTCGACACCCAGCCCATGGATTGGCCGAATGTCGAGGTGCGCATCGACAGGAAGGTCACCAGCCGGGCCGACCTGGAACGGTTGGGCTTTCACGTCGGCGACTTCGTCGCACTGATCGCCGCACCGGAGCTGACCGCCGACGGGTACATCGTGTCCAGGCACCTGGACGGCAAGGCGGGAGTGGCCGTCGCCCTGGCGCTGGCGAAGACCGTCGCCGAGGAAAAGATCATGCTGCCGCACACGACGACGATCATGGTGACCATCACCGAGGAGGTCGGCCACGGTGCCAGCCACGGCCTGGACCCCGACGTCGCCGAGTTGGTGTCGGTGGACAACGCGGTGTGTGCACCCGGGCAGCACTCGATCGAGGATGGTGTGACCATCCCGATGGCCGATCTGCACGGGCCGTTCGACTATCACCTCACCCGCAAGTTGTGCCGGCTGGCCGATGAACATCGAATTCCCCACGCGCGCGACATCTTCCGCTTCTACCGCTCGGACGCGGCGGCGGCCATCGAGGCGGGCGCCAACACCCGGGCCGCGCTCGTGGGCTTCGGGCTGGATGGCAGCCACGGCTGGGAACGCACCCATATCGACTCGCTGGAGGGCGTCTACAACCTGCTGTTCGCCTGGTTGCAGACACCACTCACGTTCGCCAAATGGGATGCCAAGCCGTCGGGCAAACTGCGCGACTTCCCGTCATCGAAGCAGCCCGCACCGACCGAGCAGTGGGTTCCGCTCTCGCGTGGCGATCACACGGAGCCAGGGGAGTGGTCGGGCGAGCACTGGCCGCCCGCCGAAGGTCCGCAGGCCTGACCCGCCGCAGATTTGGGGCGGTAACGCCTGCTCTGGCACAATGGGCGGCTGTCCGCGCGCGACACGTTAAATGCGCCGCGCGCAGGTCACACACGCAAAGGCAAAACCGGACCGGGCAATCCGCCCGAGTTGCTGAATTGCCAGCGTGGCAATCACAGGAGAGACGTTTCACCATGGCTGTCAAGATCAAGCTCGCCCGCTTCGGCAAGATCCGCAACCCCCAGTACCGCATCTCGGTCGCCGATGCGCGTAATCGTCGCGACGGACGGGCCATCGAGGTCATCGGCAAGTACCAGCCGAAGGAAGAGCCGAGCCTGATCGAGATCGACTCGGAGCGCGCGCAGTACTGGCTGAGCGTCGGCGCGCAGCCCACCGAGCCCGTCCTGGCACTGCTGAAGATCACCGGTGACTGGCAGAAGTTCAAGGGCCTGCCGGGCGCCGAGGGCACGCTGAAGGTCAAGGAGCCCAAGCCGTCCAAGCTGGATCTGTTCAACGCCGCGCTGGCTGCCGCCGACAACGCGCCCACCGGTGAGGCCACCCAGCTCAAGAAGAAGAAGGCCCCGGCCAAGACGGCCGACGAGGCCCCCGCAGCGGCTGAGGCCCCCGCCGAGGCTGAGGCCGCCGAAGCCGCCGCCGAAGCTCCCGCCGCAGAATGAGCACCGTCGTCGTCGACGCCGTCGACCACCTGGTGCGCGGGATCGTCGACAACCCGGACGACGTTCGGGTCGACCTGGTGACCAACCGGCGCGGACGCACCGTCGAGGTGCACGTACATCCCGATGACCTGGGCAAGGTCATCGGTCGCGGCGGGCGTACTGCCACCGCACTGCGCACGCTGGTCGCCGGTATCGGTGGCCGTGGAATCCGCGTCGACGTGGTGGACACCGACCAGTAGTACGGCGGGCAGGAGCGAAGCGACCGGGGAGTACGGATGGAGCTGGTCATCGGGCGGATCGCCAAGGCACACGGTGTCACTGGCGAGGTTGTCGTGGACGTCCGCACCGATGATCCGGCTGCCCGGTTCACCCCGGGTGCCATGCTGCGCGGGCGCAAACCGCGCGGCGGACCGGAGCGCAGCTTCGTCATCGAAACGGTGCGTGAGCATGCCGGCCGGCTGCTGCTGCGGCTGACCGGCGTCGGCGACCGCAATGCCGCCGACGAGTTGCGCGGGACGCTGTTCCTGGTCGAATCCGGCGATCTGCCACCCATCGAAGACCCCGACGAGTTCTACGATCATCAGCTCGAAGGTCTCGCCGTGCGCACGCTCGACGGTACGGCGGTCGGCACGGTGACCGAGGTGCTGCACACCGCGGCCGGGGAGTTGCTGTCGATCACGAGGCCCGACAGCGCCGAGCTGCTGGTGCCGTTCGTCAGCGCCATCGTGACCGCAGTGTCGCTGGCAGAGGGCACCGTGGACATCGATCCCCCCGATGGTCTGCTGGACATCGAAGATCTGTAGGGCCGACGTGCGCATCGACGTGGTCACCATCTTCCCCGCCTATCTCGACGCACTGCGACAAGCGTTGCCGGGCAAGGCGATCCAGACGGGCATCGTGGACCTCGGCGTGCACGATCTGCGCGAGTGGACTCACGATGTGCACCGGTCCGTGGACGACTCGCCCTATGGGGGTGGTCCCGGCATGGTCATGAAGGCACCGGTCTGGGGTGCCGCGCTGGACGAGATCTGCACGCCGGAAACGCTTCTGGTGGTGCCGACGCCGGCGGGCAGGCCGTTCACCCAGGTGACCGCGCAGCGCTGGAGCGCCGAATCGCATCTGGTGTTCGCCTGCGGGCGCTATGAGGGCATCGATCAGCGGGTCGCCGACGACGCCTCGCGGCGGATGCGGGTCGAAGAGGTCTCCATCGGTGACTACGTGCTGGCCGGAGGTGAGTCGGCGGTGCTGGTGATGGTCGAGGCCGTGGTGCGGCTGCTACCCGAAGTGCTCGGCAATCCCGCGTCACACCAAGAGGATTCGCATTCCGAGCAGGTCGGTGGTCTGCTGGAGGGGCCGAGTTACACCCGGCCGCCGGTCTGGCGCGATCTCGAGGTTCCGCCGGTGCTGCTGTCGGGTGATCACGCGAAGATTGACGCGTGGCGCCGCGACCAGTCGCTGCAACGGACCCGCGATCGCAGACCCGACCTACTGGGCTAGAACCCCGCTCAGATGCTCCCGCCGGGGAAGATCGTCTTCACGGCCGAGGTGATGGTCTCACGCGCGGAGTCGGCATCTGCCGGCTGCATAGAACTGATCGCCATCACGTAGCGCCGCTCCGGGCCGACCACCCCGGTGGACAGATGCATCCAGTCCGAGCCGATGCAGCACATCCAACCCTGTTTGACCGCAACGGGTTCGCCGTAGAGGCCCTCGGGGATGCCGAATCGTTGCGGGTAGACACCGCCGGGCACCATGCCGTCGGGAGCGGTGGGGGTGGACTGCGCCAGGTTGGACACGATGATGCTGGCGCGCTCGGAGGGCAGCCCGCCGGTCCCTGCCAGCAGCATGTCGTAATAGCGCACCAGGTCGGTCACCGTGCTGATGGTGTTGTACCAGCGGCCGTTGCCCGGCGCGGTCGTCGAGCCCAGTCCGTAGCGTTTGACGACCCGGTTGATGATCGCGCTGCCGCCGCTGCGGTTCCAGAAGACCTCGGCGGCACTGTCATCGGAGGAGCGCAGCATCACATCGAGCATCGCGCGATCCTCGGGGCTGAGCGTGGTCTGTCCGTTGGCCTCCTGCAGCAGGAGGTCGTCGGCGATGAAGAGTTTGACCACCGAGGCGATCGCGATGGTGCGGTTCACACCGTTGGTGACGAGCTGGCCGGTCTGGCGATCCAGGACCGCAACCGTGATGTCGGCCCCGGCGTCGGCGGCGTCGGCGGTGGCCTGGACCTCGCGGCCCTTCAGCCCCTCGAACGTCCCGGTGGGCCTCTCGGGGGGCGCTTCGGGCAGGGGAGCGGACGTGCCCAGCGGCGCGACGACGGTGAGTCGGGGCGCAGCGGGCGACGGCGGCGGGCTGCCGTACACCTTCGCTTCGCACCCGGAGATCGTGGCAGCCGTACAGACAGCTGCCACTGCCACCGCCAGAAACTTCGACGGCCGCGGCATGCGTTCCTCCAAGCGGTGATGGGGACGGGGGTCCCGGCCACGGTGTCGGAACATCTACCCCGGATGGCAGTAGCGTAACCAAGAGCGACGGTGGGTGCGTGCCCAGGACGCTGCGGCGTTTCACCAAGGTGGGGGTCCGGCAGGAGTGGCCGGCACGGTGCCCAAGGCGGCGATTTCGCCTGATGCGCTGCGTCTGGCACAATTGAGCAGTTGTCTGCGCAGGTTCACCCCTGCTGCCTGACGAACACAGTCAGATCCACCCCAACATGTCGGCTCGGCTGCGCGAACACGGCGCCGCCCACGAAGAGCCGCCAACAGCAAGGAAGAGTCACCGATGAACACGCTTGACTTCGTCGACAAGCCGTCGCTGCGCGACGACATCCCGGCATTCGGCCCCGGCGACACCGTCAACGTGCACGTCAAGGTCATCGAGGGCTCTAAGGAGCGCGTCCAGGTCTTCAAGGGCGTCGTGCTGCGCCGCCAGAACGGTGGGGTCAGCGAGACCTTCACCGTTCGCAAGGAGAGCTACGGCGTCGGCGTCGAGCGGACCTTCCCGGTGCATTCGCCCAACATCGACCACATCGATGTCGTGACCCGCGGTGACGTGCGTCGCGCCAAGCTGTACTACCTGCGCGAGCTGCGCGGCAAGAAGGCGAAGATCAAGGAGAAGCGCTGACGCCGGTTGTGTCAGGTGCCTGCACCACGACACGCTCGCTCAGACTGCCAGGCTGGTACCCAGCCTCGCTGGCTACCCTGATGCCGTGACCGACGAAGCCGAGGATTCCGCTCCCGCCGAATCCACCACCGGATCGGACACGGAAGCGGAGCAGGAGCCGAAGAAGAAGCGCGGCGCGCTGCGCGAAGGCGCCATTCTGGTCACCATCGCGCTGGTTCTCTACTACGTGATGCTCACCTTCGTGGCGCGTCCGTATCTCATTCCTTCGGAGTCGATGGAACCCACGCTGCACGGCTGCTCGGGCTGCGTCGGCGACCGGATCATGGTCGACAAGCTCACCTACCGGTTCACCGAACCCGAACCTGGCGACGTCATCGTGTTCAAGGGACCGCCGGCGTGGAACATCGGCTACAAGTCGATCCGCTCCGACAATCCGGTGATCCGCACGGCGCAGAACGCCCTGTCCTTCGTCGGCTTCGTGCCGCCCGATGAGAACGACCTCGTCAAGCGCGTCGTCGCCGTGGGTGGGCAGACCGTGCAGTGCCGGGCGGCCACCGGGCTGACCGTCGACGGCAAGAAGCTGAACGAGCCCTATCTGGACGCGGTCACCATGAATGCCGACACCGAGGTCTATCCCTGCCTGGGCAATGAGTTCGGCCCGGTGACGGTGCCGCAGGGCCGGCTCTGGGTGATGGGTGACAACCGCACCCACTCGGCCGACTCCCGGTCGCGCTGCACCAATCTGCCCGGCGACACCCAGCGCGGACTGCTGTGCACCGGTGACCCGATCGCAGGCACCGTGCCCGTCGACAACGTGATCGGCAAGGCCCGCTTCATCGCCTGGCCGCCGTCGCGGTGGGGTGGCGTGAGCAGTGTGAACCCGCAGACCACGTCGGCCGAATAGGAGTTCCGGCATTGCCGGCGAGTTGGCCCCCCAGAACAGTGATCCGCAGGTCCGGCCTGCGCACCCTGGAGTCTGCGCTGTACCGCAGCGGTCTGGGGCCGGTGGCCGGTGTCGATGAGGTCGGTCGCGGTGCCTGTGCGGGGCCACTGGTGGTGGCCGCTTGCGTGCTGGGGCCGAATCGGTTGACCAGCCTTGCCGCACTGGACGATTCGAAGAAGCTCACCGAGGTCGAGCGCGAGCGGTTGTTCCCGCTGATACGGCGCTACGCACTGGCCTATCACGTGGTGTTCATCCCGTCGGTCGAGGTGGACCGCCGCGGGGTGCACATCGCCAATATCGAGGGCATGCGGCGCGCGGTGGCAGGACTGCCGTTGCGCCCGGGCTACGTGCTCTCCGACGGTTTCTGGGTGCCGGGCCTGCCGATGCCGTCGCTGCCGGTGATCGGTGGTGACGCGGCGGCAGCCTGTATCGCCGCGGCCAGTGTGCTGGCCAAGGTGAGCAGGGACCGGTTGCTGGTCGCAATGGAGAAGGATCACCCTGGGTACGGCTTCGCCGAGCACAAGGGCTACAGCACGGCCGCACACATGGCCGCGCTGGAGGAGCACGGACCGTGTGCCGAGCACCGGTACTCGTTCGCCAACGTGGCGCGGGTTGCGGGATCGGTGCGACGCGGCAGCACGGTGTGGGGAATGATGGACGCCAACCTAGACGAAGGACAGCAGAACAGATGAGTGCCGAGGATCTCGAGAAGTACGAAACCGAGATGGAGCTCTCGCTGTACCGCGAGTACAAGGACATCGTCGGACAGTTCAGCTACGTCGTGGAGACCGAACGCCGGTTCTATCTGGCCAACAGCGTGGAGATGGTGCCGCGCAACGCCGACGGCGAGGTCTACTTCGAGCTGCGCCTCGCCGATGCCTGGGTGTGGGACATGTACCGTCCGGCCCGCTTCGTCAAGCAGGTTCGGGTGATCACCTTCAAGGACGTCAACATCGAAGAGGTCGAGAAGCCCGAACTACGCCTGCCGGACTAGCCGCCTCGCAGATGGGTGTCGAAGAACGCGAACACCCGCGTCCAGGCGTCCTCGGCGACGGCCTCGTTGTAGCCGAACCCGGTAACCCGCAGCAGGGTCTGCGCGGGTAGCTGGTTGGCGAAGCTGTGCCCGGCGTTCGGGTACACCTTCACATCCGCGGCGATACCGTGGGCCGCCACGGCCTTGTTCAGCTTCGCCGGCGCGCCCCGGCCGACCGGATCGCGTGCCCCGAAGCTCGCCACGATCGGGCACGCGCCACTGAGCGTGTCTTCCAGGTTCTTCGGTAGCGGCGTGCCGTAGAACGGGGCGGACGCTCCGAAACCCTTGGGGGACATGATGAGTGCGAACTGTCCGCCCATGCAGAAACCGGCGATACCCACCGTGCCGGTGCAGTCCGGCCTGCCCTGCAGGTAGTCGCGGGCGGCCAGGAGGTCCTCGATCGCGGGGCCCTGTTTGGTCAGCGCGGCCCGCATCACCTTGGTGATGCAGCGGGCACGGCCGCCGCGGGCGTACAGGTTGGGTGTGATGGTCAGATATCCGGCTGCGGCGATGCGCGCCGACACCGCCTCGTTGTCGGGCTGATAGCCGATCGCGTCGTGCACCACCACCACGCCCGGCCACGGGCCCCGGCCCTCGGGTACGTCGACCAGCGCATCGATGGGACCGGCGGGGGTGTCAAGCTCGATGGTCGGCATAGAGACAAATCTAACCGGCCGAAGCGGCGCTCGGTGCTGGCCGAGGAGGTCAAGAACGAGATTTTCGACGGGAGCGACACCGTGTTCGAGGTATCCGCGCCGGTCACCGCGAACCGGGACGGCGCCCAGCCGATCCGGGGTTGATAGCTTGACCAGGTGACTGGTGTGGCGCAGGGGCCCTTGGCGGGCGTACGGATCATTGAGATCTCCAGCTTCGTGGCGGTGCCGCTGGCCGGCATGACCCTGGCGCAGCTGGGTGCGGAGGTGATCCGCATCGACCCGGTCGGCGGGGCCGCCGACTACAAGCGCTGGCCGGTCACCGACGACGGGGACAGCATCTACTGGGCCGGGCTCAACAAGGGCAAGCAATCGGTCGCCGTGGATATGCGCGCACCCGAGGGTCAGGATCTGATCCGCAGGCTCATCGCCGACGCCGGCGTGCTGATCACCAATGCGGCCGGCCGCCGTTGGCATTCCTTCGACGAACTCGTCGCACTGCGATCGGATCTGATCCATGTCGAGATCTCCGGCCGCGCCGACGGCTCCACCGGAGTGGACTACACCGTGAACGCCGCGGTCGGCTTCCCGCTGGTGACCGGGCCGGCCAATCTGGCCACCCCCGTCAACCACGTGCTGCCGGCCTGGGACGTGGCCTGCGGGTTGTACGCGGCGCTGGCGGTGGTCACGGCGTTGCGCAACCGCGAGGTCACCGGCGCCGGACAGCAGATCGCCATCCCGTTGGAGAACGTCGCGCTCGCCACCGCGGGCAACCTGAGCTTCCTGACCGAGGTGATGATCGGCGGAACCCAGCGTCAACGCATCGGCAACTCGATCTACGGCCAGTACGGACAGGACTTCACCAGTGCCGACGGGGTGGTGTTCATGTTGGTCGCACTGACCGGCAGGCATTTCCGCGATCTGACCGAACTGACCGGTACCACCAAAGCCGTTGCCGCACTGGGGGAGGCGCTCGGGGCGGACTTCACCGACGAGGGGGAACGCTACCGGCACCGCGATGCGCTCACCGGCCTGTTCACTCTGTGGTTCGCCGAACGCAGCGCCGAGGACGTCACCTCCGCGCTGTCACAGACCTCGGTGCTGTGGGATCGATACCGCAGCTTCGCCGAGGTCGCCGCCGACGAACGGGTGACCGCCAACCCGCTGTTCACCGTCCTGGACCAGCCCCGGATCGGGGAGTACCTGGCGCCGGGCCTGCCGATCTCGATCGACGGCAGCTATCCGCCCGCCACACCGTCACCGGCGCTCGGCGATCACACATCCCAGGTGCTCGGGCGGCTGGGCCTCAGCGCCGAGGAGATCGAGAAGCTCACCGGCGCAGGCACTGTCGCGTGAGCGTTCTGCTCCACCTCCTCACGCTGGACTCCGATGGCGAGGACCGCTGGCTGGGCCCCGGGGCCGGGCCGGCGGGCAAGCGGTCTTTCGGTGGGCTGTTCGCCGCGCAGAGTCTGGCCGCGGCGTGCGCGACGGTGGACCCTGACAAGCGGCCGACCAATCTGCACGTGCAATTCCTGCGCGGCGGCGAGGCCGGCGACAGCTCCGACTATCAGGTCGAACGTGTCTACGACGGACGCACCGCGGCGGCCCGCCGGGTTCAGACCCACCAGCACGACCGCCTGCTCAACATCGCCACGGTGTCGTTCTCGTCGCCGCTGGCCGGCCCCGAACACGGGAACCGGCAGACGATGCCGCCGCATCCGGACACCCTGGACCACACCGGACCGCCGGGCCCGGCACCGTCTTTGCCGTTGGACGAACTCGATATCCGCGTCGCCGACGGGCACGCCGACGGCGAGTTCGTGCGTCGCCTGTGGTGGCGAGCGACCGTCGACCTGCCGGATGACCCGCTGATCCACACCCTGGTCGCCGTCTACATCACCGACCTCTACGGCGTCGACCCGATTCTTCAGGTGCACGGGCACTCGATGGCCGGCCGCACACATCGCGGCGGGACCACCGACTCGTCGATCTGGCTGCACCAGCCGGTGCGGGCCGATCAGTGGAATCTGCTGGAATCGCGGTCCCCGGCCGCCGCGCGCGGGCGTGGTGTCATGACGGCTTCACTGCTGCGCGCCGACGGTGTCATCGCCGCCACCCTGGTCCAGGAGGGCATGGTCGCCGACCGCTGATGGATCCATTCGCGCAGCCGGGTCATGGTCTGGGCCAGCAGCACACCGGCCAGCAGGGCGGCAAGCACACCGAGCAATCGGTGCTCCCCGAACAGCGGATAGACCTGGAAATGGGTCAGATAGATGTACAGCGATGCATCGGCGAGCGCGGCGACGACACCGGTCAGCAGCACCGGGCAGCGGATCGAGGGCAGCCAGATCATCAGCGCAATCCCGGTGAAGACCAGCGCTTCCCGGACCGGCTCACCGAAGTACCCGTGCAGGCCGATGGCCAGCAGCGCGGTGATGGCAACCCGTTGCCACGCCGTCGTTGCTTTCGACACCGTCCAGCCGACGGCGAAGAACCAGAACGCCAGCATGCTGAACCAGGCGTCCTCGCCGGCGTCGGGGCCCAGGGCGTCATAACGCAGGGCCACACCGGCGGCCAGGAACACCACCGCGAACGCGAACGGCCGACGCCGCTCCACCCGGTCCACGGCGGGCACCGCAAGCAGGATGGTCAGCAGCACCAGAATCCAGACCAGCACCTCGATGAACCACAGCCTTCCCGCCGTCATGCTGTCGAACGGGCCGAAAATCTTGTTGGCCAGCAACAGATTTGACCACTGATAGTCATCGCTGAAGGTCATGGTGATCGCCACCCACGCCACCGCCGGTACGGCGATCCAGGCGATCGTGTTGCGCAGGTGCCGGATCCGGTCCCACCGGGGCGCGGTGGCCAGGCAGAACCGACCGAAGTTGTAGCCGGCGACGCCGAGCAGGATGTGCGCGCCGCCCCACATCTCGAACAGTTCGGCATGCGATCCGACGATCAGCATGATCGCGGCGGCCCGCAGTGCGACGCTGGTCTCCAGCGTGGCGGTCCACCGCCGCTTGCGGGTGCTGAGCTGCTCGAGATCGCGCAGTGGAATCCGATGCCAATTGGACGGAAGCTCGTGCAACGCCCGTTCGATGCGCACCGACATGGTCACGTAGCTCAGCGAATTGCCGCCGAGATCGATGAAGCTGGCGCCCGGATCGATGTCCTCGGGATTCAGATGCAGCACATCGGCGAACACCCCGCGCAACGGGGTCGCGGCGACGGGCTCGGGCCGCAGCGCACGCACCGCGGGATAGTCGGGCTTGCCCGACGGCAGCATAGGCAGTTCACCGACGGTGACCGCCCGCACCGAACCGGCAGGCAGTCCGGTGATGTCGGCGATGGCGCCGCGCACCGTCGGTACGTCCTGGGTCGCGGCGATGACCAGTGTCTCGTCGTCGGTGGTACACAGCGCGGAGATACCGCGCTCGAGCAACGCGGTTTCGACCCGCTGCAGATCGATGCGCAACCCGAACAGCTTGGCGAATCTGTTGGCGCGACCCACCACCTCGAAGAGCCCGTCGGCGCCGCGGCGGGCCAGATCGCCGGTACGCAATTCATCGGTGCCCTGGGCCGCCGCGAGATCGGCGGGATGGCGCGCGTAACCCATCATCACATTGGGCCCCTGATAGACCAGTTCGCCGATCTCGTCGTCGCTCGCCTGTTGCCGGTTTCCCGTCGCTTCGCTCGCC
>WOYS01000070.1:26561-32554 GCA_011620645.1 Mycobacterium sp.
TCGCTCGCCTGTTGCCGGTTTCCCGTCGCTTCGCTCGCCCGGTCGATCCACAGTCGCCCGCCGGGGATGGCCCGGCCGATCGCACCGGCTCGGGTGGTGGTCAGTTCCGGTGGCAGGTAGGCCATCCGGGCGGTCGCCTCGGTGGCGCCGTACATGACGAATAATTGCCAACCCTGCCGCTGTCCCAGCGCGGCGAACTCCCGCACCCGTTCGGGTTCCAGCCGCCCGCCGGCCTGGGTGATGTAGCGCAGCTGTGGCAGTGCCATGGTGGCGAAGCCGATGCGATCCAGCAGGTCGAAGGTATAGGGCACGCCCGCGAACGAGGTGCCACCGTGACGCTGGAACAGCTGCCAGAAGGCGTCGTCGATGACCGACAGATCGGTGAGGATCAGCGCGGCCCCGCGCAGCAAATGGCTGTGGATCACCGACAGGCCGTAACAATAGGACATCGGCAGTGTCGTTGCCGCACAATCGGTATCGCGGATATCGAGATACTCGGCGATGGATTCAGCATTGGCCAGCAGGTTGCCGGTCGACAACCGGACCAGTTTGGGAGAGCCGGTGCTGCCCGAGGTCGACAGCAGCAGCGCAAGGTCGGGGTGCAGCTGGTGGTGCTGGGCGCCGCGGTGATGTATGCCGTCGGCGTCGATCACGATATCGGGGCGGTAGGTGTCGCGCAGATCGGTGTGATCGCTACCCGAGGGCACCGGCAGCACGACGTGCCCGCCTGCGAGCCCGCCGAGATAGTGCACCAGGGTGGTCAGCTCGTTACGGGTCTGCAGCAGGATCAGTTTCCGGTCGCCCGCGAACTCTGCGGCGGCGTGTTCGATGCGTTCGGCGAGCTGCGCGTAGGTGATCGTCTGTTCGTCGCTGTGCACGGCGGGCCGCTCGCCATGTGCCCGAAGACGCGCGACAAGGTGCCTCATCGCAACACCAGGCCACCGCCGAGGATCTCGATGCGGACCTTCGCGGACTCAGCGGGTGACTCGATGCTGTGCTGGCGGACCGTGATTGGCGGAATGTCGCCATCGGCATCGATGGTGAGCAAGACGTCGTGGCCGAGGAACTCCGTGGCCACGACGGTGCCCCGTCCGGGTCCGGATTCCGTTCCGGCATCGGTGATCTCGAAGGCGACGAGCTGTTCGGGGCGCAGCATGAGAGTGGCCGGGCCGTCGGGGGATGGCGCAGCCAGCGGAATCAGGCCCAGCACGCATTCCGCCGATCCGGCGTGCACGGTGCACGGCAGGAATACGCAGTCACCGAGGAACTCGGCGGTGAACCGGTCACCGGGCCGGCGGTACACCCGCTGTGGGGTGCCGACATCGGTGAACCGGCCGTCGCGCATGACGGCGACCTGATCGGCGACCGACAACGCCTCACCCTGGTCGTGGGTCACCAACAGGGTGGTTACCCCGGCGTCGGTGAGAACCTTCATGACGGCCTTGCGGGTGGCGGCGCGCAGTCCGGTGTCCAATGCCGAGAACGGCTCGTCGAGCAGCATCAGGGCGGGTTGTCGTGCCATGGCCCTCGCCAGCGCAACGCGCTGCTGCTGGCCACCGGACAGTTCGTGTGGGCGGCGTGCGGCTACAGATGGATCCAGAGAGACTGTTTCGAGCAACTGGGCCACTCTGGTCTGCACCCGGGCGCTGCGGGTGCGGCCGGCTAATCCGTAGGCGATATTGCCGCCGACGGTTAGATGCGGGAACAGTGCACCGTCCTGGGCGACGTAGCCGACCGACCGGCGGTGCGGCGCCAGACTGCTGCCGGCAGAGGCGACGCGGCGCCCACCGATGTCGATGGTGCCGGCGTCGGGCGCCTCGAATCCGGCGATCAGGCGCAGCAGGGTGGTCTTCCCGCATCCGGAAGCGCCCACTACCGCGGTGATGCTGCCCTCGGGCAGTGTCAGATCGACGCCGTCCAGTACCGGGTGATCGGTGAGGGCCGCCGGGTTGTTGACAAATGATTTGGTCAGCCTGCTGGCGACCAGGGTGCTGACGGTCATGACGTCCCTCGTGTCGCTTGACGGAACAGGGCCACCGTGACCGGGATCGACAGGGCCACCAGCACCAGCGCATAGGGTGCGGCGGCCGCGTAATCCAGTTCGCTGGACAGCGACCAGAACCGCATCGCCAGCGTTCTGGTGCCGGTCGGGGCGAGCAGCAGCGTGGCGGTCAGTTCGGTGGCCACGGCCACGAACACCAGGGCCGCACCGGCGCCGGCCGCAGGTGCGGTGAGCCGCAACGTGATCCGCACGAAGCTGCGGGCCGGCGACACGCCCAGCGATCGCGAGGCCTCCTCGAGTCCCGGCGGCACCTGCGCCAGTCCGGAGCGCAGGCTGACCAGGGCGCGCGGCAGGAACATCAGCACGTAGGCGCACAGCACCAGCACCGCGGTCTGGTACAGCGGGGGAGCGAGCCGGATGGCGACGGTGACCAAGGCCAAGGCGGTCACGATGCCGGGCATGGAACTGGTGACGAAGTTGGCACCCTCGACCATGCGGGCGAACGCCCCGTTGTAGCGGACCGCCAGCCAGGCGAACGGGAAGGCCGCCAGCGTGGTGATCGCGGCGGCGACCGCCGCCAGCACTGCGGTCTGGCCCAGCGACTCGCCCAGGTCGGCGACATCCCAGACCTGCGCGCCGCCGATCCGCAACCACCGCAGCAGTGTCCACACCGGTACACCCAGCGCGAGAACCGTCAGTGCGGCGAGTCCGGCCAGCGCCGGAATGGCCCAGGGGCCCAGGTGAATCGGTGTCGCGGCCCGCGGTGCGCCGGAACCGATCCTGGCGAACCGGGCGGTGCCGCGCAGGGCGGCCTCGGTGACCAGCAGGACCAAGCACAGCACCACCAGCACCCCGGCGAGGGAGGCGCCGGCGGCACCGTCGAACGTCGCCTGGAACTGCTCGAAGATGGCGGTGGTGAAGGTCGAGAAGCGCAGCATCGCGAATGCGCCGTACTCGGCGAGCAGGTGCACGCCGATGAGCAGGCCGCCGCCCAATACGGCCAGTCGCAGTTGGGGCAGCACCACGCGGAAGAAACTGCCGATGGTGCCCGAGCCCAGGGCCCGCGCCGACTCCTCGATGGCAGGGTCGAGCCGGCGCAGGGTGGCGGCGGCGGGCAGGAACACCAACGGGAAGTAGGACAGTGTGGCGACCAGCACTCCCGCGCCGAAGCCGTGCAGCGTCGGCCACACGCTGACCCAGGCGTAGCTGTTGATGAAGGCGGGCACCGCGAGGGGAGCGACTAGCAGTGGCCGCCACACCGCCGCGCCGGCGACGTCGGTGCGTTCCACCAGCCAGGCGGCGCCGATGCCCAGGATCAGGCACAGCGGCACCGTCACCACCACCAGGCCGACGGTGTTGACCAGCAGTTCGCCGACCCGCGGGCGCACCACCAATTCGTAGACGCGCGACAGGCCGGTGCTGATCACCGCCCAGGCGACGTAGCCCAGCGGCACGAAGGTCACCGCGACGAGCAGGCCGACGCCTGTGGTCAGCAGTGGTCCCGGCCGGGCGGGTGGACGCGGCCGCGACGTCGGCGTGATGGTGTCGGTCGAGACCACCTAGAGCAGGCCGGCCGTGGTCATCAGGTCGGTGACCTTGGCGGCGTCCAGCGTGGACGGGTCGACCTTGGGCGCCTGCAGGGTGTCCAGCGCGGGCAACGCCGGGTTGGCCGGCACATCGCTCGCCACCGGGTACTCGAAGGAAGTGCCCTTCTCCAGCACTTCCTGGCCGGTCCTGCTGGTGATGAACTTCAGGAACTGCTGGGCCTGGTCCTTCTTCTTGCTCGACTCCAGCACCCCGCCACCGGAGGTGCTGATGAATGCGCCCGGATCTTCGTTGCGGAAGTAGTGCAGCGCGGTGTTGGCGCTGATTTCTTTGGTCTTGGCCTGATCGCGGAACCAGTAGTAGTGGTAGATGATTCCGCCGTCGATCTCACCATCGTTGACGGCGCGCAGCGTGGCGATATTGTCCTGAAGGACCATGGCATTGGACTTCATCCCGGCCAGCCATGCGGCGGTGGCGGGTTCGCCGGTCAGCTGCAGCATTGCCGAGATGATGGCCTGGAAATCGGCCTTGGCCGGCGGGGCGCCCCACCGACCCTTCCACTCGGGCTGCTGCAGATCCATGATCGACGTCGGCAGCTGGGCTTCGGTCAGCTTGGTGATGTTGTACACGAAGACCGTGGTGCGGGCGGCGACGCCGGTCCACTTGTTGGTCGACGGGCGGTACTCGGTGGGTACCTGCTCGACGGTCGCGGCATCCACATCGGCGAACAGCCCGGCGTCCTCGACGGCAGCCATGGCCGGTGAGTTCTCGGTGAGGAACACATCGGCGGGGGAGGCGTCGCCCTCGGCGATGAGCTGATTGCCCAGTTCGGTGTCGCCGCCCTGCCGGTAGGTGACCTTGATACCGGTCTCCTTGGTGAACGCCTCGATCCACTCCTTGGTCAGGGATTCGTGCTGGGCGTTGTAGATCAACAGCTCGTCGCCCCCGTCGTCGGACGAGCATGCCGTCGCCCAGGCGATGACGGTGACAACGGACAACGCCGCGACAATGCGGCTCCAGCGGATCTTCATCGCTGGATCATTTCATCCTCGACGTAGGTTAGGGTTACCTTCTTGGCATTTTCACAGGTAACCCAGTGATTCTTCCTATATCTCCGCCCCCCATGGTGCGAACGACGTACTGGCGGCGGCCATCAATCAGTCGACGGCCGATGCCAAGAACTCCATCCGTGGCTACTTCATCGGTCATCCGGGGGGAGTTGCTCGATCTGCGGAATATCGCGCGCCCGTTGATCGACCTGCGGCACCAGTGCGCAGTGGCGGTGTCACCCGGTCAGCTGGCGGAGCTCATGGACACGTTCCCGGCGTGGGCGGCGTTGCCACGGCCTCACTGCGACCAAACGGCGGGCGAGGCACGATGGTCGAGTGCGAATTCTGGTGGTCGAAGACGAGCGTCTGCTTGCGGATGCGATCGCGGCGGGTTTGCGCCGTCAGGCCATGGCGGTCGATGTGGTCTACGACGGTGGTGCGGCGTTGGAGCACGCGACGGTCAATGATTATGACGTGATCGTGCTCGACCGCGATATTCCGGTGGTTTCCGGTGATGCCGTGTGCACAGCGGTGACCGAGGCCAGCGCGGCGACTCGCATTCTGATGCTTACCGCAGCGACTGCGGTGGCCGAACGTGTCACGGGTCTGGGTCTGGGTGCCGATGACTATCTGACGAAACCGTTCGCCTTCGTCGAACTGGTCGCGCGGGTGCAGGCGCTGGCGCGGCGTGCTCGCCCCGCGCTGCCGCCGGTATTGGAGCGTGGCGGCATCCGGCTCGATCCGCATCATCGGACGGTGGAGCGTGATGGCGTGCCGATACCGATGTCGCGCAAGGAGTTCGCGGTCTTGGCCGAATTGTTGCGCGCGGACGGGGGCGTGGTGTCGGCTGAGCAGTTGCTGGAGAAGGCGTGGGACGAGAACATCGACCCGTTCACCGGTGTTGTCCGCTACACGATCATGATGGTGCGCCGGAAGTTGGGCGACCCTATGGCCATCGAGACCGAAGCCGGGGTCGGATACCGGATCCGATGAGATCGGCGCGGAGCATTGCCGATCACACAGCCGGCTCGCCGGCACCCGGATCCGAGCTGGCCTGCCGATGGTAGACCCCGCCAGCGGCTCGGCTGAGGCCTCACAGCGGTCAAACGCTGCCACGTACACGATAGTCGTGTGTGAATCCTCCCTGTTCGCAACGATTCACGCGACACATCAATCTATATGGAGGGAAACAAGCATGTTTTACGGAATCAGTGCCATCGCGAAAACGGCGGCAGCGTCCGGCGTTGTCGCGATCGCAGTAGGCCTGCCACTGGCCTTTTCTACCGGCATTGCTTATGCCGATCCCGGCTTCCCCGGCCCGGGGATTCTGCCCAGGCCTGGTGGCGGTGTTGGTGGTCCCGCATCGGGCCTGGGGGTCCTGCCCGGTGTCGGTGTGG
>WOYS01000070.1:32654-66846 GCA_011620645.1 Mycobacterium sp.
GGCGGTGTTGGTGGTCCCGCATCGGGCCTGGGGGTCCTGCCCGGTGTCGGTGTGGGTGCACCGGGAGTGGGTGTGCTGCCCGGGGTCGGCCTGGGCGGTGTTGGTGGTCCCGCATCGGGCCTGGGGGTCCTGCCCGGTGTCGGTGTGGGTGCACCGGGAGTGGGTGTGCTGCCCGGGGTCGGCCTGGGCGGTGTTGGTGGTCCCGCATCGGGCCTGGGGATCTTGCCCGGTGTCGGTGTCGGACTGCCAGGACCCGGTCTGATCTAGCCGTACTGGCCACCGACGTCACACTACGTGGTGTGGTGACATAGCGAAGACCTCCGATTGAATTGCGAGCTGCCCAGCATCGCGCCAACTCAATCGGAGGTCTTCGTGTCCCGCTTCGATGCCCTCATCGCCGGCTCAAGATCGCTGACCGTGAAGACGGTGTAGACCCCCGCAAAGCGCACACGCGGATCGAGTTCCTCGAGCAGGAGGCCGGGGTGATGCGCCGCGGGTTGGCTACCTGTCCACGGACACCCAACTGAATATGATGTACCCGCTGGTCCTCAAATGGCGCAAAGTGCTTGTGAAGCAAAGTGCTTGTGAAACAGTGTGATGGGGGCGATGCGTACCCAATCAACGCCGCCCGCGACGTCGACGCCGCCGGCTACATGCGCTCGGCAGGCTCACCCCGATAAAGTTCGAACTCTCCACGCAGGTGTGTGAGTTTAGCCGCCCGCCGGCCGCTCTGATTTTAGAAGTTGCCGCAGGTATCGGCGACTCGCAGCAGCATCATTTCTTTCTCCTGGCCCTGAGCTGTTGCGCGTTTTTGTTCTAAGGTGGTGCGCCACTGCGGGTTGGCGTCGAGGCGCTGGTCGATACGTTCTCGGCGTTGGTCGGGCGAGAGGGCAACGAGCGCACGCAGTTTGGCTTGGGCCCCGGGATTGGCATCCAGGGCGCTTGCCAATTCTGGTGCCTCGACGCGCAGGGCGGCGACGATCTGGTCGTAGTTGCACGCGGTGCTGATGACCGGGTCGAGAGGTTGGGCGCCGGCAACACCGGTACTTAGCCCGATCAGGGCGATGCCAGAAGTTGCGATGAGCGTCAAAGCGAGTTTGAGAATAGTGGAAAACTCCACGGTGTGCGCCTTTCGTTGGGGTATCGGTGCCGTTGGTCGGGCGGACCGATTCTCAAGTGCACACTCTCCGACGTTGGGCTGGCGCTAGGAGTCGCCGACGTCAGGGCACAGGGGCCAGACGATAACGCGGGAATTGCCCCCGGCCTGACCGTTGGCCCCGGGGTGCTGCCCGGCTCGGGCTAGGCGGGTTCGGTGGTCCGGCTTCTGGCCTCGGCTGGGCGCACCTCCTCACACTGAGCGCTCCTCACGCTGCGCCAACGCGCAGAGCAGGCATTATGTCCTCATGCGGTTGCTGGTGGTGGAAGAGGAAACGTTGTTGGCCGACGCAATCGCCTCGGGATTACCAGGATTGCGCCGTCACTCTATGGCGGCGGACGCGGTTGATGACTGTGCGTCGGCACTGGAGAGCGGAGTCCTGGCAAGGCGTGGACATCGATCCCCTCACCGGGGCGGTTCGCTTCACCATCACGATGCTGCGCCGCAAGTTGGGACATCCGCCCGTGATCGAAGCCGATCCAAGTGTGGGGTACGTGTCTGATGAACCGTGGGCGGAGAACGACGCTTCGATTGCGCCTGACGATGCTCTACGGCGGCGTGTTCTTTCTTTGCGGCGCGCTTCTAGTCGCCCTCATGTACATCAATGTGCAGCAGTCACTTCACAATCCGCCCGGCGCGGGCTTACAGGAGACGGTTGGACGGTTTCTTGACAATCGTGGGACAGGCAGTCATCCAGTCGCCGACAGGATCTTCGCTGCAGTCAATGAGCAAGCCGCCCAGGAACGCACCGAGACGCTGCGGGCATTACTGGTGCGATCGTTGGTCGCGCTCGTAGCCGTGGGGATCGCGGCTGCCGCTTTGGGCTGGCTTCTGGCGGGCCGCGTGCTGCATCCCCTACAACAGATCACTGCCACGGCTCGTCGCGTAGCCGACCGCAGCCTGCATGAGCGCATCGCACTGGACGGTCCATTCGACGAGATCCAGGATCTGGCCGACACGTTTGATGCGATGTTGGAACGGCTCGACCGCGCCTTCGATGGTCAACGACGGTTCGTCGCGAACGCATCCCACGAGCTACGAACGCCATTAGCGATCAACCGCACTCTGATCGAAGTCGCCCTTGATGATCCGGACACGCCTGAATCCACTCGGCAACTGGGTGCGACCCTGCTCGGTGTCAACGCTCGCAATGAGCGACTCATCGACGGGTTGCTGATGCTGGCTAGCAGCCAACAGCAACTCGACCTGAGGCCAGGCGTCGATCTCGCCGAGATGGCCCGGCGAGCTGTCGAAACCGCCTCGCCGGTCGCAGACCGATTGGGCGTCAAGATCTCCGCCCAACTCCAGCCGGTCACTGTGACCGGGGATCCGACGCTTCTCGAACGCATCGCTCATAACCTCGTCGACAATGCGGTGCGTTACAACATCGCCGAGCGCGGCTGGGTGCGGGTCAGCGTCGGCGCAACCGGGCTGTCGGCGCACCTGATCGTCGAAAACAGTGGACCGATCATCGACCCCAAGGACGTCGATGACCTTTTTGAGCCGTTTCGCCGTCTCCCCAGCTCCGAACGCCTCAGCGACCTTCGGCCAGGAGCTGCGGGGCGGGGTGCCGGACTTGGACTATCGATCGCGCGTTCCGTCGTCCAGGGCCATCATGGCGATGTAAAGGCGACAGCACACGCGACGGGCGGGCTGACCGTTACCGTCGCCATTCCCCTCGACCTCTAGCGACCTCTAGCGACGCGGTCAAAGCTCGAAGACACCGGCTACATGCGTTATTGGTGATCGGCCTCGGGCATGCACACCGTGGTCAGATCGCTGTTATGCCCTCCGGAAATCTCGCATCCGCTTGGGGCCGTGAGTGTCTGCGAGCGGGCCAGACTGGGCTGCGGCGCGCCGATACGTCGGGAGCTGCGAGAGGCAAGACAGAACACGGTTGATCGGGACTAGCGCCCTTCTCACCATTTGCCGTCTTCTGATCGGGCCAGGGATCCTGCGGATCAAAGGAAACGTCGTGGTGTTGGGCAGCACCAAGTGCTCGCACCCGGGCTACGAGCTTCGCGATCGTGAAGGGTCTGTTCAGGTGATCGTCGGCGCCGAGCCACCACTCTGTCGCGTGCTCGGAGTCCGTTGTCAGGAGTAGGACCCGAGCCGCGTTGCCTGAATCGACCACATGAGTACACACCACATCGCCCCCAATGGCTGGTAGATGGCGGTCCAAGACCACAACGTCGTAATCCGAGACCGTGACACATTCCAATGCATTCAGGCCGTCACAGACGCAGTCCGCCATGATTGCGTGGCGCATCAGCCCGGTCGCGATCTCTTCAGCCAGTCCTCTGTCGCCGACGGCCACCAACACATTCATTGTTCCAGGGTCGCGCATACTGCGTTAGGGGGATGTGAGTGCAGGTCGCTTGGGTGGTTCAGGGTGTGGGCATCGAGTAACTGCACGGGGGCACCGACTCGAGCCTGGACCCTGAGTTCCGGGCACACCGATGAAGCGACTGTCGCCGCCGCGCTCGTGGAGAACCGAGCACGCGCAGCGAATGCTGGCCAACATCAGGCTGGGCATGAAAGACCTCAAAGGCGCGATGACTGATGTTCGTGACACCGCAAGAGCCGTCTCTGCGATCCTCCTGTGGATGAATCGGTGATTGTGGATAACCAGGTCAATCGGGGTCTGGGGCAGATGTGCGGCGGGCGCTTCGTGTCGGAAGCCGGCGTCACGCTGTGGTCATGGAAACTTGGACTCGCGCCGATATCGGCGCACTCGGTGAGCAGCTGGCGGTGCAGCACCTCGAAGCAATGGGTTTGACCGTGCTGGAGCGCAATTGGCGTTGCCGGTACGGCGAACTGGATGTGATCGCGCTCGACGAGGCGGCGCGGGTGGTGATCTTCGTCGAGGTGAAGGCGCGCACCACCGATCGGTTCGGCGGTGTCGCCCAGGCGGTCACCCCGGACAAGGTGCGCAGGTTGCGCCGACTCGCAGGGTTGTGGCTGGCCAAAAGCGGCGGCAAATGGTCGGGCGTGCGCATCGATGTCATCGGGGTGCGGTTCGGCCGCACCCGGGTTCCCGAGCTCACCCACGTGCAGGCGGTCGGCTGATGGCTCTGGGGCGTGCGTTCGCCGTCGCGATCCGTGGCCTGGATGGCATCACGGTGGAGATCGAGGCCGACATCACCAGCGGGCTGCCGGGTGTGCACCTGGTGGGCCTGCCCGACACCGCGTTGCAGGAGTCGCGTGACCGGGTGCGCGCGGCGATCACCAACTGCGGCAACAACTGGCCGCAGGCGCGGCTGACGCTGGCGCTCTCGCCGGCCACGCTGCCCAAGGTTGGGTCGATGTACGACCTTGCCTTGGCGTCGGCAGTGCTCTCGGCGCACCTGAAAAAGCCGTGGGCCCGGCTGGAGAAGACGGTGCTGCTCGGCGAACTCGCGCTCGACGGCCGGGTACGGCCGGTCAACGGCGTGTTGCCCGCGGTGCTGGCCGCCAAGCGGGACGGCTGGCAGTCGGTGGTGGTGCCCGTCGACAACCTGGCCGAGGCCAGCCTGGTGGACGGGATCGATGTGTGGGGTGTGCAAAGCCTGCGTCAGTTGCAGCGCTGGTTCGCCGGAAAGGCGCAGTTGGCGGGACGCATCGCCGACGCCGCACCATACGTGCCGCCGGAGTGCCGGGATCTCGCGGATCTGGTCGGGCAGACCGAGGCCCGGGTTGCGGTGGAGGTCGCCGCCGCGGGCGCTCACCACGTGATGCTGACCGGGCCACCGGGAGTCGGCAAAACCATGCTCGCGCAACGACTACCGGGTCTGCTGCCACCATTGAACGAGGACGAAGCAATCGAGGTCACGGCGATCCACTCGGTAGCGGGCACGCTGGCCGGCGACACACCGTTGATCACCCGTGCGCAGTTCATCGCGCCACATCACTCCTCGACGGTGGCTGCGATGGTGGGTGGTGGATCCGGAATGGCACGTCCCGGTGCGGTGAGTCGCGCACACCGGGGAGTCCTGTTTCTCGACGAATGCGCAGAGATAGCAACCAACGTGCTGGAAGCGCTGCGAACACCGTTGGAGGACGGCGAGATCCGGCTGGCCCGGCGCGACGGTGTGGCCCGGTACCCGGCGCGGTTCCAGCTCGTGATGGCCGCCAACCCGTGCCCGTGCGCACCCACCGATCCAAAGGACTGCCTGTGCAACGCCGGGGCCAAACGCCGCTATCTGGGTAGGCTGTCCGGTCCCTTGATGGACCGGGTTGACCTTCGCGTCGAGATGCACCCGGTGCGCTGCGGTGCCTTCACCCACGAGGTGGCAGAACCGTCTTCGGCGGTGCGCAACCGCGTCGCCGAAGCGCGGGCCACCGCCGCCGATCGATGGGCAGAGTTGGGCGTGCGGACCAACGCCGAGGTGCCCGGTCCCGCGCTGCGCGGTGACTTCCGGCTCAGTGATGCCGCGATGGCCCCGCTCCGAAAAGCCGTGGAACGGGGAAGGCTCAATCTGCGTGGAGTCGATCGGACATTGCGCATCGCCTGGTCGATCGCTGATTTGGCGGGCGTGAATTCACCCACTCCCGACCATGTCGCCAAGGCGCTGAGCTTCCGGCAGGGCGGTGCGTCATGACCGACGAAACGGTGCGGCGCGCGTGGGCGTATCTCTCGCGGGTGGCCGAGTCTCCGTGCCATACGCTTACCACCTTCGTGGCCGACTACGGTCCGGTAGAGGCGGCTACCAGGATCAAGGCCGGTCTCGTTCCCGACGAACTCCAGAATCGCATTGCCGCGCGCCGCGAAATCGACAGTGCTGCAGAAGATCTTGAGATGCTGGACCGCCGCGGCGGGCGGCTGATCACACCGGACGACCCGGAGTGGCCACATCTCGCCTTCGCCGCGTTCACATCGGCGGACGTGACGAGAAGGGAGTCCGGCCGCGCGCCGCTGGCGCTGTGGGCGATCGGGCCGGCTCGCCTCGATGTGGTGGCAGGGCGCGCCGCAGCGATCGTCGGCACCCGCGCGTGCACCGCCTACGGTGAGCACGTCGCCGCCGATCTGGCCGCCGGACTGGCCGAACGCAATGCCGCAGTGGTCTCCGGCGGCGCCTACGGTATCGATGGCGCGGCGCATCGCGGGGCACTCGGTGTCGACGGAGTGACCGTCGCGGTCCTCGTCGGTGGCATCGATGTTCCTTATCCCGCAGGCCATTCCGCGCTGCTGCATCGCATCGGCGGCAGCGGGCTGGTGGTGACCGAATATCCGCCTGGTGTCCGACCGGCCCGGCACCGCTTCCTGACCCGCAACCGGCTGGTCGCCGCGTTGAGTGGTGCGACGGTGGTGGTGGAGGCCGGATTGCGCAGCGGCGCGGCGAACACGGCGGCCTGGGCCGAGGCAATGGGACGGGTGGTGTGTGCGGTTCCGGGTCCGGTGACCTCGGCGGCGTCGGCGGGCTGCCATGTGCTGTTGCGCCGCGGGGCGGAGCTGATCAGCCGCGCCGAGGAGGTGCTCGAGATCATCGGGAAGATCGGCGAGTTGGCCGACGATCCCGAGCACCCACAAACACCCCTGGACGGGCTGTCCCGGGAGGAGGCCCTGGTGTATGAGGCGTTGCCGGCCCGCGGATTACGCAGCGTGGAGCAGATCGCGGTCGGGGCAGGCATACCGGCCGAGCAGGTGCTCGGCCCGCTGGCTCTGCTGGAGATCGCCGGCCGGGTCGAGCGCCGCGACGGAGGTTGGCGAATCGTGAAGAGCTGACACCCGTGGTTCCCTCACGTTGGTGTGTCAAACAACAAATCCGGGTCGGGCAACTCGTGCGAGGTCCGGAAGGGGTACGGCACAACGCGTTCGACGATGTCGGACACTGTGGTGATCTCGTCCTCGTCGACAACGAATCCGCCACCGACGGAGAAGTATTCGCGCGTCGCGAGTGTGTCGCCCGCTGCGTCGGACGCACGGAACAGCATCCCGTTGCTGTGGTGGGTCAGCGACTTCCCCACGTGCAACACGATGTCCTCGGTGGCATCGAAGGGCACCGTCTGATGCCCGCCCAAGGAAAGTTCGCCGCTGGCATCCACGGCCGCCAGCCGATCCGGGATCGACTCCGGGTCGACAAACTCCGGATGCTCGCCGAGCAATCCGAGCACTACCGCGGTCATGGTGCCGTGTCCCTTACCGGTGGCGCCCAGGGAGCCGAAGAGTTCCACCTGGACCCTGCCAGTGGCGCTCAACAGGCCGCGATCGGCCAGCCAGGCGACGAACCGGTCCGCGGCACGCATCGGTCCTACAGTGTGCGAACTGGACGGCCCGATACCGACTTTGAACAGTTCGAAGACGCTGATCATGGCCGGACCCGTCAGCCGGTGAACCCGAGGCGACGACTGGCCTGCTCGGCGGCCGTCATGGTCATCGCGGTAGCCTCGTCGAGGCGGGAGGGGTCCAATTGCACTGCCGCGACGGACTTCTCCCGCGGTGCGGCGCCGTCGGTGTCGGCAGTCATGTCGGGACCAGTGTAGCCAATGGTGGCTGTCATCATGCGTCGAAGTCCTGCTCATTCTCCCGTGGAAGAGCGCACGGCTGCAGCACAACTGGTCCTGTTCGGGACCGCCGCGACGGGATCGGCCGCGTTGTGGGGAGCTCAAGTGGGTATGGCGCTGTAGCCGACCACCGGTGGGCGGCTGCTCGTACAGTGGTGACGAGTACGGCGAAAAGTGATGAGTACAGCTAAAGGTAGTGTGGGGGCGCATTATGGCGGGACGACCGATTCACACATTCGAAGTGATCAGCAGCGAACAGCTGGCACCGCACATGATCCGGCTGGTGCTCGGCGGTGTCGGTTTCGACACGCTCACTCCGGGCGACTACACCGACTCCTACGTCAAGCTCGTCATCGTCGATCCGGATGTCGACATCGTCTCCCTGCCGCACCCGCTGACGCTGGACAGCTTCAACGAACTTCCCGAGGCCAAGCGTCCGACGGTGCGGACCTACACCGTGCGGACGGTCGACGATTCCCTCCGGCGGATCGCCATCGACTTCGTCGTCCACGGTGAGCAGGGCGTCGCCGGGCCTTGGGCCGCCGCCGCCCAGCCCGGGCAACCGGTCTATCTGATGGGCCCATCGGGCGCCTATGCACCCGACCCTGCCGCGGATTGGCATCTGCTGGCCGGTGACGAGGCCGGCCTCCCGGCGATCAGCGCGGCGCTGGAAGCATTGCCGCCCAACGCGATCGGCAAGGCGTTCATCGAAGTCGGCGGTCCCGACGACGAGGTGGCACTGAAATCGCCCAGCGGTGTCGAGGTGCACTGGATCTACCGCGGTGGCCGCGCCGATCTGGTCAGCGAAACCCAGGCCGGCGATAACGCACCGCTGATCGCCGCGGTCAAAGAAGCCCAATGGCTGCCCGGTCAGGTGCAGGTGTTCGTGCACGGCGAGGCGCAGGCCGTCATGCACAACCTGCGTCCCTACCTGCGCAAGGAACGGGGCGTGGAGGCCAAGTGGGCATCCATCTCCGGCTACTGGCGCCGGGGCCGCACCGAGGAGACCTTCCGGCAGTGGAAAGCGGAACTGGCCAAGTCGGAGGCGGGCCAGCAAGACTGACCTCATGGCATTCGGCGACTATCAGCTCGAGATCTACCTGCAGGGCCTGGCCGGGGTGGTGCCATCGCTGCCGATGGCCTTCGCCGAACTGGAGGCCAGGGCACAGGCGGCGATGTCGCCGTCGGTGTGGTCCTACGTGGCGGGCGGCGCCGGAGACGAACGCACGCAGCGCGTCAACGTCACCGCCTTCGACCACTGGGGCCTGATGCCGCGGATGGGTGTGGGCGCCACCGAACGTGACACGACCGTCGAACTGTTCGGGATGACCTGGCCGTCCCCGTTGTTCATGGCGCCCATCGGGGTCACCGGGATCTGCAGCCGCGACGGCCACGGCGATCTGGCCGCTGCCCGCGCCGCGGCGCGAACCGGGGTTCCGATGACGGTGTCCACCCTGGCGGCCGACCCGCTGGAGGACGTCGCCGCCGAATTCGGTCACACCCCTGGGCTTTTTCAGCTCTACACCCCGAAGGATCGTGACCTCGCGGCCAGCTTCGTCTCGCGCGTGGAGGCCGCCGGCTATCGGGGCATCGTGGTCACCCTGGACACCTGGGTGCCGGGCTGGCGCCCCCGGGACCTGAGCACCGCGAACTTCCCGCAGCTTCGCGGGCACTGCCTGTCGAACTACACCAGCGACCCGGTGTTCCGCGCGGGTCTGGCTCAGTCGCCCGAGGAGAACCCGCAGGCCGCGATCCTGAAATGGGTGTCCACGTTCGGTCAGCCGGTCACCTGGGACGACGTGACCTGGCTGCGCTCGCTGACCACGTTGCCCTTGCTCGTCAAGGGCATCTGCCACCCCGACGATGTGCGGCGGGCCCGGGACACCGGCGTCGACGGCATCTACTGCTCGAATCACGGCGGCCGGCAGGCCAACGGGGGAGTGCCCGCCATCGACTGCCTACCCGATGTGGTGGCCGCCGCCGACGGACTGCCGGTGCTGTTCGACTCCGGCATCCGCAGTGGTGCGGACATCGTCAAGGCACTCGCGCTGGGGGCGACCGCCGTCGGCGTCGGACGGCCCTATGTTTACGGCCTGGCGCTCGGCGGCACCGACGGCGTGGTGCACGTACTGCGCTCGTTGCTGGCCGAGACCGATCTGATCATGGCGATCGACGGCTACCCGGCGCTGGCTGATCTCACCCCGGACACATTGCGGCGCGTCAACTAGACAGCCCGCGAGCATCTGCGACGGTAGGGGAATGATCGACCCGGCCATCGAGCCCCTTCTGGAGGAGTTCGACGAATACCTGGCGTTGCAGCGTGGCCGTTCGGCGCACACCCGCCGGGCCTACCTGGGCGATCTGCGGTCGCTGTTCGATTTCACCGGAGGCGGCCTGAGCGCGCTGACGCTAGCCCGGCTGCGGTCCTGGCTGGCCGCGCAGGCCGGCGCCGGCGCGGCGCGCACCACGCTGGCCCGGCGCACCTCGGCGATCAAGACGTTCACCGCCTGGGCGCTGCACCGCGGTCTGCTGAGCACCGACCCGGCAGCCCGGTTGCAGACGCCGAAGGCCCACCGCACGCTGCCGGCGGTACTGCGCCAGGATCAGGCATTGGACGCCATGGATGCATTGAATTCTGGTGCGCAGCAAGGTGATCCGCTCGCTCTGCGGGACAGGTTGATCGTCGAGCTGTTGTACGCCACCGGCATCCGGGTCAGCGAGCTCTGCGGCCTGGACATCGACGACGTGGACTCCTCGCGCCGCGTGCTGCGGGTGCTGGGCAAGGGCAACAAGGAGCGCATCGTGCCGTTCGGCGAGCCCGCCGAAGATGCGCTCGCCGCCTGGCTGACCACCGGCAGGCCGGAGTTGGTAACGCCGACTTCCGGTGCGGCGCTGCTGCTCGGGTCGCGCGGAGGCCGGATCGATCAGCGTCAGGCCCGCACCGTCGTGCACGAGACGATGGCCGCCGTCGACGGCGCCCCCGACATCGGTCCGCACGGTCTGCGGCACAGCGCGGCAACGCACCTGTTGGAGGGCGGCGCGGATCTGCGCGTCGTGCAGGAACTGCTGGGCCACTCCACATTGGCCACCACCCAGCTCTACACCCACGTGACGGTCGCGCGGCTGCGCGCGGTGCACGACCAGGCCCACCCGAGGGCCTGACGCCGTGGTCGACGCGATGGTCGAGTTCCTGAGCATCTTCTTCACGTTGGATGCAGCGGCTTGAGGCGAACCGGAGTCTCGGCCAGCAGTCCGAGCGGGTCGACGTAGTCGGCGCGCGCCGCCGGTCCCCACATCGCACCCCAGTGCAGGCACGCCCGCACCGGACATCCGGCGTGCCCGTCGAGCAGCACGCCCAGCGCCGTCCCAGCGTCCACCCGCTGCCCGGCCCGTACCGCGGGTCGCACCGGCTCATAGCTGGTCCGCAGCCCACCCGGGTGCTCGACCGATACCAGCGGCCGGCCCGCCAGCTCGCCGGCGAACACCACCGTGCCGCCGGCGGCGGCATACACTGACTGACCTGTACTGCCGGCCAGGTCCACCCCGCGATGCCCGCGAGTCCAGTTCGGGGAAGGGGCATCGAACGCCCTGGTCACCCCGGGCGCCGGCCGCAGTGGCCAGCCTAGGCGCCCCGCCTCGGCCACCGCAGGGGCCGCACCGGCCAGCGCCGCGACGATGAGCACCGCCAGCAACCTCATCAGTCCAGTTCAGCGCCCCGAAGTCGCGATGGGAAGGGGCGCAATGTCAGACTGTGGATGAACCGGCGACTGTGCATCACTCGCGTGGCAAAAGCACAGGTTCCAACGGTGTAAACTTCTCCCCGCAGCTCACATCCGTGGGCTGACTTCGCGCGTCTGTCGGTGGCCCCGTTCGACAGGGTCACCACCAGCATGCCGGGCGGTCCCGGTCCGGGAAACCGAATCGGGTCCGGCAGCAGCAGACGCCAGGGTCCGGAGTCACCCGATTCCGGACGGCAACCGACAACGAAAGCAAGGCACAGCCATGGCTGTTGTAACCATGAAGCAGCTGCTTGACAGCGGCGCTCACTTCGGGCACCAGACCCGACGCTGGAATCCCAAGATGAAGCGGTTCATCTTCACCGACCGCAACGGCATCTACATCATCGATCTGCAGCAGACGCTGACCTACATCGACACGGCTTACGAGTTCGTGAAGGAGACCGTCGCGCACGGCGGATCGGTCATGTTCGTCGGCACCAAGAAGCAGGCGCAGGAGTCCATCGCCCAGGAGGCGACCCGCGTCGGCATGCCGTATGTGAACCAGCGCTGGCTCGGTGGCATGCTCACCAACTTCCAGACCGTCCACAAGCGCCTTCAGCGGATGAAGGAGCTGGAGGCCATGGAGCAGACCGGTGGCTTCGAGGGTCGCACCAAGAAGGAAATCCTCATGCTCACGCGTGAGAAGAACAAGCTCGAGCGCAGCCTCGGTGGTATCCGGGACATGGCCAAGGTTCCGTCGGCCGTGTGGGTCGTCGACACCAACAAGGAGCACCTCGCGGTTGCCGAGGCTCGCAAGCTGAACATCCCGGTCATCGCGATCCTGGACACCAACTGCGATCCCGACGTCGTGGACTACCCGGTTCCGGGTAACGACGATGCGATCCGTTCGGCCGGGCTGCTGACCAAGGTGATCGCCTCCGCGGTTGCCGAAGGCCTGCAGGCCCGTTCGGGTGCCGGCGCCAAGACCGAGGCCGACGGCAACGAGCCGCTCGCCGAGTGGGAGCAGGAGTTGCTCGCCGGTGCCACCGCCGTTGCCGCTCCGGCCGGTGCGGCCGCCGTCGGCGAGGCTGCCCCCGAATCGACCACCGAAACCTCCTAGAAGGGCTGAACATTGGCGAACTACACCGCTGCCGACGTCAAGCGACTACGGGAGCTGACCGGCGCCGGAATGCTCGACTGCAAGAACGCGCTGGTCGAGACCGAGGGCGATTTCGACAGGGCCGTCGAGGTGCTGCGCATCAAGGGTGCCAAGGACGTCGGTAAGCGCGCCGAGCGTGCGACCGCCGAAGGTCTGGTGGCAGCCAAGGACGGTGCGCTCATCGAGTTGAACTCGGAGACCGACTTCGTCGCGAAGAACGCCGAGTTCCAGGGCCTCGCCGACGCGATCGTCGCCGCCGCTGCCGCCTCCAAGGCTGCCGACGTCGACGCGCTGAAGGCCGCTACGGTTTCTGGTGGCCAGGGGACAACTACTGTCGAGGAACTCATCGCGGATCTGTCGGCCAAGATCGGCGAGAAGCTGGAACTGCGTCGCGTCGCGGCGTTCGACGGTACCGTGGAGACCTACCTGCACAAGCGTTCGGCTGACCTGCCGCCCGCGGTCGGCGTACTCGTGGAGTACTCCGGCGGCGACGCCGAGGCCGGCAAGCAGGTTGCTCACGCGGTCGCGCTGCAGATCGCCGCGCTGAAGGCCAAGTACCTCACCCGTGCGGACGTGCCCGAGGACGTGGTGGCCAATGAGCGTCGCATCGCCGAGGAGACCGCCAAGGAAGAGGGCAAGCCCGAGCAGGCGCTGCCCAAGATCGTGGAGGGTCGCGTCACCGGCTTCTACAAGGATGTCGTGCTGCTCGATCAGCCGTCGGTGTCGGACAACAAGAAGTCCGTCAAGGCGCTGCTCGATGAGGCCGGCGTGACCGTGACCCGGTTCGTCCGGTTCGAGGTCGGCCAGGCCTAGCAAGTCCAACGGAGAACCCCGCGTCACCTTGGTGACGCGGGGTTCTCTGCCTTTCCCGCCGGGTGTGCTGACCCGTTCGGTCCGGGATACCGCCGCGTTCTGCCGGGAATCCGAACTGCTCTGGCGTAAGCAGATGTTCGCCGCGACCACCGGACAGGAGCGCCGACTCATCGAATTGGCCTTCCAGCTCGAAGGTGCCGGTCCTTTTGCGCGCCCAGAACGCTTGGTGCTCGCCGTCCTCGGTATCGCCTTGGCGATCGCCTGCGTCACCGTCGTGCGCACCATCTCGGCGAGCTTCGCCAGCACAGGCGAAGAATTGGTCACCGACGTCCTCGGCCAGTCCCAGCTCTGGGTGTTTGCCTTTGCGATGATCGATCCGTGGCCCGCGGGCTATTACGGCGCCGGCGACCATTACACGACTCGCTGCTGATCTGCCGTCCGCTGACGTTCATGCGGGCAGCGCCGTACGAGCACGGTTATGCACGCCCGGAGGACTGGCCGGTGATGCCGTGCGCGTACACCGGTTTCCACCTCAAGCCGATCGGCTTCTTCGACGGCAACCCGGCACTGGACCTGCCGCCGTCACCGCCGAAGGTCTGCCACGGGCACTGACAGCCAGACACGGAGGCGGCTTTTTCGGCAACGGGAGCGACCATTTCACGCACCTGGCCACCCGGACGTGGCCGGGGCGTCGTCATGAGGCAGGATTGGTGATGCCGTCCGCGCGGATCCGCCTGGGTGGCGATTCTGTGTCGGGACAGCAAGGAGTCTGATGGCGGAGCCAGGCATCGCCGGCCAGGGAGTCATCCGGCCTGCGTATTCACGTGTGTTGCTGAAGCTCGGCGGCGAGATGTTCGGCGGCGGACAGGTCGGGCTCGATCCGGATGTGGTCGCCCTGGTGGCCCGGCAGATCGCCGACGTCGTCCGGGCCGGCGCCCAGGTCGCCGTCGTCATCGGCGGTGGCAACTTCTTCCGCGGCGCCCAGTTGCAGCAGCGCGGCATGGAACGCACCCGCAGCGATTACATGGGCATGCTCGGGACCGTGATGAACAGCCTTGCGCTGCAGGATTTCCTGCAGAAAGAGGGCATCGACACCCGTGTGCAGACCGCCATCACCATGGGCCAGGTCGCCGAACCGTACATTCCGCTGCGCGCCCAGCGTCACCTGGAGAAGGGTCGCGTCGTCATCTTCGGCGCAGGTATGGGTCTGCCGTACTTCTCTACCGACACCACCGCCGCGCAGCGCGCCCTGGAGATCGGTGCCGAGTTGGTGCTGATGGCCAAGGCGGTCGACGGTGTGTTCACCGCGGACCCGCGCAAGGATCCGAACGCCAAGCTGCTGACCTCCATCACCCACCGCGAGGTCATCGACCGCGGACTGCAGGTAGCGGATTCCACCGCATTCAGCCTCTGCATGGACAACGGCATGCCGATCCTGGTGTTCAATCTCCTCACCGACGGCAATATCGCGAGAGCGGTTGCGGGTGAGAAGATCGGAACACTGGTCAGCAGCTGACAGCCGCGCATTGGAGACGATGCTATGGGCGAGCGAAATGCTTCGGGAGGTACTTGCCGTGGGCGAGCGAAATGCTTCGGGAGGTACTTGCCGTGGGCGAGCGAATGCGACGGGAGATAACTAAGTGATCGACGAAACCCTCTTCGATGCCGAAGAGAAGATGGAGAAGGCGGTGTCGGTGGCGCGCGACGACCTGTCGTCGATCCGCACCGGCCGCGCCAACCCGGGCATGTTCTCCCGGCTGAGCATCGACTACTACGGCTCACCGACCCCGATCACGCAGCTCTCCAGCATCAACGTTCCCGAGGCGCGACTCGTCGTCATCAAGCCGTACGAGTCCAACCAGCTCAAGGCCATCGAGGACTCGATCCGCAACTCGGATCTGGGCGTCAACCCGTCCAATGACGGTAACGTCATCCGGATCTCCGTCCCGCAACTGACCGAGGAGCGCCGCCGCGATCTGGTCAAGCAGGCCAAGTCCAAGGGTGAGGACGCCAAGGTGTCGGTGCGCAACATCCGCCGCAAGGCGATGGAAGAGCTGGCCCGGATCAGGAAAGACGGTGAGGCCGGCGAGGACGAGGTGGGCCGCGCCGAGAAGGACCTCGACAAGACCACCGGGCAATACGTGACGCAGATCGACGAACTGGTCAAACACAAAGAAGGCGAGCTGTTGGAGGTCTGATGACCTTTCAGCAGGGCAGCCCAGTGGTAGACGCCGAACCACCCAAGAAGCAATCGCGCGCAGGTCGAGACCTGCCGGCCGCCATCGGCGTCGGTGTCGTCATGGGCGGCTCCGTCATCGCGATCCTGCTGTTCGCCCCGCTGGTCTGGGTCGGCCTGGTGGCCGCGTCCATGGCGGTCGCCACCCACGAGGTGGTGGGTCGTCTGCGCGAGGGTGGCTTCTCCATCCCGATCATCCCGCTGCTCATCGGTGGCCAGGCCATCGTGTGGTTGACCTGGCCGTTCGGGCCAGCCGGCGCGTTGGGCGCCTTCGGTGGCACGGTGGTGGTGTGTCTGATCTGGCGGCTGCTCAGTGGTGGGTTGAGCGCGGCGCCGACCAACTACCTGCGCGATGTCGCGGTCACGATCTTCCTGGCCACCTGGATTCCGCTGTTCGGTGCGTTCGGTGCGCTGCTGATCTACCCGGACGACGGTTCCGGCCGGGTGTTCTGCCTGATGCTGGGCGTGGTGGCCTCCGATGTCGGCGGCTACGCGGCGGGGGTGCTGTTCGGCAAGCATCCGATGGCGCCGGCCGTCAGCCCCAAGAAGTCCTGGGAGGGTCTGGCGGGCTCGCTGCTGCTGGGCATCGTGGTCTCGGTGCTCGCGGTGCAGTTCCTGCTGGAAAAGCCGGCCTGGGTGGGCATCCCGCTCGGCATCATGCTGGTCGTCACCGGAACCCTGGGCGATCTGGTCGAGTCCCAGGTGAAACGCGATCTGGGCATCAAGGATATGGGCACGTTGCTGCCCGGGCACGGCGGCCTGATGGACCGCCTCGATTCGGTGCTGCCGTCGGCGGTGGCCACCTGGATCGTTTTGACGGTGCTGGCATAGGTCACCGCCAGGGCGTCCAAACTAATACTTCCTCCCGCGCCCAGTTCTACTACGTAATGTAGAAATAGGTGGTCCGGTTGTGCAGGGTGAGATACTGGCCAGACATCATGGCCGTTTCCCTTCCGCTCGTTTTCGACGCACCGCGACGCGCATTGCCGCCGCGGCATCTCGCCGACCTCGATGCCGAGGGGCGGGCCGCCGCTGTCGCCGAACTGGGACTGCCCAGGTTCCGTGCCAAACAGCTGGCCAACCAGTACTACGGACGTCTGATCGCCGACCCGCATCAGATGACCGACCTGCCCGCCGCCGTCCGTGACCAGGTGGCCGGCGCGCTGTTCCCGACCCTCATCGAACCCGCCAAACAGATCCAGTGCGACGCGGGGGAGACCCGAAAAACGTTGTGGCGTGCGGTCGACGGCACCACCTTCGAGTCGGTGCTGATGCGCTATCCGCAGCGCAACACCGTGTGCATCTCGTCACAGGCCGGCTGCGGGATGGCGTGCCCGTTCTGCGCCACGGGGCAGGGCGGTCTGCAGCGCAACCTGTCCACCGGCGAGATCCTCGAGCAGGTGCGGGCCGCGTCCTTCGCCATGCGTGCCGAGCACGATGGACGGCTCTCCAACATCGTCTTCATGGGCATGGGGGAGCCACTCGCGAACTACAACCGGGTGCTCGCCGCCGTGAAGCGCATCATCGCCCCACCGCCCGATGGTTTCGGGATCAGTGCGCGCTCGGTGACGGTGTCCACCGTCGGGCTGGCGCCGGCGATCCGCAAACTGGCCGACGAGCGCCTCGGGGTCACCCTCGCGGTGTCGCTGCACACCCCCGACGATGAGCTGCGCGACACGCTGGTGCCGGTCAACAACCGCTGGAGCATCGATGAGGTGCTCGACGCGGCGCGTTATTACGCCGACTCCACCGGCCGGCGGGTGTCCATCGAGTATGCGTTGATCCGCGATGTGAACGATCAGCCCTGGCGCGCAGACCTTCTCGGTAAGAAGCTGCACAGCAAGCTCGGTCCGCTCGTGCACGTGAACCTCATCCCGCTCAACCCGACACCGGGCAGCGAGTGGGACGCCAGTCCCAAACCTGTCGAGCGCGAGTTCGTGAGACGCGTCATCGCCAGGGGTGTGTCCTGCACGGTGCGTGACACCCGCGGTCGCGAGATCGCCGCGGCCTGTGGGCAATTGGCCGCCGAGGGCTGGTAGTACCCGCCGCACGCGTTCTGCCTCGACATTCCCGGCAGCTGCTGTGCTCCAGCCGCCGGTGTCGAATGTTCTTTCGATATTGGTGACGTGGCCGAATCGGTTACCTGATGCCGACGGCGTGGCGCAGCTGCGCAAGGAACTGTCCTTCGTCATCGCTGCGGACGATGTAGTGCGATATCGCTACCCGGATCGCGGTGGACGCCTTCACCTGGGCGTTGGCCCCGGAGAGCAGTTTGAGCAGCCGGGCGCGCATGATGGGTATCACGTGTGTCAGCTGCGCGATGACCACTTCGGGTTCGATGTCGACGACGCGGACCCCGGAGTACGACTGCTGGTACTCGACGATGAATCGCAGTGCCGCATCGAGCTTTTCGGCGCCGCGCAGGCCTGCCGTCGCGCTGCTGATGCCGGTGTCGAACATCTGGCGTTCGTAGACGCCGAACGCGCCGAGCAGTTCTTCCTTCGAGGCGAACCAGCGATACAGCGTGGGGCGCGACACCCCGGCCTGCAACGCGACCTCGGAAAGACTGAGCTTGGTCTGCCCGCTGCGTCCGAGCACCTCGGCCGTGGCGGCCAGGATCCGGCGCCGCGTGGAGGTGTCCTCGGCGGCGTCGGTGTGCGCGGGCAGGGGCTTGTTCACGGAACCGATGGTAGTGGTTGTGCCATCACAAGAGGCCTCCAGCGGAAATGCCCCGGAACCTTCGGAACCGGGGCATTTTAACGGCTGTGACCTAGCGGTACCAGCCCCGGCTGCGCGCAATCCAGTCACGCGCGACGATGCCGAGGATGGTGACCGCGAAGAGAATCAGGAAGAGGTCCTCGACATGCCCGACGTGGTTGCCATGCGTCATGGTCACCAGGAAGAGCGCGGCGAAGATGCCGATGATGTGCAGGACGCGCGGGTTCTCGGTGGACCAGCCCCATGCTGCCGACGGCACATCTTCCACGTCGACGCCGTTGTAGCGGTCGACCTCGGTGTTGGCCACGATTGCTCCTCACGCGAATGTCCGGATGACTGCGGCCATTCTGGCATACCGCGGCGATATCGCCACCGTCACGGCGCCGACCGCGGCCAACATCACCGGGCCGGCGGCCGATCCGGCTTTCGGCTACATCGGCGGCATCGGCGGCATCAGCGGCATCAAAACGGTGTCGACCAGATACATCGTGGCGTTGGGGGTCTGCGTGTTCATCGAGAATTTCATCGAGGTGATCCTTCATTTGATCGTCTGTGGTTCTGAGGGATAGACGGTGCCCGATGAGGCGGGGCAGCCAGGTCGGTGGGAAAAGCTGCCTCGCCGCCTCATCGGGTTGTGCGGATCTTGCGGACTCAGGCGGCGGGAGGCAGCAGCACCGTGTCGATCATGTAGGCCGTGGCGTTGGCGGTCTTCACCCCGCCACACACCAGCCCGGCACCGCCGATCTTGAGGTCGTCACCGGCACCGGTGACGGTCACCGTCGCGCCTTGCACGGTCTTGTGGTCACCGGCGATTGCGTCGGGACTCACCTGGCCCGGCACCACGTGGTAGGTCAGGATCGAGGTGAGGAGCTCTGGGTCGGTCTTGAGAGTCTCCAGCGTCGCCGCGTCGATCTTGGCGAACGCCGCATCGGTCGGTGCGAAGACGGTGAACTCGCCGCCGTTGAGGGTGTCGACGATGTTGACGTCCGGGTTCAGCTGGCCCGAGATTGCCAGCGTCAGCGTCTTGAGCATCGGGTTGTTCGACGCGGCCACGGTGACCGGATCTGCAGCCATACCGGAAACCGAACCCGGGCCTGACGGCACCTGCTCGGCGTAGGCGGCGCATCCGGTGCCGATCAACGTGCCTGCCGGCATGGCTGCGGGGGAACTGGTGGTCTCCGGCGCCATGGACGAGGTCATCGAGGAAATCGACGAACTGGCTTCACTGGTGCTGCTTTCCGTGGACGAACTGTCGCCCGAACACGCGGACAGCCCGAGCGCCGCCACGGCGGCGACTCCGGCGAAAGCGATCCGATGGTGGGTAACCGGTTTGTGCGTCACTGTCATGAGTGGCTCGACTTTCTTGTTGGCGACTTTCTTACTGGCGGGTTCCTTGTTGGCGGGTAGGCCGATGCCATCCCCATTTTGCTCTACACACGCTATTCGGTGCCCCCACCCATCCGGATGGGTGCCCGGTCGACATGGGGGCAGAATGGGGTGCGTGACGTTCCCCGCTTCAGCCCCGGGCAGTACCGGGGAGCGCTGCCGTGTCCTGATCCTCGGCAGCACCGGTTCCATCGGCACCCAGGCGCTGGAGGTCATCGCCGCCAACCCGGACCGTTTCGAACTGGTCGGGCTGGCCGCAGGCGGCGGCAACCCCGACGTCCTGGCTGCCCAACGCGCGCAGACCGGGGTGACGAATATCGCCGTCGCGGATCCAAGGGCCGCCGAACACGTCGGTGACGTGCCCCATGTCGGCGAGCAGGCCGCCACCCGGATCGTCGAGGACACCGAGGCTGATGTGGTGCTCAACGCACTCGTCGGCGCACTCGGGCTCAAGCCGACCCTGGCCGCCCTGCACAGCGGTGCCCGGTTGGCGCTGGCCAACAAGGAGTCGCTGGTGGCCGGTGGGCCGCTGGTGCTCAAGGCCGCCGCGCCCGGCCAGATCGTGCCGGTGGACTCCGAACATTCGGCGTTGGCCCAGTGTCTGCGAGCGGGCAGTGCCGACGAGGTCGCCCGACTGGTGCTCACCGCGTCCGGCGGGCCGTTCCGCGGCTGGGCCGCTGCCGACCTGGAAATGGTGACCCCCGTGCAGGCCGGTGCCCATCCGACCTGGTCGATGGGACCGATGAACACCCTGAACTCGGCATCGCTGGTCAACAAGGGTCTGGAGCTGATCGAAACGCACCTGCTGTTCGGTGTCGACTACGACTGCATCGACGTCGTCGTGCACCCGCAGTCCATCGTGCATTCCATGGTGACCTTCACCGACGGTTCGACGATCGCCCAGGCCAGCCCGCCCGATATGAAACTGCCGATCGCGCTGGCGCTGGGCTGGCCGGCCCGGGTGCCGGCGGCGGCGCGGGCCTGTGACTGGACGACCGCGTCGACCTGGACCTTCGAGCCGCTGGACGACGCGGTGTTCCCCGCCGTGGACCTGGCCCGAGAGGCCGGACAGGGCGGCGGAAGCCTGGCCGCGGTGTACAACGCCGCAAACGAAGAGGCTGCCGCGGCCTTCCTCGACGGCCGGATCCGGTTCCCGGCGATCGTGCGTACGGTGGCCGATGTGCTGCACGCCGCAGATCAGTGGGCGGCCGAACCCGCTACCGTGGAAGAGATACTTGACGCGCAGGACTGGGCCCGCGACCGGGCCCGGACTGCTGTCGACCGGGAGGTAGTAGCAAGCCGATGATGTTCGCGTTCGGCATCGTGGCATTCGCGCTGGCCATTCTGGTGTCGGTGGCTCTGCACGAATGTGGCCATATGTGGGTGGCCCGGGCCACCGGAATGAAGGTGCGCCGTTACTTCGTGGGCTTCGGGCCCACGCTGTGGTCGACCCGCCGGCCCAACCGGCTGGGCAGCACCGAATACGGCGTCAAGGCAGTGCCGCTGGGCGGTTTCTGCGATATCGCGGGCATGACCTCGGTCGACGAGATCGCCCCCGAGGACCGTCCGTACGCGATGTACACGCAGAAGGTGTGGAAGCGCGTCGCGGTGCTGTTCGCCGGGCCTGCCATGAACTTCATCATCGGCCTGGTGCTCGTCTACGCCATCGCGATCATCTGGGGCCTGCCCAATCTGCATCCGCCGACCACCGCGATCGTCGGTGAAACCTCTTGTGTGGCACCGCAGGTCGCCAAGGGCGGGGAAGATCCCTACGGCCCGTGCCCGCAGCCCGGCCCGGGCCCGGCCGCGCTGGCCGGCATCCGGGCCGGCGACACCATCGTCAAGGTGGGCGAGACCGACGTGGCGACCTTCGCCGACATGGCGGCGGCGATCCGCGAGCTCGACGGTCCCGTCCAGGTGGTCTACGAGCGCGGCGGTGAGCGGCTGTACACCGTGGTCGATATCGCGCAGACCCAGCGCTTCACCTCGGCCGACGCCGAGACACCCGACACCGTCGGTGCGATCGGCGTCAGCGCCGCACTGCCACCGGGCCCCACCCACTACGATCCGCTGTCGGCGGTCCCGGCGACCTTTGCCTTCACCGGCGATCTCGCGGGCGAACTGGTCAAGGCGCTGGCCAAGATCCCGACCAAGATCGGTGCCCTGGTCGACGCCATCGGCGGCGGCGAGCGTGACCCCGAAACGCCCATCTCGGTGGTGGGCGCCTCGATCATCGGCGGCGACACCGTCGACCACGGTCTGTGGGTGGCGTTCTGGTTCTTCCTCGCCCAGCTGAACTTCGTGCTCGGCGCGATCAACCTGATCCCGTTGTTACCGTTCGACGGCGGCCACATCGCGATCGCCACATTCGAGAAGCTCCGCAATATGATCCGAGCGGCACGTGGCAGTGACGCCGCGGCGCCGGTCAACTACCTCAAGCTGATGCCCGCCACGTATGTCGTGCTGGTGGTCGTCGTCGGCTACATGTTGTTGACCGTGACCGCGGACCTGGTCAATCCCATCAGACTCTTCCAGTGATCTGACACAGCCAATAGGAGATGCCGTGACGTCCATCGGTCTGGGCATGCCCGCCCCGCCCCCGCCCACGCTGGCCCCGCGTCGCAAAACCCGTCAGTTGATGGTGCGCGATGTCGGTGTCGGCAGCGAGTATCCGATCGCGGTGCAGTCGATGTGCACCACCAAGACCCACGACATCAACGCCACCTTGCAGCAGATCGCAGAGCTGACCGCATCGGGCTGCGACATCGTCCGGGTCGCCTGCCCGCGGCAGGAGGACGCCGACGCGCTGCCCGCGATCGCCAGGAAGGCGAACATCCCGGTCATCGCCGACATCCACTTCCAGCCCAAGTACATCTTCGCGGCCATCGACGCCGGCTGCGCTGCGGTACGGGTGAACCCCGGCAACATCAAAGAGTTCGACGGCCGGGTCAAGGAGGTTGCGAAAGCGGCTGCGGCAGCGCAGATCCCGATCCGCATCGGTGTCAACGCCGGCTCGCTGGACAAGCGCATGATGGACAAGTACGGCAAGGCCACGCCGGAGGCGCTGGTGGAGTCGGCGCTGTGGGAGGCCTCGCTGTTCGAAGAGCACGGCTTCGGCGATATCAAGATCAGCGTCAAGCACAACGACCCGGTGATCATGGTCGCGGCCTACGAGCTGCTCGCCGAGAAATGCGACTACCCGCTGCACCTCGGTGTCACCGAGGCCGGCCCGGCATTCCAGGGCACCATCAAGTCCGCGGTGGCCTTCGGTGCGCTGTTGTCGAAGGGCATCGGCGACACCATTCGGGTGTCGCTGTCCGCGCCGCCGATAGAGGAGATCAAGGTCGGCAACCAGATCCTGGAGTCGCTGAACCTGCGCCCCCGCGGACTGGAGATCGTGTCCTGCCCGTCGTGCGGGCGGGCCCAGGTGGACGTCTACACGCTGGCCAATGAGGTGTCCGCGGGCCTGGAGGGCATGGACATCCCGTTGCGGGTGGCGGTGATGGGCTGTGTGGTCAACGGACCCGGCGAGGCGCGTGAGGCCGATCTCGGAGTGGCATCCGGTAACGGCAAGGGCCAGATCTTCGTCAAGGGCGAGGTGGTCAAGACGGTGCCGGAGGCGATGATCGTGCAGACACTGATCGAGGAGGCCATGCGGATCGCGGCGGAGTCCGAGGGCGACCTGACGGCAAGTCCGAGCGGTCCGCCGGTTGTCACCGTAAGCTGAAACCCGGCCCTGTGAGCGGGGTCACCTGATCCGGCTGGCCCAGAAAGAGTCCCGAATGTCGGCTCCACCGCTGTCCCGCGTCACCGCTGACCGACAGGTTTCGGTGGTCCGCCACGTCGACAAGGTGCGGGCCGTCCTCGAGCAGGATCCGGTGGCGTCGTGCATGGTGGCCTGCCGGGTGCTGGACTTCGGGGTCGATCCGAATGCGATCGGCGGAGAACTGTGGACGCGCCGCGAACCGGCCGAATCCCTGTGTTACGCCGGGGCGAATCTGATTCCGCTGCGCGGCAGCGCCGAGGACCTGATGGCGTTCGCCGACAAGGCGCTCAGCGTGCCACGCCGATGTTCGTCGTTGGTGGGCCGGGCCGCGTTGGTCATGCCGCTGTGGCAGCGACTGGAACCGGGCTGGGGTGTCGCGCGTGACGTGCGGGCCGACCAGCCGCTGATGGCGTTGTCCGGGCCTGCGCAGTGCGCGGCCGATCCGGCGGTGCGACCGGTCCGGATGAACGAGTTGGACGCCTATCTGGTCGCCGCGATCGAGATGTTCATCGGGGAGGTCGGTATCGACCCCCGGATGGGTGACGGTGGCCGCAGCTATCGCCGCCGGGTCGCCGGGCTGATCTCGGCAGGGCGTGCGTGGGCGCGCTTCGAGCACGGCGAGGTGGTCTTCAAGGCCGAGATCGGTTCGCAGTCACCGACTGTCGGCCAGATCCAGGGTGTGTGGGTGCATCCGCAGTGGCGGGGTCGCGGGCTGGGCGCCTCGGGTACCGCGACGGTGTCCGAGGCGGTGCTGGGCAGTGGCCGCATCCCCAGCCTGTACGTCAACGGATTCAACGAGGTCGCCCGCGCCACCTACACGAAGATCGGCTTCACCCAGGTGGATACGTTCGCCACCATTCTTCTCGACTGACGTGCCAGGCGCGCAGACCGCCGAAAGCTTCGATCTCGGATTCGTCTCGCTGCGGTCTCGGTGCGCCTCCGAGAGAAGCGACCGGCACACTCTTAATATCAGCCACAATGACATCACTGGCATCGGTAACCCCATCAGCATCACGGGCATCGCGCCTGCTGGGTACGGGCGCGATCCTCGCCGTCGTCGCGACCGTCGGTTCTCTCAGCGCCTGCACGCCCAAACCCGACGGCCCCGAACCCGTTGCCGCACAATTCTTCGAGGCCTTGGTCACCGGGGACACCGCCGCGGCCGCGGACCTGTCCGACGAGCCGGCCGCGGCGCAGTCAGCGCTCAACGAGGCGTGGTCCGGGCTGCAGGCCAGCAGACTGGACACCCAGATCACCGGGTCCAAGTACGCGCTGGACACCGGCACCGTGAAGTTCCGCTACACCTGGCACCTGCCCAAGGACCGCACCTGGACCTACGACGGCGAACTCAACATGGTTCGCGACGAAGGCCAATGGCAGGTGCGATGGAGCGCCACCGGCCTTCATCCCGGACTCGGCGAGAACCAGACAATGGCCCTGCGTGCCGACCCGCCGCGCCGGGCCTCGGTCAATGAGCGGGGCGGCAGCGATGTGCTGGTCCCCGGATACCTGTACCACTACGCGCTGGACGCCAGGACCGCCGGCGGCGAGCTGATGCCCACGGCCGTCGCGATCGCCGACGCGCTACGGCCGTTCGACAACACCATGGACGCGCAGCGGCTCGCCGAGGAGGCCAGCTCGCGGACGAAACCACTGAGCCTGATCACGCTGCGCAAGTCCGACAGTGACCGGGTGTCCGCGGCGATCGGCGCCCGGCCCGGCGTGGTGATCACCCCGCAGCCCGAAATGCTGGCCACCGATGACCGTTTCGCACCCACGATCGTGCAGGAGGTCAAGAAGGCGGTCAGCACCGACCTCGTCGGCGAGGCCGGCTGGCGGGTGGTCAGCGTCAACCAGAACGGCGTGGACGTCGCCGTGCTGAACGAAGAGGCCGGGACACCGGCGCCCTCGGTGACCATCAGCCTGGACCGTGCCGTCCAGGACGCCGCCCAGGACGCGGTGGACATGGTGGGCAAGAAGGCGATGCTCGTGGCGATCAAACCGTCGACCGGTGAGATCCTGGCCGTCGCACAGAACGCCGCCGCGAACGTCGACGGACCGACCGCGACCATGGGCCTGTACCCGCCCGGCTCGACGTTCAAGATCGTGACCGCCTCGGCCGCCATCGAACGGGATATGGCCTCGCCGAACACCCTGCTCGGGTGCCCCGGCCAGCTCGACATCGGCCACCGCACCGTCACCAACTACAACGCCTTCGATCTCGGCACGGTGCCGCTGTCCCGGGCGTTCGCGAACTCGTGCAACACCACCTTCGCCCAGCTCGCCAGCACCATGCCGCCCCGTGGCCTGACCACCGCGGCCGCCCGGTACGGCATCGGGCCCGACTACATCGTCGACGGTGTGCCGACGGTGACCGGGTCGGTGCCCCCGACCGTGGACCTGGCTGAACGCACCGAGGACGGCTTCGGCCAGGGCAAGGTGCTGGCCAGCCCCTTCGGCATGGCTCTGATGGCCGCGACGGTGGCCGCCGGCAAGACGCCGGTGCCGCACCTGATCGAGGGACGCGAGACCGAGGTGAACGGGGAAGCCGGTGAGCCGCTCAGCCCCGCGGTGATCGACGGCCTGCGCCCGATGATGCGGCTGGTGGTGACCAACGGCACCGCCAAGGATCTCAACGGTCTCGGTGATGTGCGCGGCAAGACCGGCGAGGCCGAATTCAACGGCGGCTCACACGCCTGGTTCACCGGATATCGCGGCGATATGGCGTTCGCGGCGCTCATCGTCGGCGGCGGTAGTTCGGAGTACGCGGTGCGGATGTGCCGGGACATGCTCAACGGCCTGCCCCCCGACTATCTGGCGTGAACCCCCAAATCGGTACGCTGTTCGGGGGATGAACAAAGACGACCTGACGGCGCTGCGCGTCTCCGACGCCGACCGCAACGGCACGCTGCGCCGGCTGCACAATGCGGTGGCGCTCGGGCTGATCGACATCGGTGAGTTCGAGGAACGCTCGGCGCTGGTGTCCCAAGCCCGGCTGCACACCGATCTCGAGGCGCTCGTCGGTGACCTGCCCGGGCCCGGTGCCATCATCACCTCGGCCGCGGACCGTGTCGAGCTGCGCGGAGTGATGGGCTCGCTGAAGCGTCACGGGGAATGGGTCGTGCCCACCCGGCTGGCTCTGCACCGGCGGATGGGTTCGGTAGACCTGGATCTCACCCGGGCCCAGTTCGCCGGCCCGCTGATCGTGGTGGAACTCGACCTCCGATTCGGCGGGCTGGACCTGCGCCTGCCCGATGGTGCGAGCGCCTCCATCGATGATGTCGAGGTCGTGGTGGGCAGCGCCAATGACCACCGTCGCGATGCCCCCGCAGAGGGCTCCCCGCATATCGTCCTGACCGGAAAAGTGGTGTGCGGCTCGGTGGATATCCGTGGACCACGCCGGAACTGGAAGCCCGTGCTGCGAAAGCCGGGTCTGCGCCGTCCGAACCTCTGACGTCAGCGCGGTTGCAGCACGGCGGCTCGGTACCCCAGCGGGTGCGTACGGCGCTGGGAGCAATCTCGGTAGGCTGACGGTCATGCCTGTTCGCGCGCCCCTTCGGTCCGGTGAGCTCTCCCCGACACTGCCGGTGCCCAAGTCCGTTCCGCGTCCGGAGTATGCGTGGAAACCGACCGCCGTCGAGGGCGACGAACCGTGGGTCCAGACGCCCGAGGTAATCGAGAAGATGCGGGTGGCCGGGCGCATCGCCGCCGCCGCCCTCGCCGAGGCCGGCAAGGCCGTGGCACCCGGGGTGTGCACCGACCACCTCGACCGCGTTGCCCACGAGTACATGCTCGACCACGGCGCCTACCCGTCTACCCTGGGCTACAAGGGATTTCCCAAGTCCTGCTGCACCTCGCTGAACGAGGTGATCTGCCACGGCATCCCGGACTCCACGGTCATCGAGGACGGCGACATCGTCAATATCGACGTCACCGCCTACATCGACGGTGTGCACGGCGACACCAACGCCACCTTCCTGGCCGGCGATGTCTCCGAAGAGCACCGCCTGCTGGTCGAACGGACCCACGAAGCGACCATGCGGGCAATCAAGGCGGTGAAACCGGGCCGGGCGCTGTCGATCGTCGGCCGGGTCATCGAGGCGTACGCGAACCGTTTCGGCTACCACGTGGTCCGCGATTTCACCGGCCACGGGATCGGCACCACATTCCACAACGGCCTGGTCGTTCTGCACTACGACCAGCCCGCGGTGGAGACGGTGCTGGAACCCGGCATGACGTTCACCATCGAGCCGATGATCAATCTCGGGTCGCTGGACTACGAGATCTGGGATGACGGCTGGACGGTGGCCACCAAGGATCGCAAGTGGACCGCCCAGTTCGAACACACGCTGGTGGTCACCGATGGCGGCGCCGAGATCCTGACGCTGGTGTGAGCGCGCTGCTGATCGCCGGCACCACCTCCGATGCCGGCAAGTCCATGGTGGTCGCAGGCCTGTGCAGGCTGTTGGCGCGCAAGGGGATTCAGGTCGCTCCGTTCAAGGCGCAGAACATGAGCAACAATTCCGCCGTCACCGAAGAGGGCGGGGAGATCGGCCGTGCCCAGGCCATGCAGGCGCGCGCGGCCGGGCTGGCGCCCAGTGTGCGGTTCAACCCGGTGCTGCTCAAACCCGGCAGTGACCGGACATCGCAGCTGGTGGTGCGCGGCCAGGTCATAGGCACCATGGCCGCCGGTGACTACATGAGCCGGCGCAACCAGCTCGCCGACGTCGTCAACGGCGAGTTGAACTCATTGCGAAGCGAATTCGACGTCGTCATCTGTGAGGGAGCCGGGTCGCCCGCGGAGATCAACCTGCGGGAAACCGACCTGGCCAATATGGGGCTCGCGCGTGCAGGCGGGCTGCCGGTGGTGGTGGTGGGCGATATCGACCGTGGCGGACTGCTGGCCCATCTGTTCGGGACCGTCGCGGTGCTCGAGCCCGAGGATCAAAAGCTCATCAGCGGATTCCTGGTCAACAAGTTCCGCGGTGATCCCGCGCTGCTGGCACCGGGGCTGCGCCAACTGCGGGAGCTGACGGGGCGGCCCACCTACGGGGTCATCCCGTATCTGGACGGCCTGTGGCTGGACACTGAGGACTCGTTGTCGGTGCAGGCCGGGCGGAGTCTGGGTCAACCGGTGGCGCCGCGCGGCACCGATTGGCTGACGGTCGCGGCCGTGCGACTGCCGCGCATCTCCAACTCCACCGATGTCGAGGCGCTGGCCTGTGAGCCGGGAGTGGCGGTGCGTTGGGTGGCCGACCCGGCGGAGGTGGCCGACGCCGATGTGGTGGTGCTGCCGGGCAGCAGGGCGACGGTGTCCGACCTGAGTTGGTTGCGGGAGCGCGGACTGGCCGACGCGGTGGTCGCGCACGCCGCGGCGGGCCGGGCGGTACTGGGGGTGTGCGGCGGCTTCCAGATGCTGTGCCGCAGAATCGACGACGCGATCGAATCGGGGTCCGGTGTGGTCGACGGCCTCGACCTGCTCGACGCCGATATCGAGTTCGCGCGGGGGAAGACGTTGCGGCACTGGGACACTCCATTGCTGGGCTACGAGATTCATCATGGCCAGGTGACCCGCAGCGGCGAGGATGACTGGCTGGGCGTCGGGATCCGCCGCGGAGCGGTCTACGGCACGCACTGGCACGGACTGCTCGACAACGACGGGGTGCGCCGGGCCTGGCTGGCCGAGGCGGCCGCAGCGGCGGGCCGGGCCGGCTTCGTGGTAGCCGAGGATGTCAGCGTCGTCGCCCGCCGAGACGCCCAGCTGGATCTGATGGCCGATGCGCTCGCCACCCACGTGGATCTCGACGCGGTGCTGGGATTGCTGGACGGCCCGCTGCCACGACCGGTCATCGGGACATCGCTGGGTAGCCTGGGCTCATGAAGCAACGGCTGCCGGCGCTCGCGCTGGCGCTGCTGACGGTGCTGACGGGCTGCGCCAGTGCGGTGCAGGGCACCCCGACATGGCCGGGTGCTCGCCTGGAGCGGGTGCTGCTGACCTCGGCAGACTTTCCGCCCGGGGTGCAGTTCGACCGCATCGTCGAGAAACCCGGTGAGCCCGACGGCGCCGGTGCACCGCCGGCGATGCTGTCCGACCCGCCCGGGTGCAGCGAGGGTTTCACCAAGGTGATCTCGGCGTCGGCGGAGCGTGGCGCGGGCAGCGCCGCCAAGTACACCGTCGGCTACGACGGCGCCCGGATGCTGTTCACCGTGCTGAGCTGGCCGCTGGACCTGGCGGCTCTGGAGGCCATCGCGCAGCGCTGCGCGAGCTTCCGGACGTACTTCGATCGTGGCTCGCAGCCCATCCCGATGACCACCACACGCCTGGACACGCCGCGACCGGATGCGCTGGTCTACGAGCAGACGATGGATCTGGCCGGCGTCAGCAGCAGCGTCTACTTCTTCTTCGAGACCGTCGGCTCGATGGCCGTATTCGCCGTCGCGTTCCCGACCCCGAATCGGGCGATCACCGCCAAAGCCGCGCTGCCACAGACATTTCTGGACATCGCGGGCAAACAGGCACAACGTCTGAAGGCACCCTGATGGCTGATCTGCAAGACCGGCAAAACCGCCGCGCCGCGCCTGCGGATGTCCTAGCGTGACCCAGATGTCTGCGAGCAGGGTGACCGTCGACGGTGCTGACTTCATGGTCGAGGTCGCGGGACCGGAGAACGCCGGAGTGGTGGTGCTGCTCGGGTCGGTGCAGCAGGCACCGGCCGCCTATGACCCGGTGTGTCACCGTCTGCACATCGCTTCGTTGTGCACCGTCGTCATCGCCCCTTCTCCGCGTCTGACTGCAGATTCGGTCATCGGCATCCTGGACGCACTTCAGGTGCGCTGGGGCACCCTGGTCGGCGACCGGGTGGGGGCCGAGCTGGCCTGGGAGCTCGCGGCCACCAGGCTGGATCGGTTCACCGGTCTGGTGGTGATCGACCGCGGGCATCCGCGTGCCGAGGACGAGGCGGGCCAGATCCGCGACGAGAAGTGTCCGCCGGTGGAGGTCGCCACGACGGCGCTGGTGAGCACCGCGGCGGCGGCGAAAGTGGCCCGCGCCAGTCAACGTTTTGTGTACGGGGACTTCCGTCTGGTGGAGCTGCTCGGGCGGCGCAATGCCGGCGAATCGACGGCGCAACTGGCCGCCGAGATCGTGATGCGCACCAGCACCTGGTGACAGGCGGGGTGCTCTCGCATTTCATTGGTCTGATGGCCTACCTTTAGAGGTGGCGGCGGTGTGACCGTCGACTCCCGCCGTAGCCGATAGGGGAGCCAGCATGCTGACCCAGTCTGAACTGGAGCGTCTGGTCACCGACCGGGAGATCGATACCGTCATCGTCGCGTTCCCCGATATGCAGGGCCGGCTCATCGGTAAACGGGTCTCGGCGCGACTGTTCGTGGAGGAGGTCGCCGCGCACGGCGCGGAGTGCTGCAACTACCTGCTGGCCGTCGATGTCGACATGAACACCGGCGACGGATACGCAATGTCCAGCTGGGAGAACGGATATGGCGACATGGTGATGACCCCGGACTTCTCCACCCTGCGGCTGCTGCCGTGGCTGCCCGGATCCGCACTGGTGATGGCCGACCTGTCCTTCACCGATGGCAGGCCCGTCCCGGCCTCCCCGCGAAGCATCCTGCGTGCTCAGCTGGACCGGCTGGCCCAGCGTGGGCTGGTGGCGTTCATCGGCACCGAGTTGGAGTTCATGGTGTTCGACGACACCTACCGCGAGGCCTGGAAGGCCGGTTACCGCGCCCTGACACCGGCCAGTGACTACAATATCGACTACGCGATGCTGGCATCCACCAGAATGGAGCCGCTGCTGCGCGACATTCGCCTGGGCATGGAAGGCGCCGGGATGTACTGCGAGGGTGTGAAAGGGGAGTGCAACCTCGGTCAGCAGGAGATCGCGTTCCGCTATGACGAGGCGCTGATCACCTGCGACAACCACACCATCTACAAGAACGGCGCCAAGGAGATCGCCGACCAGCACGGTAAATCGCTGACCTTCATGGCCAAGTTCGATGAGCGCGAAGGCAACAGCTGCCATATCCACATCTCGCTGCGCGGCGCCGACGGTGCCGCCGTCTTCGCCGACGACGACGATCCGGACGGTATGTCGTCGATGTTCCGCAGTTTCATCGCCGGACAGATCGCCACACTGCGCGAGCTGACCCTGTTTTATGCCCCGAACATCAACTCCTACAAGCGGTTTGCCGACGGCAGCTTCGCGCCCACCGCGGTGGCGTGGGGAATGGACAACCGCACCTGTGCGCTGCGGGTGGTCGGTCACGGTTATCGGATGCGGGTGGAGTGCCGGACTCCGGGCGGTGACGTGAACCAGTATCTGGCCGTCGCGGCGCTGATAGCCGGTGGTCTGCACGGGATCGATCAGGGTCTGCAACTGGAGGACGCCTGTACCGGCAACGCCTATACCGGCGGGGCGCAACGGCTGCCGCGGACCCTGGCCGAATCGGCCGCGTTGTTCGAGCATTCCGAGGTGGCCAGAGCCGCGTTCGGCGACGAGGTCGTGGCGCACTATCTGAACAACGCACGCACGGAACTCGAGGCATTCAACGGGGCGGTCACCGACTGGGAGAGGGTGCGTGGTTTTGAGCGGCTCTGAATCGTCTTCCCCCGTCCTGGGGTTGACCACCTACCTGCAACGGGCCCAGACCGGGGTCTGGAACGTCGACGCCAGCTTCCTGCCCGCCATCTACATCGACGGCGTCAATCGCGCAGGGGGCACCGCGGTGCTGTTACCGCCGCAGCCCGGCGGCACCGAGGTCGCCGACCGCATCCTCGACGGGATCGACGGTCTGGTGATCACCGGCGGCCGCGATGTCAACCCGGAAAGCTATGGTCGGCAAAGGCATCCGGCCACCGACGAGTCGATGGGTGAGCGTGACGCATGGGAGTTCGCGCTGCTGAGCGCGGCGCTGCAACGCGGTATGCCGGTACTCGGCATCTGCCGCGGCGCACAGGTACTCAACGTGGCTCTCGGGGGCACCCTGCACCAGCACCTGCCCGATGTGCTCGGCCATACCCGTCATCAGCAGGGCAACGCGGTGTTCAGCACCTCCTCGGTGTACACGGTGTCAGGGACCCGGCTCGCCGCGATCATCGGTGAATACTCCGACGGGCAGTGCTACCACCATCAGGCGATCGACCGGCTCGGCGACGGGCTGATCGTCAGCGCCCGCGACACCGCGGACGGGATCATCGAGGCGGTGGAACTCGAAGCGGACACCTTCGTGCTTGCGGTGCAGTGGCACCCCGAGGAGCGGCTCGACGACGTGCGACTGTTCACCGCTGCGGTCAATGCGGCACGTGAATACACGACAGAACGGGTTTCCCGATGAGCACCTCGACGGTCCTCAATCCGGCCACCGAGGACGTACTGCGCGATGTCGAACTGCTCGACGTCGACGCGGTGGACGATGCGGTGGCACGCGCGGTCGTCGCGCAGCGACGCTGGGCACGGCTGGCGCCCGCCGAGCGGGCCGCCGGGCTGCGGGCCTTCGCGGCGGTGGTCGACGCGCATATCGGTGAGCTCGCCGCCCTGGAGGTCGCCAACTCCGGGCATCCGATCGGGCAGGCCGAATGGGAGGCCGGGCATGTCCGCGATGTGCTGACCTACTACGCGGCCAGCCCGGAACGCCTTACCGGCCAGCAGATCCCGGTGGCCAGCGGTATCGACATCACCTTCAATGAACCCCTCGGCGTCGTCGGGATCATCACGCCGTGGAACTTTCCGATGCCCATTGCCTCGTGGGGTTTCGCCCCGGCGCTGGCCGCCGGTAACGCCGTCGTGCTCAAACCCGCCGAATGGACGCCGCTGACCACGCTGCGCCTCGCCGAGCTGGCCGTCGCGTCGGGACTGGACCCCGACCTGTTCCAGGTGCTGCCGGGCGCCGGACCGGTGGTCGGCGAACGCTTCGTCACTCACCCGCAAGTGCGCAAGATCGTGTTCACCGGATCCACCGCCGTCGGCACCCGGGTGATGGCCGGCGCCGCCGCACAGGTCAAACGCGTCACCCTGGAACTCGGCGGCAAGAGCGCCAATATCGTCTTCGACGACTGCGACCTCGAGCGGGCCGCCGCCACGGCCCCCTACGGCGTCTTCGACAACGCCGGCCAGGACTGCTGTGCACGCAGTCGGATCCTGGTGCAGCGCAATATCTACGACCGCTTCATGGAACTTCTCGAGCCGGCCGTGGCGGGCGTGGTAGTCGGCGACCCGGCCTCCCGCGACACCGAGATGGGCCCGTTGGTTTCCCGCAAGCACTGGGAATCGGTGCGCGGTTATGTCCCCGATGACGCACCGGTGGCCTTCCGGGGTTCGGCACCGACCGGACCCGGGTTCTGGTTCCCGCCAACGGTGTTGACGCCGCAGCGCACCGACCGAACCGTCGCCGAGGAGATCTTCGGGCCGGTGGTCACGGTGCTGCCCTTCGAGGACGAGGCCGATGCCATCGCGCTGGCCAACGACACCAGCTACGGCCTGTCCGGCTCGATCTGGACGGAGAACGTCTCGCGGGCACTGCGGGTCTCGCGCGCGGTGGAAGCGGGTAACCTGAGCGTCAACTCGCATTCGTCGGTTCGCTACAGCACCCCGTTCGGCGGATTCAAACAGTCCGGTCTGGGCCGCGAACTCGGACCGCAGGCCCCACTTTCGTTCACCGAGACCAAGAACGTCTTCATCGCCGTCCACCCAGAGTAGCCGTCCACCCAGAGTAGCCGTCCACCCAGAGTAGCCGTCCA
>WOYS01000070.1:66946-78634 GCA_011620645.1 Mycobacterium sp.
TCCACCCAGAGTAGCCGTCCACCCAGAGTAGCCGTCCACCCAGAGTAGCCGTCCACCCAGAGTAGCCGTCCAAACAGAGCAGTAGAGGAGAGCCACCACATGGATCTGACCCAGCGACTCAAAGACAAGGTCGCCGTCATCACCGGCGGCGCCAGCGGCATCGGCCTGGCGGCCGCCAAGCGGATGCAGGCCGAAGGCGCGATCGTCGTCATCGGAGATGTCGACACGGCCGCCGGCAAGACCGTCGCGAACGATCTGAACGTCCAGTTCGTGCAGGTCGATGTCGCCGACCCGGCCGCGGTGGACAACCTGTTCGACACCGCCTTCGACGTACACGGCGGTGTGGACATCGCGTTCAACAACGCCGGGATCAGCCCGCTCGAGGACGATCTCATCGAGAACACCAGCCTCGACGCGTGGCAGCGGGTGCAGGACGTCAATCTGAAATCGGTGTTCCTGTGCTCGAAGGCCGCGCTGCGGCACATGGTGCCGGCCCAGAAGGGATCCATCATCAACACCGCGTCATTCGTGGCGGTGCTCGGCTCGGCGACCTCGCAGATCTCCTACACCGCCTCCAAGGGCGGGGTGCTGGCGATGTCACGGGAGCTCGGCGTGCAGTACGCCAGGCAGGGTATCCGGGTCAACGCGCTATGCCCGGGCCCGGTGAACACCCCACTGCTCAAAGAACTTTTCGCCAAGGATCCCGAACGGGCGGCGCGCCGGCTGGTGCACGTGCCGGTGGGCCGGTTCGCCGAACCGGAGGAACTCGCCGCCGCGGTGGCGTTCCTGGCCAGTGATGACGCGTCCTTCATCACCGGTTCGTCCTTCCTGGTCGACGGCGGTATCAGTTCCGCCTACGTCACGCCGCTGTGAGAAACCGCAGGCCATGACCTCCCCGCCGGATCCGCAGACGACGTCGGAGAGCCTGCTGCGACCGGTGCGACTGGGTAACGCCTTCGAGGACACCGTGGCGCGGCTGCTGCAGACCATCCGACTCGGGGTGCTGGCCCCCGGTCGGCGGCCGGCCGCACGCTCAGCGATGCCGAGCGCGATGAGCTGTGTTCCCGACTTGACGATGTGCGCGGTGCGGCCCCCGAGGACTACCGCCGGCTGGACTCACGGCTGCATCTCGCGATCGCCGAGGCTGCCGGTTCGTTCTCACTGGTGCCGTTGGTGGCCGAGAACCGGATGCGGGTCAACGCCCTGTTGGACCAGATTCCGTTGCTGCCCCGCAACATCGCAAACTCCGACGAGCAGCACGAGGCCATCGTCGGTGCGATTCTCGCCGACGCCGCCGCCGCGGCGGCGGACGCCATGTGCGCGCACCTCGCGGGTTCGGCAGCGTTGCTGCACGGCTTCCTGGACTGATCGGCGCGACATCGGCGAAAACTACTGCCGGAACTACCGCGGCCGTCGTCCCGACTAAGCAATTGTGCATGAGAGATCTAAGACTGCTGGATCGTCGACATTCGTCAGGGCCAATCCCGCGTCTGCGACGCTCCTTCGAGAATGGCATCAGCACGGATCGTGCCGGAGTGCGGACCCGGAGATGTTCTTTGGGTTCGACGGGGAGGATCCGCCTCATCGTGCACGACGAATACGTGAGGCCAAGCGGTTGTGCGGCCAATGCCCGGTGCTACGGCCGTGCCGGGATCAGGCGCTGACCGGGGTTGAACAGTACGGAATCTGGGGAGGCCTGACAGCGTGCGAGCGACGCGCGATTATCGGGTCGGGCCGCCGCCACCTCGTGCCCGCCAAGAGGCATTGTTGAGGGCACCGCCGTACGCGAAAGCGGCTCGGCCAGAGAAAGATCGATGCTCCTGGAACCAGTTGCTCCGGCCGGATGACGCAAAAGCGTTCCGCCACAGTGCCAATCGATGCGCCGACCAACAGCATGCGATTTGCGGCGGCAATCCGCCGCCTTGCGGTGCCCATCATCTTCGGGTGGTTCTTGTTCGCGGCTGTGGTGAGCACGACAGTGCCCACGCTGGAGGCTGTCGGCAAACTGCGGGCCGTACCGATGATTCCCGATGAAGCGCCATCGGTCGTGGCCATGACGCGCATCGGTCAGGTGTTCGGCGAATTCAGCTCGCACAGTTCTGTCAGGATTATGTCTGTCAGGATTGCGATGGAGGGTAGTCGGTCCTCGGCGACGATGCGCATCACTACTACGACTCGCTGGTGCAGCGACGCAATGCCGATCCTCGCCATTGCGGCGATGGGCATTCCCTTGGCCATCGGCATTGAAACCGTCGGGAACCATGTCCCGGTGCCATCCGACAGTAAGGGTGAGCTCAACGACGAGCATTGACGCACCCTGACCATGAGGAGTCCCACGCTGTGACTGTGCCGGTGTGGATGGCCATGCCTCCCGAGGTGCATTCGGCGTTGTTGAGCAGCGGTCCGGGACCTGCTTCATTATTGGCGGCGGCCGCGCAGTGGCATGCGCTGGCCGTGCAGTATGGGGAGGCAGCTGCCGAACTGACACTCATCCTCACCGCGGTTCAGTCCGGTAGCTGGCAGGGGCCCAGCGCTGAGCGGTACGTCGCCGCCCACGGGTCCTATCTATTGTGGCTGGAACGAGCTTCGGTCAGCAGCGTCTTCACCGCCACCCAGCACGAGACCGTTGCAGCTGCCTACAGTGCCGCCCTGGTCACCATGCCGACGCTGGGCGAGCTCGCCGCAAATCACGCACGGCACGGTGTGCTATTGGCCACCAACTTCTTTGGCGTCAACACCATTCCTATTGCGCTCAACGAGGCCGACTACGCCCGGATGTGGGTGCAGGCGGCAGAAACGATGGCGGTGTACGAGGCCATCTCGTCCACGGCTGTTGCCGCGGTGCCGAATCTGCAAACAGCTCCACCGATCCTGGCGCCTGGCGGGGAAGCCACCGCACTCGATCAGCCTTCGAGGAACCAGCTCGATTTCTCCAGCACCATCGAGCGTTTCATTCGGGACGTCATCACGTTCATCTCGGAACTAGGTTCGCCTCAACAGATAGAACAGCTGTTGCAGTTCTTTCAGAACTTCTTCGAACAGCTGGGCTTCAGCCCGCCGGTCGCCGTGTTTCTGTCCGGGGTGGCATTGTTGCTCTACGACATGCTCTGGTACCCGTACTACGCCTCATACGGGTTGCTGCTGGCCCCGCTCTTCGCCCCGCTGCTCAGTGGCCTGAGCGCCCTGAGCGCGCTCGCTTTGTTGTTCAAAGATTTCACACTGCCTGAGTTATCGGCACCGCAACCCGAAACCGGCCCATCATCGGCCGACCATCGCGGCGACACTCAGGTGCCCACTGCGCCGATACCGGGACCCTCGGCATCGACGGGCACCGTCACACAGCCCGCTGGCACCGCCCCTGGGACGCCATCTGCGCAGTCGGCTGCCGCTCCGGTCCCACAGCCCCTGTACGCCGTGCCCGGGTTGCCACCGCCGGCCGAGGGCTTCGGTCCAACGGCGCGCAACGATACTGCCGCAAAAGCGGGGCAAGGGCAGACGGTGGGCGCTGCCAGACAGACGGGGGTGGCGGCTGTCAGCCTGGGCAAGCGGGCGCGCAGAGAGCGGGGGCGCGCTCCTGGTGACCGTTACGAGTATCTGGACGTGCCGACAGCCATGAACGCTGAATCAGCCGCGGGCAGCGAGCATGAGCCGGTCGTGACACCGAGCGCCCGGAGCGGAGGAAGACTCGGCGTGTCGACTGGCTCCGTGAAGAGCGGCAGTGCGGCGGGCGGACTCGTTGAACGGGTATCGGACGACTTAGCCAGCGATACGCCGTTGCTGCCCAAAACATGGACCGACGATTCCGAGGGCACCACGGCACGATAGGCGGGAACTCGACGGCCCGTTGACGCGACTGTTCTTACAGCAAGTCGACACCGTGATAGGAGAACCTCCTCGAATGACCCTGAACGTCAAAGGAAAAGGACTCGGGGCACAGGTCACCGGACTAGATCCCAGCCGCCTGGATTCCGTTAGACGAGACGAGATCCGTGAACTCGTGTACACCAACAAGCTCATCGTCTTCAAAGACGTGCACCCCACCCCGAAGCAATTCATCCAGTTGGGCAACGTCGTTGGTGACATCGTGACGTACTACGAGCCGATCTATCACCACCGGGAACATCCACAGATCTTTGTTTCCTCCACCGAACAGGGGCAGGGCGTCCCGAAGACCGGCGCTTTCTGGCATATCGACTACATGTTCATGCCCGAACCCTTCGCATTCTCGATGGTGGTGCCCCTCGCGGTACCCGCAACCGACCGCGGAACCTATTTCATCGACCTGGCCAAGGTATGGGCGGCTCTTCCTATCGAGAAGCGGGACCCGGTGCGCAGGACCTTGAGTACGCATGACCCGCGACGCCACATCAAGATTCGGCCACAGGACGTCTACAAGCCTATCGGTGAGCTGTGGTCCGAAATCACCAAAGCCACACCACCGATCAAGTGGCCAACTGTGATTCGTCACCCGAAGACAGGGGAGGAGATTCTCTACATTTGTGCGTCGGGCACCACCAAGATCGAGGATGAGAGCGGCCGGATCCTGGATCCGGCGATTCTGCACGACTTGATGACCGCGACCGGACAGCTTGACTCGGACTTCTCGTCATCGTTCATCCACATCCAGCACTACGAAGTGGGCGACATCGTGCTGTGGGACAACCGTGTTCTCATGCACCGGGCCAAGCACGGTACGGCCGCTGGAACCCTGACCACCCACCGCCTCACCATGCTCGATGGCCTCAAGACACCGGGATACGCAGCATGAGCACCGCCGATATCACCCCTGCCGAGCTGGCCGAAATCGAAGCATCCGAAATGGTTTCGATTGACGAGGACCTGATTCTCAAAGTCCTCGATCCTTATGAGTACAAAAACAGCCGGTATTTGTTGGACGCGCAGTACCGAGCCACCGAGAATTCGGTGCTGGCCTACGGCAACTTCAGTATTGACGAATCCTCGTATATTCGCAGCACTGGGCACTTCAACGCGGCCGAATTCCTGATCTGCTTCAACCAGTTGGCCTACAGTGCCTTCGCGCCGGCGATCGTCAACGAGCAGATACCGGTACTCGTGGGGTGGTCCATCGAAGACTACTTCGATTACCAATTACCCAGCATGCTGATCAAAACCGCCGCAACGCGATTCCGGCGGCCCATTAACGGCCAGCGCTTTCATGCGCGCCTGATCTGTCAGGATTTCGAGATCATGCATCGTTCTGTGCGGTATCTCAAGATTCCATGCTCCATAGAGTTCTGGGATGCGGACGGCGGATCCGCCTCGGGTCAGATCGAACTGGCAGCACTCAACATTCCATAGTTCGTCAGCAGGAGTTTCACCATCATGGTCCAATCACCCGCCGTGCTGCAACGTATTCACGAGCAGGCCTGTCGCACACCTCAGGCTGTGGCTTTGCGTCGCTGCGACGGCAGCAGCATCCTACGTTACGGAGACCTTTTCCCCGCCGTGGACAGCCTTGCCGAAGATCTACGGGCGGAGCAGGTTTCGGCCGGGTCACGAGTGATGGTCTTCTCCGACAACGGTCCAGAGACCTACCTGGCCGTACTGGCCTGCGCCAGAATCGGAGCCGTCGCGGTCATGGTGGACGGCGAGGCACCTCCGGCCACAATTGAACGGTTCAGCCAGATCACCGATCCGGCGGCAGTTCTCCTGACACCGAGAATCCGGCAGCCAGAGCGGATTCTCGTCGGTGCGCCGACGGACGTCGCAGTGATCACCGTTGAGATCGATACTGTCGCGCGGCAAGCCAGAGAAGACCTGTCGTTGGTCGACCGGAGCGGCAGCGCCGATGATCCACTGGCTATGGTCTTCACCAGTGGAACCACAGGTGAGCCGAAGGCCGTCCTGCTTGCACACCGCACTTTCTATGCGATCGCCGATCTGCTCAATGCGGCGGACCTGGACTGGGTGGACTGGGTGGTCGGCGAAACCACATACTCACCGCTACCGGCCACCCACATCGGCGGTCTGTGGTGGATTCTGAACTGCCTCATGCAGGGCAGCCAGTGTGTCACCGGAGGCGAAAACACGGCCTCAATGTTGGAGCTGCTCAACGACAATGCCGTCGCCTCCACCTGCCTGGTGCCGACTTTGCTGTCGCGGCTGGTCGCCGAGGTCAGGTCGAGCGGCGCGCCGCTGCCGTCGTCGCTGCGGTTGGTGGGGTATGGGGGATCTCGTGCCGTCGCCGCCGATATCGAATTCGTCGAAGCGACCGGCATACGTACCGCTCAGGTATACGGGCTCAGCGAAACAGGCTGCACCGCCTTGTGTCTGCCCACCGAAGATCAGTCGATCGCGAGAGTCCAGGCAGGGGCTGTAGGGCGGCCCTACCCCGGAGTGCAAGTCCACCTGGACGGTGACGGCAGTGGACCGCCGCACGGTGCCGGTCAGACGTCGATGTCGACCTCGGGCACGATGTGGATCAAGTCACCGGCGAACATGCTGGGGTACTGGAACAACCCTGGGCGAACAGCCGAGGTGCTGGTGGACGGCTGGGTGAACACGGGGGATCTGTTGGACCTCGGAGATGACGGGTTCTATTACATTAGGGGCCGCTCATCGGAGATGATCATCTGCGGCGGAGTCAATGTGGCGCCAGATGAGGTCGATCGGATCGCAGCCGACATCGCCGGCGTCCGCGACGCTGCGTGCTACGAGATTCCCGACGACGAGTTCGGCGCACTGGTCGGGTTAGCGGTGGTGCCGACCACGACGCTCGATACCGCCGGAACGCGCAAACTCAAGCAGGCGATAGCCGCTCGATACCGAACCCAATCGGAATCGGCGGCGCGCCCGTCGCGCATCGACGTGATCGCGCGCATCCCCCGCACAGCCTCCGGCAAAGTGATGCGCACTTCGCTGGCGGCAGCCGTCTCCGCTGATGCCTGACGTGATCCGGGACGAGATTCTCGCGGCACTGGCCGACGTGTTGTACATCGACGAATCGGATCTGACCGACGGCGAAGCCACCGACCTGCGAGACCTGGGGCTGGACTCGTTGCGTTTCGTACTTCTGATGAAGCGGCTCGGCGTGAACCGCGAGTCCGAAGAACCCGCACGCTTCGCTCGCGATCTTTCGGTCAAGGCATGGACCCAGGAACTGGAGGCGTTGCGTGGCCCCACCTGAACACCGCGGAACGCTGGTGCTGAGCAAGTCCCAGCAGAACATCTACAACGGCGTGCTGCAGAACTCCGATCCCGAGCTGTACCTCATCGGCCGACGCTATCGGTGTGATCACGTTGAGCTGCAACACTTCCTGGAAGCGCTACGTGCGACCATCCGGCAGACGCCGGTCCAACTGTGTGTGTTGCAAGCCGGCGATGACTACCCGGTCCTCGTTCCGCGCCTGGAGCCCGACGATCTCATTTCTGTGGTGGCTCAGGGCGCTCAGCGGATTTTCCCAGACAACCTGCAGCACACCTGGATGGGCGGGATCTTTGACATTCCGCTGGCTCGCTATACCGTCTGGACCGATGAAGCATGCCGAGCAGTCGTCGTCTTCGATGTGCACTGTCATCACCTGCTCATCGATGGAGCTGGGACCGGAATCGTCGAATCCACCCTGGGCAGATATCTGGCAGCCGGCACCGCGGGGGAGACGGACTCCGTTGACCTGGGAATCGACGCGCTGCGGAGGGCTCACCGTTATGAGGACAACAAGACAGACCAGGCGCGGGACCGGTTGGAGGACACCGTCCGGACGGAGTTGACCACCCAGGCTCGCGAAGGATTCGGCTACGGCCTGGGTTCGGACCGAGCATCGATTTTAGTGTCCAAAGGCGTTCTCCATGAATCTTTCTCGGTGGTCGGGGATACCTACACCGAGCTTCTCGCTCTTGGCGAACGTGAGAACATTCCACTCAACGTGCTGGTGGCGACGGCAGCGGTCGCGGTGGACGCCAGCACACGGCAGAATACAGACGCTCTTTTGGTTCATGCTGTGGACAACAGGTTCGGCAACCCCGACCTCAATGTCGCCACCTGCCTGGTTAATTCGGTGGCACACGCCGTCACGTTCCTCCCATTCGCCTCCGTCAGCGAGGTGGCGCGCACGGTCGACCGGGGCTACGTCAAAGCTCTGAGGCGCCGATGGATGCGCGAAGAGCACTATCGCCGAATGTTCCTGGCGATCAACCGCACCTCGCAGATCGAGGCCCTGACATTGAACTTCCTGCCAGAGCCGTGCGCACCGGATCTTCGGCCCTTCCTCACCGGACCACCAGTGACCACCGATATCGGTCCCATCGAAAGCCTCACGGTGGCTGCCGTTGTCGATGACCTTCAGCGTAGCCTCACCATCGCGGTCTGGAATCGCGCAGACTCCGGCACGAGTACGGGGGTCGCGCGCCGCGTCGCAGGTGTGCTGACGTCGATGCCCACCACGTGGGATCAACCGCTGGCGACGACCGTAGGTGAGTGGCTGGAACTATCGCAGGACGGCTCTGTGATGCCACGCGATCGACCTCCCGGCCCCGTGAATCCTGGCGCACCAGCCTGGTTTGTCGACGCCACCGCCGACGTGGACCGCTGGGTCAACAGTCGCCGCTATGTGCGCCCTTGGCTCGCCTGGCTGGTGGACAATGAGATTCCACCCGGCGATGTGGTGGTGCTCACCGACGACGATACTGACGCCACCATCGACCTGCTCGTGGCATGCCATCTCGCGGGCTGTGCTTATAGCGTCTGTAGCAGCGTGGATCAACTGGCGGCGCGTGCGAGCGCCATCGGCCAGGCGTCCGTGTGCGGCGTGCACACCGTCGAGGTTGCCGTGCTTCTGCGGCAGCTGGCTCTCGGCGCGGACGCCGATGAGATCATCGACCGGCGCAGGCACCTTGTGGCACAGGACATCGGCCTCGCCGGCAGCACCGCGTACGTGATGCCGACGTCCGGATCGACTGGAGAGCCCAAACTGGTGCCGGTGACGCACGGCGCGCTTGCGCTGTTCTGCGATGCGGCGCGAGGGGCATACCGTTGGGGCCGCGGCGATGTCATACTCCAGTGCGCACCGTTGACGTCGGATATCTCGATCGAAGAGGTCTTCGTCGCCGCCTACTGCGGGTCCACGGTGATTCGGTCGACGGCCACCAAGAGTGGTGATCTGCACGCACTCTCTCGCGATATCGCAGTTCATGCCCCCACGGTGCTCGACCTGCCCACCGCGATCTGGCATCTGCTGTGTGATGATCTCGACGTCGCCGGCTCCGCCGACACTCAGAGTGTGCGCCAGATCATTATCGGTGGCGAGGCGATTAGGCCTGTCGCCGTGGGCAAGTGGCTCGAGTCAGGCGCCGAAACTCCCGTTTCCGTCGTCTCTACCTATGGGCCTACGGAGACGACGGTCGTGGTGACGGTCTTGCCGGTCGTGAGCAAGGGCCGGGCCACGGATCCGGGCGCCGAACTGCGGTTGGGCCGGCCGTTGGTGCCGCATTCGGTCTTCGTCGCGTTCGGCGAGATCGTCGTACTCGGCGATCTTGTCTCACCCGGATACCTGGGGATGTCCGACGGGGTGTTCGGCTTGGTCAAGGGCATCGACGGAAAAGGCATACGTGCCTTCGCCACGGCAGACCGCATCAGCATCGACGAACAAGGATTGCCCTGTTTTGCCGGACGCAAAGACGCCGTCGTCAAGATCGCCGGCGTTCGTGTGGACATCGCTCAGCTGAGCGCGTTGATCTCAGCTGTGCCCGAAATATGCGACGTTGCCGTCGAGGCGGACAATGGGCCGCTGAGCGTGTGGTTCGAAACCCGCCAGACTCGAACAGGCCGCGATGATGAGACCACGGCAATCACGATTCGACGTATTCTCGCAGGCGCGCGGGTGCCCTCCTTCGTCGTCCTCGGAGTGAGCTCCATCTCCAGACGGCCCAATGGCAAGGTCGACAGTGGCGGGCTACGGGCGCTGCCGCAGTATCAGCTGTCTGCGCGCGAAGACGACGAGACGGCTGAACTGGGCGTCACGCTGGCGCAACTGTGGAGCACGCAGCTCGGCCGTCCGGTGCAATCCACCACGTCGCTACTTGAGGCGGGTATCGGGTCGGTGGATCTCATCCGAATACTCCCCGAGACCCGCCGCCACCTCGGACGGTACGTCACCATCCTGGACCTCATCAGCGCCGATTCGGCCGCGGGCCTACTCGAAGGCCAGTTCGACCATGCCTGGATGGACCGACAGACAATCGAGCGCGTCGGGCAGGACATTTCGGAGCTGATGGGACGCAGTCCGGTTGTTTCGGCAGCGCGAAAGTCCAGCGGCGCAGGGCCTATCGTCATACTGGGAGCCTCCGGCGTACTCGGCACCGGATTCGGGAACGTGGTCGCCGAGCTGGCGACGGCGGGCATGCTCGACTCCGAAGTCATCCTGGTCACCAGGTCAGTCTTGCCGGATGCCCGTCCGTGGGCAGCGCTTCGTCAACTAGCAGGTGTTCGCGTGGAGGTGTTGCCGAATGGACTGCCTCTTGAGGACATCACCGAATTTGTCCGCAGAATGGATGCCGGCACGGTGATCAACTGCATCGGCAACGCGAATATGGTGGTGCCCTACGAGGACCTGTATGTCCCCAACATCGAGCTGGTATCGGCACTTGTCGACACGTGTGTCGGTATCGGAGCGAGACTGGTGCATCTGTCCACCTACAGCATCGCCGATGACGTCATGGCACCACGGGTTCTCGACCCTCGCCACGCTCCGTACCCATATGCAGCTTCAAAAGCATTGGCCGAGTTGATCGTTGCCCGCTCTGCTCCGTCGCTGGACTACACCATGGTGCGACTACCGCGCGTCTTGCCCGGCGATGAGCAGCTAGGAACCTCTGCTGATGTTCTCGTCTCGGTAGTGGATGCGTGTCGCGCACTGAACGCCCGCCCCATCGGGGATGTGAGTGAGGAAGTGACCACCGCAGACGCCGCGGCGCGCAGCATTATGCAATTCCTTTCGCACGGGTTCGGTCGTGGCATCAACGTGCTCCGTGGCGAGACCGTCGACTACACCGAACTTCTCAGCCGTGTCACGACAACCGAACTCAATGTTGACGAATGGAAGCAGCTACTCGACGCCAGCGGGTGGTCGCAGCGTAATTCGCGGCGCTGGTCGGTGATTGACGGGTGGATCACGCTGGGGCAGAGAATAGGAAACCGTACCTACGCAGAATACCTTGCTCAGTATCCGATTCTGGACCTCGATGTCAGATCGGTGGCAGAAATAGCAACCTCTCTGGGGCCGATCGCCGACGTGCTCTGCCCGGAACAGAGCCTTGACCGTCGCCGGCTTCACGGACGGCACTTCACAAGTGAGGAATGACAGTGACAGAAAACGAAATCGACGACATCAGCGCCCAGCGCTTCTATCTCGAAGTCGGGGGTATGACGTGCGGTGCCTGTGTCAGGCGTGTGGAGAAGAAACTCAACGCGATCGAAGGCGTTTCGACCTCGGTGAATTTGGCAACCCGCACCGCCACAGTCGACGTCAGCGGAAGCATCACCGCCAACGAGCTCTGTGCGGCAGTGCAAGACGCCGGATACACCGCCGCGGAGCGGCCCGACGGTGAACCCGCCGCTGCCGCTTCCCCCAGCGCCGTCGGTCACCTGTTCGTGATGCTGCATCAATTGATCATGTTGCCGGTGCAGCTGTTTCGCCGATTGCGCGCTCTTTCGCGGTAGTGCGCGTGGGG
>WOYS01000070.1:78734-129850 GCA_011620645.1 Mycobacterium sp.
TGCCCGCATGCTGCCACCCGCGGGTCGGCGCCGATGAGATCGATGCCTTGCGCTACGCGTTGGCCAGATTGCAGACCGTAGCGGTGTGAGCGCCTCCGTGTGCAGTGTCAACGATCAACATCGACCGCGCGCATATCGGGCTGGGACCGGTGGATAGGTGTCATCAGAACGCTCAGCCACCCCACCGTGAGGGCGGCGCTGAGCATGCTGCCCATTGCCGTGGTGAGCGGCATCGGATTCACGTGTCCGGTCCGATACCACCAGAACGCGCCGATACCGGCGACTGTGGCCACACCACAGACGTACATCGCTACGCAACCCCACGCGAATCGCTGAAGGTGCAGCGCTGCAAGCGATATGAGCGCACCGGCGACGCCAAGAATATGGGCGGTGAGGGCTACCGTGTGTGAATGCGCGTGGGCATCAACGGCGCCCATCAAGGCTGTGGCGACGAGTGCGGCGGCGAGCACGCGGCCGCCGACACACCGTGCACGGCCCAGCCACACTTCGCCCAGAACTCGGTCCTCGATGGAGCGCAGAGTCGCTTCGATTGTGGTGTCGCGCCGCATCAAGTTCCTCACTGTTCAATCCGTCGAATCAATCCGTCGAACTATTGGTCGTGTGTCGGCGACCTCTGGTTCCACGAGAACGGCCCCCAGGTTCCGAGAACCAGGGGGCCCCGGGGCGGGAGTTGAGTCAGGACAGGACGGTGAAGTTCCCCTTTGCGTCCAGCGCCTGCTGAACTGCTGAGGCGGTGAGCTCGGCATTGCCGTCCACCTCGACGGTGGATGCCGCCTTCGTGTCCAGGTCGACCTTGACCGACGAGACCTCGGGAAGGCCTTTGAGTGCTTCGGTCACGGTGTCGGCACAGCCCTGGCAGTGCAACCCCTCGATCGCGAATGTCTGCAACATGCGTATTCCTCACTTGGATAGGGACACCGCGACTATATGCCCTAGGGGTATGGCGTCTCCGTCGTTCAGTGGCCTTCCGAGTGCGATGACTGCGAGCCACGATGCCCCGAGTTCACCGCGTGACGCTGCGGTCGCGTCAGGCTGGGTTGTAGAGCCGAGGCTCCAGCAGGCCGCTGCCTTTGAATTGGTGCAGCGCTTTCGCGGCTGCGAGGACAGCCAGGTCGGCCAACGGTTCGACGACAATGACCAGCGAGTAGGCGGCGGCAAAGGTGGCAATACCGGTGACGGTCTGTCCGGCGAATCCCTGGCCGTAGAGCGCCCAGAACGCCACCCATGTCACGATTCCGACCTGATAGGTCGTCGACAATGTCAGCGCTTGACGATATTTGAGCTGGACGTGCGGTGTCGCAGGTGCGATGACCTTATGTGCGACGAACTGTAACGCGAACAGGGGCACGAGCAGTGTCGTGACATTCATGCCGTATTGCGGCAGGTCGAAAGGAGCGAAGGACAGGCCCTGGATGAGCAAGCCGAGTGCCAACCCGAACGCGGCGGGCGCGACACCCAGGATCAGAAACAGCGTCGAACCGAGTATGAGATGCACTTCCGATACCCCGACGGAGCAATGCGGGAAGATCTCGAAGAAGACGAATACCAGGGCGGTTGCCGCCACCGCTCCGGCGAGGAACGAGCCGATTCCCCTCTCCTTGAGATGCTTCCACGCGAGTGAAAGGGCGTAAACCCCAGTAGAACTCGCTGTCACATAGCTCAGAATGATCTTGGAACCCTCTACGATTCCTGGTTCGATGTGCATCCGGACTCGCTATCGGTGTCTGACAGTGTGGACAGGGACGGATCAGTCAAGCATGGCAGGTGTCGTTGTGCGACAGTTGCTTTGAGGAAGATTGGTACTTTGAGGAAGATTGGAAATCATGGCCAGGAACTAGCTCTATGTCCGGGTCGGGCTGCGCCTATTCGCGATTGCGCGACAATTCCCGGAGCATCGCATTGTAGGCGTCGAGGTCATCGTCGTAACCACTGTCGGTGTGTCTGTCGTGCCGGGCGCCGGCGCGGCGGTCTTGGCGTGCCCACTGAGCCACCAGCGCGACCACCACGATGATCACCGGGATCTCGCTGGACCCCCAGGTGATCGCTCCGCCGAGGTGCTGGTCATCGGACAGGCTGGCCAGCCAGGGCAGTGCGAGATAGCCGTAGAACGTGTTGCCGAGCGCTGAATTCATCGTCATGGTGGCGATGCCGAAGAACGCGTGGAATGGCATGACGGCGAACAGCAGTCCGAGGCGCGCCAGAAACGGCAGCCGGCGCGGCCCCGGATCGATCCCGATGATGCCCCAGTAGTACAGGTAGCCGACGAGCAGGAAATGCAGGGTCATCAGCTCGTGACCCCAGTGGTAGCGGATCAAGGTGTCGAAAAGCGGCGTGAAATACACCAGGTACAGCGATCCGACGAACAGCCAGAACGCGACGATGGGGTTGGCCAGAAACTTCGTCGCGGGCGCGTGAACGAACCACAGCACCCACTCGCGGGGCCCGGGCGGGCGGCCCTTCGGGCTGGCAGGCAACGCGCGCAACGCCAACGTGACGGGAGCGCCGAGTACCAGCAGCACCGGGATGAACATGTTGAGCACCATGTGTTCGGCCATGTGCACGCTGAACATCGCCGATCCGTAGGCCCGCAGCCCCGAACTCGTCGCGATGAGCAGGGCCAGACACCCGATGATCCAGGCGACGGTGCGGCCAACCGGCCACGAATCGCCGCGACGGTGTAGCGCAACCACACCCGCCACATATCCGATGGCCAGCACCAGCGCCGCGATACCGAACAGCGGATCGAAACGCCAATACGTCAGTAGATGGAACACCGTCGGCGGACCTGGTAGTTCGTAGCCGAGAAACACGTCCCACACGGTGAACGCGTGCGCCAGGAACCGTGGCGGCGTCAGCACCGCGATCGTGGAGATTGCTCCCACCACCGCGACCATCGCCGCAGCACCAGCGACCGCGATCACCGGCCGCGCAATCGTGTTGCGCACCAGCAGCACCAGATCGGTGACCGTGACCATCAGCAGCAAGAGCCAGGCCAGCAGTGCGATCCGCCCGAAACCTGAGTCGAGCATCGCCGTGCCCCGCAGCATCGACGAGAGCAGCAGCGCGCCGTAGCCGACTGCGGTGACGCCGGCGACGACCGCCACCAGTTGCGTGCGGCGGAGCACCGGCGACACCGCCTCCGGTCGCAGTGCCGCGGCGACCTTCAGTCCGAACAGCACCGCCACGGCGATCGTGAACACGATGGCAGCGCTCGTCGTGGTGTCGTGATCGGGTCCTTCGCCGGCGTTGCCCGTGACGGTCGGCGCAATCACCCCGAGGCCAGCCGGCACGAGCAGTAGCAGATGGCCCACCCAACGCAGTGTGAATCGGATGCCGATGGCGAGCACACTTGCCGCCGCGGCGGCCACGATCCAGCCGCGCGCCGATTCCGAGGCCGCCAACGCGTCGCCCATGGCCCCACCCGCCAGCACCCGTCCCAGCGGAACACCAGCGGCGTTGGCGGCGTCGACACCGATCATGGCGATCGAGGCCATCAACCAGACCACAGCCGCCCGCTCCACCCATAGGTGGAGTCGGTACGTGGCATGGCCGAGGCGTCCCTCGTCGTCAGGAACCGTGCTGATCACGATAACGGCCACGATGCCGAAGCAGAATGCGCCGGCCAGACCGCCCACCAACGACCCGAGGAACTCGGCGACGCTGGTGGCGCTGCCGGGGAAACTCCGCCCCGTCGCCAGGAAACGGTCCGCTCCCGACACCCCGGCATAGATCCAGACCATGACCCCGACGGTGACCACAGACACCGCCAGTGCGGTATGCACCCGGTGTCCGGGGTTCTCGGTCCGCTCCTCGTTCACCACGGCCTCTCAACTGAATCGTCCAGCCAAAGTCTACGTCTGCGTGTCGTAGTTAACCCGGCCGGAACCTTCTGCTCGCTATGGGCGACTATTGAAGTGTGAAGTGCGAAGTGGCCCGGGAAGCGCTCTCGGCACGCCTCGACGGCGAGCGGGAACCCGCGCCGTCGGCGCGCGTGGATGAGCACGTCGCGGGTTGCTCGCAATGTCGGGCATGGTTCGACATCGTCAGCGTCCAGGCCGATCAGTTGCGCAATCTGGCCCGGCCCGAGACGGTCCTGGCGGTCACCTCGACACCGGACAAGACCCGGGATATTCGGCCGACGCGGTACTGGATTCGATGGGCACTGTTCGTGACGGGCCTCGCCCAGATCGCGGTGAGCGTCGTGCAGGCACTCGGGATGGGCGTCGGCCTTGCCCACCACCACGACGCGGGCCAGGGCGGTCACCTGCTCAACGAGTCCACGGCATGGTCGATCGCCATCGGCGTCGCAATTCTCGTGGCGGCGCGCTGGCCCGTGGCGGCCGCCGGGCTCGGGGGAGTGCTGTCGGTCTTTGCCACCGTCCTCGGGGCGTATGTCGTTGCCGACGCGGTCGCGGGCGAAGTGACACCCACCCGCGTCCTGACGCATATCCCGATACTGGTCGCAGCCTTCCTGACGATCATGGTCTGGCGTCAGAGCTCGGCCAGTCCGCCGACGCCCGAGGACGCGTACCGCGAGGCCGAGATCGTTCTGCCACTGAATGCTTCGCGTGGGCGTCGCCGCGGTCATCTCTGGCCCACCGATGGCTCGGCGGCCTGACCCGGCTACAGCATCACCGCGAACATGATGGACATGCCTGCGGCCATCATGGCCTGGCACGCGGTGCCGAAGAAGCGACTGGCCGTGAAGTACAGGTAAAGCCACCACACCGTCGCCACCGCGAAACCGGCTGTGCACAGCCAGTTGAGTCCGTCGATGAACGGCGGCGCCGAGATATCGGAAGCGCCCATCCCAGGCATCGAATGATCCCCGTGGTGTCCGCCGTGCCCCGCACCCGTACTGACGCCATCAACGGGCTGTGGGACGAGCGTGCCACTCATCACCGCGTACATCCAGGCCATCGCAGCCATCATCGCCGCGTGATAGGCGTTGACCCCGCGGTGCTCTACCGTGGCAACGGTTCGGACAGCGAACCAACCCGTCGCCAGTAGGAAAAACACCATCGGCTCGATGGTCGGCAGCGCGGCACCCCACGGCCACGCCATCACCGCCATGGCGACAGCCATCGCGAAATGCAGAGCGTGACTGATGAGTTGCGGCCAGGAACGCCGACAGCTGAACATCGCATAAACGCATTCGGCGGCACTGACGGCGAATAAGGCGGTGACAACCCACCGCAGCAAGAGATCCTCGATCAACGCGAACCCACCAAGGTGTCGTCAACGCCGGTGCGGGGCGCGGGCTGTCCGACCGGGACGTCCTCGCGACCTTCCGTCTTCCCGAGTGAGCGACGACGGGCGGCGAGCACGGCTTCGATGGCAAGCGCCAACAGCAGAGATACGCCGAAGGCGGGATAGATCACGCCGAGCGCCGCCGCTGCCACCGAGACGCCGATGACCGCGCGCTTGGGGGTATCGGCACGGGTAGCCGCGCTCGCCGGGCTCGGCAGACCGGTCTTGCCCGCCGGGCGCCGCTTCCACCACATCAGCAGACCCGTCATCACGCTCAGGATCACACCGAGAGCAGTGGCGGTGGCCATGATGCGGGTCAGGATGCCGAACTGGTTGCCCATGTGCGCGGCCGGCGGAATGACCGCATCCAGCAGGAAAGTGTCGCTGACGTGGCTGGTGGCTGTGGCGAGCTGATCGTCCAGGGGCACCATAGTGGTTCCTTGTTCAGTGGTTCCTTGTTCAGTGGTTCCTTTTTCGACGAGGAACAGGTCGCGGTTGAGCCAGTCGTCGATCGGCTGGCTGTACAGGATCACCAGGCCCGAGCAGGCCAGGACCACCAGCACCGGAGCGGCAAACAGCCCGACCCAAAGGTGCAGCCGCCATACTCGTCGAAGGACCGCAGCGTCACCGCGCCGATTCGTGCATACCGTCGTCGTCATGCAATCCCCTTGGGCTGGGCAGGTTGGCTGCCCTGTCACTGGAGTCAGTGCGCACGTGGCATCACAGGCATAGTCGGATGGCCCGCGACGTTAGTTCCCGAAAGTCCCAGATTTGTTTTCGTACCGGCTAGGCAGTGGCGGCGGCGTAGCGGTGCGACACCGTGTTCCAGTCCACCACCTGCCACCAGTCGGCCAGGTATTCGCCGCGGCGATTCTGGTTCGGCCGACGGTGCACCGCTGTGGGCGCGAGGCGTCATCGTGTCCCAGGAGAAGCTGTGATTCCAGTGTCCGCCGGCGTTGCTGCGTACCACTGCGGGGAGTGAGCACGAGGCGACGTTCCATGTGACCTCCAGTTCCCAGTTGGTTGAACGTTCAGTCATCCTGATTCTTCGCACCAAAATTGCGTAGCCGCAGGCTGTTCGAGACGACGAAGAACGATGAGAACGCCATTGCCGCACCGGCGATCAGCGGGTTCAGCAGACCTGCAGCCGCCACCGGGATCGCTGCGATGTTGTAGCCGAACGCCCAGATCAGATTCACCTTGATGGTGCGCATCGTGGACTCGGCCAGCCCGAGTGCGACGGGCACCACTGTGAGGTCGTCGCGGACCAGGATCACGTCAGCCGCGCCGATCGCGACATCGGTGCCGCGTCCGATCGCCATCCCCAAATCCGCGCACGCCAGCGCCGGCCCGTCATTGATGCCATCCCCGACCATCGCGACGACACGGCCCTGCTCCCGGAGCTGCTCGATGACGTGGACCTTGCCGTCGGGCAGGACATCGGCAATGACGTCGTCGATACCGACTTGGGCGGCGACGGCGGCTGCCGAGGCCGCGTTGTCTCCGGTGAGCAGCACGGTGCGCAGGCCCTTCGCGTGCAGCGCGGAGATCGTGTCGGCAGCGGAGTCCTTGATCTTGTCGGAGACTGAGATCAGGCCGCACACCTCGCCGTCGACCTCGACATAGGCGACTGTCTCCCCGCGCGATTCGGCGTGTCGCCGTTCCGAATACAGCGTGGCGGGGGCCGCTGCCGACCCGATCCACGACGGTTTTCCGACGCGCACGAACCGTCCGGACACCACACCTTCAACCCCGCGGCCGGCCGTGGATCGAAAGTCCTCGACCGCAGCATATTTATCGACCGCGGTCCGAATTGCCAGGGCGACGGCGTGTTCGGAGGCTGATTCTACGGCGGCGGCCGCTGCCAGCACGTCATCGGCGTTCCAACCGATCGCAGGGGTGACGGCGCTGACTGTCAGCCGGCCCGTCGTCAACGTACCGGTCTTATCGAAGACGACGGTGTCGACGGCGCGGGTGGTCTCCAGTGACCGGTAACCCTTGAGGAAGACACCCAGTTGAGCGCCTCGCCCCGAAGCCACCATCATCGCTGTGGGGGTTGCCAGGCCGAGCGCACACGGACAGGCGATGACGATGACGGCCAAAGCCGCCGACACCGCGTGATTCGCGCCGGCCCCGGAAAGCAGCCACGCGGTAGCGGTCAGTGCCGCAATGACGAAAACGCACGGAACGAAGACGGAGGCGACCCGGTCGGCAAGCCGCTGTGCGTCGGCCTTTTCGGCCTGCGCCTCCTCGACGAGGCGGACCATTCCCGCGAAGTGGGTATCGGCGCCGACTGCGGCCGCTTCGACGATGAGGCGACCATCGAGCACCACCGTCCCGCCGATCACGGCGTCGCCGGGACGAACGCGGTGCGGTTTGGCCTCACCGGTCATCGCGCTGGTGTCGACTGCAGCCGAGCCGTCGACCACCAACCCGTCCGCAGCGATCGTCTGTCCGGGGCGCACCGCGAAACGGTGTTGCTCGGCCAGTTCGTCTGCCGGGATGACCAGTTCGGAGCCGTCAGCGAGAACGATGCTGACATCTTTGGCGCTCAGCGCGGCAAGCGACCGAAGAGCACTTCCCGCCTTCGATTTTGCGCGGGCCTCGAAATATTGGCCGGCGAGAACGAAGACCGTCACGCCCGCGGCGACCTCGAAGTAGATCGCATCGCTGCCCAGCAACGCCTGCCAGATGCCTTTGCCCTCGGCAGTGTGATGCCCGGAGAACATGGTGAACAGTGACCATGCCGAAGCCGCGATGATGCCGACGGAGATGAGCGTCTCCATCGACGCGGTCCCATGCCGGGCACGGCTCAGGGCGGTGCGGTGAAACGGCCACGCGGCCCATGTCACCACTGGCAGTGCCAGCGCGGTCAGCACCCACTGCCAACCCGTGAAGCGGGTGCTGGGCACGACAGCGAACATCACGGATAGATCGGCCAACGGGACGAACAAGACCGCGGCCACGGACAGGCGCAGCAGCAGGCTCCGTGCGTGGGCGGCATCGGGATCACCGGGCTGGCCGACACCGGTCTGGCGGATCTTCGCACCGTACCCGGCGTTGCGCACGACATCGCACACGATGTCCGCGTCGATACCCGCGGGTGCCTCGATCGTCGCGACCCGGGTGGCGAAGTTCACAGATGCCCGGACCTCGGGCAGCTTGTTCAGCGCTGATTGCAGCCGGCTCGCGCATGCGCCACAGGACATGCCGTCCACATCGAACTGGAGCCGTTCTGACTCCCGCTCCGCACGGTCGGCCGCGGTGGTATCCGTCGACGTCGTGGTGCTCACCTCCTGCGCATCTGCCCTATGACATCAGTCGTAGGGATGCGGCGAGAAGTTCCCGCCGCACGTCCCATAGTCTCTCCTCCGTGGCAACAACAGGTGAAAACGATCGGGTGACCGAACTCGCCATGGCCGCCGGCCGCGGCGACCGCGCGGCTCTCACCCGGTTCATCGAGGCCACTCAACGTGATGTGTGGCGCACGATCGCGTACCTGTCCGATCCGGGGAGCGCCGAGGATCTAACGCAGGAAACGTATCTGCGGGCCATGAAGGCGCTGCCCCGTTTCAGCGGTCGTTCGACGGCCAAAACCTGGCTGCTGTCGATCGCGCGGCGGGTCGTGGTCGACCAGATTCGCTACAATTCATCGCGGCCGCGGCCCGCCTACGTGGTCGATCTGGACGATGTGCTGGTCGGTGGCCGCATCGAGAACATGGTCGAGATCCGGATTCTGCTCGACGGACTGGAGCCCGAGCGCCGCGAGGCGCTCGTGCTCACCCAAGTGCTCGGAATGTCTTACGCTGAGGCGGCCGAAGTGGCTGGGTGTCCGATCGGCACGATCCGTTCCCGGGTCGCCCGAGCGCGCGACGATCTGGTACGTGCGACCGCCGAGGACGATCGAGCGGTGTGACGGGTCAGGACCTCTGGCCCCTTGCATGGCTCGGCAGGACTAGATTGCCTGATATGGAGGACGCGTCGGTGGTGCAGAAGGCCTCGTCGGCAACGGCCGACGTGGACATCTCCGCATGGGCGCGCCGCTTCGACCTGCTGTCGGACCCGCACCGCCTGGAGATCCTGCTCAGCTTGCACCTGGTGCCGGGCATCTGTGTCAGCGACCTGGCCTCGGCGCTGGGGCGATCGGAAAATGCGGTTTCCCAAGCACTTCGGGTGCTGCGCGGGCAGGGCTGGGTGACCAGCAGCCGGGCGGGCCGCTCCGTCAGTTACCGCCTCGCCGACGAGATCGTGCATGATCTGCTGCATTGGATCGGCGCGGGCCACAACTGACCTGACAGGTGATTATCTGTTCATCTGGACAGGCATGGGTGCGGGCCCCTAGGCTCGACGAATGGCTCAGCAGTTCGTCGCGATGCATCTGAGCGACGGCATCATCAACGCTCCCACATCACTGGTCTTCGGTGTCATCGCCGTTGTCGCCCTTGGCTTTTGCGGATTTCGTGCGCGTCGCGAACTCGACGAGCGCACCGTTCCACTTGCAGGCCTTGTCGCGGCGTTCATCTTCGCGGTACAGATGGTCAATTTCCCCATCCTGCCGGGGGTGAGCGGCCACCTGCTCGGCGGGGCGCTCGCCGCCGCCCTGGTCGGCCCCTACACCGGAGCGCTGTGTGTCTCCATCGTGCTGGTGGTGCAGAGCCTGCTGTTCGCCGATGGCGGTGTCACCGCGCTGGGGACCAACATCACCAACATGTCGCTCATCGGGGTAGCCACGGGCTACGGCACCGCCGCGGCGGCCTACGCGCTCACCAAACGGTTGGGCCCGTCGGCGTTCATCGCGGCGGTCATCGGAACAGTTGCTGCGGCCATGGGTTTCGTCATCGAATATGCGATCAGTGGTGCCTCATCGGCATCGTTGACCACCGTCGCCGGTTACATGTTCGGTACCCACCTGTTGATCGGTGTCGGTGAAGGCGTCATCACCGCACTGACGGTGGTGGCGGTGGCGCGCTCGCGCCCCGACCTGGTGTACCTGCTACGCCGTTCCCGACAGGAGGCACTGGCATGACGGCACCCGCACGCGGAAAGACGTTCTGGATCGGCTTTCTCATCGTCACCCTGCTGATCGCCGGGGGGCTTTCGTACCTGGCCGGCTCCAGCCCTGACGTACTGGACTCGGCGACGCTGCAGGGCTGTGAGGTCATCGAGGTTAACGGCACCGAGGAGCTCACCGGGAGCTGTATCGCCCAGCATGCCGGTGATCACGCCATGGCGACGTCACCGCTGGCCGACTATGCAATCGTCGGTAAGGACGGCACCGGCGGGCTGGCCGGTGTGATCGGGGTGATCGTCACCCTCGCGGTTGCCGGTGGCGTGTTCTGGCTCATCGCCCGCCGTAGATCCGATACTGTAGATCCGATACCTAGGCATCCCGGATAGATGGGCGCCGGACACTCGCACCCGCTGTTCCGGGTCGACGATTCCCCGGTGCACCGGGTGCCTGCGGAGGTCAAGATCGTCTGCCTTGTCCTGATGGTGCTGGCCGTGGTGGCCACTCCGCGGGACATGTTCTGGCCGTACGCGATCTACGCAGTGCTCATCCTGGCCGTCTGGCGGCTGGCCCATATCCCGCTGCGCTGGGTACTTCCCCGGATGCTGATCGAGGCACCGTTCGTGGTGCTGGCAGTGTTGCTGCCATTCGCCGAAGGAGGGCGACAGCTTTCCATCGCAGCGATTCAGCTGTCGGTGACCGGGCTGTGGGCGGCGTGGGGCATCGTGGTCAAGGGCACCCTGGGCGTGGCGGCGTCGTTGACGTTCGCGGCCACCACCTCGGCGCGGGAGCTTCCTGTCGCCTTGAGCCGGCTGGGGATGCCCGCACTCGTGACCTCGATGCTGGTACTGATGATCCGCTACATCGATGTGCTCACCGCCGAAGCGCAACGGATGCGGATGGCGCGACTGTCGCGCGGTGACTCGCCGCGCATGCTGCATCAGGCCGGTGCAGTGGCGCGCAGCGTCGGTGCGCTGTTCCTGCGTTCCTACGAGCGGGGCGAGCGGGTCTACCTGGCGATGCTGTCGCGTGGATTCGACGGCCGGGTACCCGAACTGGCTGCCGGGCCCGACCGTGCGCGGGCCGTCGACTGGGTCGCCCTGTCGCCGGCGATGCTGGCCATCGCGGTGTCGATATCTGCATGGGCGCTGCGATGAGTCCACCGGCGGTGCGGGTTTCGGGTCTTCGTCATGTGTATCCCGACGGGCATATCGGCCTGGACTGTGTCGATCTGACCGTGGCAGCGGGGGAGCGGGTTGCCATTCTCGGGCCGAACGGGGCCGGCAAGACCACGCTGATGCTCTCGCTCAACGGTGTCCTCACCCCGACGCAGGGCTCGGTGTCGATCGGCGAGACACCTTTGTCGCGCACGACAGTTCGAGAGATCCGCCGGCGGGTCGGATTGGTCTTCCAGGACCCCGACGACCAGCTGTTCATGCCGACCGTCGCACAGGATGTCGCGTTCGGTCCGGCCAATTTCGGAGTGGCCGGAACCGAACTGAGCGCCCGTGTCGCCGATGCGCTGGCGGCGGTGTCGATGACCGATCATGCTGATCGCAGCCCGGCGCATCTGTCGCTGGGACAGCGACGGCGGGCCGCGCTGGCCACCGTGCTCGCCTGCCACCCGGAGATCCTGGTGCTCGACGAGCCATCGGCGAATCTCGACCCGCTGGCCCGGCGTGAACTCGCCGAGACGTTGGCGGGGCTAGCGGCAACCATCCTCGTCGTCACCCATGACCTCCCCTACGCCGCCCAACTGTGCACCCGCGCAGTGATACTCGATGACGGGCGGGTGGTCGCCGACGGTGCGATGCCGGAGATTCTCGGCGACGCCGACCTGCTCGCCGCGCACCGACTGGAGCTACCGTGGGGTTTCAGGGTCAGTCGATGAGACCCAGCAGCGCGTTCTCGATCACTTCCGGGAGCGCCGGGTGGATCCAATATTGTCCGGTGGCAACCTCTTTGGCGGTCTGGCCGAAGCTCATCGCCTGGATCAGCGGCTGGATGATCGACGAGGCCTGATGGCCCATGATGTGCGCGCCCAGAATCTTTCCGGTGGCGCGGTCACCGATCAGTTTGGCGATGCCGGTGGTGTCCTCCATGGCCCACCCGTACGCGGTGTCGCCGTAATTCTGGACCTTGACCACGATGTCGTGGCCGGCCTCGCGGGCCTCGGCCTCGGTGAGCCCGACGCAGGCTATCTGCGGGTCGGTGAACACCGCCGACGGTACGAACCGGTGATCGGTGGCCACCATGGCCGCGGTGTCATCCCAGTCGAGCAGCAGATTGTGCCGGACGACCCGCATCTCGTGGTTGGCCACATGCTTGAGCTGATAGGCCGAGGACACGTCGCCGAGGGCGTACACGCCGCGCGCAGTGGTCCGCTGGTAGTCGTCGACCACCACCATGCTGTCCTGCAGTGCCACCCCGGCCACCGCGGCGTTCAGCAGGTCGCCGTTGGGCCTGCGGCCGGTGGCCACCAGCAGCATGTCGGCGGCCAGCTCGGTCCCGTCGTCGAGTTCCAGGACCAAACCGTCACCGCTGCGCGGGCGAGACCCGACGACGTTGGTGTGGGTCCGCAGATCCCATGTGGCCGCCGCCAGATCGTTGAAGCTGTGGCAGACCGTCTCATCGCAGTGGGTCAGCATGCCCGGGCCGCGCACCACGACGGTCACCGTCACCCCGAGCGCGGAGAACACGTGCGCGAACTCCGCGGCCACGAAACCGCCGCCGATGATGACGAGATGTTCGGGCAGTTCACCGATCCGCATGATGGTGTCGCTGGTGTGGTACCGGACCCCGCATTCGGTGATGGCGGGCGGCACGATGGCTCGTGCACCGGCAGCGATGACCACCTGATCGGAACTGAACTCCGCACCGTCGCCGGCGCGCAGCGTGTAGCAGCCATCGGCAGCGCCGGTGAACCGCGTTTGGCTGCCGTACACGTCGATGTTGGGCAGACTCCGCTTGTGCTTCTCGCCGCCGGCGGCGATCGGGTCGATGCGGCCGAACACCCGGGACACGACGTCGGGCCAGCGCACCTTGTCGATGTGCGCGTCGATGCCGAATCGGGAGCTTTCTTTGATGGTCTGGGCGACCTCGGCCGCGTAGACGAACATCTTGGTCGGGATACAGCCGACATTGAGGCACGTACCGCCGAAGGTGCCCTGTTCGCAGATCGCGACGCGCATCTCGCCGTAGCGGGCGTCGAACCCGGGATCGGCGATGCTGTTGCCCGAGCCGGTGCCGACGATGGTCAGGTCGTAGTGCTCCACGCAGGGCCGTCCTATCCGGAATGTGGTGTGGTCGATGACGTCCCGGTCCGGAGATACCAGTCCAGCCAGGTGTCGAGTTCGTGGTAGGCGGTCGCCTTCGGCTCGGCGACCGACAGAAATACATCATGCTTCGCGTCGGCGATGGGGACCACCGTAAGCCGATCGCCGACGCAGCCCGCCCAGCGGGCGATCTGCGCGACGTCGAGCACCGCGTCGCCGCGTTGGATGAGATCGGGATCAGCCGACTCGGTGACGCTGTGGTCCGATCGCAGGATCAGGCTGGGGACCCCGACGTCCAGGCCGCGGTGCAGCCGCTTCTGACCGCGCCGAATCGCGTTGATCCAGCCGAAGGTGACCGGGAATCCGCCGACAGGCTTCCACTCCAGGTTGTACTCGAACTCGCCGGCGTGGTCGCGGTGCAGGGTGGTGCCGTATCCGCCCCGAGTCGGCTTGCGGGCCACCTGCATTCTGCGGAACCTGGCGAGCGCGATCAGCGCGGCCGAAGTCGGCGGGGTACGCAGAATCGCCGGCCCGTGCAGGTCGAAGAACGGGCTGTTGAGCACGAGCCCGTTGATCGGGCCGGTCGCATTGCGCCGGCGCAGCCGGTCCAGCCACAGCGACACGATCAGTCCGCCCGCCGAATGCCCGTACATCAGCACCTCGGCGCCGCCGATGGCATCAAGAGCGGCCTCGAGTGCGGCGTCGTAGTGCGCCAGGTTGGAGGTGAAGTGCGGGGTCTGGCCATCTTGGCGGGACCGTCCGCACTTGGGCAGGTCGAGGGCGTAACAGGCGAACCCGCGCGCGGCGAAGTGGTCGGCCAGTTCGGTGTGGAAGAAGTAGTCGGTGTAGCCGTGCACCAACAGCACCGCGCGCTCACCGTTGTGTGGTGGCTCACCACGACGGATGAGCGTGGCGACCAGTTCGCCCTCACCGTCGGGATCGGCACCGAGGGCCACGGACTGCTGCCAATAGCCAGTTAATACGTCAGGCTCCCAGCCGGTCACCATAGTCACTGTAGTGACCTGTGCGGCCCGACCGCTTGCGTTGACACCGGCGGGATAACCTTAGTGATCGGCAAGCCGCGAAAAATGCGGACAATGCGAGCAGTGAAGGACCAAGGATCTGCGTGTCTGACGTGAATGTAGCTAAGACAGACGTGGTGCTCGTCGGCGCAGGCATCATGAGCGCCACCCTCGGTGCGCTGCTGCGCCTTCTCGAGCCCGACTGGTCGATCACCATGATCGAGCGCCTCGATGGTGCGGCCGCCGAGAGCAGCGACCCGTGGAACAACGCCGGAACGGGCCACTCGGCGTTGTGCGAGCTCAATTACACGCCGCAGAAGTCCGACGGCACCATCGACACCACCAAGGCGATCTACGTCAACGAGCAGTTCCAGGTGTCGCGCCAGTTCTGGGCCTACGCGGTGGACAACGGCGTGCTGCCCGACGTCCGCAGCTTCCTCAATCCGATCCCGCATGTCAGCTACGTGCAGGGCGCCGCGAACGCGGAGTACCTGCGTGCCCGCTATGACGCCCTGGCGCCCAATCCGCTGTTCGCGTCGATGGAGTACATCAACGACAAGGACGAGTTCAGCCGCCGGCTGCCGCTGATGGCCGCCAAACGGGATTTCAGTGATCCCGTCGCGCTGAACTGGACGCAGGCAGGCACCGACGTCGATTTCGGCTCTCTGTCGCGCCAGCTGATCGGCTACACCGCCAACAACGGTATGACCACGCTCTTCGGCCACGATGTGCGCGATCTGCACAAGGAGCCCGACGGCACCTGGACGGTGAAGGTCACCAACCGCCGCACCCGGGTCAAGAGCAAGATCAACGCCAAGTTCGTCTTCGTCGGCGCAGGCGGCGGCGCGCTGCCGCTGCTGCAGAAGGCCGGCATCCCGGAGGCCAAGGGCTTCGGTGGTTTCCCGGTCGGTGGCGCGTTCCTGCGCACCGGGAATCCGGAGGTGACCGTCGGTCACCAGGCCAAGGTGTACGGCCTGCCGCCGCTGGGTGCCCCGCCGATGTCGGTGCCGCACTTGGACACCCGGGTCATCAACGGCAAGTCCTGGCTGCTGTTCGGCCCGTTCGCCGGCTGGTCCCCGAAGTTCCTCAAGCAGGGCAAGGTCACCGATCTGCCGCTGTCGGTCAAGCCGAACAACCTGGCGTCGATGCTGGGTGTGGCCCTCACCGAGACGGGTCTGCTGAAGTACCTGATCGGGCAGCTGCTGCTGAGCGAAAGCGCGAGGGTCGACACGCTGCGCGAATTCGCTCCCGGCGCAGTCGATTCCGACTGGGAGCTGGATATCGCCGGTCAGCGCGTCCAGGTGATCCGTCGCAAGGGCGCCGGTGGGGTGCTGGAGTTCGGCACCACCGTGCTGACCGCGGGTGACGGCAGCATCGCCGGTCTGCTCGGTGCCTCGCCGGGCGCCTCGACCGCAGTGCCTGCGATGCTGGAGGTGATGCAGCGCTGCTTCGCCGACCATTACCAGGGCTGGCTGCCCAAACTCAAGGAGATGGTGCCCTCGCTGGGCACTGCGCTGTCCACCGAACCCGCCCTGTTCCGGGAGGTCTGGGACTGGGGCACCAAGGTGCTCAAGCTGGATGCTCCCGCGCCCGTATGACGGTGACTGCGCGATGACGGTCGCACTGCGCCGCAACTGGGCCAAGGATCTGGACGCTGCCACGCTCTACGAACTGCTCAAGTTGCGGGTCGAGGTGTTCGTCGTGGAGCAGGCCTGCCCCTACCCGGAACTCGACGGCCGCGACCTGCTCGCCGAGACGCGGCACTTCTGGCTGGAAGGTGAAGGCGGTCAGGTGATCTCGACGCTGCGGCTGATGGAGGAACACCCCGGCGGTGAGAAGGTTTTCCGGATCGGGCGGGTGTGTACGAAGCGGGCCGACCGCGGGCACGGGCACTCCGCGCGGCTGATGCAGGCGGCCATCGCCGAAGTGGGCGACTACCCCTGCCGCATCGATGCGCAGACCTACCTGCAGGACATGTACGGCGCGCACGGGTTCGTCCGCGACGGTGACGAGTTCATGGAGGACGGCGTCCCGCACGTGCCGATGATTCGGCCGGGAGCGGTGACTCTGTGATAGCTCCTGTTGGGCCGGCCCTGTATCCGTTCAGTGCACTGGTGGGCCACGATCGGCTGCGGCTGGCACTGCTGCTCTGTGCGGTGCGCCCCGATATCGGCGGCGTGTTGATCCGCGGGGAGAAGGGCACCGCGAAATCGACCGCCGTTCGCGCGCTGGCCGCGGTGCTCGCGCATGTCGATGACGATGCGCGACTGGTCGAGTTGCCGATCGGTGCTACCGAGGACCGGGTGGTCGGATCGCTGGATCTGCAGAAGGTGCTGCGTGATGGCGAGCACGCCTTCTCGCCGGGTCTGCTGGCCCGTGCGCACGGTGGCGTGCTGTACGTCGACGAGGTCAACCTGCTGCACGACCATCTGGTCGATGTGCTGCTCGACGCCGCGGCGATGGGCCGGGTGCATATCGAACGTGACGGTGTATCGCATTCGCATGACGCCCGATTCGTCCTGATCGGCACGATGAACCCCGAAGAGGGCGAGCTGCGCCCGCAGTTGCTGGACCGCTTCGGGTTGACCGTCGACGTGGCCGCCTCGCGCGATGTCGATGTCCGGGTCGAGGTGATCCGCTCCCGGCTGGCTTTCGAGGCCGACCCGGCCGGTTTCGCCGCACGCCACGCCGAGGCGGACGCCGACCTGGCCCGGCGGATCGCCGCAGCGCGGGAGCGCCTGGCCGATGTGGTGTTGTCGGACAACGAGTTACGCCGCATCGCCGCGTTGTGCGCGGCATTCGATGTGGACGGGATGCGCGCGGATCTGGTGCTGGCGCGCACCGCGATGGCGCATGCCGCCTGGCGGGGCAGCGACACCGTCGAGGAAGAGGACATCCGGGTGGCGGCCGAGCTGGCCCTGCCGCACCGGCGCCGGCGCGATCCGTTCGACGATCCCGGCCTGGATCCCGAACGCCTCGACGAGGCACTCTCGCAGACCGATCCCGATCCCGAACCCGATCCCGATCCCGAGGCGCCCGGCGGTGGCGGATCGGATGCCCCCGTGGACGGCCCGGCCCCGCAAGGAGATTCGCACACCAACGGGCAGGCCGGTGAGCCATCCAAGGCACCCGAGCGATCGGCCGCGCCGCCCGCCCGGTCCAACGCGCCCCCGGCCGCCGCCTTCCGTACGAAGGCGCTCGTGGTGCCCGGTGTCGGCCAGGGAGCCCCGGGCCGGCGCTCCCGTGCCCGCAACCGCACCGGCAGCACCGTCGGCTCGACCGATGTGCCCGGTGAGGGCCACGGCACGCATGTCTTCGCGACATTGCTGGCGGCGGTCAACAATCAGCGACACCCCGGCCGACCGCGGGTGCAGCCCGACGATGTGCGGCGTGCCGTCCGGGAAGGCCGGGAAGGCAACCTGGTGATCTTCGTCGTCGACGCATCGGGATCGATGGCCGCACGGGACCGGATGGCGGCCGTCGGTGGCGCCACGCTGTCACTGCTGCGTGATGCGTATCAGCGCCGCGACAAGGTCGCGGTGATCACCTTCCGTGGTCAGTCGGCCGACCTGTTACTCCCGCCGACATCATCGGTGTACATCGCAGGCCGGCGGCTGGCCCGGTTCGATACCGGCGGCAAAACGCCTCTGGCGCAGGGCTTGTTGGCCGCTCGCGATGTGGTGCTGCGGGAGAAGGCGCGCGACCGTGCCCGTCGTCCGCTGGTGGTGGTGCTGACCGATGGGCGCGCCACCGGTGGCCCGGACCCGCTGGGCCGGACCCGTACCGCTGCGCGCCTGCTGGTTGCCGAGGGCGCGGCCGCCGTGGTGGTGGACTGTGAGACCTCTTTTGTGCGTTTGGGTCTGGCCGAGCAGCTGGCGCAGCAGTTGGAAGCGCCCGCGGTGCGGCTGGCCCAACTACAGGCCGGCGAGCTGACCTCACTGGTCAAGACCGCTGCGTAGGAGGCGCGATGCCACAGGGGCAACCGCTGACCGTGCCCGATGACGGGCTGACCACCAGGGCGCGGCGCAACGCGCCGTTGCTGGCGGTGCACACCGGAGCCGGGAAGGGCAAGTCGACCGCCGCGTTCGGGATGGCGCTGCGGGCCTGGAACCAGGGTTTCGATATCGCGGTGTTCCAGTTCGTCAAGAGCGCCAAATGGAAGGTCGGCGAGGAGAGCGCCTTTCGGGAACTCGGCAGGCTGCACGACGAGCACGGCACCGGCGGGCCCGTGCAGTGGCACAAGATGGGCTCGGGCTGGTCCTGGACCAGGCCGAACACGCGCGCAGACGGAACAGCGGTCGACCATGCCGAGACCGCCCGCGAGGGGTGGGCCGAGATCAGCCGCCGGATCGCCGAACAGCAGCACGACTTCTACGTTCTCGACGAGTTCACCTACCCGCTCAAGTGGGGCTGGATCTCCACCGACGACGTGATCGCGACGCTGGCCGACCGTCCCGGTCACCAGCATGTGGTGATCACCGGGCGTGACGCACCGCAGGCGCTGATCGACGCCGCCGATCTGGTGACCGAGATGACCAAGGTGAAACATCCGATGGACGCCGGCCGCAAGGGTCAGCGAGGCATCGAATGGTAAGCATGGTGATCCCTTGAGCATCCCCGCGGTCATCATCGCCGCACCCGCATCAGGCAGCGGAAAGACCACGGTGGCAACCGGTTTGATGGGTGCCCTGCGCCGGGCCGGGCACCGCGTCGCGCCGTTCAAGGTCGGCCCCGACTTCATCGATCCCGGCTATCATGCGCTGGCCACCGGCCTGCCGGGGCGCAACCTCGATCCGGTGCTGGTCGATGAGTCGCTGATCGGCCCGCTGTACCGGCACGGCACCGCAGGCTCGGATATCGCTGTGGTCGAAGGCGTGATGGGGCTGTTCGACGGCCGCATCGCCGAAGGCGACAGCGGTGCGGTCGCTCAGGGTTGCACCGCACATGTCGCGGGCCTGCTCGGTGCGCCCGTGGTGCTGGTGGTCGACGCGCGGGGGCAGAGTCACAGTATTGCCGCACTGCTGCATGGCTTTTCGACATTCGACACATCGATCCAGGTGGCCGGGGTGATCCTGAACCGGGTCGGCACGCCGCGCCACGAGCAGGTGCTGCGCCAGGCGTGCGGACAGACCGGTGTGCCCGTGCTCGGAGCCATCCCGCGCGCGGCCGAACTGGAGGTGCCCTCACGTCACCTCGGGTTGGTGACCGCCGTCGAGTACGGGGCGTTGGCCGAACGGGCCGTCGCTGCGATGACGGATCTGGTGGCCCGGCATGTGGATATCGCGGCGCTGGTCGCCGTCGCCGCCAGCGGCGTGACCGCGGACCCGTGGTCCCCGGAGGTGGCGCGGCCGTCCGGCAGCGTGACCGTCGCATTGGCGGCCGGTCGCGCCTTCAGTTTTGGCTACGCAGAGCATCGGGAGCTGCTGGTGGCCGCCGGAGCGGAGGTCGTGGACTTCGACCCGCTCGTCGACACGCTGCCCGAACGCACCGCGGCCCTGGTCATCCCGGGTGGGTTCCCCGAACAGTTCGCCGCAGAACTGTCGGCCAACGCGGCCGTGCGCGGCCAGATCCGGCAGTTGGCCGAAGCCGGTGCCCCGGTGCACGCCGAATGCGCCGGCCTGACCTATCTGGTCGACGATCTCGACGGCGTACCGATGTGCGGGGCGCTGGCCGGTTCGGCGCGGTTCACCGAGCAGTTAACCCTGGGCTACCGCGATGCCGTGGCCGTCGCCGACTCATCGGTGCACGGCGTCGGGGAGCGGGCCAGTGGTCACGAGTTCCACCGCACCGCAGTGACTTTCAGCGAGGAGTATCCGGCGGCCTGGACATTCAGCGCAGCAGCGGGCCAGAAGGTCGCAGACGGCGCCGTGCGCCGGGGTGTCCATGCCGGGTATCTGCATACGCACCCGGCGGCGCACCCGCACGCCAGCTCCCGCTTCGTCGCCGCGGCCGAAACCTTTAAGCTCGGCGGGTGACAGACAACGCCTACCTGGTCGGCCTGCGCCTGGAAGGCCGCAGGGTCGTCGTGGTCGGCGGCGGCACGGTTGCTCAGCGGCGGCTGCCACTGCTGGTCGCCGCCGGTGCCGATGTGCACGTCATCGCCCGCGAGGCCACCCCGGCGGTGGAGGCATTCGGTGATTCCGGGGCAACCGTCACGGTGACGCTGCGCGCTTTCCGCGACGAAGACCTCGACGACGCCTGGTACGTGTTGGCCGCCACCGACGACCCGGCCGTCAACGCCGCGATCGTCGACGGGGCAGAGCGCCGCCGTATCTTCTGTGTTCGCGCCGACGTGGCCCGGGACGGTACCGCGGTGACGCCGGCATCCTTCGAGTACGAGGGCCTCTCGGTCGGCGTGCTGGCAGGCGGCGAGCACCGTCGCTCGGCGGCCATCCGATCGGCCATCCACGACGCGCTGCAGCGCGGCGTGATCAACGATCGCAGCGGTGACCCTGACGATGTGGTCCGCGAGGGTGTGGCGCTGGTCGGCGGCGGTCCCGGCGATCCGGAGCTGATCACGGTGCGCGGCCGGCGGCTGCTGGCCCACGCCGACGTCGTGGTGGCAGACCGGCTCGCTCCGCCGGAGCTGCTCGCCGAACTGGCGCCCCATGTAGAGGTGATCGACGCCGCGAAGATCCCGTACGGCCGCGCGATGGCACAGGAGGCCATCAACGCTGTCCTGATCGACCGGGCCAAGGCCGGCAAGTTCGTCGTCCGGCTCAAGGGTGGGGACCCGTTCGTCTTCGCGCGCGGGTATGAAGAGGTCATCGCGTGCGCCGAAGCCGGTGTTCCGGTCACCGTCGTGCCGGGAGTGACAAGTGCCATCGCGGTTCCCGCACTGGCCGGCATTCCGGTCACCCACCGCCACGTCACGCATGAGTTCGTGGTGGTCAGCGGCCATGTTGCGCCGGACCACCCCGAATCGTTAGTGAATTGGGATGCGCTGGCCGCGATGTCGGGCACGATCGTCCTGCTGATGGCGGTCGAGCGCATCGAGCTTTTCGCCGCCGCGTTGCTGGCAGGCGGTAGACCAGCGGATACACCGGTGATGGTGGTTCAGCACGGTACGACGGCCGCCCAGCGGACGGTGCGCGCAACGCTTGCTGATGTCGGCGAGAAGGTGCGTGCGGAGGGGATTCGACCGCCCGCGGTCATTGTGATCGGGCCCGTCGCGGGCTTCGGCAGTTAAAGGATTCTTAAGGCTACTGTAAGGTGGTCTGGTATGACTGCTCGCAATGACGCTGGGCGTAGAGCCGGCTGCCGGGACGACGCAGATGGCACCAACGGTGACCTTCCAGTACACGCTGTCTGGGGGGATATGCGGCAAAACAGCAGGTTACCGGCATGGGTGCCGCCCTGGAACTTCATTGCCGCGGTCATTGCCATCGGTGGTATGCAGCTGCTCGCGACGATGGACAGCACCGTCGCTATCGTGGCGCTTCCTAAGATCCAGGATGAGCTGGGCCTCTCCGATGCAGGTCGTAGCTGGGTCATCACCGCCTACGTGCTGACCTTTGGTGGCCTGATGTTGCTGGGTGGACGCCTCGGCGACAGCATCGGCCGCAAGCGCACCTTCATCGTCGGTGTCGCGCTCTTCACCATCGCCTCGGTGCTGTGCGGCGTGGCGTGGGACGAAGCCACCCTGGTGATCGCGCGTCTGCTGCAGGGCGTCGGCGCCGCCATCGCCTCACCGACCGGCCTCGCGCTGATCGCCACCACCTTCCCCAAGGGCCCGACCCGCAATTCGGCCACCGCGGTGTTCGCCGCCATGACCGGTGTCGGCTCGGTCATGGGCCTGGTCGTCGGCGGCGCGCTCACCGAGGTGTCCTGGCGACTGGCGTTCCTGGCGAACGTGCCGATCGGCCTGGTCATGCTCTACCTGGCCAGCACCCATCTGACCGAGACCCACCGCGCCCGCATGAAGCTGGACGCCACCGGCGCGATCCTCGCGACGCTGTTCTGCACCGCCGCGGTGTTCGGATTCTCGATGGGACCGGAGAAGGGCTGGCTTTCGCCGCTGACGCTGGGTTCCGGTGCCGCGGCCTGCGTGCTCGGACTCGCGTTCCTCTACGTCGAACGCACGGCGGAGAACCCGGTGGTGCCGTTCTCGCTGTTCCGTGATCGCAACCGGGTGGCCACCTTCATCGCGGTGTTCCTGGCCGGCGGCGTGATGTTCACCCTGACCGTGCTGATCGGCCTGTACGTGCAGGACATCATGGGTTACAGCGCGCTGCGCGCCGGTATCGGCTTCATCCCGTTCGTGGTCACGCTGGGTGTCGGCCTGGGACTGTCCTCGCAACTGGTTTCGCGGTTCGCGCCGCGCTGGCTGGTGATCGCCGGCGGCGTGTTCGTGCTCGCCGCGATGATCTACGGTTCGACGATCAACGGCGACATCCCGTACTTCCCGAATCTGGTCATTCCGATCACGGTCGGTGGATTCGGAATCGGCATGATCGTGGTCCCGCTGACGGTGTCGGCGATCGCCGGGGTGGGCTTCGAAGAGATCGGTCCGGTGTCGGCCATCGCGCTGATGCTGCAGAACCTCGGTGGCCCCGTGGTGCTGGCCGTCATCCAGGCCGTCATCACCTCGCGCACCCTGTACCTGGGCGGCACCACCGGCCCGGTCAAGAATATGAACGAGGCACAGCGCAACGCGCTGGACGCGGGCTACACCTACGGCCTGCTGTGGGTGGCCGCGGTCGCCGTCGTGGTCGGTGCGGTGGCGCTGTTCATCCGCTACACCGCGGAGGAAGTGGCGCACGCCCAGGAGGTCAAGGACGCGATCGATGCCGGAGAGCTGCACGGCTGAGGATCCGCAGCGTCGGACACCCTTAGCCGAGCGTCAGTGCGACTAGGCTGGCCGCTCGTGATCACCCGTATGTCCGAGCTGTTCCTGCGAACCCTGCGTGACGACCCCGCCGACGCCGAAGTCCCCAGCCACAAACTGTTGATCCGTGCCGGCTACGTGCGCGCCGTCGGCCCGGGGATCTACAGCTGGCTGCCGCTGGGCCTGCGGGTGCTGCGCAAGATCGAGAACATCGTGCGCAGTGAGATGGACGCCATCGGCGGACAGGAGATCCTGCTGCCCGCCCTGGTGCCCCGGGCGCCGTACGAGACCACCAACAGGTGGACCGAATACGGCGACACCCTGTTCCGGCTGCAGGACCGGCGCAACAACGACTATCTGCTGGGACCGACCCACGAGGAACTGTTCACCCTGACGGTGAAGGGCGAGTACTCGTCGTACAAGGACCTGCCCGTCCTGCTCTACCAGATTCAGACCAAGTACCGCGACGAGGCACGTCCGCGCGCCGGCCTCCTGCGCGGCCGCGAATTCATCATGAAGGACTCGTACTCCTTCGATCTCGACGATGACGGGCTCAAGACCGCATACCACAACCACCGGGAGGCCTACCAGCGCATCTTCGACAGGCTGGCCGTCAAGTACGTGATCGTCTCGGCGGTGTCCGGGGCGATGGGCGGTAGTGCCTCGGAGGAATTCCTCGCCGAGAGCGAGGTCGGTGAGGACACCTTCGTGCGCTGCCTGGAATCGGGTTACGCCGCCAACGTGGAGGCCGTGATCACCCACGCCCCGGCCGATCTGCCCATCGAGGGCCAGCCGGCCGCCCGGGTGCACGACACCCCCGACGCCTCGACCATCGCGACCCTGGTGGACTGGGCCAACTCGGCGGGCCTCGAGCAGTTCGGCGGGCGCGCGGTCACCGCCGCGGACACGCTGAAGAATGTCCTGCTCAAGACGCGCGAGCCCGGAGGTGACTGGTCGCTGCTCGGGATCGGTGTGCCCGGGGACCGCGACATCGACGAGAAGCGACTCGGCGCGGCGCTGGAGCCCGCGGAGTTCGCCCTGCTCGACGACGCCGATTTCGCCGCCAAGCCGTTCCTGGTGAAGGGGTACGTGGGTCCGAAGGCATTGCAGGACAACGGAATCCGCTATCTGGTCGATCCGCGGGTGGTGTCCGGCACGTCCTGGATCACCGGCGCCGACGCGCCTAACCAGCATGTCGTGGGCTTGGTCGCCGGCCGTGATTTCACCGCCGACGGCACCATCGAGGCCGCCGATGTGCGCGATGGCGATCCCTCCCCGGACGGTGCCGGGGTGCTCACCTCGGCCCGCGGTATCGAGATCGGTCACATCTTCCAGCTCGGCCGCAAGTACGCCGACGCCTTCAACGCCGATGTGCTCGGCGAGAACGGCAAACCGGTGCGGCTCACCATGGGCTCCTACGGCATTGGGGTGTCGCGGCTGGTCGCGGTCATCGCCGAACAGCAACACGACGAGATCGGTCTGCGGTGGCCCGCGTCGGTCGCACCGTTCGATGTGCATGTGGTGATCGCCAACAAGGATGCCGCGGCCCGCGAGGGTGCCACCGAACTGGCCGGCGAGCTGTCCCGGCTGGGATTCGAGGTGCTCTTCGATGACCGCACGTCGTCGCCGGGGGTGAAGTTCAAGGACGCCGAACTGCTCGGCATGCCGTGGATCGTGGTGGTCGGACGGGGTTGGGCCGACGGCGTCGTCGAGTTGCGCAACCGGTTCACCGGCGAAGCCCGCGAGCTGGCGGTCGACGGTGCAGCGGCCGAGGTGGCCGCCCAGCTGCGCGGTTAGCCGGTCGTTTCCGGCCCGCCCGGGAAGGCGACGGTGATCGGGCTGGCTCCGAGCACCTGTTTCCAGCGGGCGGCCAGTACGGCGGCCTGCGTCATGGCGGTCACCGCGAAGGTGCGTTCCTGCGGCGTCGGGGCCCGTTCCAGTACCGCGCGCCAGGCAGTGGCGGTATCCGATTCCATCCGCACCGCCAGCTCGGCGGCATCGCCGGGGTCGGTGACCTCGAGGGGCAGCTCGTAGCCTGCGGCAGGCAGCGGCGCCGTCACCGACTGTTCGGCGAGCATGACGAGTGCCTCTTCGCGGCGCGTGCGGTGCTGGGCCATCGCCTCGGCGACCAGACTATTGTCCTCGGGGGTGGAGTGCGCCGACACCACGCCGTAGCCGTAGATGGCGCCGTGTTCGGCCGCGACGGCGTCGAACAGTGCCGCCTGAGTGGTATCGGTGGGCCGGTCGGGATCCGGGCTGGGCTGCGGTGAGGTCATGGTGTCTTCCCCGGATCGCCCAGTGCCACTTGATAAGCCGCGGTGCACGAGGCGGCGATGGAACCGAGCAGGCCGGCCCGGTAGCCGGACAGTTGCGCAGCCATCCTGGCCGCATCGTCTGCGGAGTCGCGCAGCGCCTTGGCCACCGCGGCGACGGTCGGTTTGGCGGCCGGGGCGGTGCTGGCGGTCGTGGGCGCCGATGTCGGGGGCGCGGTGCTCGTGGTCGGCACCTCGCCGTCGGTCAACCGGGTGATCTCATCGGACAGCGCGCGCGCATGCGCGGTCCGCTCGGCGGCGATGGCGGTCAGGGTGGCGACCATGGGGGGTTTGGCGGCTGTGGCGGCCTCTCCGGCCAGCAGGCTGTCGGTGTTGGCACGGTCGAAGTGCGCACGCAGGTCGGCAAGGTCTGCCGGTGGCGGTGGAGGTGCACACGCCGCGGTGCCGCCGAGAAGGCCCAGTGCGAGCGTCGCCGGAAGCGCTCCGATCAACAAGCTCCGCCGATTCAGGGTGGGCAGGGCGCTCGGCACCCCAATATCCTGCCATGTTCGGTCGGTGCTGGTTTGGTGATTGGCGAGTCATGCCTGGCGTATCGTTTGGTAACCGAATCCCCGGTTGATCCGATCGGGGTCCGTGTCCGCACAATTGAAGATGAGGAGCTCGCCGTGGCATCGGATGACTCGCTGCGGTCCGCGCGACTTCCGTCGCGTGAGCAGGTGATCGAGCTTCTCGAGGGTGAGTTCACCCAGGCGGGCTACGAAATTGAAGATGTGCTCATCGGCCCCGGGCGTCCGCCGCGGATCACCGTCGTGGCCGATTCCGAGGACGGCCTGAACCTGGATGCGGTGGCGACCCTCTCGCGGGTGGCGTCGGCGTCCCTGGACGCGATCGATGACGAACTCGAGCCCTACGTCCTGGAGGTGACCTCCCGTGGTGTCGACCGACCGTTGACCTCGGAGAAGCACTTCCGCCGGGCCCGCGGCCGCAAGGTCGAGGTGAGTCTGGCCGACGGATCCAGCGTGACCGCCCGGCTGGGACAGACCGCAGACGGTGTGGTGAACCTTGTCGTCGCAGCGGGCAAGGATTTCGACCTGCGTCCGGTACAGGTCGATGACATTGTGAAAGCGATTGTGCAAGTAGAGTTTTCGACGCCGAATCGGCGTGAGTTGGAATTGTCCCAGCAGACTGGAGAGGGGGACGAAGCGTGAACATCGACATGACGGCACTGCATGCCATCGAATCCGAGAAGGGGATCTCGGTCGATATCGTCGTGGACACCATCAAATCTGCGTTGTTGACGGCGTATCGGCACACCGAGGGTCACGAGGCCGATGCGCGCATCGACGTCGACCGTAAGACCGGTGTGGTCAAGGTGATGGCCAGGGATACCGATGACGATGGCAACCTGATCAACGAATGGGATGACACCCCAGAGGGTTTCGGCCGTATCGCGGCCACCACCGCACGCCAGGTCATCCTGCAGCGGCTGCGTGATGCCGAGAACGAGCGCATGTACGGCGAATTCTCGGCACGCGAGGGCGATATCGTCGCAGGCGTCGTGCAGCGCGACGCCCGGGAGAACACCCGCGGCAACGTGGTGGTCCGGGTGGGCACCGAGGCCAAGGGGTCCGATGGCATGATCCGGCCGGCCGAGCAGGTACCCGGTGAGGGTTATCAACACGGCGACCGACTGCGCTGTTATGTCATCGGAGTGTCCCGCGGGGCACGCGAACCCAAGATCGAGCTGTCCCGGACCCACCCGAACCTGGTGCGCAAGCTGTTCGCGTTGGAGGTGCCCGAGATCGCGGACGGGTCGGTGGACATCGTGGCGGTCGCGCGCGAGGCCGGTCACCGGTCCAAGATCGCGGTCGCATCGCGGGTCTCCGGACTGAACGCCAAGGGGGCCTGCATCGGCCCGATGGGGCAGCGCGTCCGCAATGTGATGAGTGAATTGTCCGGCGAGAAGATCGACATCATCGACTTCGATGAGGATCCGGCCCGGTTCGTGGCCAACGCGCTGTCGCCGGCCAAGGTGGTGTCGGTCACCGTGATCGATGAGAACACCCGGGCGGCACGGGTCGTGGTACCGGACTTCCAGCTGTCACTGGCCATCGGCAAGGAGGGGCAGAACGCGAGGTTGGCGGCTCGGCTGACCGGTTGGCGCATCGATATCCGCAGCGATGCGGCGCCCGATCCTGCTGTCGAATAGGAAGCGGTTCCCCGACGCCCGACACGCGATTCTGTCTGGGGCAACGGTGACGGTAGACTGAGCCGTGATCCAGCGCGAGACTTCGGTTGACCAGACTCGTGCGCACCGGAGCCCAGACGGACCGGTGCGGACATGTGTGGGATGCCGAAAGCGAGAACTGGCCGTCGAACTGCTTCGAGTGGCCGCTGTCTCCGACAGGCCCGGCAATTGCGCCGTGACTGTGGACTCAGCGGGTAACCTGCCGGGGCGGGGTGCGTGGCTGCATCCCGACCAGCAGTGTCTGGATGCAGCACTCCGCCGGCGAGCGTTCGTTCGAGCGTTGCGCATCACCGGTTCACCGGAAACATCCGCGGTGGTCGAGTACTTCAGCGCCCTCCCGGGCGCTGAAGGATCCGGCACACCGGCTAGAGAACAGGTAGCGAAGAACATGAGCACACCGTGAAGTCTCGATGACCATGCGTCATAGCTAAACCCGAGGCGCGGCCCCACCACCGCTGTCGCCTCCAAACGAGGAGAAGTAGTGGCAAGTAAGGCCCGCGTGCACGAGTTGGCTAAAGAACTCGGTGTCACCAGTAAGGAAGTTCTCGCTCGGCTCGGTGAGCAAGGCGAATTCGTAAAATCAGCATCGTCGACGGTGGAAGCCCCCGTGGCACGCCGTCTGCGCGAGGCCTTCGGCGGCCGAAAATCCGCACCTGCCGATGCGCCCGCACCCAAGGCGCCCGGCAAGCCGGCATCAGCCGGCGGCGGCCCCAAGCCCGGACCCAAGCCGGCACCCCAAGCTCCGGCGGCCGCCCCGGCCCCGGCACCCACGCCGGCCGTCCCCGCGGCGCCGGCCCCTGCGCCTGCGGCTCCTGCAGCCCAGGCGCCGGGCCCGGCTCAGGCCCCGGCTCCCGCTCAGGCCCCGGCTCCCGCTCAGGCTCTGGCTCAGACACCCGGTCTCACGCCTGCGGCTCCCGCGGCTCCGGCCGCCTCGGCAGGTACCCAGACTCCAGGGCCCCGCCCGGGACCGACCCCGGGTCCCAAACCCGCACCGCGTGCACCGCGTGTCGGCAACAACCCGTTCTCCTCGCAGGCGCCTTCCGAACGTCCGGCTCCGCGTCCGCAGGCCGGCCCCGGCGGTCCCCGCCCCGGTGCGGGCCCCGGTGGTCCACGCCCGGGTGCACCGCGTCCCGGTGCCGCCTCACCTGGCAATATGCCCCCTCGCCCGCCCGGCGCGCGGCCCGGTGCTACCGGTCGTCCCGGTGGCCCGCGTCCCGGCCCCGGTGGTCGCCCGGCGCCCGGCGGTCGTCCTGGTGGCGGTGCTGGTGGCGGCGGCGGCGGTAACTACCGCGGCGGCGGCGCAGGCGGTCCCGGCGGAGCCGGTGCCGGTGCAGGTGCCGGCGGTGCAGCCGCCGCCGGCGGATTCCGCGGTCGCCCCGGCGGCGGTGGCGGCGGCGCCGGCGGTGGCCGTCCCGGTCAGCGCGGTGGTGCCGCAGGTGCCTTCGGTCGTCCCGGCGGCGCGGTTCGTCGTGGCCGCAAGTCGAAGCGGGCAAAACGCGCCGAGTACGAGAACATGCAGGCCCCGGTCGTCGGCGGTGTGCGGTTGCCGCACGGCAACGGCGAGACCATCCGACTCGCCCGCGGCGCTTCGCTGGTCGACTTCGCCGACAAGATCAACGCCAACCCCGCCGCACTGGTGCAGGCATTGTTCAACCTCGGTGAGATGGTCACGGCCACTCAGTCCGTGGGTGACGAGACCCTGGAGCTGCTCGGCGGCGAGATGAACTACGTCGTGCAGGTCGTCTCGCCCGAGGACGAGGACCGCGAGCTGCTGCAGTCCTTCGACCTCACCTATGGCGAGGACGAGGGCGGCGAAGAGGATCTCGAGTTCCGGCCGCCGGTCGTCACCGTCATGGGTCACGTCGACCACGGCAAGACCCGATTGCTGGACACCATCCGCAACGCCACCGTCCGCGAGGGCGAGGCCGGCGGCATCACCCAGCACATCGGTGCCTACCAGGTCACCGTCGAGCACGACGGCGTCGAGCGCCTCATCACCTTCATCGACACCCCCGGTCACGAGGCGTTCACCGCCATGCGTGCACGTGGTGCGAAGGTCACCGATATCGCGATCCTGGTGGTCGCCGCCGACGACGGTGTGATGCCGCAGACGGTGGAGGCCATCAACCACGCACAGGCGGCCGATGTGCCGATCGTGGTGGCGGTCAACAAGATCGACAAGGAAGGTGCCGACCCGGCCAAGATCCGGGCGCAGCTCACCGAATACAACCTGGTGGCCGAGGAATACGGTGGCGACACCATGTTCGTCGACATCTCGGCGAAGAACGGCGTCAACATCCAGGCGCTGGAGGAGGCGGTCCTGCTGACCGCAGATGCCTCGCTGGATCTGCGGGCCAACCCCGATATGGAAGCCCAGGGTGTGGCGATCGAAGCGCATCTGGACCGTGGCCGTGGCCCCGTTGCCACCGTGCTCATCCAGCGTGGCACGCTGCGGGTCGGCGATTCGATCGTGGCCGGCGACGCCTACGGACGTGTGCGCCGCATGGTCGACGAGCACGGCGAGGACATCCACGAGGCACTGCCCGCGCGGCCTGTCCAGGTCATCGGCTTCACGTCGGTGCCCGGCGCAGGTGACAACCTGCTCGTCGTCGATGAGGACCGCATCGCCCGTCAGATCGCGGACCGCCGCAGTGCGCGTAAGCGCAATGCGCTGGCCGCGCGCAGCCGCAAGCGCATCAGCCTGGACGATCTGGATGCCGCGCTGAAGGAAACGTCGCAGCTGAACCTGATCCTCAAGGGCGACAACTCCGGCACCGTGGAGGCGCTGGAGGAGGCCCTGCTGGGTATCGAGATCGGCGACGAGGTCGAACTGCGCGTCATCGACCGCGGCGTCGGTGGTGTCACCGAGACCAACGTCAACCTGGCGTCGGCGTCGAATGCCATCATCATCGGCTTCAACGTGCGCTCCGAGGGCAAGGCCACCGAGCTGGCCAATCGCGAAGGTGTGGACATCCGGTACTACTCGGTGATCTACCAGGCCATCGACGAGATCCAGAGCGCGCTCAAGGGCATGCTCAAGCCGGTCTACGAGGAGAAGGAGCTCGGCCGTGCCGAGATCCGGGCGATCTTCCGGTCGTCGAAGGTCGGCAACATCGCCGGCTGCCTCGTCACTTCGGGCATCATGCGCCGCAACGCGAAGGCGCGTCTGCTCCGCGACAACGTCGTCGTCGCGGAGACGGTCACGATCTCGTCGCTCAAGCGGGAGAAGGACGATGCCACCGAGGTCCGCGACGGTTACGAATGCGGTCTGACGTTGACGTACAACGACATCAAAGAGGGCGACATCATCGAGGCGTACGAGCTCGTTGAAAAAGAACGCACGTAGGAGCGTCGATCATGGTGGACGTGGGTAGAGCCCGTCGGCTCTCCAAGCGCATCGGCACCGTGGTGGCCTCGGCCATCGAGTTCGAGATCAAGGATCCCCCGCTGGCCTTCGTGACCGTCACGGACACGAAGGTCACGGGAGACCTGCACGACGCCACCGTGTATTACACGGTTCGTGGCGCCACGCTGCAGGAGGAGCCCGATTTCGAGGGTGCCGCGGCGGCATTGGAGCGTGCCAGGGGCATTCTCCGCAGCAAGGTCGGTGCGGCCACCGGTGTGCGGTTCACGCCGACGCTGGCGTTCGTACTGGACAAGGTGCCGGAGACCTCTGCACATATGGAGGAATTGCTGGCCCGCGCCCGAGCGGCGGATGCTGATCTGGCGCGGATCAGGGAAGGCGCCACACCAGCGGGGGACGCCGACCCGTACCGTGTGACCGGGGGTGAGGAATCACGTGGGGAATCAGACCCGCGTGACGACCAAGACGACCCTGAGGACACCGGTGACCGCAACAGATCCGACGACTGACCTGGCCGACGTCGCCGCCACGCGCGTCGACGCGCATGGGGCCGCCGAGTTGATTCGTGCCGCCGACGACATCGCCGTGGTCTGTCATGTCTACCCGGATGCCGACACCCTCGGCGCTGGGCTGGCGCTGGCTCTGGTGCTGGAGCGGTCGGGGAAGTCGGTGCAGGTCGGCTTCGCCGCCCCGGAAGTCCTGCCCGAGTCGCTGCAGACACTGCCGGGCGGACATCTGCTCGTCGATCCTGATTCGATGCGCCGTGACCCCGACCTGGTCGTGACCGTCGACATTCCCAGCGTGAACAGACTGGGCGCACTGGGCGGACTGGTCGAATCGGACAGCGCCGTGCTGGTGATCGACCACCACGCGTCGAATCAGCTGTTCGGCACCGCCAATTTCGTGGACGCAAAAGCAGATTCGACCACCATGCTGGTGGCCGACCTGCTGGACGCCTGGGGCAAGCCGATCGACGAACCGGTCGCGCACTGCCTGTATGCCGGCCTGACCACTGACACAGGCTCATTCCGGTGGGCCAGCGCCCGGGCACACCAGCTCGCATCGCGACTGCTCGATATCGGGGTGGATAACGCCGGGATCAGCCGTACCCTGATGGACACCCATCCGTTTGCCTGGCTGCCGATGTTGTCGCGGGTGCTGGGCGCGGCCCGGCTGGTCGACGATGCGGTCGACGGTCGTGGCCTGGTGTATGCGGTTGTGGCACACGAGGAATGGTCCGCCGCCCGGCCCGAAGAAGTGGAGAGCATCGTCGATATCGTGCGCACCACGGCGCAGGCCGAGGTCGCCGCGGTGTTCAAGGAGATCGAGCCGGAACGCTGGTCGGTGTCGATGCGGTCCAAGTCGCTGGACATCGCGGCGATTGCCGGCCGATTCGGTGGCGGCGGGCACCGGAAGGCGGCCGGATACTCCGCGACCGGCTCCGCCGAAGAGGTCGTCGCCGCACTGCAGTCGGCTCTTGGCTGACGAACCCGTCACCATCCGGCGCATCGCCGGGCTGGCGCTGCCCGCGCTGGGAGTGTTTGCCGCCGAACCGATCTACCTGTTGTTCGATCTCGCGGTGGTGGGGCGTCTCGGCGCACTGAGCCTGGCCGGACTGGCCATCGGGGGGCTGGTGCTCGCAGTGGTCAGCTCGCAACTGACCTTCCTGTCGTACGGAACGACGGCCCGATCGGCGCGATTCTTCGGCTCCGGTGACCGTGGCGCCGCGGTCGGGGAAGGTGTACAGGCGACCTGGCTGGCGCTGGGACTGGGTCTCATCGTGGTGGTGGCGGTGCAGGCCCTGGCCGTGCCGGTGCTCGATGTGATCTCCGGCGGCGGCGACATCGCGCAGGCCGCACTGCCGTGGCTGCGTATCGCGATTCTGGGTGCGCCGGCGATCATGATCTCGATGGCCGGAAACGGATGGATGCGCGGTGTGCAGGACACCGTCCGTCCACTGCGTTATGTGATTGTCGGCTTTGGCATTTCGGCGCTGCTGTGTCCATTGCTGGTGTACGGCTGGCTGGGTATGCCGCGGCTCGGTCTGAGCGGCTCGGCGGTGGCCAACGTGATCGGACAGTGGATCGCCGCGCTGCTGTTCTGCCGTGCGCTGCTCGCCGAGCGGGTCGGGTTGCGGGTGCAACTCGCTGTGCTGCGCGCGCAGATGGTAATGGGGCGCGATCTGGCGCTGCGGACGCTGGCTTTCCAGGCCTGTTTCGTCTCCGCAGGTGCGGTCGCCGCACGTTTCGGAGCCGCCGCGGTGGCAGCCCACCAAGTGGTGCTGCAGCTGTGGAGTTTCCTTGCCCTGGTATTGGATTCGCTGGCGATCGCGGCGCAGTCACTTGTCGGTGCGGCGCTGGGTGCCGGACAGCTGGGAGCCGCCAAGTCGGTGGCCTGGCGGGTCACCATCTTCTCCACGGCGGCCGCCGCGCTGTTCGCGCTGGTGTTCGCCGCCTGCTCCGCGGTGCTGCCCAGCCTGTTCACCACCGATGCCGCGGTGCTCGACGAGATCGCCGCGCCGTGGTGGTTCCTGGTAGGGCAGCTGACGGTGGCTGGCATCGTCTTCGCCCTCGACGGTGTGCTACTGGGTGCCGGTGACGCCAGATTCATGCGCAATGCCACCCTGCTGAGCGCGCTGATCGGATTCCTGCCGCCGATCTGGCTGTCGCTGGCGTTCGGTTGGGGCCTGGTCGGCATCTGGTCCGGCCTGTCCCTGTTCATGGTGTTGCGGTTGGGCTTTGTCGGCTGGCGCGCAATCTCCGGACGCTGGCTGGTGGCCGGTACCGGTTAGGCCCCCAGGGTGCGCTGTATCTCGCCCTTCATGGCGTTGAGCTGTCCACCCCAGTATCCCCAGCCGTGGGTGCCGTTGGGCGGAAAGTCGAAGGTGCCGTTTGTGCCGCCCGCATTCTGGTACTGGCGGGCGAAACTGCGGTTGCTGTCCAGGGTGATCGTCTCGAGCACCTGCCCGGCGATGTCACCGCCACCGCCCAGCTCGCCCGGCCGCCCGGTGCCGCAGTACACCCAGATGCGGGTGCCGTTGGCGACCAGCTTGCCGACGTTGACGGTCGGGTCGTTGCGTCGCCACGCCGGTCCGCCACCGAGCCCCCACATGGCCAACGAGTTGAACCCACCCGCGTCGGCCATGGCGAAGGTGACCAGTAGCGGCCACAGTCCCTGGGAGGGGTTGAGGTAGCCCGAAAGCGATGCCGCGTAGCTGAATTGATCCGGATGGTAGGCGGCCAGCGTCAGCGCGGCGCTGCCCGACATCGACAGTCCCACCACGGCGTTCCCGGTGGGGGAGATGCCCTTGTTGGCGGCCAGGTACCCGGGCAACTCGGAGGTGAGGAAGGTCTCCCACTGATAGTTCTGGGTGGTGCCGTTGCCGACGGCCGGTCCCTGCCAGTTGGTGTAGAAACTGGACATGCCACCGACCGGCATGACGACCGAGACACCGGACTCGAAGAAGGTCTCGAAGGCCGCGGTCTCGATGTCCCAGCCGTTGTTGTCGTCGCGGGCGCGCAGTCCGTCGAGCAGGTACACCGCGCGTGGCCCACCGCCCTGGAATCGCACCGGGATATCGCGGCCCATCGCCGCCGACGGCACCATCAGCGTCTCGACCGGCAGTCCGGGCCGGGAGAACGCCGCGGCCGACGCCGACTGGCCGGCGACCGCGATCAGACCTGGCAGCAGGAGTGCGGCCAGCAGGCCGGATAGCAGCCGGCGGGGTTGGTTGTACAGGGTTTTCATGGTTGCCGTCCTGTCTGGGCGAGCCCCCCGACCCGCCGAATACGTCGCTGCGTGAGCACTTATCGTTACGGCGATGAGTTCTCTCTCGTCGAACCGTCTTTACTTTCATGCGTTCTTTGATCATCACCGGCGAACGTGACCCTGGTGTGCTGGGCGCCGCCACCGCCCTCGGCCGCCGACAACAATGCCCGCGAACCCGACACACCGAGCCTGCCGGCGCCGGCGGCGATCATCGCCCGGGCCTGTTCCAGCGTGCGGACACCACCGGAGGCCTTCACCGACAGGCCGGCGTCACACACGGTCCGATACATCAGATCCACGGCGTGCGCGGTTGCGCCTCCGGTCGGATGAAAACCCGTGGACGTCTTGACGAAGTCGGCGCCCGCGGCCACCGCGGCCCGGCAGACGCCGACGATCTCGTCATCGGTCAGCGCGGCCGATTCGATGATGACCTTCAGCACGATCGGGGTGGGGACGGCAGTCCGGACGGCAGCGATATCGGCCTCGACGCGGGTGAAGTCGCCTTCCTTGGCCGCGCCGACGTCGATCACCATGTCGATCTCGTCGGCGCCGTTGCGTACTGCCTCGGACGCCTCGGCGGCCTTGACCGCCGAGGTGTGCTTCCCGCTCGGGAATCCGCACACCGCAGCGACTTTGAGGTGAGTCGGGACCGTGATGGGCAGCATCGACGGCGACACGCATACCGAATAGGTGCCAAGTTCGGCGGCTTCGGCCACCAGATCGGCGACGTCGCCGGTGGTGGCCTCCGGCTTGAGCAGGGTGTGGTCGATCATGGCGGCGACCTCGGCGGCGGTGGGGACACTCACGATGGCCGGACCTGGGTCCGGCCGCGCTCCAGAACCCCGGCCCGGCTGGCGGCGATATCGTCGCCGGTGGTTATCGCCATCCAGGCCCGAGCCGATTCCGCCTCGATCCATAGCCCCGCCTGGGTCTGCTCGGCATCGATGCGGTGATAGGAGTCCAGCAGCGCGCCGACGGCCTTCTGATTGTTACCCACGATCGATGCCGCAATCCGTCGTGCGGTCGGCAGCAGTTCCTCGTGCGGCACCACCTCGGTGACCAGGCCGACCCGCAGCGCATCGGCCGCCGACAGGTAGTCGCCGGTCAGGCTCATCCGTCGGGCCATCCCGACGCCGACCTTCTGCGGCAGCCGCACCGACAGCCCCCATGTCGGCAACAGGCCGACCCGGGCATGCGTATCGGCGAACTTCGCCTGCTCCGAGGCGATGAGCACATCGCAGTTCAGCGCCATCTCCAGGCCGCCGGTCACTGCGGCTCCGTTGATCGCGCCGATCACCGGTTTGCGCATCGGCGGCCACTTCGGGGAGATGTCCGGCAGTTCGGTGGTGTTGCCGAGTTCCTTGAGGTCCAGTCCGGCGCAGAACACCGGGTCCGCGCCGGTCAGGATGATCACGTCGACGGCGTCATCGGCCTCCGCCCTGCGCAGGGCCGCGATGAACGCCGCGCGCAGGGCAGCGGACAGTGCGTTGCGGGCGTGCGGGCGGTTGAAGGTGAGGGTGCGAACCCGGTCGGTGGTGTCGATCAGCAGGACATCTGCGGTGGCGTTCACGTTGTCGGTGCTCATCGCCACACGGTATCGACACGTGTCGAGCGCCTATCGTGGAGGGCATGTGCCGAAACATCACCGAACTGCGGGACCGGCTGGGTCTGTGACGACCACCGCGCTCAAGGAGTGGAGCGCGGCGGTGCACGCCCTGCTCGATGGTCGTCAGACGGTGCTGCTGCGCAAGGGCGGTATCCACGAGAAGCGGTTTTCTCTTGATCCGGGGCGGTCGGGCTTTCTCCTGTTCCCGACGGTCGCGCACAGCCACACCGAACGGTTGCGTCCCGAGCATCATGACCTGGTGGGCGCGGCCACCGACAGCACCGAGGATGCGGTGGTGCTGCGCGCGGGTGCGAAAGTCATTGCCGCCGTTGAGGTGACCCGCCCCGAGGCGATGGCTGAGATCGCCGATTTGCACATCTGGACCGAAGATTCGGTACGTGCGGACCGGCTGGACTTCCGCCCCCGACACCGGCTGACGGTGCTGGTGGTGCAGGCGCGCCCGCTCACCGAATCCGTGCGGTTGCCGCGCAGCCCCGACTATGCCGGCTGCTCCAGCTGGGTGCAGCTGCCGATACCCGAAACCTTTTACGCCGCACCGGTGCACGACATCGACACGCTCACCGCGGTCGCGCAGCGGGTGCGCGACTCAGTGGGCTGACGGCGGACCGGGTTGCGCCGTTCGGCCGGCTGTCCACCGAGGTGGGTGGAGTGTTGAGCACTGCCGGGGAGTAACGGATGCCGGGCACGCAAGTAGGCTGGGCCGTTGTGTCCCTGCCGTCACGAGATCAACGACGACCGGTGCTGTGGGCGATCAGCGACCTGCACACCGGTCACACCGGTAATAGGCCGGTCACCGAATCGCTGTATCCGTCGAGCCCGGACGACTGGCTGATCGTTGCCGGCGACGTCGGCGAACGCACCGATGAGATCCGCTGGGCGCTGGATCTGCTGCGTAAACGCTTCGCCAAGGTGATCTGGGTCCCGGGCAACCACGAGTTGTGGACGACCAACAAGGACCCGATGCAGATCTTCGGGAAATCCCGGTACGACTACCTCGTCGACATGTGCGATCAGATGGCCGTCATCACGCCCGAGCACCCGTTCCCGGTGTGGAACGAGGAGGGCGGACCGGCCACCATCGTGCCGATGTTCCTGCTCTACGACTATTCGTTCCTGCCCGAGGGAACCGCCACCAAGGCCGAGGGCTTGGCGCTGGCCAAGGAACGCAATATCGTCGGCACTGACGAGTACCTGCTCTCGGCCGAGCCGTACGCGACCCGCGACGCATGGTGCCGTGAGCGGGTGGCCCACACCCGCAAGCGTCTAGAAGATCTCGACTGGATGACGCCGACGGTGCTGGTGAACCATTTCCCGCTGGTGCGCGAACCCTGCGATGCGATGTTCTACCAGGAGTTCGCACTATGGTGCGGCACCAGCGCGACGAAGGACTGGCACACCCGGTACAATGCCATCTGCTCGGTCTACGGGCACCTGCACATCCCCCGCACCACCTGGTATGACGGTGTCCGGTTCGAAGAGGTGTCGGTCGGCTACCCGCGAGAGTGGCGGCGCCGCAAGCCATACCGCTGGCTGCGCCAGATACTGCCCCACCCGAAGTACTCACCGGGCTACCTCAACGAGTTCGGCGGGCATTTCGAGATCACCTCGGAGATGCGGGAGAGCGCACAGAAGATGCAGGACCGGGTCAAGTCGCGGCGGGGTGTCTAGTGCCGCTTCTGCCCGCGGTGCTTCCCGATCTGGTGTTCACCGCCGAGCTCTACGACGACCCGCCGGACCTGCTGCCGCTGCCGGAAGAGGAGCCGCTGGTCGCCCGGTCGGTGGCCAAGCGGCGCAACGAGTTCGTCACCGTGCGGCACTGTGCGCGGATCGCCCTCGGCGAGATCGGGGTGGGTCCGGTGCCGATTCTCAAGGGCGAGAAGGGCGAACCGTGCTGGCCGGATGGGGTTGTCGGCAGCCTGACGCACTGCGAGGGGTTCCGCGGCGCCGTCGTCGGCAGGCAGGGCGAGGTCCGCTCGGTGGGTATCGACGCCGAACCGCATGATGTGCTGCCCAAGGGTGTGCTTGACGCGATCAGCCTTCCGGTCGAGCGATCACAGCTCTCGGCGTTGCCGTCGGATCTGCACTGGGATCGAATCCTGTTCTGCGCCAAAGAGGCGACCTACAAGGCCTGGTTCCCGCTGACACACCGCTGGCTCGGCTTCGAGGACGCTCACATCACCTTCACCCTCGATGCCTCCGGCAACACCGGCTCGTTTCAGTCGCGCATCCTGATCGACCCTGCCGCCGAGCACGGCCCGCCGCTGGCCACCCTGGCCGGGCGCTGGTCGGTGGCCAGGGGTATCGCGCTGACGGCGATCACGTTGTGAACCACGCGAGTGCGCCCGATCCCGGCCTGGTCATCGTCGACAAGCCCGGCGGGATGACGAGCCACGATGTCGTCGGGCGGTGCCGGCGGCTGTTCGGCACCCGCAAGGTCGGGCACGCAGGCACGCTGGATCCGATGGCCACCGGCGTGCTCGTCATCGGTATCGAGCGCGCCACCAAGATCCTCGGTCTGATCACCGGCACCGATAAGTCCTACGCCGCGACCATTCGGCTCGGGCAGACGACCTCCACCGAGGATGCCGAAGGCGAAGTGCTGCAGACGGTTTCGGCCGAACATGTGACCGACGAGCAGATCGGCGCGGCGGTTGCCGCCCAGCGTGGCCCGATCGAGCAGGTGCCCTCGGCGGTCAGTGCGATCAAGGTCGGCGGCGAGCGTTCCTACAAGCTGGCCCGGGAGGGACGCGCCGTCGAGCTGGCTGCCCGCCCGGTGCGTATCGAGCGCTTCGAGGTGCTGACGGTACGTCGGGTTGTCGCTCAGGCCGCGGGGCCGGGTAAGTCCGGCTTCGTCGATGTGGACGTCGAGGTGGACTGCTCATCGGGCACCTATATCCGCGCCCTGGCCCGCGATGTCGGGGCGGCCCTGGGCGTGGGCGGCCATCTGACCGCCCTGCGGCGTACCCAGGTCGGACGCTACGGACTGGGCGAGGCCAGAACGCTCGATGATCTCGCCGAGGAGGCACGGCTGTCCTACAGCCTGGACGAGGCCTGCCTGCTGGGGTTCCCGCGCCGGGATCTCACCGAGGCAGAGGTGGTGGACACCGGTCACGGGCGACCGCTGCCACCCGCCGGTATCGGCGGCGTCTACGCGGCGACCGGGCCCGACGGCCGGGTGATCGCCCTGCTGGAGGACGGCGCGTCACGCACCAAGCCGGTGGTCGTGCTGCGGCCCGCGACCGGTCCACTCGGCACCCGCGGATGAAGAGCGCCGCGGTGAGCCGCGTTGGGCCGGTGACGCGGACCTGAAGATGGTGCGCTAGACCACCCAGATCGCTTCTGCGGCAGGACTTCCCAGGTCGACCGTGGTCGTCGCACCGTCCTGGTCGACCGGGCTGTGCACGGCCACCGAGATCATGCCGGCGAAATCGCGCCGCGCAACCACCGTCAGCCGCGAATCCAGCGCGATACCGACGCTGTCGAAATAGCGCAGCATCTCCGGATCGGCATCGGAGATGCGGGCCACGACGCCGTCCTCGCCGACGGAGCAGATCGAGAGCTGACGGGCCGGCGGGGTCGGTACCCGTCCGTCGGGCGCCGGGATCGGATCCCCATGCGGATCACGCGTCGGGAAGCCGAGCTTTGCGTCGATGCGGTCGAGCATCCGGTCCGATACCGCATGTTCGAGAATCTCGGCCTCGTCGTGCACCTCGTCCCAGCCGTAGCCGAGTTCGCGCACCAGGAAGGTCTCCATCAGGCGGTGCCTGCGCACCATGGCCAGCGCGGCCTGCCGGCCCGCCTCGGTGAGGGTCACCGCGCCGTACCTGGCGTGGTCGACCAGTCCCTGATCGGCCAGCTTGCGGATGGACTCCGACGCGGTGCTCGCCGAGACACCGATCCGCTCGGCCAGCAGCTTGGTGCTGACCTTGTCCGGCGACCACTCCTGGGCCGTCCAGATCACCTTCAGGTAGTCCTGCGCAACCGTCGTCAAGTCCCGCGGGTTGCCATTGGAGTCCACGACTACGAAGTTTAGGCAATCATTGCCTGATCCGGGTATCCAGAGCAGACGCCGGGGCGTGCGCGTCGTAGGCTTGCTGCCGTGCAGCGGTGGCGGGGACGGGAAGACATCCCCACAGACTGGGGCCGATGTGTCCTCACGGTCGGCGTGTTCGACGGTGTACACCGTGGTCACGCCGAGCTGATCAGTCATGCGGTGAAGTCGGGGCGCTCCCGCGGCGTCCCGACGGTGCTGATGACGTTCGACCCGCATCCCATGGAAGTGGTGTTCCCGGGCAGCCATCCCGCGCAGCTCACGACGCTGACCCGGCGGGCCGAACTGGTCGAGGAGACCGGTATCGATGTGTTCCTGGTGATGCCGTTCACCGCCGACTTCATGAAGCTCACCCCGGAGCGTTACATCCACGAACTGCTCGTCGAGAGCCTGCATGTCGTCGAGGTGGTGGTGGGGGAGAACTTCACCTTCGGCAAGAAGGCCGCCGGCAACGTGAGCCTGCTGCGCAGGGCCGGTGAGCGGTTCGGCTTCGCCGTGGAAGGAATGACGCTGTTGTCCGAGGTTTCAGAGCCGGTCCGCGACGAGACCGTCACCTTCTCCTCCACCTACATCCGGTCCTGCGTGGACGCCGGCGATGTGGTGGCCGCGGCCGAGGCGCTGGGCCGACCGCATCGGGTCGAGGGTGTCGTGGTGCGCGGTGACGGCCGCGGCCGGGTACTGGGGTTCCCGACCGCCAATGTCGCGCCGCCCATGCATTCGGCGATCCCGGCCGATGGCGTGTACGCCGCATGGTTCACCGTGCTCGGTCACGGACCGGTGGTCGGCACCGTCACTCCTGGTGAACGCTATCAGGCGGCGGTGTCGGTGGGGACCAATCCGACGTTCTCCGGACGCACCCGCACGGTCGAGGCGTTCGTCCTGGACACCGAGGCCGATTTGTACGGCCAGCACGTGGCCGTCGACTTCGTCGCGCGCGTCCGCGGGCAGGAGAAGTTCGACTCGATCGATGATCTGGTGGTGGCCATGGGGGCTGACACCGCACGGGCCCGCGCGATTCTCGCCACGGGCTGATTTCGGGTCGGATTTTCGCTCTGCACTGCCGCGCTGTAGTATTTGCGGCGACCCAGCGCGCGCTGCAGTTCGCGGCGGCCGCGCCTTTAGATGACATTCGCGGACCTATTTTGATGGAGTTGTTTCGTGTCGCTCACTGCTGAACAGAAAAAAGAGATTCTCGGCCAGTACGGCCTGCATGACACCGACACCGGTTCGCCGGAAGCTCAGGTCGCGCTGCTGACCAAGCGGATCACCGATCTCACCGAACACCTCAAGCTGCACAAGCACGATCACCACTCGCGGCGGGGGCTGCTGCTGTTGGTCGGTCGCCGGCGCCGGTTGCTCAAGTACGTCGCACAGGTCGACGTCGCCCGCTACCGGTCGCTGATCGAGCGCCTCGGTCTGCGTCGCTGACGCGCCGTCCTCGGCGCACGAACGCGCGTTGACCGTGTGCGTCGACGACGTCGCCCGAAGGTCGGTGACCTGCCCCGGTGTAGCATGAAGGCGTTTTGGGCCACCCAGTGTCAAGGGGTTGTCCGAACAGGGTGCGGTTCGCGCAGTACCGCGTGCACCGTTCCCGCGCGTCACAGCACTACCCGCCCTATCGGGCGGTCTTCGGTAGTGGCGGCCGGAGCGTCTCCCTTCGCAGGGGGCAGCCCCGACGGCTTCGATCGACGGCCGTGGCCGAGCTCGGGGCAGGGTTGCTGTCCGGTTCGCCGGAATCGCGTGACGATGCGAAACAGCTGAATATCCACCCAGAGAGGCTGTACGGACACCTATGTCTGCAGTTGAAACCGACGAAGGCGTGTTTGAATCCACCGCCGTCATCGACAACGGGAGCTTCGGCACCCGCACCATCCGCTTCGAGACGGGCCGGCTGGCCCGGCAGGCCGCCGGTTCGGTGGTCGCCTACCTCGATGACGAGACCATGCTGCTGAGCGCCACGACCGCCAGCAAGACCCCGAAAGAGCATTTCGACTTCTTCCCGCTGACCATCGACGTCGAGGAGCGGATGTACGCCGCGGGCCGCATCCCCGGCTCGTTCTTCCGCCGTGAGGGCCGCCCCTCCACCGACGCGATCCTGACCTGTCGTCTGATCGACCGGCCGTTGCGCCCGACGTTCGTGTCCGGCCTGCGTAACGAGATCCAGGTCGTCGTCACCATCCTGAGCCTGGATCCCAAGGATCTGTACGACGTGCTTGCCATCAACGCCGCATCGGCGTCCACCCAGATCTCCGGTCTGCCGTTCTCCGGCCCGGTCGGTGGCGTGCGCGTCGCGCTCATCCCCACTCAAAACGGCGAAGGCCAGTGGGTCGCATTCCCGACCGTCGAGCAGCTTGCGAACGCCGTGTTCGACATGGTCGTCGCGGGTCGTAAGGCCGGCGATGACGTCGCGATCATGATGGTCGAGGCCGAGGCCACCGACAATGTCATGGACCTGATCGCGGGCGGCGCCGGCGCCCCGACCGAGGCCGTCGTGGCCGAGGGCCTGGAGGCGGCCAAGCCGTTCATCGCGGCCCTGTGTGATGCGCAGCAGGCGCTGCACGAGGCCGCCGGTAAGGAGACCGCGGAGTACCCGCTATTCCCCGACTACCAGGACGACGTCTACTCCCAGGTCGCCGCGGTGGCCACCGAGGCGCTGTCGCAGGCGCTGACCATCGGCAACAAGGCCGAGCGCGAAGAGCGCACCGACGAGATCAAGGGTGAGGTGCTGCAGAGTCTGGCCGACACCTTCGCCGGTCGCGAGAAGGAGATCGGTGCCGCGTACCGGTCGCTGACCAAGAAGCTTGTGCGCCAACGCATCCTGACCGACCACTTCCGCATCGACGGCCGTGGGGTGACCGATATCCGCGCCCTGTCGGCCGAGGTCGCCATCATTCCGCGTGCACACGGCAGCGCACTGTTCGAGCGTGGCGAGACCCAGATCATGGGCGTCACCACGCTGGACATGGTCAAGATGGCCCAGCAGATCGACTCGCTGGGACCCGAGACCTCCAAGCGCTACATGCACCACTACAACTTCCCGCCGTACTCGACCGGTGAGACCGGCCGGGTCGGTTCGCCCAAGCGCCGCGAGATCGGCCACGGCGCGCTGGCCGAGCGGGCCCTGATGCCGGTGCTGCCGAGCGTCGAGGAATTCCCGTATGCCATCCGCCAGGTGTCGGAAGCGTTGGGCTCCAACGGTTCCACCTCGATGGGCTCGGTCTGCGCCTCGACGCTGTCGCTGCTCAACGCCGGTGTGCCGCTCAAGGCCCCGGTCGCCGGTATCGCGATGGGTCTGGTCTCGGATGAGATCGACGGCGAGACCCGCTACGTGACGCTGACCGACATCCTCGGCGCCGAGGACGCGTTCGGCGACATGGACTTCAAGTGCGCAGGCACCAAGGAGTTCGTCACCGCGCTGCAGCTGGACACCAAGCTCGACGGCATCCCGTCCAAGGTGCTGGCCGGTGCGCTGGCCCAGGCCAAGGACGCCCGGATCACCATCCTCGAGGTGATGGCCGAGGCCATCGACGAGCCCGACGAGATGAGCCCGTACGCGCCGCGCATCACCACCATCAGGGTGCCGCTCGACAAGATCGGTGAGGTCATCGGGCCCAAGGGCAAGATGATCAACTCGATCACCGAGCAGACGGGTGCGTCGATCTCGATCGAGGACGACGGCACCATTTTCGTCGGCGCCAGCAATGGCGAGTCGGCTCAGGCGGCGATCGATCTGATCAACGCCATCGCCAACCCGCAGCTGCCCAAGGTCGGCGAGCGATTCCTCGGAACCGTGGTCAAGACCGCCGATTTCGGTGCGTTCGTGTCGCTGCTGCCGGGCCGGGACGGCCTGGTGCACATCTCGAAGTTGGGCCGCGGCAAGCGGATCAACAAAGTCGAGGATGTCGCGAAGGTGGGTGACAAGCTGCGCGTCGAGATCGCCGATATCGACAACCGCGGCAAGATCTCGCTGGTGCTCGTCGCCGAAGAGGGCGCCGCTGAGGCTCCCGTAGCAGCTGATGCCGCGACAGCCGACGCCTAAACCCGCGTTGCGTCGCGGCACCCGCGGCGAGGACACCTCCGAGGCAGTGCGGATCACCGCATTGCCCGGAGGGTTGCGGGTCGTCACCGAGTACATCCCCTCGGTGCACTCGGCTTCGGTGGGTGTCTGGGTGGGCGTCGGCTCACGCGATGAGGGAACCTCCGTCTCGGGTGCGGCGCATTTCCTGGAGCACCTGCTGTTCAAGTCGACGCCGACGCGCAGTGCGGTCGAGATCGCGCAGGCCGTCGACGCGGTCGGTGGCGAACTGAACGCCTTCACGGCGCGCGAGCACACCTGTTATTACGCACATGTGCTCGATTCCGATCTGGAATTGGCCGTCGACCTGGTCGCCGACGTCGTCCTGCGCGGCCAGTGCGCCGACGAGGACGTCGAGATCGAGCGTGACGTCGTGCTCGAAGAGATCGCCATGCGCGATGACGACCCCGAGGACACCCTGGGCGACATCTTCCTCTCGGCGATGTTCGGGTCGCATCCGGTCGGGCGGCCGGTCATCGGCAGCGTGGATTCGATCTCGGCGATGACCCGCACGCAGTTGCATTCCTTTCATCAGCGGCGCTACACCCCCGAGCGGATGATCCTCGCGGTGGCCGGCAATATCGACCATGACGACGTGGTCGCTCTGGCGCGCGAGTATTTCGGGCCGAGGCTGGTGCGCGGCCGTAAGGCGGTGCCGCACCGCAAGGGCACCGGTCGGGTGGCGGGCGCGCCGTCACTGCAGCTGATCAACAAGGATTCCGAGCAGACCCATCTGTCGCTGGGTGTCCGGACACCCGGTCGGCATGCGGACCATCGCTGGGCGTTGTCGGTGCTCAACTCCGCGCTCGGCGGTGGTCTGAGTTCGCGCTTGTTCCAACAGATCCGGGAAACTCGCGGGCTGGCGTACTCGGTCTACTCGTCGATCGACACCTTCTCCGACGCCGGCGCGCTGTCGGTGTACGCGGCCTGCCTGCCGGAGCGGTTCGACGAGGTGGTCCGGGTGGCGACCGATGTGCTGGACGAGGTGGCACGCGACGGCATCACCGAATCGGAATGCCGGATCGCCAAGGGATCCTTGCGTGGCGGTCTCGTCCTCGGTCTGGAGGACTCCGGGTCGCGCATGCACCGGATCGGGCGCAGTGAGCTCAACTACGGGGCGCACCGCACCATCGCGCAAACACTCGACCAGATCGACGCGGTGACCCTCGACGAGGTCAACGGCATTGCACGCCGCCTGCTCACCAGGCAGATGGGCGCCGCGGTGCTGGGCCCGCACAAATCCAAAAGGTCATTGCCGCAGCGACTTCGGGATATCGCAGAGTAGTTGGGTACAGTCCGGTGATGCTCCTGTCTCGACGAAGGGTTCTGGTCGGCGGTCTGACAATCGCGGCAGCGGGGGCGGTGGTGGGCCGCGCGAATGAGTCCGCACTGGCCGCGCCGGCGACCACATTGGAAGAACAGATCCGCGAGCTGGAGGCCCGCTACAACGCCTTCATCGGTCTGTACGGGGTGAATCTGCAGTCCGGCTTTTCGCTGAAGAATCGTGCCGACGAGGCATTCGCGCTCTGCTCGACCTTCAAGACGTATGCTGCAGCACGCGTGCTGCAGCTGGTGGCGCAGGGTGAATTGTCATTGGATCAGCGGGTTTTCGTGAAGCCTGAAGGCATCCTGCCGAACTCGCCGGTGACCGGGGAGCACGTGGGCCAGGAGATGACGCTGGCCGAACTCAGCCAGGCGGCCCTGCAGCGCAGCGACAATCTCGCGGCCAATCTGCTGCTGGAAACCCTCGGCGGACCGGAGTCGATCACCGCGTTCGCGCGCAGCATCGGCGACGACCGGACCCGGCTGGACCGGTGGGAGATCGGGTTGAACTCGGCGATTCAGGGGGACCCCCGCGACACCAGCACGCCGCGCGCGTTGGCGACCGGCTACCGTAATCTGTTGGCCGGAAACGCTTTACCGGCTGCCCAGCGTGCAACGCTCGACGGCTGGATGCGCGCAAATCAGACGTCGAGCATGCGTGCGGGTCTTCCGCCGGAGTGGACCACGGCAGACAAGACCGGCAGCGGCGACTACGCGACCACCAACGATTCCGGTGTCGCGTACGGGCCCGACGGTGCCCGGGTGCTGCTGACCATCATGACCAGAACGCAATCGGCCGATCCCGAGGCCGAAGGCTTGCGGCCGCTGATCGGAGATCTCACCGCGCTGGTGCTGCCGCATCTCCTGGGCAGGCCGTAGCCCGTCGGGGACATGGGCTCGATAATGGCCGCCACCGACACCGCGGGTGCGGTCATTGGTGAGGGGCCGGCGGTTACGCCAGCACGTTCGCGGGATCGGTGAACGGCAGTTCGAGGTCGGCGGCCACCTGCTCGGACAGTAGCGCGCCCTCATGGGTGGACAGTCCCTTCGCCAGTGCCGCGTCGGCGGCGCACGCGGACTGCCAGCCCTTGTCGGCCAGCTTCAGCACGTAGGGCATGGTGGCGTTGGTCAGCGCGAAGGTGGACGTACGCGGCACGGCGCCGGGCATGTTGGCGACACAGTAGAAGACGGTGTCGTGCACGGCGAACGTCGGATCGTCGTGGGTGGTGGCATGCGAGTCCTCGAAGCAGCCACCCTGATCGATGGCGATGTCGACCAGAACCGCGCCGGACTTCATGTGCGCCACAGTGGAGTTGGTGACCAGCTTCGGCGCCTTCGCGCCGGGAACCAGGACCGCACCGATGACCAGGTCGGCCTTCTTCACGGCTTCCTCGAGTTCCAGGCCCGACGAATAGCGGGTCTCGATGCCGCCGGTGAACTCTCCGTCGATCTTGCGCAGGGTGTTGACGTTGAGGTCGAACACGGTGACGTGGGCGCCCATGCCCTTGGCGACCCGGGCGGCGTTGTAACCGGCCACACCGCCGCCGATGACGACGACGTCGGCGGGCGCGACGCCCGGGACGCCACCTATCAGCACACCGCGACCGCCCTGGCTGCGCATCAGGTGGTAGGCGCCCACCTGTGCGGACAGTCGGCCCGCGACCTCACTCATCGGGGCGAGCAGTGGCAGCGCGCGATCGGCGGTCTGCACCGTCTCATACGCGATCGACGTGGTGCCCGACGCCATCAGCGCATCGGTGCACGGCTTCGACGCGGCCAGGTGCAGGTAGGTGAACAGCGTCTGGCCCGGGCGCATCAGCGCGTACTCGGGTGCGATCGGTTCCTTGACCTTGAGCAGCAGGTCGGCGTCGGCCCACACCTGTTCGGCGGGGACGATCTCGGCGCCGGCGGACTTGAAATCCTGGTCGGAGATCGCCGATCCCTCGCCGGCGCCCGCCTGGATGATGACGTCGTGGCCGCGGCGGGTCAGTTCGGCGACACCGGCCGGGGTGATGGCGACGCGGAATTCGTTGTTCTTGATCTCGGTCGGGACGCCGACGAGCATGATCGCTCCTATGTGATTGAAAGTGTTGGGCGATTGAAGTGTTGGGTGATTGAAGTGTTGGGTGATTGAAGTGTTGGCTAAATTGTGAAGAAACGTCGGCATGTTCGCAACGATCATGAAGAAAATGCGTTAGAGTCGTGTTATGGCTGTAGAATCCTCTATCCGAGGTCCCCGGTTGGCGCCAGCGCCGAAGGATGTTCGGCCACCGGATCTCGATGACATCGACCGGCGGATGCTGCTGGCCCTGCACACGGACGCGCGCATCTCCAACAGTGCCCTGGCCGAGACCGTCGGCATCGCACCGTCGACCTGTCACGGACGCTTGCGGCGGCTGCAGGACCTCGGGGTGATCCGCGGTTTCTTCACCGATATCGATCCGGCGGCGGTCGGACTGACCTTGCAGGCGATGATCTCGGTGAGCCTGAACTCCAATGCCCGCGGCCGGATCCGCGATTTCATACAGCAGATCCGCCGAAGGTCCCAGGTGATGAACGTGTACTTCCTGGCGGGCGGCGACGACTTTATCCTGCACGTCGCGGCGCGCGACACCGAGGATCTGCGGGCGTTCGTGGTGGAGAACCTCAATGCCGATGCCGATGTGGCCGGCACCCATACATCGCTGATCTTCGAGCACCTGCGCGGGGCATCGCCGCTGTGAGTGTCGACGACGACCTCGAGATGCCGCCGCCAAGGCGGGGAAGCCGCAACCTGCCCGGTGGGACCTGTGATGAGGATCTTGGCGCCGCGCATGGTCAGATGCTTACTCGGCGCGCAGCATCAGACCGTTGCCATTGGCGCCGGCGAGCGTCAGCCGGTCGGCATCGATCGATGCCCGTACCGGACCGTCGAGCACTCGCCGGATCGATTGCTCGATCTCACCGACCTCGCCCTCGCAGACCGCGCCGCTGGTGTTGATCGGCCCGAAGGTGACGATGCCGTCCACGACATCGGAGCGCCCATGGAAGGTGTTACAGCCGGTCCACCCGGTGACGGTCTGATCGTCGCGGATGGCCAATCCGGGCTTGGATTCCTCCAGTGCCACCGAGGTCATCACGGCGTCGGAGGTGACCAGGCTCTGCAGCCGCCAACTGGTGCCGATCAGGGGACGGTCGGGGTCGAGCACCTTCTTGTCGCGCAGGGTGACCGTCGTGGTGTCGGTGGTCAGCGTCAGGTCGTCACCCGTCAGCGTCCACGCGGGTCCGGCCTCCAGGAAACGGGCCATCCAATCGTCGGCATCGCCGCGCGGCGGCGGGCAACCGATCATGGTGGTGGCCAGCTGGGCGGTCACCAGGTGGCCATCGGCCAGGTCGACGGCGGCCGATCCATGGTTGCAGCCGGCGAACGCTGAGAGCTGACCGTCGGCAAAGCTCAGCGTCAACGGTCCGTCGCCCGGGATCGGCTCGCCCTCGACGGTCACCGACACGAAGGTGCGGCCCTCGGGCGTGGGCTCCTCGGCGGCGGTACCGGTGCACCCGACGACCACGAACCCGGTCAGGACGAGTGGAATCAGGCGCATGCGTTCACGGTACGTCGGCGCGCCCCAGTAGGCTGCCAGCCATGCGAGTTGCAGTACTGGGCGCCAAGGGCAAGGTCGGCGCCACCATGGTCAAGGCCGTGCAGGACGCCACCGATCTCGAACTTTCGGCGGCGGTCGACGCCGGTGATCCGCTCACGCTGCTGACCGACAGCGGGACCGAAGCGGTCATCGACTTCACCCATCCCGATGTGGTGATGGACAACCTGGAATTCCTGATCGACAACGGTATTCACGCGGTGGTGGGAACCACCGGGTTCACCGATGCGCGCATCACCAAGGTCGAGCAATGGTTGTCTGTCAGACCGGACGTCGCGGTGCTGATCGCGCCGAACTTCGCCATCGGCGCGGTGTTGACCATGCATTTCGCCAAGCAGGCCGCCCGGCACTTCGAATCCGTCGAGGTGATCGAGCTGCACCATCCGCAGAAGGCCGATGCCCCTTCGGGCACTGCGACGCGCACCGCCAAGCTCATCGCCGAGGCGCGAAAAGGATTGCCGCCCAACCCGGATGCCACCAGCACGGGTCTGGACGGTGCCCGCGGCGCCGACGTCGATGGCATCCCGGTGCACTCGATCCGGCTGGCCGGGCTCGTCGCTCACCAGGAAGTGCTGTTCGGCACGCAGGGCGAGACCCTCACGATCCGGCACGACAGCCTGGACCGCACCTCATTCGTCCCCGGCGTGCTGCTCGGAGTGCGCAAGGTGGCCGGACGGCCGGGCCTCACCATCGGGATTGAGCCGCTGCTCGACCTGTCATGAATGACGGCGCGCGCACGCTGCGCATCCAGTTGCTGATCGGCTTCATGTGCGTTGCGCTGCTGGTGTACTTCCTGATGCTGGGGCGAACGGCCCTGGCATTCATCGCCTCCGGTGAGCCCGCCCCGATCGGACTCGGTGTGGCGCTGCTGGCGTTGCCGATCATCGGGTTGTGGGCGATGCTGGCCACCCTGCGGGCCGGGCTGGCTCATCAGCGGCTGGTCCGGCTGGCTCGCGAGGCCGATATGGACCTCGACGTGAGCGGCCTGCCGCGCCGGCCCTCCGGCCGGATCGTGCGCGAGGCGGCAGACGACCTGTTCGAGAAGACGCGCGAGGAACTCGAAGCCGACCGCGACAACTGGGTGCGCTGGTACCGGCTGGCCCGGGCCTACGATTATGCCGGGGACCGCTCCCGGGCGCGCGAAACCATGCGTACCGCCGTGGAATTGGAACGGGCGGGACGTCAGTGAAGCTGCTCATCGTGCATCACACCCCCTCGCCGCACATGCACGAGATGTTCGATGCGGTGGTGGCCGGTGCCACTGATCCCCAGATCGAGGGTGTGGAAGTCGTGCGGCGACCGGCTCTCACGGTGTCGCCGGTCGAGTTCTTGGAGGCTGACGGCTA
>WOYS01000092.1 GCA_011620645.1 Mycobacterium sp.
GGTTCGTGACCTTTGTGTTTGGTGAGGTTCGTGCCCGGGAGCCGTCTTTTCGGCGGGGTTGGGGACTTTCATCGCTAAGTCCCCGATTCGCTGGCTTCGATCGTTGTGCACCCGACGCGGTAGTTGTCTGTTCGTCCGACAGGTCGGGTCGATCCACCTACACTCCACGGATGGGCTCCAATGCTGCGCAGGAGGACACCAGCGACTCAAGGTGGCAGCGCAAGATCGTCCTCGGCAACGAGATCAAGACTTGTCGGCGTTGCACCGGGATGAACATCGCGCCTAGCACCCTCTCGGCCCCCGGCTACGGTAGCTTGAGTTCACCGGTCGCTCTTGTCGGCCAGAGTCTCTGCGAGAAGTGTATGGAGACCCAGATCCCATTCACCGGCGGCAGCGGCGATCTGATCGACGACAGCATCGGGCGTGCAGGTCACGAGAAGGTGGACCTGTTCATCACCAATGCGGTGCACTGCCATCCTCCGAAAAATCGCGCGTCCCACGAGCACGAGATCGTCAACTGCTCCCCATTCCTGCACCGCGAACTCGAGATTGTCCAGCCGCGACTGGTGATCACGCTGGGCCGCGACGCCGAGCGTGTCGTGGCGTTCTTCTATCCGGGGGCGCGAGTGTCGCCGAGGCCGTTCGAGCCCCCGAGGGGTCGCCTTCCAAAGGGTGTGCCGTACATCCTCAACGCGACGCACCCATCGTGGATAAAGCGTCAGCATGAGCAGTGGCGCGAAGATTATACGTCGGAGTTGGCCGCAGCTATCCGGTGGAGCTTTGAGCGCGCGGTTGAGGCGGCGGAGGGTTAGGAGCTCTGATTTGCGGGCATCTCGGTGCACATCGTGCCGCGCGGCGACTGGCCAGTCCTTGACAGACTCCTTTGCCCGTTCACATCCAGAAGAGTACGCCGACCGTCGACGGCGCATACACACCACCGAAGAGTGACTTCATCGCACCGGCACGCACGAGGTCGAGGTCCTCGATGCTGTCGGCGCCGACACACATCCCGGCGATCAGGGTGGTCAGCTTCGGCGAGGGATTGGCTGACCCCGACCATCTTCGGCGCCGGAATGTAGATCTTGTCGGCCAACAGTTCTGCCAGCCCGGTCTGCGTGGCCAGCGCCATCACCGGGACCAACCCAGCAGACGACACGAGATGGTCATCATCGAAGACCGCCGACCCAGCCGCGAAGGTGTGCTGACACTTTCACCGGAAGTGCCTTTCTCGTGCCGTTCAGATTGTTGTGCACGAACTCCAATCATCGCAGCTCACAGGGCACTTTCCTCATTCCGACGTCCGGTCAAACAGCCAGTTCATCGGTGGACTCAGGCTTAGGACAATGTGTGTTTACGGCTGTTCCCGATTGCTGGTTGGCGATGTGGCCGGGCCGGGGACATCAGCGGACCAGCACCTCGATGTGGCGAGCTGGTGAAATCTGCGGGGTAGCGGCTGCGCTGTGAGCTGTGGGGCACTAGAGTCGCTTCGGCTAGCAGGGCTGGCTTGTCGAGGCTGGGTCGGTTGGCGATACCAGTGAGGTTGCGCGCGTGGTGGTTGATACGCCGGAAAAGGTGCGTTGGCGTGAGTGAGGAAAGAATGCAGCAACCCAGGTCGCATCTGCCGATTCCCAGTGCCCCGCGCACGGGTCTGATCACCTACGACGCGAAGGATCCCGACACCTCCTACCCGCCGATCGAGCAGATCCGCCCACCGGCAGGCGCCCCGAATGTGCTGCTGGTTCTGCTTGACGATGTGGGGTTCGGTGCGGCGAGCGCGTTCGGCGGGCCGTGTCAGACACCGGTCGCGGAGCGGCTGGCAGCAGATGGGTTGAAGTACAACCGGTTTCATACCACCGCGTTGTGTTCGCCGACCCGGCAAGCGCTGCTGACGGGCCGCAATCATCATTCGGCCGGGATGGGTGGGATCACCGAGATCGCCACCGGCTCACCGGGTTATAGCTCGGTGCTGCCCAACACCATGTCGCCGATCGCGCGGACGCTCAAGCTCAATGGGTACAACACCGCGCAGTTCGGCAAGTGTCATGAGGTGCCGGTGTGGGAGACCAGCCCGGTCGGGCCGTTCGACGCCTGGCCCACCGGCGGAGGGGGTTTTGAGTACTTCTACGGTTTCATCGGTGGTGAGGCCAACCAGTGGTACCCCACCCTGTTTGAGGGCACCAACCCGATCGAGGTGACCCGCACCCCCGAAGACGGCTATCACTTCATGGAGGACATGACCGATAAGGCGATCGCCTGGATCGGCCAGCAGAAGGCGCTGGCCCCGGATAAGCCGTTCTTCGTCTACTTCGCCCCCGGCGCCACCCACGCGCCGCACCACGTGCCGGTGCAGTGGGCCGACAAGTACAAGGGCAAGTTCGATGCGGGCTGGGATGTGCTGCGCGAGCAGACCTTTGCCCGGCAGAAGGAACTCGGCGTCATCCCAGCGGACAGCCAGCTCACCGCACGCCACGCCGAGATCCCGCCATGGGACGAGATGCCCGAGGAGCTCAAGCCGGTACTGCGCCGCCAGATGGAGGTCTATGCCGGGTTCCTGGAATTCACCGACCATCACATCGGCCGGCTCGTCGACAGCCTGCAGCGCCTCGGTGTCCTCGATGACACGCTGGTGTACTACATCATCGGCGATAACGGCGCCTCGGCCGAGGGGCAGATAAACGGGACGTTCAACGAGATGCTGCCGTTCAACGGCATGGCCGCGCTCGAAACACCGGAATTCATGATCGAGCGGCTCGACCAGTTCGGCGGGCCGCAGTCCTACAACCACTATGCCGTGGGCTGGGCGCACGCGATGGACACCCCGTATCAGTGGACCAAACAGGTCGCCTCCCATTGGGGCGGCACCCGCAACGGCACCATCGTGCACTGGCCCAACTCCATCACCGCCAAGGGTGAGATGCGCTGGCAGTTTCACCACGTCATCGACGTGGCGCCGACCCTGCTGGAGGCGGCGGGGCTGCCCGCGCCGTTGTTCGTCAACGGTGTGCAGCAGCATCCCATCGAAGGGGTCAGCATGCTGTACTCGTTCAACGATGCCGATGCGCCCGACCAGCATGAAACCCAGTACTTCGAAATGCTGGGCAACCGCGGCATCTACCACAAGGGCTGGACCGCAGTCACCAAGCACGGCACGCCATGGCTGCTGATGGGTGCGGAGAAACCTGCGTTCGATGACGATGTGTGGGAGCTCTACGACACGACCACGGACTGGACGCAGGCCAACGACCTGTCCAAGGAGATGCCCGACAAGCTGCACGAGTTGCAGCGGTTGTGGCTAATCGAGGCCACCCGCTACAACGTGCTGCCGCTCAACGACGACACCGCCGGCCGGATGAACTCTGATCTGGCGGGCCGGCCTGTGCTGATCAAGGGCAACACCCAACTGCTCTTCGCCGGAATGGGCCACCTGTCGGAAAACTGTGTGCTCAATATCAAGAACAAATCGCACTCGGTGACCGCGTCGATCGAGGTGCCCGAGGCCGGCGCCGAGGGTGTGATCATCGCTCAGGGCGCGAACATCGGCGGCTGGAGCCTCTACGCCAAGGACGGCAAGCTCAAGTACTGCTACAACCTGGGCGGTATCAAGCATTTCTACGTGGAGTCCGCTGATCGGCTGCCCGCGGGTGCCCATCAGGTGCGCATGGAGTTCGACTATGCCGGCGGCGGGATGGGCAAGGGAGGCACGGTCAGGCTGTATGTCGATGGCGAGGAGGTCGGTGAGGGGCAGGTGGAGGCCACGCTGGCGATCGTGTTCTCCGCCGACGACGGCTGCGATGTCGGCCTGGACTCCGGCGCCGTGGTCTCACCGGACTATCAACCCTGCGCTAACGCCTTCAACGGCCGGGTGAAAGGTGTTCAGCTCGCGATCGCCGACGCCGCACAAGTCGAGGGCCATGTTGTGTCGCCCGAGGAGGCGCTGCGCGTCGCGATGGCCCGCCAGTAACGACACTCACCCAGCGCCGCACAAATAGCCGAGCGACGGATTGCACCCATCGCGCTCACTCGACTATTTGAGCCCAGCTGACAAAAGGAGCATCAGATGAAGAAACGCGCGGCAACCCTGCTGACCGCCACACCGATGGCCCTCGCACCCATCGCGCCATCGCGCCGGCAGCCCACGCCGACATCTGCGCTGGAGCGCACGGACGCCATTTCGCCGCCGGCGGGTGCCCCAACATCGTCGGCGACGTCGCCACCGGCGCGGCCATCGCCGCGACCACAGACCCATACATCCCCGGCGAAATCCCCTGCTACACAGTCGAAGGCGTGCCCTACTACACCCCGCCCGGCGACCCCTGCTAACAGCACTTGCACGTCACAGGCCCGTTTGCGACACCGTGGATTGCTTACGCGGCTAGGCGCAGCGCAGTCTGTTCACGTAGCCGCGCAGTTGAGCCGGGTCGGTGCAGGCGGTGGCGTCATAGCCATCCAGCCATTCGTGTAGTCGGGCGATGATGTGGACCGGTACCGGGCACGCCTCGTGGACCGCCCCCCGCACCATGTCGTCAATGGCCAGGTCGCACTTGCCGACTCCGAGCTCGATGGCGATCACCCGCTGGTCGCTCCAGGGCAGATGTTGGCAGGTACATTGCGCAAGCTGATCGGCCAGTGCTGAGACATCGCGGTGGTCCATGCCCGAAACCATAGGCTCGAAGACTGAGAACCCTCTGAACGACAAGGTGATTTCGAGTGAAAGGCCCCTTCCGTGCTTTATCGCACGACCGTTGCGCGCGGCCCGGACGGCAGCGGCTGACGACTCGTTATGCCGGCCTGCCGCCCCGAGCGGGTGGCAGCCCCGCCATCGAGGACGAACCCTGGGGGGAAGCCGGCCACCGCGGGTTGCTCTGTGCTGAGCCGGTAGCCGTCCAGGCTGACCCCGAATTGATTGGGTCGGCGGAACTTGTCGTCGGTGTACACGCGCGGATCGCGTCCATGATCACAGCCGTCGGACGTCGAGCGCCGTCTCTACCGCGGCACCGTCATGCGCCTCGATGAAATATGCCCCAGTCGAACCGTTTTCACCAACGGCTTCTACGAATTCGGTACCGCGGTAGAGCAGTCCGGCACCGTCGTCGGTGGCGTACGCGGAAGGCAACACCCCGTCGCTGACAAGGGAATGCAAGAGGGGGCGGCGCTCGGCCTCGGAGTCATAGTGCACACCGTTGGCATAGGGCACGAAACCCAGTCCGTTAGTGACCGGCCGTAGCTGCGGACCGAACGAGTCTGTGGTGCCGCCGGCATGCCAGCATATTGATCCGGCCGAGATTCCAGTAAGCACCACACCTGCCTGCCATGCCACGCGCAAGGCGAGGTCGACTCCATGCAGCCGCCACATCGCCAGCAAGCCGGCGACACTTCCGCCGTACACCCACACCACGTCCTGCTCCAGCAGATGAGCGGCGATGTCATCAACGGTCGGCATCGGGAACAACGAGATGTGTGACGCCACGAACCCTCGGCTCTGCGCAGCCTCGGTCAGATAATGCAGCACCGCCTTGTCATCACCCATGGCCGTGGCGAGCAGACACATTCGCGGGGCCCGACCGGAAACCCCCGAGAGTTCCATGGCGAAGTCCGTCAAAGAGGTGAAGGTGAACCGGGTGCGCTGCCCGGCACCAATTCCTCCGCTGGTGGCCAGAATGGTCGGCGCGTCGGCAGGCATACCTGCGACCGTAAGCGCGCGCGTCCGCGGAGACAATCGAATACCCGATGACTCGTAGACAGCCCTTGGCAGCGGGCCCTGACCTACTCCCCGCGGTTGCCACCCGCGGGGATGGTTCGGCGGTCGAGCAGTCCGTAGCGGCCGGCCAGCGCGGCGGCCTCAATCCGGTTCCGGGCACCGATCTTGTGAATCAAGCTTGCGACCATTCTCTTGGTCGTTCGCTCGCTGACGTGCATGCGATCGGCGATTGCGTTGATCTCCAACCCCTGCGCCAAGAGGCTCCAGAGCTTGATCTGTTGCTCGTCGAGACCGTCGAGTAGTCCGTCATCTGGGGTGCGATTGCTCATGAGCAGCCGGTCCAGCAGTTCGGTGTTTACGACCTTCATACCTGCGGCGATGACCAAGAGCGGCGCCACCAGTGCGTCTGCGTCGGAGGTCTTCTGCAGGAACCCGTCTGCTCCTGCTCGCAAAGCTCGCTCGGCCAGCGACAGGTCGTCGGTGCCGGACAACGCCAGTATTCCCGTCGACGGGTAGGCGGCACGCACTGCTGTGATGGCGTGCACGCCGCCGCGCGGTGGGAGGGTCAGATCGATCGTAACGATGTCTGCGCGGTGTTTGCCGACCAACGGGACTGCGTCTTCGCTGCTACTGCCTATCGCCGCGACGTCGAACATGCGGTCTGCCCTAGAGGCCAAAAGCAATTGCAGGCCCTGTGCAAATAGGGCGTGGTCGTCCACGATGACTACGACGAAAGGTGCCGGGTGCGAGGTCGATCCCGTCATATCTACCTTTCCGCTGTGTCGAGGCCGGAGGAGTCGGTGAACGCAATGGACAACAATTCCACCATGGTCGGCCGGGGGGCGGTTCAGTGGCGAGAACCCGAACGTGTCATCGCGGTGTTGAGAGTTCTGGTGGTCGTCAGTCTCGCCGCGCTGGTGGCCTTTGGTACGCCCGTCAACAGGACGTATTTGACGTTCGGTTGTGTCCTCATCGGGTTGGCCGGGGCGTACGCGATCTATGTACTCTTCGCGAATCTTCGTGGTCGCGCGCTGTCGCAGGGCTGGATGACGGCCTTTGACGTGGCACTGACCGTGTTGCTCACGGCGGCGACCGGGGGGGCGTCCAGCGTGGTTGTTGCGTTGATTCCGTTGGCGGTGGTGGCCAGTGCCGTTCGGCAGGGGTTAACGCCGGCGATCCTCGCGGCACTCGCCACGGGCGCGGTGTTCGCTGCAGTGACGCTGGCCGTGAGCCGCCCAGACATTCCTCTGCATCACCGGATCGAGGTCGCCATATGGTGGTGCTGCTATTTCGTTGCGTTTGCCGTGTTGACCGGATCTTTGCGACGCATGCTGGACCGTGAGCACGAGCGCACCGTGCGCGCCAAGGCCGAGGTGATGGCAGAGCATGCCGAGGCCGCCGAGGAAAGGGATCTGCGGGCGCGCCTACTCGAGGCGCAGCGGGTGCGTGAAGAGGGTCTTCGGGTGGTGCTACATGAGTTTCGTACCCCGGTGTCATCCTTGGCGGCACTCGCGCGATCACTGACTGTGCCCGGCCGATTGGACGCCGGGGGTAGGGACGAGGCAATCAACTTGGTGGCGGCGCACGCTCGCCACCTCACGGACATGCTCGACGGCCTCGCCGACCTGGCCATCCAGACGGGGAATCCGCGGGGACTCCCGAGAATCCGTCGAACCGTCGTGCGGGACCTGGCGCAAGCATCCTTGACTGCAGCGGGTGTACCGGCTGAGCACAGCACGGTCTCCATCGAACCGCCGGGCGCGGTGATCTACTGCGACGAGCACCGCGTGCGCCGAATCATGACGAACCTGCTGGAAAACGCCCACCGTCACGGGAGCAACCGGGTGGTCGATCTCAGCATTGCATGCACCCGGTACTCGCTGACGCTCGTGGTGGGCGATCGCGGCCCCGGACTTCTGTCCACCAAGCACGCATCGGCGATCCGTGGGGGTGCCAGCTCCGACGAGCGCACCGCGTCGGAGGGGCTGGGGTTGTGGATCGTCGAGCAGCTGGTGAGCGCCCTGGGCGGCACATTCTCGCTGGAGCCCCGCGAGGGGGGCGGCCTGCTGGCCCGGGTCGTGATTCCTCTCAGCTGAGCGCGCGATCACCGGATATTCGATCGGCTGCCAGGTGGCGGCAGGGCGTCTGCACCCCGGACGAGACGCGACGTGCACGAGACGCGGTTGGCCTATGTGGGCCAGAGGTGGCACGAATGCCCCGTGCAGTGACTCTTGCCACATACGTAGGCTGGACGTGGTGCAGCACACCAACGCGTGGGCAACTCGACGACGAAACTGTTGTGCCCCACGTATCCGAACGGTGGAACGCCGGTGAAGACCCGTCGCTGCGTTCGTCGCCTCTACACGGACCGGGTCATCAACATGAGGAGCAACAATGAACAACACTTCTGTGGTAACCAGCAAGCCCGATTCGGGAGCTGCTTATGCGGTCGCTCTGGACGATATCGACGTCAGCGATCCCGAACTGTACCGAAATGACACGTGGCGTCCGTACTTCAAGCGGTTACGGGAAGAGGATCCGATCCACTTCTGCAAGGACAGCATGTTCGGCCCGTATTGGTCGATTACGAAGTTCGCGGACATCATGAAAGTAGATACCTCACCCGGGATCTTCTCCTCGGAGGCGAAGTTCGGCGGTATCACGATCATGGACGACAACAAGGCCGCGAGCCTGCCGATGTTCATCGCGATGGACCCCCCCAAACACGATGCGCAGCGGCTGGCGGTCAGTCCGATCGTCGCACCGGAGAACCTCGCCAAGATGGAGTCGGTCATCCGTGAGCGCACCGCGAGTTTGCTAGACGGTTTGCCTCTGAACGAGACCTTCGACTGGGTCCGGAATGTCTCGATCAACTTGACCACACAGATGTTGGCGACCCTGTTCGACTTTCCCTGGGAGGACCGCGCCAAGTTGACACATTGGTCGGATGTAACGACGGCCATTCCCGGTGCCGGGGTAATCGAGTCCGAGGAAGAGCGGATGGGCGAACTGCTCGAGTGCGCCGCTTACATGACAAGGCTGTGGAATGAGCGTGTCAACGCCGAACCGCGCAACGACCTCATCTCGATGATGGCGCATTCGCCGGCAACCCGACACCAAACGCCGGAAGAGTTCCTCGGCAACATCCTGTTGCTGATCGTCGGCGGTAACGACACCACCCGCAATTCGATGACGGGCGGCATCGTAGCTCTCAACGAGTTCCCAGATGAGTACCGCAAACTGTGCGGCAACCCTGCCCTGGTCGATTCCATGGTGCCCGAGATCATCCGTTGGCAGACGCCGCTGTTACACATGCGCCGCACCGCTTTGACGGACACCGAGCTCGGCGGGAAGTCGATCCACAAGGGCGACAAGGTCATCATGTGGTATGTGTCGGGCAACCGCGATCCGGAGGCCATTGAGAATCCGGATGCGTTCATCATCGATCGTGCCCGACCGCGTCATCACCTGTCATTCGGGTTCGGGATCCACCGCTGTGTCGGCAACCGCCTGGCCGAGTTGCAGTTGCGAATCGTGTGGGAGGAGATTCTCAAGCGTTGGCCCAATCCGATGCAGATCGAGGTCGTCGGGGCCCCCATCCGGGTGACGTCGCCGTTCATCAAGGGCTATGAGTCCCTGCCCGTGCGCATCAACGTCTGATGCGGCGAGCTGGAGGCGATGACGCCGCATGAGCCAAACCGTCCTCGCCGTCGGCGGGGGCGGTCCCACTCGACTGGGTGCACTTCTCCACTATCCAACCCCCACGTCTCCAACCCCCACGCCGGCGACCGTAGTCGCCTTTACCCCAAAGGACTGAGATGACCAAAATCACCTACATAGACCACAACGGAGCATCCAGAACCGTCGATGGGATCGACGGCCAGTCTCTGATGGAAGCCGCAGTGTCGAACCTGATTCCGGGCATCGACGGTGACTGTGGCGGTGCGTGTGCCTGCGCCACCTGTCACGTACACGTCGAACCCGCCTGGTTCGACCGACTACCGCCGATAGGGCCGACCGAAAAGTCCATGCTGGAATTCTGCGAAGGCGCCGACGAGACGTCTCGGCTGGGCTGCCAGATCGAGGTCGGCCCGGCTCTCGACGGCATCGTGGTCCGCACTCCAGTTGCCCAGCACTGACATTCCGCTGGCGTGAATCATCAATCCACTGTGACCGAAACATCGACGTTAAGGAGACTCATATGAAGACACGC
>WOYS01000010.1 GCA_011620645.1 Mycobacterium sp.
GGCAAAAAACAACAAACAAAAACCACCAAACACACTATTGAGTTCTCAAACAACACACCCGTTTGACCGCGCAACAATCCGCGGCTTGAAAGCCGCGGTGGAGTAGTGCGGGCAATGAGGAACCCCAACCTAATGGGTGTTTCTCTCGGATTTTGTCTCGCTCTCCGGCCGGGGCCGTGTCGCTCTGACTTGCATAAAGTTACGGCAGGGCTAACGGCGAGTCAAATCGCCTGGTCAGCGCGACGTTAGCGCTGGTCAGCGGCTTGAACGTGCTACCCGCCGGCGGCCACCCGAGCCACACCGGCGATGTTGCGCTTGCCACGTCGCAACACCAGCCAGCGGTCATACAGAAAGTCCGATGACTGTGGTATCCACTCGTCGCTTTCAATGCGCACGTTGTTCACGTAGACACCGCCCTCGGCGACAGTGCGGCGGGCGGCGCCCTTGCTCGCCGACAGTCCGGTGGCCACCATCAGGTCCGAGATCGCGTCGGGCCCGCCGGCCTCGAGCTCGGCCACCTGCCCATTGCTTGCTTCCCGCAGGGCCGCAGCCAGTGTGGATTCGTCGAGGTCACCGAGTTCTCCGCGGCCGAACAGTGCCTGACTCGCCAATTCGACGCCATCGGTGGCACCCTGCCCGTGCACCAGCGTGGTGAGTTCCCGGGCCAGTCGGCGCTGGGCCGCACGCTCATGCGGCCGCGACTCCGTCGCCTCGGTGAGCTCGGCGATCTCCTCCCTGCTCAGGAAGGTGAACCACCTCAGATAGCCCAGCACGTCGGCATCGGCGGTGTTGAAAAAGTATTGATACCAGGCATACGGGCTGGTCAGCTCCGGATCGAGCCAGATGTTCCCGCCACCGGTCGACTTGCCGAACTTCTTGCCTTCAGAGTCGGTAACCAGCGGTGTCGTCATCGCGTGCACAACGGCACCCCGCTTCTGACGCACCAACCGCACACCGGCCACGATGTTGCCCCACTGATCGGACCCGCCGACCTGCAATCCGCAGCCGTACCGCTCATTGAGCTGCACGTAGTCGTTGGCCTGCAACAGCATGTAGCTGAACTCGGTGTAGGAGATGCCCTCTCCTTCCAGCCGGCGTCGCACCGTGTCCCGGTCGAGCATGACGTTGACAGAGAAGTACTTACCGACATCGCGTAGAAACTCGATCGCGGACAGTTCGCTGGTCCACGACAGGTTGTTCTCCACGATCGCCCCGGTCGGCGACTCATCGAACTGGACAAACCGTTCCAGCTGGCCACGGATGCGCGCGGCCCACTGGGCGACGGTGTCGGCGGTCTGCATCGTGCGCTCACCACTGTCCCGGGGATCACCGATCATCCCGGTGGCTCCACCGGCGAGCACGATCGGGCGGTGTCCGGCCTGCTGGAACCGGCGCAGGGTCAGCAATGGGACGAGGTGCCCGGCGTGCAGGCTCGGCGCGGTGGGATCGAAGCCCGAATAGACCGTGATCAGCCCGTTTTCGAGCGCGTCGGCCAACGCGTCCCGATCGGTCGACTGCGCGATCAGCCCGCGCCATTCCAGCTCATCAAGGATGCCCGTACTCACGCCTGCCATCATCCTGTATCAATTGCTGCCGCCCGGTACCGGCGCCCGCGGGCCGCGCCGAGCGGTGCACCCAGCGCCACGCGGACCGGACTGTCTGCATCGCAGAGGTCAATACCGCAGCGGTTGTCTCACCGGCGATCTGCTTGCGCTGCGCTGATCAGCCGTTGATGTTCGGCGTCGTCGGTGACGGCCACCGCCTCGTCGACGAGCAGCACCGGGATGCCGTCCACAATCGGGTAGGCGCGGCGCAGCCGGGCGTTGTAGAGGCATTCGCCCGCAACGTAATCCAGGGGCCCGTGATCCTCGGGACAGACCAGGATGTCGAGAAGCTTCGCGTCCAGCGTCACGAGAACGGGTTGCTGCCGCTGCCCCAGCCCGGGGGTATCAGTGGGTTTTTATCGTTCGCGGGCGGAACCCATGGCTGCGCCCGGCCCCTCTCCTGTCCTGAATCGCCGCCACTACTTCCTCGTGCGAGGGTCTGCCGCTGGTGAGCCAACGTCGCCTGCAGTGCCTCGATCAACGGACCCTGATTGGGCCTGCGGTTGAGGCCGTCGAGCAGTGCCTGAGCGTTGGCCGCCGACGGCCGGGCGCCGCGCTGACGCAGGGTCATCACCTGCTCGATCAGCTTGGAGACCTGGCCCCCGCCACTGCCGGTCTGGTACTGCTCGGAGATGGCCATCAAGATCTGGTCGGGCGAGACGCGCTGCACAGGCTGTTCCTGAGACGAGTTCTCCGGCTCGGCCGACGCCACCGGCGCCAGCCCCATACCGAGTCCCGCGGCGACCGCGACACCCGCGAGGGCGCCCGCCGTCCAGCGGCGCACCGATGTGCCCGTCACGGCATTCTCCGTCGTCATCTCAACCTCTCACTGGCCGTCCCGGCGACCTCTCCATGGCCGTCCCGGCGAGCCTAACAGTGCGCCCTGCGCCGGGCATCACGGCTGTTTGCCGATGATCTTGGCGCGCACGGCAGCTGTCATGCGCTTGTACTGGTTGCTGTCGGGGTCGAAGTACCAGGCGTTACGCGAGGCCTTCGGGAGGCCCGCGGCACGCAGCGGAGCGATCTCCGGCCGATAAGACGAACTGAGAGTCATTGTCGGCGCGACGTAGACCACCGTCGGCCCGATACCGACCGGCAGTGCCGCCAGTGCCTCGGTCAGCTCCGCGCTGGGCAGGCTCCCGCCGGGGCACAGCGTGACCGCCGTGACGGCCAGCGGCCGTCCCTGCACCTCGATGCTGTAGGTCACCGCCAGGTCCACCGAACCGACCCGGCCGAGCGCGTCATTGACCGCCGCGGTGAACACCGGACCGCCGGGCGTGCGGATCACCGAACTGCGGTTGTCGACGAGCCAGAAGTCGCCGCCCTCATCGCGGCGGAAGAGCTGATCGGTGGACACCCAGGTGTCCGCGGGAGCGAACACGCCGCGCTTCACCGACGCGGTCGGGTCCACCGGGCCCCGCGGCCGGGCCAACAGCACGCCCACCTCGCCTGCTTGTGCGCGCCGCACGAATCCCTGCTCGTCTTCCAGGATCAGGTCCTCGTCGACGTCATAGGCCGCCAGTTCGACCCGGGGGCCGCCGGGCAGCGGGCGGCCCTTGCTGCCGATCTTGGCACCCGCCACATTGGCCAGCACGGCCTGACCGTCGGTGGTGGCGAAGAACTCGACGACCTTGGCGGGCTCGAACACCTCGATGACCCGGCGCCACAGACCGCTCGGCATACCCGCGCCGATGAACAACCGCACCGAATGCGTGCCCGCCAGCGAGAAGGCCGGGTCGTCGACGACCTTTCCGAGCATCGCCCAGGTGTAGGACACCACCGTCACCCCGTACTGGCGGATCTCGTGGACGAAACGGTCCGGTTCCAGGCCTCGGGACAGCGCGATGCGGGCGCCCCCGACCACCGCACCGCCGAGGCTGACCAGCAGACCCGACGGATGATGCAGCGGGGTGAGGCAATAGACGGTGTCACGGTTGCCCAGGTTGGCCGCCGAGGCCGTGCCCAGTGCCGACAGCGCCCACCGGTAGTTGGTGATCTGCCGGGCGACGAGTTCACCGCCGGTGGTCGCGAACGCCACATAGGCGAGGTCGCGGGCGAAGCCGGGGTTCGGGCGGTACCAGCCCGGCAGGTCCACCTGGTCGGGGTCGATCCGCTCCATGTCGACCACGTCGGCGTCGGCAGGCACATTCAGATCGCGTGATTCGCCGCCGCCCAGCACCAGCACCCGCCGGTCGAGGGTGCGTGCGGTCTCCAGGTTCGCCGGATCGGTGAGCACCTCGACGACGCCGCCGAGGCGCGCGGCCTCGGCGAGGTCGGCGTCGGGCGGCATCAGCACGGCGACGGCGCCGAGCCGTGACAGCGCGGCGATCGCGACCAGGGCGCTGGGCCGAGTCTGCATCAACACGCCGACCCGCACACCTTGGCGCACGCCGACCTCGATCAGGCCGCGTACGACGTTGTTGACCCGGCGGTCCACCGCCTGGTAGGTGTGCATGCGGCCGTCGAACAGCAGGAACTCGCCGTCGGGGTGGTTCTTGGCCTGCTCGGTCATGGTCCGCCCGAGCGAGATCCTGGTGTGGTCATTGATCTGACCGATCCGAGCCAGCCTGGGCAGGGTACGCGCCGTCTCGACGACCAGGGTGCGCGCCGACTTGTTCGTGGCCACGACGGCATCCGCGGCGGCGCGGGCCAGATCGAAGGCCATCTCGGAGGCTGCGTTGGCGCCGTGCGCCACCCGGGAGGTCAGCGCGACGCCGCCGTCGACGGATTCTGGTGTCTGCAGACGCATCGGCGAGACGTCGTCGGGCAGCGCACCTTCGCCGCTGCGCCACTTGACCCAGGAGGCCACCGTCGGCCAGGTCTGGTTCGCCGCCTTCGATCCGACGACCAGGCCGAAATGCCCTGTGCGGATAAGGTATTCGTAGGTGTCGGCTTGGGGCGCGGCGGTCTTGATACCGCGTACCGCGACCGGCTGACCGATATCGTCGACCTCGCCGATCACGGCCAGCACCGGGCAGGTGATATCGGCCAGCGTCACCAGCTCTCCGCGGATGGAGAACCCACCCGACATCATCCGGTTGTGGGCGATGAACTGCTTGAGCAGCTCGGAGATCGCCGGCCCGGACCAGGCGATCCAGCCCTCGGAGTCCAGGAACCGGCGCTGCTGCTCGCGCGGCAGCAGCGCGTCGCGGTCATGCAGCTGACGCAGGAAATCCAGCCGCGCCTGGGCGGTCTTGAGCGGGTCGAGCATCTGGAACCCGGTGCGCGCCAGCCAGCCCGGGATGTCGATCCGGGAGAATACATGGTCGGCCATGAAATTGGCGGCCACCGCAGCCACATTCGGCGGGATGCCCATCGGCAGGGCGGCCAGCGTGTCCACCGGCGCGCCGAATCCGACGATGCTGGCCAGGTCCTTGGACCGCCGGTAGGCAGCGGTCTGGTAGCAGAACATGCCGCCTTGCGAATAGCCCGCAAGGTGGACGTCGCTGCGGGTGACCTTCTTGACGGTATCGATGGCCTCGCTGAGGGCGACCACGTGGTCGGCCAGGTTGCGCTGCATGCCGCCCTCGATCTGATCGGGCGAACCGAAGTCGATGACCCAGGGATCGAGACCGGCGGCGTGCAGGATGCCGACCGCGCCGTCCTCGCGGGTGACGTCCCACATGTCGGCCGACATCATCATCGGGTGCACCATCAGCACCGGGGGTCCCGGCGGCATGGTGCCGGGCCGGGTGTCGGGCGGGAAGTACCGGCGCAACCGGTACATCGGCACGCTCTCGATGATCTGGTAGGGCGAGGGCACCGCACCTGTCTCCAGGCCGCCGTAACGCAGAACTTCGATGCCGTTCTGCGCGGTGGCCAGAAATCGGCTCACCGACCCGGTGATCAACGAGAAATCTGCCAACGCGCGCTCTCCTGTTGTGTGAGTCCCGAAAAGCTGAGTCCCGATCCCCCGATTGCCACGACATCATGGCACAGCGTTGCTGGTCGGCCGCTGGGAACGGGTGGCGCGGGGCGGCCTAGCCTGGTGGGGACATGGCGCATCTTCTCGGGGCGGAAGCCCTACATCTGCAATACCCGACAAAAGTCGTTTTCGATTCGGTGTCCCTCGGCGTGAACGAGGGTGACCGCATCGGCATCGTCGGCCGCAACGGCGACGGTAAATCCAGCCTGCTGGCGATGCTGGCCGGCCGCGTCACCCCCGATTCGGGGCGGGTGACGGTGCGGGGCGGAGTGCGCATCGGCGTGCTGGATCAGGCCGACACCCTCGATGACTCCGACACCGTCGGGCATGCCGTCGTCGGCGACATACCCGAACACGAGTGGGCCGGCGATCCGCGCGGCCGCGATGTCATCGCCGGATTGCTGGGCGACCTCCCTTGGGATGCCGAGCTGCGCACCCTGTCGGGTGGGCAGCGGCGCCGGGTCGCGCTGGCCCGACTGCTGGCCGACGACCATGACGTGCTGGCCCTGGACGAGCCGACCAACCATCTCGACGTCGAGGCGATCACCTGGCTGGCCCAGCACCTCAAGCGACGCTGGTCGGCCTCGGCCGGCGGGCTGCTGGTCGTCACACACGACCGCTGGTTTCTCGATGAGATCTGCACCGCGACGTGGGAGGTACACGACCGCATCGTCGAACCCTTCGACGGCGGCTACGCGGCCTACATCCTGCAGCGGGTCGAGCGCGACCGGCAGGCCGCGACGATCGAGGCGCGCAGGCAGAACCTGGCCCGCAAGGAACTGGCGTGGTTGCGACGCGGCGCACCCGCGCGCACCACAAAGCCGAAGTTCCGCATCGATGCCGCCAATGCGCTGATCGAAGACGTCCCCGAGATCCGCGACAAGGTGGCCCTGCAGTCGCTGGCGGTGACCCGCCTGGGCAAGCAGGTGGTGGATCTGCTGGATGCGTCGGTGAGCTACGGCGAGCGCGAGGTGCTGCGGCACGTGGAATGGCGGGTGGCCCCCGGCGAGCGCACCGGCATCCTCGGCGTCAACGGTGCCGGGAAGTCCACCCTGCTCGGACTGGTCGACGGGTCTGTGCAACCCACCGAGGGCAGGGTCAAACGCGGCAAGACGGTGAGGATCGCCACGCTGACCCAGGGTGTGGAGAAGCTGGCCGAGCATCTCGACGAACCGGTTCGGGTGGTGTTGAGCCGGCTGGCCAGCACCTACACCTTCGGGTCCGGCTCCAAATCGCAGGAACTCACGCCGAGCCAGCTGCTGGAGCGACTCGGCTTCGTCAGCGCTCAGCTGTCCATACCGGTCAAGGATCTCTCCGGCGGACAGCAGCGTCGCCTGCAGCTGCTGCTCATCCTGCTCGAACAGCCCAACGTGATGATCCTCGACGAACCGACCAACGACCTGGACACCGACATGCTGGCAGCCATGGAGGATCTGCTCGACTCGTGGCCGGGCACCCTGATCGTGGTGAGCCACGACCGGTACTTCCTGGAGCGGGTCACCGATCAGCAGTACGGGATCCTCGCCGGGCACCTGCGCCACCTGCCCGGCGGGGTCGACGAGTACCTGCGGTTGCGGGCCGCGCACGCAGCGACCACCGGTACCGCGGCGCCCAAACAGGCTGTACAGAGCGGTAACTCGGTCTCCGGCGCTGATCTGCGCGCGACGCAGAAGGAGATCTCGGCGATCGAGCGCAAGTTGACGAAGCTCGACGGTCAGATCAAGGACGCTCAGCACCGCCAGGCCGAACACGATCAAGGTGATTACGAAGGGCTTCGGGCATTGACCGCTGCGCTGGGTGAACTCGAATCCGAGGTCGCCACGCTGGAGGAGCGTTGGCTCGAACTCTCCGAGGCTCTCGGCTGACGTTCGGGTCTCTACGATGAGGCCGTGCGATACGTGCTTGCGCCGGTGACGCTGTGCCTACGCTATTTTCCGCAGCTCGCGGCGTGTTACCTGGTGGGTTGGGTACTGCGCGTCGGCGTCATCGAGTGGGCCGCCCGGGTCGGCTACGACGATGACCTGTGGGCATCGTTGATCATGCCGCTGGCCGGCATGGCACGGCTGGGCTCCTATGTCGCGATGTTCCTCGTGATACGCCAGGGCATTCCGGCCTTGGCCGGGCTGCCCACCCGGTCAGCACGCCAGATCGACATATTCGCCACCGTCATCGTGCCGTTCTTCGCCATCTACCTGGCCTGGCAGATGTTCCGCGAAGACTGGCTGGCCTTCGAATACACCGCCGCGCCCTATCGGGCGGGTAAGGCGATGACAACCATCGGTCCGACCGAGCTGAACCCGGAGATGCTGCCGGTGGGCATGGTCACCCTCGTCATCATCGGTGCGGCGTTGGTGGCCCGTTTCGGGCTCGGCCGGCTCAAGGAACGGATGCCTACCTGGCTGCTTCCGGTCCAGGTCTATCTGGACACGCTGTGGGTGTTCCTGGTGCTGACTTTCTCGGCCAGTCAGGGCGTCACACTGCTGATCAATCCGTCGGCCTGGCTGGCCGAGCGCCGGATCGTGGTGTGGTTCAACGAGATCCGCGAGAGCGTGTTCTCCCACTTGCAGCTGCTCGAGTCGGCGTGGAATGCGGTGATGTGGGCACTGAGCACCGTCTTCGGGGGTGCGGCGGTGCCCCTCATCTGGCTCGCCGTGGCCTGCATCGTCTACGGCGCGACGCCGAAGGCCGACTGGCATGCGGCAGCACGCCGGATGGGCGGGGACCGGGCAGGACGCTGGATCGACCGCTCGACGCCGACCCGCACCCGGCTGAGCACCAGATGGAAGCGCGTGCCCGGCAAGGTGCGAACCGAGGTGCGCGATCAGTTCACCGGCCAGATCGGCAAGTTCAAACCCATCGCCGACTCGGCACACGTCATTGTCTCGGGTGGTCTGCTCGCACTGTCGCTGTACGTGCTCGGCTATCTCGGGATTGCCTGGCTGGACATGTCGGGCAGCTTCTTCCGGCCGCAAATCGGGTCGGGCTATCTCTTCCGCGGGATGGGATGGCTGCTCGGCCCGCACCACATCACCTTCTGGTTCGGCATCTGGGATCTGATGGGCCTGATATCGCAGACGATCATCGAGCCGCTACGGATCTGCCTGATCGGCACCACCTTGGCCTGGTGCCTGGGGCGCTACGCATCGGCGGCGGTACCGGCTACAGCTGCAACCGAATCAGAAGCGAGCCATCCGGCCTGATGATGTCCACCGCCTCGGGTTCCGCGCTGGCCGGCACGAAAAAGCGCCATGGCATGGAAACCTCGTCACCGCACGGCGGTCCGGAAGCGCGCCAGGACCGCTCACCGTCGACGAGATATCCGGTGCACGGGAAGCCGGCAGCTGCCGGTCCCGAGCGTTCCACAAGGATGTTCACCCAGCCGGTGCCATCCGGCAGCGGCCCGCCAAAATCCTGCTGGCTGGACCTGCTGACATCGCGGACTGTCCAGGTCTGCCCGTCCACGATGATGGGCTCGCCGGGCGCGGACAGGTGAGCGGGCTGCACCGTGCGTTCATAGCGCTCCCACGCCGGCTGCAGATTGAACGGGGTGTACGCCGCCAATGCCGCCGCCGCCACCACCGCGCCCACGACATTGCGCTTCCAGAGCCGCGACGTCATGTGCCGACCTGTGTTTCCGGTTCCATGACAATAAGATCGCTACGGCTGACCCGCCAATCGTTCAGCGGGATGTCCATGACGAGCCGGGAGTCCATCCGCCCGTCCCCGACCCACACCCGCAAACTCATCTGCTGCCCGCCCGCAGCGACCGCGTCGGCCGGCACGTCGAAAATCCACGAACTACGCACGGCGATACCCGGATTGAGGGCGCCCATGATCGGTAGCAAGCCGAGCCGGTCGGTTTTCGCGTAGGTGTTTGGGCCGATCACCAGCTCGGCGCGCGGGACCTCGACAGCGCGCGTGGTCATGGCCTCGCCGTCGATGGCGACCCAGATCCCTACCGCGTCGAGTACCGACGTGCCGGAGCGCTCCTTGCGGATGCGCGGGGCGATCCTTGCTCCCGTGACCTGTGCCGTGATGGCCCGACCGGTCGCCTGCTGCCCGATCCCAGCCCCGACGTCGAACGGGCCGTATACATCGTCGGGGGTGGGCAGGTTGTGCCACATGACCGCCGCGGCCGCGATCACCGCAGTGGTGGCGAGGGCGTAAAACACACGGGGCCATGCGACTTCCTTCACCGCGGGCCCCCGACCGGGACAGCGAGCCGGCCGTAGTCGGTGGTGCTCTGCACCCAACCCTGACCGATGGTGGCTTGGAGCTTCTTGACTTCCTTCGAGATCCGGACCTGCAGTTCGGTGCCGACCGAGATCGCGGCTTCCGGCACATCCCAGAGGAGGACGATCTGGTCGGTGAGGCCGGGGTTGAGCAGCACCGTCATCGTTCCATCGGCCAGCCGCATGGCGGGTAGGGCCATGACATCCGGTTGATCGATGAGGGTCACCGTCCGGAACATGGCCCCCGGCAATGCACTGGTGTTGCGCACCGTCACCACCAGACCGAGATAACTGCGACCTGGCTTCTCCCCGTAGATCCGCCGTTTGCCCGCCCGCAGCTCTTTCACCACGGTGGCGCGCTGCACCGTCATCTCGAATCGACCGGTGTCGAACTTTTCACCGACGTTGAGCTCGGTCACCTGCTTGTCCACCGTGTCCAGACCGCCGAACGCCGCGGTGCCCACGAGGATGGTCACCAACGCCGCCCGCCGCCATTCTTTGAGACCCCACCCCGAGAACCACTTACGCACTCGCGCAGTGACGGTGGTGGAGGCGGCGCTCCCCCGAGCCGGTTCCATGGCTGCAGATGTTACCTAGCGCAGGCTGAACCTCAGCCGGTCGGCGGTCTCACGCACCACGCCGAGTTGCTTGGCCACCTGCATGGGCGCCGTTCCGCCGCGGGCATCCCGGGAGTTCACCGAGCCGTCGATGGTGAGGATGTCGCGCACATCGGGGGTCAGTTGGTCGTGGATGCCCGCCAGCTCGGCGTCCGCCAAGTCCTCCAGTCCGACGCCGCGTGCCTCAGCGGCACGCACGGCCGCACCGGCGGCCTCGTGCGCCACCCGGAACGGCACACCGCGGCGTACCAGCCATTCGGCGACATCTGTGGCCAGGGTGAAGCCCAGCGGCGCCAACTGCGCCATCCGGTCGATGTCGAAGGTCAGGGTGCTCACCAATCCGGCCATCGCCGGTAGCAGCAGCTCCAGCTGCGCCACCGAGTCGAACACCGGCTCCTTGTCCTCCTGCAGATCCCGGTTGTAGGCCAGCGGTTGAGCTTTGAGCGTGGCGAGCAGACCGGTAAGGTTGCCGATCAACCGGCCGGACTTGCCGCGCGCAAGCTCAGCGATATCCGGATTCTTCTTCTGCGGCATGATGGAACTGCCCGTCGACCAGGAGTCGTGCAGCGTCGCGTAGCCGAATTCCGTTGTGCTCCAAAGGATGATGTCTTCAGAGAGCCTCGAAAGGTCCACGCCGATCATGGCCAGCACAAATGCCGCCTCGGCGGCGAAATCGCGGGATGCGGTGGCATCGATCGAATTGTCCGCGGCGGCATCGAATCCCAGTTCCGCGGCGATGGCATCCGGATCGAGGCCCAGCGACGAACCCGCCAGGGCGCCCGACCCGTACGGCGACACCGCGGCCCGCTTGTCGAAATCGACAAGACGTTCCACATCGCGCAGCAACGGATGCGCGTGGGCCAGCAGATGATGGGCCAGCAGAATCGGCTGCGCCGACTGCAGATGCGTCTTACCCGGCAGGATGGCCGTCGGGTACGCGGCCGACTGGGTGGCCAACGCGTCGACGACCTGCAGCACACCCGTCGCAACCCGGCGGGCCGCGTCGCGCAGCCACATCCGGAACAGGGTGGCCACCTGGTCGTTGCGGGAGCGCCCGGCGCGCAACCGGCCGCCCAGTTCGGCGCCGACCCGGTCGATCAGGCCACGTTCCAGCGCACCGTGCACGTCCTCGTCGGTAACCATCGGCCCGAAACTGCCGTCCGCGACGTCCTCACCCAGGCTGTCCAGTCCGGCCAGCAGCCCATCGCGCTGCTCATCGGTGAGCAGCCCAGCGCGATGCAGCACCCGTGCGTGCGCCTTGGACGCGGTGACGTCGTACGGCGCAAGCACCCAGTCGAAATGGGTCGATTTGCTCAGTGCGGCAAGGGCTTCCGAAGGACCATCGGCGAACCGGCCGCCCCACAGTGAGCCTTCGTTGGTACTCATGGCCGATGTTCTTCGCGTAGGCGGCGCATCACAAGCCCAGGTCGCGCTTGGCCGAGATCTTGCTGGACAGGCCGTGCACGTGCACGAACCCCTTGGCCGAGGACTGGTCGAAGCTGTCGCCCTCGTCGTAGGTGGCCAGGTTGAAGTCATACAGCGAGGTCGGGCTGCGCCGGCCGTTGACGGCGATGTGCCCGCCGTGCAGCACCAGCCGGATCTCTCCGGTGACGTGCTCCTGGGTGTGGGCGACGAACGACTCCAGCGCGCGCTTGAGCGGGGAGTACCAGAGGCCGTCGTACACCAGCTCGCCCCATTTCTGGTCGGTGCCGCGCTTGTAACGTCCCAGCTCGCGTTCCAGGGTGACGTGTTCGAGTTCGGTGTGCGCGGTGATCAGCACCATGGCGCCGGGGGCCTCGTAGATCTCGCGGCTCTTGATGCCGACCAGGCGGTCCTCGACGACATCGAGCCGGCCCACACCCTGGGCGCCGGCGCGGCGGTTGAGCTCCTCGATGGCCTGCAATACCGTGACGGGCCGCCCGTCGATGGAGACCGGCACACCCTTCTCGAACCCGACGATGACCTCGTCGGGGGTGCTCCAGTTTATGGTGGGGTCTTCGGTGTAGTCGTAGACGTCCTTGGTGGGCGCATTCCAAAGGTGCTCCAGGAAACCGGTTTCCACCGCTCGGCCCCAGACGTTCTGGTCGATCGAGAACGGCGAACGCTTGGTCACGTTGATCGGGATGGCGTTCTCCTCGGCGAACGCGATGGCCTTCTCCCGGGTCCAGGCGTAGTCGCGGACCGGGGCCAGCACCTTCAGCTCGGGTGCCAGTGAGGCGAACCCGACCTCGAAGCGGACCTGGTCATTGCCCTTGCCGGTGCAGCCGTGCGCCACGGTGCCACCCTTGTGCTCGCGCGCGGCGGCCACCAGGTGTTTGACGATCAGCGGGCGGCTGATCGCCGAGACCAGCGGGTAGCGGTCCATGTAGAGCGCATTGGACTGGATGGTGGGCAGGCAGTACTCGTCGGCGAACTCGTCGCGGGCGTCGACCACGACGGCCTCCACGGCGCCGCAGTCCAGCGCCCGCTGGCGGACGACCTCCATGTCCTCACCGCCCTGGCCGAGGTCGATGGCCACGGCCACGACTTCACGCCCGGTTTCCTTGCCGATCCAGCTGATCGCGACCGAGGTGTCCAGACCGCCGGAATACGCCAAGATGACGCGCTCGGACATGTAAACTCCTTATTTCCTTCAGATCTGAGAACTGCTTCACTTCAAGCTGTCGAACATGATCGCGAGCTCGGCACCGGTCATCGGCTCGCGCGCCATCACGAAGATGGTGTCATCACCGGCGATGGTGCCGACAACCTGGGCCAACGCAGCCCGGTCAATGGCACTGGCCAGATAGTGCGCCGCACCCGGCGGCGTGCGCAGCACGGCGAGATTACCGCTGGCATCGGTGGACACCAGAAGTTCGCCGAGCAGCCGCCGCACCCGCTCGGTGCCACCGGATACCCCGCGCACCGGACTGCCGTCCTCCGGGACCACGTACACGCCGACACCGCCGTCGGCGCCGCGCAGTTTCACCGCACCCAGTTCCTCCAGGTCCCGCGACAGCGTCGCCTGGGTGACCTCGATGCCCTCGGCAGAGAGCATTGCGGCCAGCTCGCCCTGACTGCTCACCGCATTCGCGGAGAGCAGGGTGACTATGCGGGCCTGGCGGCTGACGCGGGTCGGCGAACTCACTTCAGGCTCGCTCCAATAGCCAGGCCAGCAGCGCCTTCTGGGCGTGCAGCCGGTTCTCGGCTTCGTCGAAGACCGCGCTCTGCGGGCCGTCGATCACCTCATCGGTGATCTCATCGCCGCGGTGCGCCGGAAGACAATGCAACACAATCGCCTCCGGAACCGCCAGCTTCAACAGGTCGGCGTTGAGCTGGAACGGGCGGAACGGGCGCACCCGATCCAGTCCGTCGTTCTCCTGACCCATCGAGGTCCAGGTATCGGTGACGATCACATCGACGCCCTCCGCGGCGGCCCTCGGGTCGCTGCTGAGCGTCACCCTCGCGCCGGTCTCCGCGGCGCGGCGCTTGGCGGCATCGACGAAATGCGGGTGCGGTTCGAAACCGGCGGGCGCGGCGATGGTGACGTTGATACCGGCGGTCACCCCACCCAGCATCAGTGAATGCGCCATGTTGTTCGCGCCGTCACCGAAGTAGGTCATGGTCAGGCCGCTCAGCGCGCCCTTGCGCTCGGCCAGCGTCTGCAGGTCGGCCAGCACCTGACACGGGTGGAACTCATCGGAGAGCGCGTTGACGATCGGCACCGTCGACCCGGATGCCATGGCGGTCAAACGTTCCTGGGCGAAGGTGCGCCACACGATGGCATCGACGTAGCGCGACAGCACCGCGCCGGTGTCCTCGAGGGTCTCCTCACGGCCCAGCTGGGTGCTGCGGCCGTCGACGACGACGGCGTGTCCGCCGAGTTGGGCGATGCCCATCTCGAACGAGAACCGGGTGCGGGTGGAGTTCTTCTCGAAGATGACCGCGACACCACGTGGTCCCTCCAACGGCCGGCGGCTGAAGGGCGACTTCTTCAGCTCGGCCGCCAGTGCCAGCACCTCGGCCTGCTCATCGGGCGTCAGGTCATCGTCGCGCAGGAAGTGTCTGGTCGCCGCTGTTCTGGTTGTCATAGCTTTCCCTTGTCGAGCACCGCGGGCAGTGCGGTGAGGAATTCGTCGATCTGTTTCTCGGTGATGATCAACGGAGGGGCCAGCCGGATCACATCGGCCGCGGCGGCATTGACCAGGAACCCGGCGTCACGCGCAGCGGTTTCGACGGCCTTGGCCTTCTCCGCGGTCAGCACGATGCCCAGCAACAGACCCTTGCCCCGAACGTGGCTGACGAGCGGGTGGTGCAGTTCCTCGACGCCGTGGCTGATGGTCTTGCCCAGTACTCCGGCTTTCGCGATGAGGTCCTCGGCGGTCAGGGTCTTGAGCACCGCCAGCGCGGCCGCGGTGCACACCGGGTTACCGCCGAATGTGCTGCCGTGCAGGCCCGGGGTCAGCAGATCGCCGGTCGCGCCGATGGCCAGGCAGGCACCGATGGGCAGTCCGCCGCCCAGACCCTTGGCCAGCGTGACGATATCCGGGGTGATGCCGTCATGTTGGTGGGCATAGAAGGCGCCCGTCCGCCCCACGCCGGTCTGCACCTCATCGAGGACCAGCAGTGCGCCATGCGCGCTGGTGATTTCACGCGCCTTGGCCAGATACCCCGGCGGGGGTACGACGACGCCACCCTCCCCCATGATCGGCTCCAGGAACACCGCGGCGGTGTCGTCGTCGACAGCCTTTGCGAGGGCATCCGCGTCGCCGTAGGGCACGTGGGTCACGTTGCCGGGCAGCGGCTCGAACGGGGCCTGCTTGGCGGGCTGACCGGTCAGCGCCAGCGATCCCATGGTGCGGCCGTGGAAAGCCCCTTCGGCGGCGACGATATTCGTGCGCCCGGTGAGCCGGGTGATCTTGAAGGCGGCCTCGTTGGCCTCGGTGCCCGAGTTGCAGAAGAAGGCACGCGCCGTGATTTCCCCCGTCGCGTCGCTCGCCCCGGACGCTCCCAGGTGCCCGACGAGCGCTTCGGCCAAGGCGATACCCGGTTCTGTCGCATACAGATTCGAGGTGTGCCCGAGGGTGTTGAGCTGCGCGGTGACGGCTTGGATGACGGCGGGATGACGATGCCCGAGCAGGTTGACCGCGATGCCGCCGAGCAGGTCCAGGTAGCTGTTGCCGTCGGTATCGGTGACCACCGCACCGTCACCGGTGGCCAGGGCCAGCGGCGGGGTGCCGTAGTTGTTCATCATCACCGCTTCCCAGCGGTCTTGCAATGTCTTCTGCCCCATGTCGCTTCGCTCCTGCCCGCCGGACGTCATGAGGCAGATACCACCTTGGTTCCGGTTCCTTCATCGGTGAAAAGTTCGACGAGCACGCAGTGTTCGACGCGGCCGTCGATGACGTGTGCGCTGGGCACCCCGCCGTCGACCGCACGCAGGCACGCTTCGATCTTGGGCACCATGCCGGACTCCAGCTTGGGCAGCAGCTTGGTCAGTGCGGCACTGTCAATCTCGGTAACCAGCGAGCTGCGGTCCGGCCAATCGGTGTACAGGCCCTCGACATCGGTGAGCATCAGCAGCTTCTCGGCGCCCAGTGCCTCGGCGAGAGCGGCGGCGGCGGTATCGGCGTTGATGTTGTGCACGATGCCGACGACGTCCGGAGCGATGCTGGACACCACGGGGATCCGTCCGGCGCCGATGAGGTCCAGCAGTGAGTCGGCGTTGACCTTCTCGACATCGCCGACGAGCCCGATATCGGTGGGGACACCATCGACGGTGACGCTGCGCCGCACCGCGGTGAACAGTTGCGCGTCCTCGCCGGTGACCCCGACCGCGTACGGCCCGTGCGCGTTGATCAGCCCGACGAGTTCCCGGCCGACCTGACCGAAGAGCACCATGCGAGCGACGTCGAGCACTTCCGGCGTGGTGACCCGGAAGCCACCCTTGAAATCACCTGCGATACCGAGCTTCTTGAGCATCGCGCTGATCTGCGGGCCGCCGCCGTGCACCACGACGGGATGGATGCCGCAGTTGCGCAGAAACACCATGTCTTCGGCGAAGGCCCGCTTGAGGCCGTCGTCGGTCATGGCGTTACCGCCGTACTTGACCACCACGATCTTGCCGTGCAGCTGTTTGAGCCAGGGCAACGCCTCGGCTAGAACGGCCGCCTTCGTCTTGGTTGAATGCTTTCCGCCCAAGCGCTCATCGCCGGTCGCGGTCACGAGCTGTACGCCGAGTTCTCTTCGACGTAGGCGTGCGACAGGTCGGTGGTCCTGATCGACGCCGCCGCGTCACCGGCGGCCAGGTCGATCAGCACCTCGATCTCGTCACCGGACAGGTCGACCTCCCGCGCGCCCGGAGCTCCCGTCCCGTCGAGGAACACCGGTGAACCGTTGAACGACACACTGATTCGCTGCGGATCCAAGGTGACCGGCGCGATACCGACGGCGGCGAGCACCCGGCCCCAGTTGGGATCGGAACCGAACAACGCGGTCTTGACCAGGCTGTCGCGGGCGACCGCCCGCGCGGCGACCAGGGCTTCGTCCTCGCTGACCGCACCGGCCACGGTGATCGAGATCCGCTTGGTGACACCTTCGGCGTCGGCCTGCAGTTGTGCGCACAGGTCGTCACACACCTGAAAGACCGCCTCGTCCAGATCCTCCTGGCTGGGCGTGACCTCGCTGGCGCCGGAGGCCAGCAGCAGCACGGTGTCGTTGGTCGAGCAGCTTCCGTCGATGTCGAGGCGGTCGAAGGTGCGCCCGGTGGCCCGCCGCAACGCGGTGTCCAGCGCGGACGGGTCGGCGACCGCATCGGTGGTGATGACCACCAGCATGGTGGCCAGCGACGGCGCCAACATGCCGGCACCCTTTGCCATCCCGCCGACAGTCCAGCTGTCCGCATGCAACGCAACCTGTTTCGGCACGGTATCGGTGGTCATGATGGCTCGCGCGGCTTCCTCGCCACCGGTCAGCCCGCCCGCCATCTCGTGCACGATCTCGGTGACCCCGGCCAGCACCTTGTCCATCGGCAGCCGGTCCCCGATCAGTCCGGTGGAACAGACCGCGACCTCGATGGCCCCGGTCTCGGTCCCCCAGTCACTGAGCGCCCCGGCGAGAGCCTCTGCGGTGGCGTGGGTGTCCTGGAAACCCAGTGGGCCGGTGCAGGCGTTGGCGCCGCCGGAGTTGAGGATGACCGCCCGCAGCAGGCCGGTGGTCAGCACCTGCTGCGACCAGAGCACCGGTGCGGCCTTGATCTGATTGCGGGTGAAAACTCCTGCCGCGTGGTGGTCGGGGCCCTCGTTGAACACCAGCGCGAGGTCCAGGTTGCCGGATGCCTTGATACCCGCGGAGATGCCGGTCGCACGGAAGCCCGCCGGCGCCGTCACACCCTGATTCCGAACCAGTCTTGTTGCTTGCCGGGTTGCTTCGCTCTCCCCCGCAAGCGGGCGGTGCCCCCAGCCCTCCGAGATCACGGTGCCACTCCCACGATCGACAGTCCTTCTGTTTCGGGCCAGCCCAGGGCCAGGTTCATCGATTGCACCGCCGCACCGCCGGTGCCCTTGGTCAGATTGTCGATGGCGCAGAGCGCCACCAGCACGCCGGCATCCGAATCGACGGCCACCGCCACCTGTGCGGCGTTGCTGCCGATGACCGATCCGGTCTTGGGCAACTGACCTTCGGGCAGCAGATGAATGAACGGTTCTGCACCGTAGGCCTTTTCGTAGGCAACCCGGATCTCGGCTTCGGCTGCCGTGGTCGGCGCGGTGCAGGTGGCCAGGATGCCCCGGGAGGTGGGAATGAGTACGGGCGTGAATGACACGGTGACCGGCTTGTCGGTGACCCTCCGCAGACCCTGCGCGATCTCCGGGGTGTGCCGATGCTTGCCTGCGATGTTGTAGGCCCGTGCCGATCCGATGACCTCCGAGCCGAGCAGGTCGACCGTCGCCGACTTGCCGGCACCGGAGGTACCGCTCACCGCGACGACGGTGACCTTCGGCTCCACCAGGTCCGCCGCGACCGCGGGCAACAGGGCCAGCAGGGCCGATGTCGGATAGCAGCCGGGAACAGCGATCCGGGTCGCGCCCCGGAGCGCCTCACGACCGCCGGGAAGCTCGGGCAGGCCGTAGGGCCAACTGCCGGCGTGTGCCGAACCGTAGAACCGCTCCCAGTCCGCGGGGTCGGTCAACCGGAAGTCGGCGCCGCAGTCGATGATGACGGTGTCGCCGAGTTGCGCGGCGAGCGCGGCGGAATGCCCGTGCGGCAGGCCGAGGAACACGACGTCGTGGCCGGCCAGCAGTTCGGCATCGGTCGGCTCCAGCACGCGATCGGCCAACGGCAGCAGGTGCGGATGATGTTCGGCGAGCGTGCTGCCGGCACTGGCCGCGGCGGTGAGCGCGCCGATGGTCAGCCGCCCGTCCGCATAGGCGGGGTGGCCGAGCAGCAGGCGCAGGATCTCGCCGCCCGCGTAACCACTGGCACCGGCGATCGCTACTGAGGTCATGGGTTCGATTTTTGCATTGTTATACATCTTGATGCAAACCAATTAACACCGAAGGCTGAAAGAGGGCCGCGTTCGGCGGTGCTCGGCCGCAGCCCTGCCCGGTTACTGGCCCACTGACAGCGGGAAAGGCTCATGCGCGCTGGACAGCACTCACCCGCTCGGCTGCGGCGGCCACCGCGGCATCCCGCGCCGCGCTGGCCTCGTCCTCGGTGAGGGTGCGGTCGGCGGCCCGGAACCGCAGGGCCAGCGTCAGCGATTTTCGACCTTCGCCGATCTGCGGACCGGTGTAGACGTCGAACAACCGCACATCCTCCAGTAGCTCGCCGGCGCCGTCGCGCACCGCCTCGACCACCGCAGCGGCGGCGATGTCCTCGGCGACGATCAGGCTGACGTCCTGAAACACCGCCGGAAACGGTGACACCGCGGGGGCCGGCAGGCGTTCTACGATCGGGATGGCATCCAGGTTCAGTTCCACCGCGCAGGTGCCTGCGGGCAGTCCCGTCCGCTCGATGACCGCGGGATGCAGCTGCCCGGCATACCCGACCGAGAGTTCTCCGACGAGCACCTCCGCGCACCGGCCCGGGTGCCACGGCAACTGTTGTGCCGCGCGCAGTGTCAACTCCACGCCGGCGGCGCGGGCGATCACCTGGACCGCCTCGAAAGCGTCGGCGGCCTGCACCGGCCGGCCCGGGCCCCACGGCCCGACCGGTTCGCGCAGGCCGGTCAGCACCACCGCGACATGTTCGGGCTGACTGGGCAGTGAACCGTCGAGGCCGGCGATCTCCTCGGCGGTGGGACGGCGGTTGGTCGGGATGCGTTCCACCGCACGGGTCTGCGGGGTGGCCAACGCCACGTTGGCGATCGCAAACAGCGAGATATCCACCGCACCACGGGAAACGTTGCGCGCCAATGCCTCCAGCAGTCCTGGCAGCAGTGTGCTGGCCAGGTACGGCCGGTCGGCCTCCAGCGGGTTGAGCACCGTCACCACGGCGCGACGGGCATCGTCGGCGGCCAGTCCCCAGGTGTCGAAGACGCCGGCGGGCAGGAACGGTGTCGGCAGCACCTCGACATAACCGTTGAGCGCCAACGACTTCCCGAGCGCGCGCCGGCGCTTCTGCACCGGAGTCAGGCCGCGCCCGGGCGGCGCCAACGGCAGCACCGAGGGGATGGCGTCGAGGCCCTCCAACCGGAGTACCTCCTCCACCAGATCCGCGGGTTCGCGAAGATCGGTGCGCCAACTCGGCGGCACGGCGGTGATCTGATCGCCGGATTCGGTGACCACGGCCCCGATCTGGGTCAGCCGCCGGGCGGTGACCCCTTCGGGGTAGGTCACGCCCGCAATACGATCGGGCAGGTCTACCGGCATGCTGACCGCCGCCGGTGACCAGTCCTGTCGCGGAGGATCCCCGCGCCAATCGGTCAATATGGGATCGACTGTGCCACCGGCGATCTCGGCGAGGAGGGTGGCGCACCGGTCCAACGCGGCCACTGAGATCGCCGGGTCGACGGTGCGCTCGTAGCGACGGCCGGCCTCGCTGGCCAGCCGCAACCTGCGCTGAGTCCGCGACACCGCCGCCGGATCCCACACCGCGGCCTCCAGCAGCACATCGGTGGTGGTTGCCCGGACCTCGGTGGTGCCGGCGCCCATGACGCCGCCGATCGCGGCGGTCGCGACATCGTCGACGATCAGCACGTCACCGTCGTTGAGGGTCCTGGTGACACCGTCGAGCGTGGTGACCTGCTCCCCCGTCTCGGCGAACCGCACATTGAACCCGCCGGTGATCAGGGAACGGTCGTGCGCGTGCATGGGCTGGCCGAGCTCGAGCATCACATAGTTGGTGACATCGACCGCCGGTGAGATGGCGCGGATACCGGAGAGCAGCAGGCGTCGCTGCAGCCACCACGGAGACACCGCGGCCGGATCGATACCGGTGACCGGGCGCAGCGCGAATCGCTGCACCCCGGTGCCGGGCTGGATGGCCAGCGGCCAGGCCTCACCCTCGACGGGCAGCGGCGCAATATCGGCGGGGTCGACGAATTCCAGGTCGGCGGCACAAGCGATCTCGCGGGCCATCCCCCGCATCGACAGGCAGTAACCGCGGTCCGGGGTGATCGCCAGGTTGAACACGACATCGTCGAGCCCCACCACATCGATGGCCGGGGCGCCGGGTTCGGCGGTGCCCGGGGGCAGGACGAGGATCCCGGAATGGTCGCCGCCGAGACTGAGCTCAGATGCCGAACAGATCATCCCGTCGGAGGTGCGTCCGTAGGTCTTGCGCCTGGCGATCGTGAAATCGCCCGGGAGCACGGTCCCGGGCAGTGCCACCACCACAAGATCGCCGACGGCGAAGTTGGTTGCACCGCAGACGATGTCGCGGGGTTCCGATTCACCCACGTCCACCTTGCAGGCGCGGATGGGCTTCTTGAACTCGGTGAGTTCCTCGATGTCGGCGACCCGGCCGACGGTCAGCGGCCCGGTCACCGGACCGACCGGGATGATCTCCTCGACCTCGTGGCCGATCCGGATCAAGGTCTGCTCGAGATCCGCGACCGACATGTCCCAGTCCGGGGTGCCGGCTCGGACGGTGTCACGCAGCCAGCTGTACGGAACGCGCATCAGGCACCCACTCCGAACGGCAGGGAGAACCGCACGTCGCCCTCGACCATGTCACGCATATCGGGAATGCCGTTGCGGAACTGCAGGGTTCGCTCCAATCCCATTCCGAACGCGAAGCCCGAGTACTCAGCCGGGTCGATTCCGCAGGCCCGCAGCACATTCGGATTGACCATGCCGCAGCCACCCCATTCGACCCAGCCGGGGCCACCCTTCTTGTTCTCGAACCAGACATCGACCTCGGCCGACGGCTCGGTGAACGGGAAGAAGTGCGGACGGAGGCGGGTCCGCCCGGCGGGCCCGAATTCGGCGCGGGCCAGCGCGTCCAGCGTGCCGCGCAGGTTGGCCATCGTCAGGCCCCTGTCCACCGCCAGGCCCTCCACCTGATGGAAGACCGGGGTGTGGGTGGCGTCGAGCTCGTCGGTGCGGAAGGTCCGGCCCAGCGAGATGATGTACACTGGCGGCTCGCGTTCCAGCAGTGCCCGGATCTGCACGGGCGAGGTGTGGGTGCGCAGCACCTGCCGCGAGCCGTCCACCTGGGCAAGCGCAGCGCCGGGAGAAGATACCGGCGCGATCTGAAAGGTGTCCTGCTCGCTGCGCGCGGGGTGATCCGGCGGGAAGTTCAGTGCATCGAAATTGAACTGTTCGGTCTCGACCTCGGGCCCTTCGGCCAGCTCCCAGCCCATCGCGACGAAGGTGTCCGCAATGCGCTCGGACAGCAAGGTGATGGGATGACGGGCGCCGATCGGCTGCCGGGTCGACGGCAGCGTGACGTCGATGCGCTCGGCCACCAGCACCGCGGCATCGCGTTCGATCCGCACCGCCGCCAACCGGTCGTCATAAGCCTGTTGTGCCGCGGTGCGCGCGACGTTGACGCGCTTGCCGGCGTCGGCGCGCTCGGTTTTGGGAAGCGATCCCAAGGCCTGCCGCGCGAGCGCGATCGGGGACCGGTCGCCGAGGTGTTCGGTCTTCGCCCGGGCCAACGCGTCCAGGTCGGCGGCCGCTTCGAAGGACTGCCGGGCCACGATTACCGCGTTGATCAGGGCTTCTTCTGAGAGCTCCGCCACCCGGCGATCATAGGTGATGCCGCGATGAGAGCGGCGTCACGCACCCTCGGCATCTTCGTCGATGGTGTCCGCACCCGCCACCTGCGGACGTGGCTTCACCCAGTACATCAACATGTCCTCGGGCACACCGCTGGGCTTGGCCGCGAACAACTGCTTGCGCACCCGTTTGGCGCTGATGCCGAGGGCTTCGAACTCCTCCTCGCCGATGCCCTCCAAGGTGGCATGCGAGACGGCCAGGCCGCCCTTGGTGGCGCGTTCCATTACCCGTGCCGCGATGTTGACGTCGATGCCCAGCCAATCCGAGCCGATGCGCTGCGGGTGCCCGGTGTGAATACCGGCCCGCATCCGCGGCGTATACCCGTCGACCTCGACGGTGCTGACGGCGTCCAGCGCCACCAGGACCGCCCGGATCGCGGTTGCGGGGTCGGAGAAGACCACCATCGCGCCGTCACCCATGCGTTTGACGATGTGCCCGCCCTCGGCGAGCAGTGGAGGCTCCATGACCTGGGCCACCCGGCGCAGTAGCCGCAGCGTGGCGTCGTCGCCGGCAAGTAGCGACCAGGACGAGAAACCGACCAGATCGGTGAAGACGAGTGTCATCTCCCGATTGGCGGGCCGTCCAGAGACGCGTTCGCTGAGCGCCTGCCACACCTGCAGAGCGCCGAGGCTGACCTCGCGGGACACGGCCTCGCGCTCCAGTAGCCGGGCAGCGGCCCGGGCCGCTGCCCGCGGGCCACCGTCACCGGCGGCCGAGAGCGGGTCCCCGAACTCCGGATCCCCCGGCAACGCACGCCGCGCACGCCTGATCATGGCGACGACATTGGCGTTGTGATTGCTGGCCGTCAGCCACCCGAGCGGACCCGTCGGCCGGGGCGGCGCATCGGAAGGGTCGAACTCTCCGGTCCCGCCGGATCGTTCGTCGAACGATTCGACATCCACAAGCGCCACCCTAAGCGGCGGTTCTGACACCGGCAACGACGTCCGATCAAGACGTTGCTCACATTGCGGGCACCCAGCAAAAACTGCAGGTCACGCGCGCGTGAAGGCTGGGCAGCCGACACGTAATGGCGTCCCGCCACGCCGTCAATGCCTGTAGACAACGTGCGTTGTCAAGCATATGGTGACGGAACATCCGTAGTTTTCAAGGGTCAACGAGGCCGCACAGCGCCAACGGCCCAGACAGAAGTCGCTGCTGGACCCGCTTCGCTCGCCCAGGAAGCCCACAAGCCAAACGAAAGGTCGCTTGACACGATGCTGGAATGGTCTGATGTCGATATCGCCGTGCGCGATGCCGTGCGGGAGTTCGTCGACAAGGAGATCCGGCCCCATATCGACGCTCTGGAAAGCGGCGACATGGAGCCCTACCCCATTGTCCGAAAGTTGTTCAGCACGTTCGGAATCGATGCGATGGCGCGGGAATCCTTGGAGCGCAGGCTGTCCCGGCTTCGTGACGGCGGTGAGAGCACGCCAGGAAAATCGTCCGGCGGGATGCTCGGCGGCGGCCCCGACCAGGCAGGCATGGGTTTCGTGCTGATCAGCGAGCTGTGCCGGGTGTCGATGGGACTGGTCACCGGGATGGGTGTCAGCTTGGGCCTGACGATTCCGACCATCCAGAGCCGGGGCACCCTGGCCCAGCAGGAACGTTGGCTGCCCGGGCTGGTGACCTACGAGAAGATCGGCGCGTGGGCCATCACCGAGCCCGATTCGGGTTCGGATGCGTTCGGCGGCATGAAGTCCTATGTCACCCGCGACGGGGATGACTACATCCTCAACGGCCAGAAGACCTTCATCACCAACGGGCCCGATGCCGACGTCGTGGTCGTGTACGCCAAGTTGGACGAGGGTGATGATGCCCCCAAGCGCGACCGCAAGGTGCTGACCTTCGTGCTGGATCGCGGCATGGAGGGCTTCGTGCAGTCGAAGCCGTTCCACAAGATGGGCATCCACAGCTCGCGCACTGGTGAGCTGTTCTTCAACAATGTGCGACTGGGCCGCGACCGCCTACTGGGTGAAACCGAGGACAACAAGTCCGGCGACGGACGTGACAGCGCCAGGTCCAGCTTCTCCGCCGAGCGGATCGGCGTGTCGGCAATGGCGTTGGGCGTCATCGAGGAATGCCTGCGACTGTCCGTGGACTACGCCAAGACACGGGTGCTGTGGGGCAAGGAGATCTCGCAGTTTCAGTTGATCCAGCTCAAGTTGGCCAATATGGAAGTGGCCCGGATGAACGTGCGCAACATGCTGTTCCGGGTCATCGAATCCGCGCAGACCGGGACGCCGATCTCCCTGGCGGAGGCCTCGGCGATGAAGTGGTACTGCTCGCAGGCGGCCACCGACGTGGCCATGGAGGCCATCCAGTTGTTCGGCGGCAACGGCTACATGACCGAGTACCGGGTGGAGCAGCTGGCGCGGGACGCCAAATCGCTGATGATCTACGCCGGGAGCAACGAGGTGCAGATCACCCACGTGGCGCGGGGGCTGCTGGCCTGACTCCCCCGCCGAGTGGCGGCGTCAGCACAGCGCCTGGGAACTCAAGTACAGGCAGATGGCCGCGGCGGCCGCGACATTGAGGCTCTCGGCGCTGCCCGACATCGGGATGCGCACCCGCGTATCGGCAGCGGCGGCCACCTCGGGTGCCAGGCCGTGCGCCTCCGAGCCGAACAGCCATGCCGTCGGGGCTGCCAGGTCGACAACGGGCAGCGCCGCACCGTCGAGCGTGGTGGCCAGCACTTGGAATCCCGTATTACGCAGGGCGGCAATGAGTTCGAACGTGTCGGGTGCCTGCAGTACGGGCAGCCCGAAGATGCTGCCGGCCGACGCACGCAGGCATTTCGCGTTGTACGGATCCACGCTCTCGCCGGCCAGAATCAACGCATCGGCACCCATGGCATCGGCGAGCCGGATCAGCGTGCCCGCGTTGCCGGGGTCGGAGGTCTCGACCGCGACGGCCACCAACCGCGGCGCCGCGGCGAGTACGTCCGACAACGGCACCTCGGGTAGCCGGCACACCGCGACCAGCCCCGCCGGATTCACGGTGTCCGACAGCGCCTTTGCCGCCCGCTCGGTCACCTCGTGCACCGGCGCCTCACCGATCAGATCGCCGAACCGGGCGACGGCGTCCTCGGTGGCGAAGAGGTCCTCAACGAGACCACGCCGCAACGCCGCCTCGACCAGGTTGGGACCTTCAGCGAGGAAGCGTGCGGCGTGGCGACGTCCGGCGGGACGCTGCAGCTTGATCGCCGCAGCCACCCGATTGGAGCGTTCCGTCAGCGGAGTCAAATCCCGGGTCGCTTCGCTCCTGCCCTCCGAATCAGGCGGCTTCGCCCGACGGCGCGTTGACATCCTCGGGCAGAGCGGCCTTGGCCACCTCGACCAGGGCGGTGAACGCGGCCGGGTCGCTGATCGCGATCTCCGACAGGTTCTTGCGATCCACCTCGACGCCGGCCAGCTTAAGACCCTGGATCAGGCGGTTGTAGGTGATGCCGTTGGCGCGGCCCGCAGCGTTGATCCGGGAGATCCACAGCTTGCGGAAATCGCCCTTGCGGGCCTTGCGGTCCCGGTAGGCGTAGGTCAAGGAGTGCAGCTGCTGCTCCTTGGCCTTGCGGTAGAGGCGCGACCGCTGGCCGCGGTAGCCCTTCGACGCCTCGAGTACTGTGCGCCGCTTCTTTTGAGCGTTGACTGCGCGCTTCACGCGTGCCATGAGGTTGTTCCTATTCTTGCGGGGAAAGTCTGGGGGAGAACCGGCTTCAGCCGTTCAACAGAATCAGCCGTTCAACAGAATCAGCCGTTCAGCATCTTCTTGACGCGCGAGGTGTCGTTCGCGGCAACGATGGTGCGGCCGTCGAGACGACGGGTGCGCTTGCTCGCCTTATGCTCGAGCAGGTGGCGCTTGCCGGCCTTCTGGCGGACGATCTTGCCGCTTCCGGTGACGCGGAAGCGCTTCGATGCGCCGCTGTGGGTCTTTGCCTTGGGCATGTGTCCTCAGTTCGTGTGGTGGATCAGTTCTGCGTGGGTTCGGTGGGCTGACTTGGTTCGGCCGGTGTAGCCGGTGCCGCCGCCTCTCCACCAGATCTCGGTGTAGGGGCATCGGCATCGTGCGCCGCCTTGGCGCGGGTCTTCGCGCCGCGGTGCGGTGCCAGCACCATCGTCATGTTGCGGCCGTCCTGCTTGGCCGAGGTCTCGACGAACCCGTAGTCAGCCACGTCGGCGCCGAGACGCTGCAGCAGCCGGTAACCCAGTTCGGGCCGGGACTGCTCGCGACCGCGGAACATGATGGTGACCTTGACCTTCGACCCGGCTTCCAGGAAGCGGACCACGTGGCCCTTCTTCGTCTGATAGTCGTGATCGTCGATCTTCGGCCGAAGCTTCTGTTCCTTGACGACGGTCTGCTGCTGGTTCTTGCGAGACTCGCGCTCCTTGAGTGCCGTCTCGTACTTGAATTTGCCGTAGTCCATGATCTTGCACACCGGGGGTTTGGCGTCTGGGGCTACTTCGACAAGGTCGAGATCGGCGTCGACGGCGACGCGGAGAGCATCTTCGATGCGAACGATGCCGACCTGCTCGCCGTTCGGTCCGATCAGGCGGACTTCAGGTACGCGGATGCGCTCGTTGATGCGGGTCTCAGTGCTGATGGGGCCTCCTACGTTGTCTGCTCGTGTCACGACCGTATGGAGCGCCGGGCAGCAGGGAGAAGACCACACCATCAGCATTCCTGCCCCAGAGAGCAGAACGGCCCTGCATATAGCAGGGCCCGATGCCGACCGATCACGGCTTTCACCGACTGCGCAGTACGCAGGACAGAGCATCCGCAGATACCTGTGATCGGACCACTGGACCGTTATGGTCAGTGGTGGGAGCGGGACTCCACTTGCTGTCCCTGGCGTTCGCCGGGACGGTCGATCGTGCCAGTCTAACAGGCATGACCGATGATCAGAAAACGCCCTCAGCCGCTGACCCGCAGGTTAGGGAACTCGCCGAGATTCCGGCGGTCGAGGTGATCACCCGTTCGGCCGTCATGCTGATGAGCGCCGCTGCCGAGAAGATCGGCCTGGGTTCCGAGGACCCCGACGACAGCCCGCACCGCGATCTCGACGAGGCCCGCAGGCTCATCACCGCGCTGGCCGGTCTGGTCACCGCATCCGCCGAGTTCCTCGGACTGCATGCCGGACCGCTGCGCGACGGGCTCAAGAGCCTGCAACTGGCGTTCCGGGAGGCCAGTGCGGCGCCCGAAGAGCCCGGGCACGGTCCCGGCGAGAAATACACCGGACCGGTCTGGTGAACCCAGACACACACCCGCGCCCCGCCTCGGTAGAAACGCCCATTTCGGCCGCTTAGGGCATATTCTCGCGGCCTATGACGGCCACCACAGTCCCGCATCCGTCGACCAGCAGGCGCCCGTCTGGATTCTCGTGGGTTCCCACCGCCGCAGGATGGATCGTCGGCGTCATCGCGACGCTGTCACTGGTGGCGAGCATCTCCCCGCTGGTGCGTTCGGCCATCCGGGTGCCGCGCGAATTCGTCAACGACTACATCTTCAACTTCCCCGACACCAGCTTCGCCTGGGCGGTCGTGCTCGCCCTGCTGGCAGCGGCACTGGCGGCCCGCAAGAGCATCGCCTGGTGGATCCTGGTGCTCTACCTGGTCGCCGCGGTCGCTGTGAACACCGCCGTCCTGATCGCCGGCGACGGGTCGTTGCTCGAGGAGTTCGGCGAGATCATCGGCCTGGTGTTCCACCTGGCCGCCATCGGCTTCCTGATCCTGGCGCGCCACGAGTTCTGGGCCAAGGTGCGCCGCGGCGCACTGTTCAAGGCCGTCGCCACCCTGCTGGCCGCCATGGCGGTGGGCATCCTGGTCGGCTGGGGCCTGCTGGAACTGTTCCCCGGCTCGCTGCAACGCGAATACCGGCTCGGGTACGCGGCCAATCGGGTGGCGGCCTTCGCCGGCGTCGACGCCGTGGTCTTCGACGGCCAGCACCCCGGCGTCCTGATCAACGCCCTGCTCGGATTGTTCGGTGCGCTGGCACTGATCGCCGCCGCCATCGTGCTGTTCCGGTCGCAACGCGCCACCAACGCCCTGACCGGGCAGGACGAATCCGCCATCCGCGGCCTGCTGGGGCTGTTCGGCAAGAACGACTCGCTCGGTTACTTCGCGACCCGGCGGGACAAGTCGGTGGTGTTCGCCCCCAACGGCCGCGCCGCGGTCACCTACCGCGTCGAGGTCGGTGTCTGCCTGGCCAGCGGGGACCCGGTCGGTGACCCGTCCTCCTGGCCTGCCGCGATCGACGCCTGGCTCAAGCTGTGCAAGTCCTACGGCTGGGCACCCGGGGTGATGGGCGCGAGCGCCGTTGCCGCGCAGGCCTTCCGCGGCGCCGGCCTGAACGCGATCGAACTCGGCGACGAGGCGATCCTGCGCCCCGACCGGTTCACGTTGTCCGGCCCGGATATGAAGCCGGTACGCCAGGCCGTCACCCGGGCCCGGCGCGCGGGACTGACGGTCCGCATCCGCAGGCATCGTGAGCTGACTGCCGATGCGATGGCGCTGGTGGTCACCCGAGCCGATGCCTGGCGCGACACCGAGACCGAGCGCGGTTTCTCGATGGCCCTGGGGCGCTTGGGCGATCCGGCCGACGGTGACTGCCTGCTGGTCGAAGCCATCCAGGAAAACGGAGCCGACAACGGCGGCGAGGGTGGCGAGGGTGAAGTGGTCGCGATGCTGTCGTTGGTGCCGTGGGGCGCCAACGGAGTGTCCCTGGACGTCATGCGTCGCTCACCACAATCGCCCAACGGCACCATCGAACTGATGGTCAGCGAGATCTGCCTGCAGGCCGACGACCTCGGCGTCACCCGCATTTCGCTGAACTTCGCGATGTTCCGGTCGGCGTTCGAGCAGGGGGCGCAGCTGGGCGCCGGCCCGGTCGCCCGGCTGTGGCGCGCCCTGCTGATCTTCTTCTCCCGGTGGTGGCAGCTGGAAACCCTGTACCGGTCCAACATGAAATACCAGCCGGAGTGGATCCCGCGGTTCGCCTGCTACGAGGACGCCCGCGAGGTCCCCCGCGTCGGGGTGGCCTCGGTGATCGCCGAGGGATTCCTCGTGCTGCCGTTCTCCCGCCGCAAGGAGCACACCGGCGAGCACGTCGCCGCACCCAAGAACCTGGTGGACAGCGGACTGCTGCACCGCGACGGCAGCGCCCCGGATGTCAGTGCGCTGCAGCAGGATTTGCCCGCCCATGATCACAACCGGCTGCCCGAGCAGGTGCGGGTCCGGATGACCAAGCTGAAGACGCTGCAGGACAGCGGTGTCGACGCCTATCCGGTCGGCGAGGCACCCAGTCACACCGTAGAGCAGGCGCTTGCCACCAACGCCGCGGATGTGACCGTCACGGTGGCAGGCCGGATCCTGCGGTTACGCGACTACGGCGGTGTGCTGTTCGCCGCGTTGCGGGACTGGTCCGGCGAAGTACAACTGCTGCTCGACGATTCGCGTCTCACCCAGGGCAGCAACGCCGATTTCACCGGCTCGATCGATCTGGGTGACCTGATCGAGGTGACCGGGACCATGGGGCTCAGCCGCAACGGCACCCTGTCGCTGCTGGTCACCCGGTGGCGGCTGATCGGCAAATGCCTGCGCCCGCTGCCCGACAAATGGAAGGGCCTGACCGACCCGGAGGCCAGGGTCCGGACGCGCTACGTCGACCTCGCCATCAACACCGAGGCCCGCGATCTCATCACCGCCCGCAGCCGGATCTTGCATGCCATCCGGGAAACCCTGGTCAGTAAGGGATTCCTCGAAGTCGAGACACCGATCCTGCAGCAGGTCCACGGTGGCGCGAACGCACGTCCGTTCACCACCCACATCAACGCCTACGACCTCGACCTGTATCTGCGCATCGCCCCGGAGCTGTACCTCAAGCGGCTCTGCGTCGGTGGCGTCGAGCGGGTTTTCGAACTGGGGCGCGCGTTCCGCAACGAGGGGGTGGATTTCAGTCACAACCCGGAATTCACCCTGTTGGAGGCATATCAGGCCCACGCCGACTACAACGTGTGGATGCACGGATGCCGCGAGCTCATCCAGCACGCCGCCGCGGCCGCCAACGGCACCCAGGTCGTCATGCGGCCGGGTCCCGACGGAGAGCTGTCCCCCGTCGACATATCCGGGGACTGGCCGGTGAAGACGGTGCACGGCGCGGTATCGGAGGCGCTCGGCGAGCAGATCGGACCGGACACCGACCTGGACCGGTTGCGCAGTCTCTGCGACGGCGCCGAAGTGCCCTACCTGACGCACTGGGACACCGGTGCGGTGGTGCTCGAACTCTACGAGCGGCTCGTCGAAGGACAGACCGAGCACCCGACGTTCTACAAGGACTTCCCCACTTCGGTGTCCCCGCTGACGCGGCCGCACCGCAGCATCGCCGGTGTCGCCGAGCGATGGGACCTGGTGGCCTGGGGTGTGGAGTTGGGCACCGCCTACAGCGAGCTCACCGACCCGGTGGAGCAGCGCCGGCGCCTGCACGAGCAGTCGCTGCTGGCCGCCGGTGGTGACCCGGAGGCGATGGAACTCGACGAGGACTTCCTGCAGGCCCTGGAGTACGCGATGCCGCCGACCGGTGGTCTCGGCGTGGGTGTCGACCGGGTGGTCATGCTCATCACGGGTCGCAGCATCCGCGAAACATTGCCGTTCCCACTGGCCAAGCCCCGCTAGTCACAGCTTCTTTGCAGGAATCGAAGTCACGATGATGGCATGACTGCGTGGGCAACGATGTCGTTGACGCATGGCTGGGTACCGGTGACCATCCAGGTGATCACCGCACTGGTGCTGCTTGCCGGCTTGCGCCTGCGCAGCCACCTGGTTGTCGCGGCAGCTCTCGGCGTGGCGGTCGCAGCGGCCGCGCACCGGTACGTGACAAATCAGGGTCTGGCCGGCGAACCGGCGCCACACGCATTGTGGATCTGGCTGGGGTTGACCGGATTCGCCGGTACGGCACTGCTGTTCGGCTGGCGTGGCGGCGGCCGCTGGCGGCGTGCTGCGGCGCTGACGGCCGTCCCGCTGTGCGCGTTGTGTGCGGCGCTGGCGGTCAATCTGTGGACCGGGTACTTCCCCACTGCGCAGACAGCGTGGGGTCAGCTGACCGCCGGTCCACTGCCCGATGAGACCGATATGGCCACCGTGGCCGCATTCCGGGTCCAGCATGCGTTGCCCCGCAAGGGATCCCTGGTGCCGGTGGACACCGGTGACGCCGGTTCGGGTTTCAGGCACCGCGGCGAACTGGTCTACCTGCCGCCGGCCTGGTTCGCCTCGGATCCTCCGCCCCGGCTGCCGACGATCATGATGATCGGCGGTGAACTCAACACCCCCGCAGACTGGGCGCGGGCAGGCAATGCGGTGCAAACCGCCGATACCTTCGCCGCCGCGCATGGCGGCCGTGCACCGGTGCTGGTGTTCGTCGACGCCGGCGGGGCGTTCAACAACGACACCGAATGCGTCAACGGCCGCCGCGGCAACGTGGCCGACCACCTCACCAAAGATGTTGTGCCGGCGATTATCTCGAAGTTCGGCGTCAGCGCGGCCGCGACAAACTGGGGTGTGGTCGGCTGGTCGATGGGTGGCACCTGCGCCGTCGATCTGACGGTGATGCACCCGGAGCGATTCTCGGCGTTCGAGGATATCGCCGGTGACATCGGCCCGAACGCCGGGACGAAGGCGCAGACGATCGATCGACTGTTCGGCGGGGACGCCGCCGCCTATGCAGCCTTCGATCCGACCACGGTCATCACCCGGCACGGGCACTACTCCGGAGTGTCCGGCTGGTTCGCGGTGAACGGGGCCGGAACCTCGCCGCCACCGCAGACGGCCGCCGCCGCACAGTCGCTGTGCGCCTCGGGCACATCGGCCGGCATCGACTGCGCAGTGGTGGCCCGCCCGGGACATCACGACTGGCCGTTCGCGGCGCAGGCGTTCGCCGAGGCGCTGCCATGGCTGGCCGGGCAGATCGGCACGCCGGGGGCGCCGCAGGTTGCGCTGCCGCGCAGCGCCGACCCGCCGACATTCCGCACCGCCGCCCGCTGACAGGTCAGCGCTTACCGAGGATGGCGCCGCCCAGGATCGCCGCGGAGTTGGCGATGCTGCGACGGCAAGCGCCGGAGTCCGCCGCTGGCAATTGCCCCCGGAACTCCGCGAACCGTGTACCGAGGCGGACTTCGCGGGACTCCCCCGGATCGACGGGGCCGCCAGAACGCGATTCTTCGTCATGTGTATGTCCTTGTCATTGTCCCGCCGCCCTTGTGGCGCCGTCGTCTGGCAAGTACATCCGCGGCCGATCGCTACCGATCCCAAACTTCGCAGCGGGTACGGTGGCTTCATGCCCGATGACCAGCAGCCTTCTGCGGGTAACCCGATCGATGCCGAGGTCGTTCCGACCGAGCCGGCTCCTGCCGAGCCCGTTCCGATTCCGGTCGATACCGGCTACACCACTGCCGGTGTGCCGACCTTCGATTCGGTGCGGGAGAAGATCGAGAGCCGTTTCGGCACGGCCATCGGTTCGGTGGAACTCGCCGAGGAGACACCCGAGGGCCGGTCGGTGTCCGAGCAGTACGAGGCGCGTCAGCAGGCGGCGGCCGAGCGGCTCAAGCAGATCCGCGAATCGATGAACCGGGACTAGTGCGCTCGTTCGCCCTAGCCGAGAGGCGCGCCCGGTTGGCCCGGCGGCACTTCCTCGGCGAGCACGGCGCCGACGCGGTGGCGGACCGCGCCGATTTGGATGCGCCGACGGCCGCGTGGTGGGTGGCTGCCGACAGTCCGGCGACGGACAGGTCGAGCTGCAGATCGTCACCGATGTAACCGCGCGACCCAAAACGCGCTGCAGCGCAAGGCCGATGACCTGACGGACTGGCTCGGCGGAGCCGTGATCAAACCACGGTTCCCGTCCCCGCTGTGCAAGGTTTAGGGATCATCGGGCGGTTTCAGCAGTTCCTCGGGGTGGTGGAAGTAGTTGAGCGTGCCCTGCCCGGTATCCAGCAGTGGCGGTGGATGCCAGTGGACGTGGCCATCTTCCCCGATACGGTTGGTCCAGCCCGTTTCGTAGGCCAGCCGGTTGTCCGATCCGCAGCCAAGCCCCAGACCGGTGATATCGGTCCGACCTCCTGCGTCCCAGTCCTTCTCGGCATGCATACACCTGGCAGTCGCCGCCGTCCACCGGGCAACCGGGCATGGTGCATCCCCGATCTCGGGAGATCATCACCAACCGTTGCGCTTTGGAGGCCAGGCGCTTCGTTCGGGCAAGGTACAACGGCTCGGCGGTATGCCGTCGGTAGACCAGCAGATAGTGGCATGCGTGCTCGGCGAGCCGGATCAGGTCGGGGATCGGCATCACCGTCCCGGCCGAGGTGGTCGCCAACCCGGCAGCGGCCTGAAGCTCGGCCAGAGTGGTCGAGATGACCACCGTCACCGGCAACCCGCTGTGCTGACCAAGTTGCTTGGACACCAAGGCATTACGCATGACCGCCTTGAAGGCGTCATGATAGCGCTGGGGCCTGGTGCGCGTGTCGCGGGCCGCCGCACCGGACACCGCCGGTTCGGATGGCGGGGTCACCGCCGACGGCGGCAGTAGCACCGGCTCGAAGTCTGGCAGAACGCTCGTGTCGAGCAGCGGATTCGGTACCGGGTTGTTGATCGGCTCATCGTCGTCGGGGTTGTTGATCCCGGGAGCGCCCCACACCTGCGCGATGGTGCGCGCGTACGCGGCCAACTCGGTACAGGGCCCGGCCAGCGACCTCACGAAGGACATGCGGAGTGATCCCACCCGCCGCCCGAACCAGGACCCGCTCCAGCTCAGCGTTCTCGGCCGGGCTGTTGTACTTTGCCGCCTTGCCGAGCGCGGTGCGAATCTCGTGGACGTGACCGTCGTTGATGATGCCGTCGGCCAGTGCCGCCGCACAGACCGGCAGCGCGGGCTCCAGAATCTCACCGTCCATACAGTGGCGCGGCCCCAGGTCCTGTGCATCAGCGACGCGACGGCCCGCCTCGCTCCTGGAGATTCGGAGCCGGGTGATCAGGATCTGCGCCCAGGTACGCGCCCCGATGTCCTTCGGAGTTGCCTGGGCCTGCAGGGCGGCCAAGATTCGATGGTCCACGACTGCAGTGGTTCGGACCCGGTGTTCACGACGGCTCTGCAACTCGAACAATTCGGCCGGAGTCATGCGCGTGAAATCCAGCCGGGCCAACTGCTCGCAGGCGAGGTCGAAGGCATCGAAAGCCGCCGCCACGGCTTCCCGATCCGCCACTGCATTCGCAAGCATGTTCGAATCATATCGCCGATGAACGACAGCGGCCGAGGTTATCCATAGCCCTAGAATCCATCCACAGATCTCTAAAATTGACTGGCGCACAACCCATTCAGCGTGTACAAGCAACACCTCTTGACCTCAACCATCGTTGCGGTTCTACGGTGGCAACACGAACCTCGGCCCCTACGGATTCAACGTCGGGCCGAAGCCACAGCACCGGACCAGCTCAGGGTCGGGATCGGCTCATCGCAACGGGAAAAGCCGCTGGGGGCACTGGCCGAATACGTGGACCATCTCCGACGGCACCCAGCCGGGCGGCCTGGATGCTGCCCGACCGCTGGCGTCAGCTCTCGGGGTCAGGCACTGACCTTGCGCCGCTTACGGGTTCGAGGTGCGGGCGTGTCGAGCATCTCGGCGAGGAACTGCCCGGTGTAACTCTCCGGAGTCGCGGCCACATCCTCGGGAGTGCCCGCAGCCACCACCGTGCCGCCGCCGGCGCCGCCTTCCGGGCCCATGTCCACGATCCAGTCCGAGGTCTTGATGACATCCAGGTTGTGCTCGATGATGATCACCGTATTGCCCTTGTCGACAAGGCCGTTGATCACCTTGAGCAGCTTGCGGATGTCCTCGAAGTGCAGGCCGGTGGTCGGCTCGTCGAGGATGTAGACGGTGCGGCCGGTGGAGCGCTTCTGCAACTCGGCGGCCAGCTTGACTCGCTGCGCCTCACCGCCGGACAGCGTCGGCGCCGGCTGCCCCAGCCTGACATACCCGAGCCCAACCTCGACCAGCGTCTTGAGATAGCGATGGATCGAGGTGATCGGCTCGAAGAAGTCTGCGGCCTCCTCGATCGGCAGGTCCAGCACCTCGGAGATGGTCTTGCCCTTGTAGTGCACCTCGAGGGTCTCCCGGTTGTACCGGGCGCCATGGCACACCTCGCATGGCACGTACACGTCCGGCAGGAAGTTCATCTCGATCTTCAGTGTGCCGTCACCGGAGCAGGCCTCGCAGCGACCGCCCTTGACGTTGAACGAGAATCGGCCCGGCTGGTAGCCGCGCACCTTCGCCTCGGTGGTGGCCGCGAACAGAGTCCGGATCTTGTCGAACACCCCGGTGTAGGTGGCCGGGTTGGACCGCGGGGTACGCCCGATCGGCGATTGGTCGACACGCACCAGCTTGTCGAGCTGATCAATCCCGTTGACGCGGAGGTGCCGGCCAGGCACCTGGCGTGCCCCGTTGAGCTTATTGGCCAGCACGGTCGCCAGAATGTCGTTGACCAGCGTCGACTTGCCCGAACCGGACACGCCGGTGACCGAGGTGAGCACCCCGAGCGGGAAGGCCACGTCAACCTCTTTGAGGTTGTGCTCCCGCGCACCCACCACGGTGAGCTGGCGCTTACGGTCCACCGGCCGGCGGATCGCGGGCACCTCGATGCATTCCTTGCCCGAAAGATAAGCGCCGGTGAGGGATTCCGGGCACGTCAACAGGTCCTGATAGGTGCCGCTGTGCACGATGCGGCCGCCGTGCTCGCCCGCATACGGGCCGATGTCGACCACCCAGTCGGCGTGCGCGATGGTGTCCAGATCGTGTTCGACCACGATCAGCGTGTTGCCCAGATTGCGCAGCCGCACCAGCGTCTCGATGAGCTTGCGGTTGTCGCGCTGATGCAGACCGATCGACGGTTCGTCGAGCACATACAGCACCCCGACCAGACCGGAGCCGATCTGGGTGGCCAGCCGGATCCGTTGTGCCTCCCCGCCGGACAGCGTGGCCGCCGCCCGCGACAGCGACAAATACTCCAGCCCGACATCGAGCAGGAACCCCAGCCGGGACTGGATCTCCTTGAGCACCTGCCCGGCGATGGCCTGCTCGCGCGAACCCAGGGTCAGCGCATTGAGGAACTCCGCACAGTCGGCGATGGACAGCTCGGCGACCTCGGCGATCGACTTGTCACCGTGCGTACCGGCCGCCAGCGTGACCGCCAGAATCTCGGGCTTGAGCCTGGTGCCCGAACAAACCGGGCACGGGATGTCCCGCATGAAGCCCTCGTAACGCTCCTTCATCTGTTCGGAGTCGGTCTGCTCCATGCGGCGCTGGAGGAACGCCAGCACGCCCTCGAAGTCGGCGTAGTAGGACCGGGTGCGCCCGTAGCGGTTCTTGTAGCGCACGTGCACCTGATGGTCGGAGCCCTCCAGGATCGCCTTGCGCGCCTTCGCGGGCAACTTCTTCCACGGGGTGTCGACATCGAAACCGAGCTCGTCGCCCAGCCCGGACATCATCCGGGTGAAGTATTCGGCCGTATGACCCATCGACCAGGGCGCGACGGCACCCTCGGCCAGCGTCATCTCCGGGTCGGGGACCACCAGGTCGGGGTCGACCTCCTTCTTGATGCCCAGGCCGGTGCATTCGGGGCAGGCACCGTAGGGCGAGTTGAAGGAGAACGAGCGCGGCTCCAGGTCGTCGACGGCCAGTGGGTGTCCATTCGGGCAGGCCAGCTTCTCCGAGAAGCGCTGCTCACGATGTGGATGTCCCTCCTCCCGGTCGACGAATTCGAGCACCAGGATCCCGTCGGCCAAACCCAGTGCCGTCTCCACTGAGTCGGTGAGGCGCTGCTTGCTGCTCGCCTTCACGGTGAGGCGGTCGACGACCACCTCGATATCGTGCTTCTCCTGCTTCTTGAGCTTCGGCGGATCGGTGAGCGGGTGAACCACACCGTCGACGCGTACCCGGCTGTAGCCCTGGGTGTTGAGCTTGTCGAAGAGGTCGACGAACTCGCCCTTGCGGGTGCGCACCACCGGCGCCAGCACCTGGAACTTGGCGCCCTCCTCCATGGCCAGCACCTGGTCGACGATCTGCTGCGGGGTCTGCCGGGCGATGCGCTCGCCACAGACGGGGCAGTGCGGGGTGCCTGCGCGCGCGTACAGCAGACGCAGATAGTCGTACACCTCGGTGATGGTGCCGACCGTGGAGCGCGGGTTCCGGTTGGTCGACTTCTGGTCGATGGACACCGCCGGTGACAGGCCCTCGATGAAGTCGACATCAGGTTTGTCCATCTGCCCCAAGAACTGCCGCGCATACGCAGACAGCGACTCAACGTAGCGGCGTTGCCCCTCCGCAAAGATCGTGTCGAAGGCCAGCGAGGACTTCCCCGAACCGGACAGACCGGTGAACACGATCAACGCGTCACGCGGCAGATCAAGGTCGACGCCACGCAGATTGTGCTCGCGTGCACCCTTGACGATCAGACGATCAGACACCCGGTTTCCTCCCACGACAGAACTCACGGCCCATGCTAGGTGCCGGTACCGACAAGCCCGCTAGCGTGGCAGTCATGACAGCCCTCCTCGATACCTACACCGGCCATGTCGACCCAGGTGCCGCCGCGCGGCGCACCCTGCCCGCGGCGACCATCGTCAAGGCATCGGTCGGCCAGATGGACAACAACGCTTACCTCATCACGTGTTCTGCGACCGGGAAAACCCTGCTCATCGATGCCGCCAACGATGCCGACCGGCTCATCGAGCTGATCAGGGAGTACACCCCCGACATCTCGCTCATCGTGACCAGTCACCAGCACGGTGACCACTGGCAGGCGCTCGCGGCTGTGGCCGAGGCCACCGGCGCACCGACCGCCGCGCACGCGCTGGATGCCGAGCCACTGCCGGTCACCCCGGACCGGATCCTCGCCGACGGTGACACCGTCGCCGTCGGCGAGCTCACCTTCGACGTGATCCACCTCCAGGGTCATACCGAGGGTTCGGTCGCCCTTGCCCTCAAGGGCGCCGACGGCGAGGTCACGCATCTGTTCGCCGGGGACTGCCTGTTCCCGGGCGGGGTCGGCAAGACCTGGAAGGACGGAGACTTCGACCGGCTGCTCGGCGATGTGTCCAGCAAGGTGTTCGACGTGTACCCGGACTCGACGGTGGTCTATCCCGGCCATGGCGATGACACCACCCTCGGCGCCGAGCGACCGCATCTGGCCGAATGGAAGCAGCGCGGCTGGTGAGACCGGTCCCCGACAAACCCGGACCCGGCCAGGAGTCGGTGTGGGATTACCCGCGCCCGCCCCGTCTCGAGGAGTTTCGCGGGCGGGTCAAACGCCGAGGCCCGGCGCCACCTGGTGAGGGCGGCGCCGGGCCTCGGCGTTGGTATCTGACCGGGTCAGGAAGTGTGCACGATGAGCACGTCGATCTTGGATCGACGAGCCACATTTGCGGGCACCGACCCGAGCAGCCGGCCGGCGATGGTACTCAGACCCACGTTGCCGACCACCAAGAGGTCAGCCTTCTCCGCTTCGGCGAGATCGACGAGAGCATCGACGGGAGCACCGACGACAGCCTTCTCCACCACCTCAGTGGCGCCGGCGGCTTTCGCGCGGTCGGTCGCCTCCCGCAGGATCGCGTAGATGGGAGCATTGCCGGTGGCCTTATAGGCCTCATCCTTGAGGACGTCGGCGGCGTGATGATCCTCGCTCTGCGGGAAATAAGCGGTCGCGACGATTACTCGCGCACCCGATCCCCCGGCAATCTCCCCGGCCCGGTCCACTGCTCGCAACGACGAGTCAGATCCGTCCGTGCCGACTATCACGGTCCGATAGGCGCTCATTCATGCCCTCCCATGTCAATTGCTAAGCCACCCGAGACAGTAACGCGTAGGTCGACGGCCGTGGGGCCTATTCACCAGACGCGCCGCCCAACAGTGTCTCGTCGGCGCTGTTCGGATGTCGATGCTAGTCCGAGAGTGGGCGCGCCAGGGCCTTCAGTGAGCAACGTGACGCTCCAGTTCTCGGTGTTTGCGGACCGCACGAGACGCACGAAGTGAGCCGCGTCAATCCGAAACAGATGACGCGACCGGTGTCACCATCGTCGTCTCCGAGCCGGTTTCACCGCAGACCATCGAGGACGCCCACCCCGAAAATTCACCGTGGTGTCGGTATCTCAGCGGGCCGCGGGCTGCGTCCTGTGCGCCACGAGGCGAGGACACCGACCACCGCAAGCATCGCGAATCCCACGCATAACCAACCGTCCGGCCCACCAACAGCAGCTTCATCGTCGGCGCGACGGCGCACAGCACGCTCCCCGCGCCGAACACGCTCAGTGCCCCCCAGATAGGCCGATTTGGCACCCACCCGGGCCAGGGCCGCACTGACGGGTGGTCGCGGCCGCCACTGACGCGACCAGACAGACCGTCGTCACCCATGCGTAGTACCGTTGCCCACCGATCTCGGCGATCGCACTGGGCATGAGGCTGATGGTGTGGAACTCATTGGTGGCGTACAATACCACCCCACCGGCCAGAACGGTCGAGGCGCCAAGGTTTTTCGGCCCCAGAAGTTCACGCCAGCTGCCGCCGGTCAACGCCTCGGTTTCGCTCACCCCGTCAACCTAGAAGCTCAACCGCAGTTCAGATCAAGCCTTGGACCCCGACGCCCCGGGGTTACTTCAATCCCGCCGCATCCATGCCGCGCAATTCCTTCTTCAAATCGGCGATCTCGTCGCGGATCCGGCCCGCCAGTTCGAATTGCAGGTCACGCGCGGCCGTCATCATCTGCTCTGTGAGGTCCTTGATCAGGTCGGCCAGCTCAGCGCGCGGCATGTTGGCGATGTCCCGTCCCTCGCTGATGCCGGCGCTGACCGAACGTCCCGGCTCCCCCTGGGCACGTCGGCCGCGGGAGGCATTACGCCCCGATCCACCAATCTCGACGTTCTCGGTGTCGTCGGCCTCGCGGTACACCTGATCGAGGATGTCGGCGATCTTCTTGCGCAACGGCTGCGGGTCGATCCCACGCTCTTCGTTGTAGGCGATCTGCTTGGCGCGGCGACGATCCGTCTCGTCGATCGCCTCTCTCATCGAGTCGGTGATCTTGTCGGCGTACATGTGCACCTCGCCGGACACGTTGCGGGCGGCGCGGCCGATGGTCTGGATCAAGCTGCGCGGCGACCGCAGGAAACCCTCCTTGTCGGCGTCGAGGATCGCCACCAGCGACACCTCGGGGAGGTCGAGACCCTCGCGGAGCAGGTTGATGCCGACCAGCACGTCGTACTCACCGAGGCGAAGCTGCCGCAGCAGCTCGACACGCCGCAGGGTGTCCACCTCGGAATGCAGGTAACGCACCCGGATACCCATCTCCAGCAGGTAATCGGTGAGGTCCTCGGCCATCTTCTTGGTCAGCGTGGTGACCAGCACCCGCTCATCACGTTCGGTGCGCAGCCGGATCTCGCCGATCAGGTCGTCGATCTGGCCCTTGGTGGGTTTGACGTGAACCTGCGGGTCGACCAGCCCGGTCGGGCGGATCACCTGCTCGACGAATTCACCACCGGACTGCGCCATCTCGTAGTTGCCCGGTGTCGCCGACAGGTACACCGTCTGACCGATTCGTGCGGCGAACTCCTCCCAGGTCAACGGCCTGTTGTCGACGGCCGAGGGCAACCGGAAACCGAAATCCACCAGGTTGCGCTTGCGCGACATGTCGCCCTCATACATGCCGCCGATCTGCGGGACGGTGACATGCGACTCGTCGATGACGAGCAGGAAGTCCTCCGGGAAGTAGTCGATCAGGGTGGCCGGGGCGGTGCCAGCGGCCCGGCCGTCGATGTGTCGCGAGTAGTTCTCGATGCCCGAGCAGAATCCGACCTGCTTCATCATCTCCAGATCGTAATTGGTCCGCATCCGCAGCCGCTGAGCCTCCAGCAGCTTGCCCTGGCCCTCCAGTTCGGCCAGTCGCGCTTCCAGCTCCTGCTCGATGGTCGAGATCGCCGCGGCCATCCGCTCCGGCCCCGCGACGTAGTGGGTGGCCGGGAAGATCCGTACCGAACCCACCTTGCGCACCACGTCACCGGTGAGCGGGTGCAGGTAATACAGCGCCTCGACCTCATCGCCGAAGAATTCGATGCGGACCGCCAGTTCCTCATAGGACGGGATGATCTCGACGGTGTCACCCCGCACGCGGAACGATCCGCGGGTGAATGCCACGTCGTTGCGGTTGTACTGGACGTCGACCAGCATCCGCAGCAGCCCGTCCCGTGGCACGTCGTCGCCGACCTTAAGCTCCACCGAGCGGTCCAGATAGGACTGCGGGGTGCCCAGACCGTAGATGCAGGACACCGACGCCACCACCACCACATCGCGGCGGGACAACAGGCTCGATGTCGCCGAATGCCGGAGCCGCTCGACATCGTCGTTGATCGAGCTGTCCTTCTCGATATAGGTGTCGGTCTGCGCGATATAGGCTTCCGGCTGGTAGTAGTCGTAGTACGACACGAAGTATTCGACGGCGTTGTGCGGCAACATATCCCGCAGTTCGTTCGCAAGCTGCGCGGCCAGCGTCTTGTTGGGCGCCATCACCAGGGTGGGGCGCTGCAGCTTTTCGATGAGCCACGCCGTGGTGGCCGATTTACCGGTACCGGTGGCGCCGAGCAGCACGATATCGCGCTCGCCCTCGCGGACCCGGCGCTCCAGCTCGACGATGGCTGCGGGCTGGTCGCCCGCGGGATCGTAATCGCTGACGACCTCGAATCTGCCGCCCGAGCGCACCACGGCATCCACGGGTCGATGCTCGGAGTGAGCCAGCACGGGGTGTTCGGTCGCGAAAGCCATGGTCTCCAGGTTAAGCGCGCGGTACGACAAGTTCATTCCCGCTGCGTTACCGTGACGCCGTGCACGCCCCCAAACGCGAGGTCTTCGATCTGCGGGCCCGCACCAACACCGATCCCAAGGGCATCGTGCGGGACGTCGAGGTCTACACGGTGCGCCCGTGGGGCCTCTATATGGCCCGGCCGGCACCCGATCGCGCGCAGTTCCACTATCTGGAGACCTGGCTGCTGCCCGCACTCGACCTGCGCGCCACCGTCTTCCACTTCAATCCCGGATACGAACGCGACCAGGACTTCTACCTCGATATCGGCCGGTACACCGCGGGCACCGACGTGTGGCGGTCCGAGGACCACTATCTCGACCTGGTGCTTCGCAACGGTCGGGATGTCGCGCTGACCGACGTCGACGAGCTGGTGGCCGCCGTCGGGTTGGGGTTGCTCGACCCGGCGAGCGCGGAGCAGGCCATCGCGACGGCCGTTGCCACGGTGGACGGGCTGGCGCGGCATGACTATGACCTCGGTCGCTGGCTGACCGTGCATGATGTGACGCTGACCTGGCGGGCGTAGAGTCTCAGGCCATGAATGTCACCAGGCGCGCAGGGGTGGCGGGTGCCGCGGCGGTCGCGTTGCTGTTCGCGGCCCAACTGGTTGCCGGGCCCGCCCATGCCGAACCCGCTCAGCCCGCTCAGCCCGGAGTGCCCGGGATGCCCGAGCCGGCGCCCGGCTTGCTGCACAACGTCACCTACCGGGCCCGCGCCGACGGCACCTCGCGCGGAGCGGTGGTCGCGTACAAGGCCGACGATCACAACGTCAACAGCGAGCAGCCGATCTTGCTGCCCGGCCAGACCTTCGAGGTGAACACGGTGCTGTCCGACCCGAACCTGGCCGGGATGGAGCTGTCCATCCAGTGGCCGTACCTGTCGAACCTGCACTGCGAGGTCCTGGTCGACGATCAGATCATCGCGCAGGCCGATCAGTTCATCGGGCCGCGACTGTTCCTCGACAGGGACGACCCGCTGCACGGGGTGCTGCAGTGCGGTGCGCCACTTGACAACCCGGCAGCCGGCGCGATCCCGACGGTGCCGGATCCCGTGCTGCCGGATCCCGCGCCGCCGGAGTATCCGCCTCAGCCCGCGCCGGAGGCCGTTCCCGCGACGTGACGCGGTGACGTCAGGACTGCCACCCCGTGGCCTTCGCCCATTCCCGGGCGCGGTGATATGCGTCGAGGAACCACGGCTCCTTGGCTGCGGCATAATCCGGTGTGCGAAGTGCCGCCCGTTTGGCCGCCAGAAAGTCTTCCTGCACAGCCGGATTCGCCCGTAACCAGTCGACGCACAACAGGGCGAATTGCTGATTCGGCCATCCGTCTACCCTGATGTGCACGTGGGTCGGCCGCCCCGGATCTGACGAGGCATGGAAACGCTTGCGCCACAACGAATGATCTTCGCCGTGTGGAACATCGGCGGTGATGCCGTCCACCCGCGGATAACCCGCCGCCAGCAGAGCATCGGCCAGCTCATCGGCCACCTCCAGCGAGGCGACCGTCACCTGCACGTCGATGACGTCCCTGGCGTCCAGGCCGGGCACCGCGGTGGACCCGATGTGATCGATCCGCACGGCCCGGTGCCCGCACGCGGCGTTCAGCCGCGCAACCACCCTAGCGGCCTGCTCCGGCCAGCTCGGATCGGCAGGCACCACGGCCGCCTCAAGGTGTGCCGGCTGCCGGGCCTGCAGATTGTGCGCGAACGGCAGGATCCGGTCATGCCAGAGGCCACGGGCCTGCTCCACCAGCGCACCGGCGGTTCCCGAATTGTCCAGCCACACATCGGCAACCGCGCGGCGCTGCTCCTCGGTGGCCTGGGCCGCGATGCGCGCCCGGGCGTCCTTCTCGGTGAAACCGCGGTACTCGATGAGCCGCTTCACCCGGAGCTCGGCATCGGCGTTCACGATGACGACCAGAGGGAACATCGGTGCCATCTGAGATTCCACCAGTAGCGGGATGTCCTCGACGATGACGGCATCCGCTGAGGCCGCGGCGATGAGTTCGGATCGTCGGTGTGCCACCAACGGGTGCACGATGCCGTTGAGGGTGGCGCGCTTCTCGTCGTCGCTGAACGCCACGGCCGCGAGTGCCGGACGGTTCAGCGCGCCGTCGGGCAACAAGATGCCGTCCCCGAACGCGCCGACCAGTGCCGCGAGCCCGTCGGTCCCGGGTTCGACGACCTCACGGGCGATGATGTCGCCGTCGACGACGATCGCGCCGAGTTCACTGAATGTCGACGACACCGTCGACTTTCCGGCACCGATTCCGCCGGTCAATCCGATCCTCAGCATGACGCTCCCCCCTAGTACAGATGCAAAAACAACCGCGCAGCACATCCCTGAGGACGTGCTGCGCGGCTTCACTCGGCGTTTGAGTGTCTTTGTGTTACGCGTTGCCCGCGAGCTTCTCGCGCAGCGCGGCGAGCTGAGCGTCGCTGGCCAGCGAGCCACCAGCGGAGTCACCCTCCGTGCGAGACGAACTGCTGGAGGTCGACGGACGAGCCGCTTCTTCGGCCTCGGCTGCGGCGAACTTCTCCATCTGCGCGGTGTGCATCTTGTGCCGCCGCTCGGCCTCGGCGTAGCGGGACTCCCATTCGGTGCGCTGCTTGTCGAAGCCATCGAGCCATTCGTTGGTGTCAGCGTCGAAGCCCTCTGGGAAGATGTAATTCCCGGCCTCGTCGTAGCTGTCGGCCATGCCGTACTTCGACGGGTCGAACTCCTCGGTGTAGTCCTCGTTGGCCTGCTTGAGGCTCAGCGAGATCCGACGACGCTCCAGGTCGATGTCGATGACCTTGACCATCGCGTCGTCGCCCACCTGGACAACCTGGTCCGGGACCTCGACGTGGCGCTCGGACAGCTCGGAGATGTGCACCAGACCCTCGATGCCCTCTTCGACGCGGACGAATGCACCGAACGGCACCAGCTTGGTGACCTTGCCCGGCACGATCTGGCCGATTGCGTGGGTACGGGCGAAGTGGCGCCACGGATCTTCCTGAGTCGCCTTGAGCGACAGCGAAACCCGCTCGCGATCCATGTCGACGTCGAGCACCTCGACGGTGACCTCGTCACCGACGGTGACGACCTCGGACGGGTGGTCGATGTGCTTCCAGGAGAGCTCGGAAACGTGCACCAAGCCATCGACGCCGCCGAGATCGACGAAGGCGCCGAAGTTGACGATCGAGGACACGACACCCTTGCGGATGGCGCCCTTGGTGAGCTGGTTGAGGAACTCGCTGCGAACCTCGGACTGGGTCTGCTCCAGCCAGGCGCGGCGCGAGAGCACCACGTTGTTGCGGTTCTTGTCGAGCTCGATGATCTTCGCCTCGATCTCCTTGCCGATGTACGGCTGCAGATCGCGGACACGGCGCATCTCGACCAGCGACGCGGGCAGGAAGCCACGCAGGCCGATGTCGAGGATCAGGCCGCCCTTGACGACCTCGATGACGGTGCCCT
>WOYS01000058.1:0-2827 GCA_011620645.1 Mycobacterium sp.
GGATCCGTTCGGAGCGACCGGCTTTCGAGCTGCACTACCCGCACATGGTGGAGCGAATGCGGGCCGAGTCCCACGTCGGCCGCGCCGACGGCCATGAAGGAGACGACGTCACCCGGATCGCCGACGTCAACGTCCGCACCTGAGGACAACCGCGATGATGAGAAACACCACCTGGATACCGACGGGCGACCCCGGTCGTCGGACCCATCGACCTGTGCGCTGTCGCACACTTCGTAACGGCCTACGGCATTTCGCTTCAACGAGTTCGGGACACTACGACCACTCCGCGATCCGTTCTGTCACCGGATCGCAGTCCAGTCAACCAAGGGAGACGACATCATGAGCAGCAGTCACCACATCGAAATTGGTATCAACGAGACCGACCGCACCGAGATCGTCGGCGGCTTGGCTCGGTTGCTTGCCGATACCTACACGCTGTACCTGAAGACCCACAAGTACCACTGGAACGTGACCGGCTCGATGTTCGGGTCGTTGCACCAGATGTTCGAGACGCAATACCTCGAACTCGCACTGGCAGTTGACCTAATCGCCGAACGCATCCGTGCGCTCGGCGCGCTCGCTCCCGGCTCCTACCGGGAGTTCGCCATGCTCGCGTCGCTCTCTGAAGACACCGACTCACCGGACGCCGCCACCATGATCGGCCGACTGGTTCAAGGCCAGGAAGCTGTGATTCGGACTGCCCGATCGGCATTCCCGGTGGTCGAGCGCGCACATGACGAACCGTCCGCAGACCTGCTCACCCAACGCATGCAGGTGCATGAGAAGACCGCCTGGATGCTGCGGAGCATGCTCGATTCCTAGCGCCGTATCCACACTTGGGAGCCGAGTTGTCCACCATCCATAGGACTTTGACCGCCGCAGCCAAACACCTCTCGAAACTGCACGTAGTTCCGAGCCAGCTGGAAACGCCGAAACGCAACCCGCCTGGTGTTGAGGCGAGCGGGGTTCTGGACAAGCAGTTGGAGGAAGCGCTGGACAGATGGGGAACTGATGGTGGAGCACTCGTCGGCGAGCGCTGGTCGGTCCGCCACCCGGCGTGCAACGCCGAGACCTTGGTTGCCCAACTGGCCGGGCCTCCCTGATGATCGACGTCTCCCCCCCCCTACGAACGAACCCGACCGGCGCAAGCCGACGGCAAGGAGAACGCCATCGACACCGATGATGCACCCGGTCTGGTCATCCACGTCAGCAGCGGCGCCGAGGTCGACTGGACCACCGCGCTGCGCTACGCCGTCAACTTCACCGCAGCCATCGAGGGAACTCGACAGGTAGACGTGGTGCTCACCGGCGCCGCCCTGGACCTCGTCCTGGCCGAATCCACACTGCGCGCGCACATCACAGACCTAAATGCCGCGGGGTCGGTGGCCTTCAGTGCGTGCGCGAACACCATGGCCGCCCGCGGCATCGGACCCGCCGATCTGCATCCGGCCGCCCGGATCGTCCCCGCGGCGGTGCTGCACCTGGCGCAGCGGCAGTGGGCCGGTTGGGCGTACCTGCGACCGTGACCCTCCGCGTGACTCCCCCACGGGCGAGGCTGGCCTGGCCGCGGCGCCGGTGGGCCGCCGTGGCGGGCGTTGCCCTGGGCACGGGGGTATGGGCAGGCTGTGAGTTTAATACCCTTGGCGGGCTAGAGAAGCGCCGGCAGGTGAAGCATGCATGGTTCCGTCGAAGGACATCTGCCTTGGGCAGCGAATGGTTCTCCTCCGGGTCGACGCGCGAGTTTGCATCGGTGAGGTCATGCTTTGGCAGATCTACTCGGATCGTGTCCAAGACCACTTCCGGCTCGCAGCAAACGGTTCGACTGTTGGTAACGTCCGGTTGCCTGTTCTCCGCTCAACTCCTATCTGGCTCCCCGCTCTCGAGGAGCAGCGCCGGATCGTCGCCTACCTCGATGAGCAGACGGCCAAGACCGACACCCTGATCGCGGAGACTGAACGGTTCATCGAGCTCTCGCGTGAGCGCCGCTCGGCGCTGATCACCGCCGCGGTCACCGGGCAGATCGACGTGCGGAAGGCAGCCTGAAACATGGACCAGCACAAGGAGATCGAGTTCGAGAAGGAGTTCGCTGAGTACCTCGCCGCCCGCGGCTGGCACTACTCCCCCAGCGACGCCGGCTACGACCGTGAACGCGCTCTGTTCCCTGGGGATGTGCTGGGCTGGCTGGCCGACACCCAGCCGGAGCAGTTGGAGAAGGTGGTCAAGGTCGGCTCCGATGACTCGATTGCCTGGACCGCGCATCGGATGGCGCGGCTGCAGGTCGACAATCGCAAGGTGTTCGACTCCGTCATCGTAGTGGCGACCGCAACGTGCTCGACGCCCAGTTGCAGGACGCGATCAGGCAGATCGACAACGACGCCGGCATCGTCGTCGCGATCGACCGCGCCGAAGCCGCGAAGTCCGGCGACGTGAAATCAAAAGCGGGGCTGCTGGCCAAGGCGCTGCTCGACGGCAAGCTGGTCATCGTCGTCACCATTCAGATCTGACGACCGCGCGTTGGCGGCGCGCTATTCACAGCGACTTCATTGCCTCCCCGTACCGCAACGCTCAGGTGCGGCCGCCACGGTGGTTGGTGCAACTGGAACCCGTTCTGCGGCGGACGCACGCTCGCGCGTCGGTCGTCGATCGGATTTCCGGTGGGAAGAAGTGATCACGTGGCCAGTAAACCCACTGCAACGATTGTTTCCCTGGACCCGTGCCGCGTCCGCAGCTCCGCGGAGCAGCGCGCGGCCGCCACGTGTGGGTCGGCGCCATCGCCATGTTCCCCGCTGAGGATCCCGATGGGCACGGAGCTGGATTTCAGTTGCAA
>WOYS01000058.1:2927-9756 GCA_011620645.1 Mycobacterium sp.
CGCCATGTTCCCCGCTGAGGATCCCGATGGGCACGGAGCTGGATTTCAGTTGCAACCAGCTCTACATCGACCAGAACGGAAAAGACTTGCCTGAAATCCTGGACTGGTCATGGACATCGCCGCAGTGCACCAACCAGCAGCTGGCCTTCACCCGCCAGCGCATCGGCCCGCCAACCATCACACTAGAGACTGAAAATGGACGCGATCGACATGACCACTAAGACAACGGGATTGCAGGCCGCACCAGCGCCCGAAGGCCACGACGGGTTGAAAACGCTGCCCCTGGCTGAGGTCGAGAAGGCTCTGGGCAGCTCGGCGGACGGCTTGAGCCAGGCCGAGGCGCAGACCCGGCTGGCGCAGTACGGGCCCAATGAGATCGCCGAGCACAAGCCCAACCCGGTGCTCAAGTTCCTCTCCTACTTCTGGGGTCCCATCCCGTGGATGATCGAGGTCGCTGTCATCTTGTCCGGGGTTCTCGGGCACTGGCCGGACTTCTTCATCATTCTGGTGCTGCTGATCGCCAACGCGGTGGTCGGGTTCTGGGAGGAGTACCAGGCCGGCAACGCCATTGATGCGTTGAAGGCCAAGCTGGCGATCACCGCCCGCGTCCAGCGCGGCGGCACGTGGCTCAGCGTGCCGGCACGGGATCTGGTGCCTGGTGATGTGATCCGACTGCGCCTGGGCGACATCGTGCCCGCCGATGCGCGGCTGCTCGACGGCGACCCGGTCGAGGTGGATCAGTCCGCGCTGACCGGCGAGTCACTCCCGGTCAGTGCCGGCCCCGCTGCGGCCGTGTTCTCCGGCTCGGTCATCCGCCGCGGGGAGATCGGCGCCCTGGTCTACGCCACGGGAACACACACCTACTTCGGGCAGACCGCCGAACTGGTGCAAGACGCGCACACCGTCAGCCATTTCCAACGCGCCGTCCTCACGATCGGCAACTACCTGATTCTTCTTGCGGTCGTCCTGGTCGCGGTGATCGTGGCCGCCCCCCTGATGCGTGGCAACGCCGTGCTCACCACCCTGCAGTTCGCGCTGGTGCTGACCGTGGCGGCGATTCCGGTGGCGATGCCCACGGTGCTATCGGTGACTATGGCCGTCGGGGCGCGACTGCTCGCCAAGAAGCAGGCGGTGGTCAGCCGGTTGGTCGCCATCGAGGAACTCGCCGGCGTGGATGTGCTCTGCGCCGACAAGACCGGCACCCTGACCCAGAACGCGCTCACCCTCGGCGATCCGTTCAGCGTCGCTGACGTCGCAGCCGGTGAGGTGATCCTCAACGCGGCGCTGGCCTCGCGCGCCGACAACAACGATCCCATCGACCTGGCCGTCCTCGGTGCCCTTCCCGACAGTCACGCCCTCACCGCCTATCGGGTGGCTCACTTCCGGCCGTTCGACCCGGTACACAAGCGCACTGAAGCCGCTGTCGAGACCGCCGACGGCGCACGGTTCCAGGTCAGCAAGGGGGCCCCCCAGGTGATCCTGGCGCTGTGCGCCGACGCGCCGCACGTCACCGCCGAGGTCACGCGCGCGGTCAACGACTTCGCCGCCCGTGGCTTCCGCTCACTGGGCGTGGCCCGCGCCGAGGCTGACGGCCCGTGGCGATTCCTGGGCGTCCTGCCGCTGTTCGACCCACCCCGCCCCGACGCAGCGACCACGGTTGCCGCGGCTCGCCAGATGGGCGTGAGCATCAAAATGGTGACCGGAGACGCGTTGGCCATCGCTAAGGAAACCGCGGCGAAGGTCGGGCTAGGCCCCCACATCCTCGATGCGGCCGGCCTGGGCGATGTGAACAAGAACGAGTCGCGCGCGATGGTCGAATCGATCGAGACCACAGACGGTTTCGCGCAGGTGTTCCCCGAACACAAGTTTCACATCGTCGACGTCCTGCAGGACCGGGGCCACATCGTCGGGATGACCGGCGACGGCGTCAACGACGCGCCCGCGCTGAAGAAAGCCGACTGCGGCATCGCGGTGTTCGGCGCCACCGACGCCGCCCGGGCCGCCGCCGACATCGTGCTACTGACACCCGGCCTGTCGGTGATCATCGACGCGATCCGGGAGAGCCGCAGGATCTTCCAACGGATGAACAGCTACGCGGTCTACCGCATCGCCGAAACACTGCGTGTGCTGCTGTTCATCACCCTGGCCATCCTCGTCTTCAACTTCTATCCCTTGACCGCCATCATGATCGTGATGCTCGCGCTGCTCAACGACGGCGCAATCCTGTCCATCGCCTACGACCACGTGCGCTACCGGAACCGGCCCGAAGCATGGAACATGCGGACGGTGCTCGGGATCGCCACCGTGCTGGGTGTTGTCGGGCCCATCGCGGCATTCGGGTTGTTCTACCTCGGCGACCGCGTCTTCGACCTGGGCCATCCCCGGCTACAGACGATGATGTACCTTATGCTGTCGGTCGCCGGGCACCTGACGATCTTCCTGGCCCGCACCCGCGGCCCGTTCTGGTCCATCCGACCCGCCCCTGTCCTGTGGATCGCCGTGCTGGGCACTCAGACCCTCGCAACGCTCATCGCGGTTTACGGGCTTTTCATGACCCCGCTGGGCTGGGGCTGGGCCCTGTTCGTCTGGGGGTACGCCTTGGGATGGGCACTGGCCACCGACGAGGTCAAACTGTTCGCCTACCGGATCCTCGACCGGGCCCAAGCACGGAAGGACTCAGACGCGGTGGAGCCTTGACACCTGCCACCGACGCCGGGCAGGCCCGTCACCCGGTCGGCTTATGCCTGGCCCACTGCGCGCGCATCGCGGTGATCGGCGCCGAGGGCGCCGCACAGTTGTTGGTCAATCGGTTCCCCGATCCGACCGCACCTGAGGTGCAGAAGATCCGAGCTGACTTCATCGATGGGTACAACAGACGCAAGGCGTCAGAACCTACGCCGGACAGCCTCTTCGTCGACGACTTCCTAGGGATAACCCGACCACGACGGCATCGCCACCCGACGATGCGACACTGTCGTGGACGTCAACGCCAAGCACTCGTTAGTGATATCGGTCGATGTGACATAGCTCGGGTATGCGCCGCTTGTTGCGGCAACGCAATTCCCGTACCTCATCACGGAGGCGGTTTTGTTACTCCCCCACCGGGGTCGAGTAGCTGGCAGGCGTAGAAGTCTGCCGAAACGCGCTGATACCACCAGTGATTGCCAATTCCTGTGGCTGCCGCACCGCGCAGACCGCCAGCGGTCTGGTTCCTTGTGGGATTGATCAGCGTGGGATTGATCAGCACGAGGGGCACGCGTTGGCGTGCCTGATCGAAAACATTGCATGCTGGTCGAGGTTAGGGCGGGCGGCCAGCCGAGGACCGGAAGGAGGTCTGGGGACGTGATTGCCTCGCTGTTGGCGGTATTGGTTGCCGCGGTGCTGCTGTCGGCGGTGTTCCGGCACTACAAGGTATCGGCGCCGTTGGCGCTGGTGCTGGCGGGGCTGACGGCCGCATTGATCCCGGGGTTTCCCGAGATCAAGCTCGAACCCCATCTGGTGCTGTTCGTCATCCTGCCGCCGCTGCTGTGGTCGGCGGGGTTGGAGAGCTCGTATGTCGCGCTGCGCCGAAACGTTCGTATGATCGGGCTGCTGGCGATCGGGCTGCCCCTGGCGACCACATTCGCGGTCGGGTTTGTCGCATACAAGACGGTGCCCGAGCTGACGGTGGCGGGCGCGCTCACGCTGGGCGCTATCGTCGCCCCGCCGGACGCGGTGTCGGCCACCGCGGTCGGGCGTCAGCTCGGGCTGCCGCGGCGGATCATGACGCTGCTGGGCGGGGAGAGCCTGCTCAACGATGCTACGGCGCTGACGGTCTACAAGGTCGTGCTGGCCGCGGCGATCGGCACCGCTGAGAGCTGGGGTCACCCGTTGGCCACCCTCGCGCTGGCAGTGGCCGGTGGGTTCGCGGTCGGCGGCGTCCTGGGCGCGGTCATCGCCTACATCAGGTCGCGGCTGAAGGACCCGATGGTGGAGAGCGCTATCGGCCTGGTCGCACCGTTCTTGATCTACCAGGTGTCCGAGGAGATCCACGGCTCAGGGGTGCTCGCCGTCGTCGTCGCTGTGCTCATTCTCGGGCATCGGTCCACCCGGGCCAGCTACGCCACCCGGCTGCAGGACAAGGCGGTCTGGAAGGCGCTGCAGCTGGTGCTGGAGTCGTTCGCGTTCTTGCTGATCGGCCTGCAACTGCGCAGGGTCGTCAGCGACACGGTGGGGATGCCGGCCTCGGTCGTGGCGATCTCCTCGGCGGCGGTACTGGCGACCGTGATCGGGGTCCGGATCGTGTGGCTCTACACGTTCGCGTATCTGCCGCGGTTGCTGTTCGCCCGCGTTCGCGAGCGTCAACCCGGACCCGACTGCGCGCAGATGTTCGTCGTTGCGTGGGCAGGCATGCGCGGGGTGGTTTCTCTGGCGGCCGCGTTCGCCGTTCCGTTGACGACGATGTCGGGTGCGCCGTTCCCCGGGCGGGCGAACCTGGTGTTCCTGACGTTTGTCGTGGTGATCGGAACGTTGCTGCTGCAAGGTCTGACGCTGCCGTGGTTGATCCGGGTACTGGGCGTGCAGGGCGACGAAGCGGTTACCGATGTTCTCGCCGAGGCCGCCGCGCAGGACATCGCTGCGCGGGCGGCAGCCGACCGCCTCGACCAGCTACTGGCGATGCAGCAGGCCGGCGGCCCTTCCGATGTGCACGAGCGGGCCGCCCAGATGCTGCGCGGCTGGAACACGCGGCGCCGCGACTCCGCCTGGGAGCGGTTGGGCCGTGACGAGGACTTCGGCGAGAGCCCGACGGTGGTGTTCCGCAGGTTGCGGGTGGCGATGCTGGACGCCGAACGCGCGGCGTTCATCGCCGAACGTGACGGCGGGCGCATCGACGACGAGGTGCTGCGGTCGGTGCTGCACGGTCTTGACCTCGAGGAGGCGACGCTCAACCGCGATTAGTCCGACGCGCCGAGTTCGGCTGGGAAAGCGCGCCAGCCACAACCGACGCTGGAACTCCGACGAAACGGGCGCATCACCGCATACCGTCGCGCCAACGTGTCAGCCAAGTCCGCCATAGCACAACCGCTGACGCCCAAACCATCCAAAACGACGTTATTTCATCACAAACGGCTAAGTGGGCTCTCACGAAAATTAGGTAACCACGGCGGGTGAGGACAGGGTTACGTGACGGCTGGGTGTCCCCTGGCCGGTTTGGTAAGTCGGTGTTGTTATGCGGTGTCGGCGAGCGGTTGGATGGTGACGCGGTAGCCGAGGGCTTCGAGCTGGCTGATGGCGCGGGCTTTGGTCTTGGTGGGGATACGCTGGCTGAAGTAGTCGGCGCCGGGATCGCGGTAGAACTCGCCGTTGGTGAGCATGTGCCACGCCGCCACGAGGATGGAATGCTCGACGGCAACAAGTGCTTTCATCGGTCCGCGCCGGGACGCGATGCGTTTGTACTTGGCCGACAGATAGGTTCCTTTGGTGCGGGACGCGGCCAGCGCCGCAGTTCCGAGGGCGTTTTTCGCATACCGGTTTCCGTGGCGCGTCTTGGTCGACTTCACTCTCCCGGCGGACTCATTGGATCCGGGCGCGGTGCCCGCCCACGACGCCAGATGCGCCGCGGTGGGGAACACGCTCATGTCGGCGCCGGTTTCGGCGAGCAGGACTTCAGCGACGATCCTGGAGACGCCCGGGATACTGATCAGCAGCTCCCGGGCGGCGGTCAAAGGTGCGATCGCCTCACCGATACGGATCTCGAGATCAGCCAACGCCTGCCCGTACTGGTCGATCAGATCCAGGTGCATCTTGACCAGATATCCGTGATGGGCAGTGAACCGGCCGTTGAGGGCTTCGGTGAGGGTCGGGATCTTCGAACGCATCCGGCGCTGGGCCAGATCGGCCATCGCTGCCGGGGTGGCCTCACCCGCGATCAGCGCTTCAAGCATCGCCCGCCCCGAGACACCCATGATGTCGGTGGCCACCGAGGACAGTTTGATGCCGGCGTCTTCGAGGACTTTCTCGATGCGCTGCACCTGCCGGGAGCGGTCGCGTGTCAACGTGGTGCGGGCGCGGGTGAGGTCGCGCAGTTCCCTGATCGGTTGCGGCGGCACCAGCGACCCGCGCAGCAAGCCGTGCGCCCCGAGGTCGGCCAGCCAGGCGGCGTCGGAGACATCGGTTTTGCGGCCCGGCATGTTGCGGGCGTCGTGGGCGTTGACCAGCATCACTGTCAGTGCGTCTTCGAGCAGGTAGAAGTACGGCTTCCAGTAATCGCCGGTCGCTTCCATCACCACACAGGTGACTTTCTGCGCGACCAAGTGTTCGCGCAACGCCAGGATCTGGTTCGACATCGCCCCCCACGTCGTCACCGTCGACGTCGTGGGTGTGTCACCGTGACCCTGGATCCGGACGCAGACCTTCGCGTCCCGCTTCGAGATATCGATACCCGCGCACCGCGGATGCATCACATCCATCATCGACCGTCCCATCCCCGTGCACACACGGATTCGTATTCCCTTGTCCTGGCGGGTGTTACGGGGAGGGCGGGTTGGAACAGAAATCTCTCACTCGTGCTCGAAGGCAACACTCCACGGTTCCCGCGGATGACGATCATGCCCTCCACCACCATGCTGACACGCAGGCTCACCGGCACCACAGGCAGATCGGGGTTCGACCGCAACACACCACGATGCTGCACCACACCCTGCCGACACACCAGCACGGTCCACCACCAGCAAAGGCGATGTCGGCGCCACATTTTCTGCCCCCACGGCGGGGCCAGCGCAGCGCCCCTGAATTGCTGGCACGGAATTTCGGCGACGTATTCGCGGCCGGGTCAGGCACACCATCGGCT
>WOYS01000068.1:0-1321 GCA_011620645.1 Mycobacterium sp.
ACTAACATCCCATGACAACGGGGCCCCACACCCCAAACCGAGCCGACCCGCAGCGAACACCTACAGATCGAACACCTACAGCAGGGAGCAGCCCACATGATTAAGACGGATCAGCGCGAGGTGGGGTCCGCCGCAGCGGACCCGTGGATCACGCCCGAGCGCGTCGCGCTGCGCGACCTCGCCATGTCGTTCACCCGAAAGGAGATCGTCCCCCACCTGCAGGACTGGGAGGATGCCGGCGAGCTGCCCCGGGAGCTGCACCGCCGTGCAGCCGCCGCGGGCCTGCTGGGTGTCGGTTTCGCCGAAGAGGTCGGTGGCTCCGGCGGCGACCTGCGCGACCTGGTGCTGCTCACCGAAGCCGTGATGGAGGCCGGCGGCTCGTCGGGCGTGCTGGCCAGCCTGCTCACCCACAACATCGCCCTGCCGCACATGGCCGTGCAGGGCGATCCCGAGCAGATCCGCAAATTTGTGGCCCCGACGCTGGCCGGGGAGAAGATCGGCAGCCTCGGCATCACCGAGCCCGACACCGGATCTGACGTTGCCGCCATCCGGACCACCGCACGCCGCGACGGCGACGACTACGTGGTCAACGGCGCGAAGCTGTTCATCACCTCGGCGGTCCGGGCCGATTTTGTCACCACCGCCGTGCGCACCGGCGGCCCGGGCGCGTCGGGAATCTCACTGCTGGTGGTGGAGCGCGGCACCGCGGGTTTCGCGGTCTCGCGCACCCTGAAGAAGATGGGCTGGCTGTGCTCCGACACCGCCGAACTCGGCTTCTCCGACGTGCGCGTGCCGGCGGCCAACCTGGTCGGTCCCGAGGGCAGCGGCTTCCTGCAGATCATGCAACAGTTCCAGGTCGAGCGTGCCTTCCTCGCCGTCCAGTGCTATGCCACGGCCCAGCGCTGCCTCGACCTGACACTGGAGTGGGTGAAGCAGCGCGAAACCTTCGGCCGGCCGCTGTCCACCCGGCAGGTAGTGCGGCACAAGATCGTCGACATGGCCACGGCCGTGGACGTGGCCCGTACCTACACCCGCGCCGCCGTGGACCGCATCATCGCCGGTGACACCGACGTGCGGATGGTCTCGATGGCCAAGAACCAGGCCGTGGAGGCCTGCGCGCTCGCCGTCGACACCGCCGTGCAGCTCTACGGTGGCATGGGCTACCTGCGCGAGACCGAGGTCGAGCGGCACTATCGCGACTCACGCATCCTGGGTATCGGCGGCGGCACCACCGAGATCATGAAGGAGATCATCGCCAAGCGGATCGGCCTCTGAGCGCAACCCACATCTGAACGCAACCCACATCTGAGCGCAACCCACA
>WOYS01000068.1:1421-9577 GCA_011620645.1 Mycobacterium sp.
ACGGGCCAAGGGATTGTCCGTATCGCTGCGGGTGAGCGACCCAAATGACGTCGAAGGCCAGGTTCCGACGGCCAAGATGGGGAGAGGCGCCACGATGGGAGAAGCGCCACGATGGGAGAAGCGCCCACGATGGGAGAAGCGCCACGATGGGAGAAGCGCCACGATGGGAGAGGCGTTGTGGACACCGCTCGTCAGCGTGCGAGAACGTGAAAGCCTTCCCATGCTTGCCGGCGGACGGCATCGGGATCGTTCTCCACCCGCGAAGCGCGATCGAAGACCAGTACCGCACGGGCGTCGCTTGTATGGCGCGGCCAGCCGTCTCCTGGAACTCCGCTGTGGGCGAACGCAACCCATCGCTCTTGCATGTCGTCGCTCACGCGCATGGCCGAGCGGCGATCGGCTCCTGCGCTCAGAAGACGACCGAAGTGCGTGCGGTAGACGTCGAACACCGCAAGAAGCTCCGTCGCGTGGGTGGCACCCAGCCCGGCCCATTGCAGAGTTCGGGGGGCGAAGTCATAGCGGTACAGATATGTCGGGGCGTGCCGACTGTGGGAGTCCGCGATCTGCCACAGTGCCGATCCGAAGGTGAAGTCGGCGCCCAGCCGGACACACGCGGCAGTGGCTGGATACTCGGGATAGGCCGCGGTGATGCGCCGGCGATCAGTGGGTTCCGCCCCCGCTAGCAACCGTTCGATCTTCGTTTCGTCCGTCGGAAGGAGTTTGAGAAAGCGAGTGAACAGCCGGCCCTCGTCGGCATTCGTGCCGACGATGAGCGGCACGCGGTGCGCCTTGCCCTCGAGCATCGCTTGGATCGGATCGAGCGGTAGATAGTCGGTTCCGGAGGTGGATCCCACCGGTTGACCGCCCGTTACCTCCGCTGAACTCGTGGTGATCAAGCGATCGAATGCCTTCACCAGCTCAGCCGGATGCGCCGCCAGCAAGAGGCGGGCGCTGTCCCGCTCCTTTGCGCCAAGAATGGACGCGAACTTGACGGCGAACTCCGCGGCCAACTCCTTGGAACGGGACAGGCCGCCCGCCGGGCTTTGTGAAATCGCCCGCGCGAAAAGGCCTTCAGCCGCTGGCACAGCCAACAATGTGGCAGCGGCGTGCGCGCCCGCGCTCTCCCCGAATATCGTCACGTTCTCGGGATCGCCGCCGAATGCCGCGATGTTTTCGCGTACCCACCTGAGCGCCGACACGAGGTCGCGCAAGTAGAGGTTGTCGTCAATACGAATGTCGTCGGTGGACAGCGACGACAGGTCGACAGCTCCCAGCGCGCCCAGGCGGTAGTTCGCCGATACGTACACGCAACCGCTGCGGGCGAGGGACGCACCATCATAGATCGGTGTCGCGGAACTGCCCAGGAAGTACGCGCCGCCGTGAATGAAGAACATCACGGGCAGAGGCCGGTCAAAGCCGCCCTCGGGTGCAACGACATTGAGGGTGAGGCAGTCCTCGCTCGTAGGCTGGAACTTACCCGGGCCGACGATCGTGTACCGGCGCGGCTGCGGAGCGCAGTAGCGGAATCGGTGGCAGGGTCTTACGCCCGTCCATGGTTCGACCGGCTGTGGGGCCGTGAACCGCAATGCGCCGACCGGTGGCTTGGCGTAGGGAATGGAACGCCACCTATTCACACCGTCCCGGGTGAATCCTTCGATGGCACCCGAGGCGATGTTCGTGCGGACAGTCTTCGCTGACATTTCTCGATGGTAGCGAATGACCATTCACCCGACTCGGCGCAGGTCCAGACCCGGCTCAGCAGTAAAGACGCTCCCAAGGTGGGGAATCTCCGGACTCGCCGGGACAGTTCAATGTGGTGAGAGCCGGAACTCGCTCGGAGAGCGGCCGGTCCATCGCTTGAAGGCGTGTGAGAAGTTGGCGAGGTCGCTGTATCCGAGATCCGTGGCGATCTCACTCACCGACATTGAGCGGTCGAGTAGCTGCAGCATCGCGCGCTCGCGCAGGAATGACTGGCGCAACTCGCGAAAGGTGGTCCCTTCTTCGGCGAGGCGCCGCTTGAGTGTGCTGGTGGATATCGACAGCTCATGTGCGAACCAATGGTTACTTCGCTGTCCGGGATCCTTCTGCAGCAGTCGCCTCACCTTCTCCGAGAACGACGTGGTTTCGCTCCGCTGGTCGAGAGTTCGCTGCAGATCGACGATGGCGAGTCGATACGCGACGGGATCGGAGAACCGGCACACCTCGTTGAGCGTGTCCGCGGGAACATGGAGGAAGGACATCGGAGCGTCGAAGAACAGGCGCCCGGCTTGCGCCAGGTCGTTCTCGCGATCGGCCAGGGCGACGGGCGCCGGCCAACCCAGGTGGAGTGTGACGGTCGACGCGTCACCGACGAGCATATCCAGCAGTCGCAACAACGCCGACCCGCTGTAAGTGACGGCCAGGCAGTCCAGGGCCGGATCGCCGGTGTGCCCGGTGAACCCGACGGTGAGGCCGTGGTCACCGGGATGGAACTGTGGACTCATAGCTGTCGAGATCAACGGCAGATAGGTGAGCAGCTCCACGATCTCGGCTACCGAGCCCGCGCTGACCAGCGGAACGCTCAACGGGCCGAAGGATGTCAACTGGGCCTGTCCAGCGAACGCGAAGCCGAGCAGGGTTGCCTGGTCGACGTCGAGATCGGGGTAGACCTCCCGAAACCACCGTAACGGGGCCTGGACATCACGCTGAATCAGTGTCGCCTCGTCGATTCCTTCGCGAGCCATGATGTTGCGAAGCCGCGCGACGGCGTCTGGGTCGAATGCTGGGCTCTCGAGCATTTGCACGAACGCGAGTGGGGGCACACCCGTGTCATTGAGGTTCACTGACCATGGCCCCTTTGAGCCGAATTCACAAGCTTCTGACTCCGGCGAACATAGCCGTAGCGCTCATCTTGCGCAAGACTTGAGCCAAGTAACTGTAGACACACAAGGAGCTGGCTATGGCAGTTGTTACATTTATCTCCCACGGCGGAGAGAAGTACGAGGCGCCTCTCGAGGAAGGTCTGTCACTGATGCGGGTCGCGACCAATAACGCGGTGCCCGGCATCGACGGCGACTGCGGAGGCGAAGCCGCGTGCGGCACCTGCCATGTGATCGTCGATCCGCAGTGGTCCGATCGGGTCGGCCTCTCCGGCGCCGTTGAAGAAGAGATGCTCGCGATGAATCCCGAGCGTCAGCCGACCTCCCGGCTATCCTGCCAGATGCAGGTCTCTGAGGCGTGGGACGGCTTGATCGTCCATCTGCCCGAGTTCCAACTGTAGCGACGAAAGAGACGGATAAGACGTAATGAAGGTTTCTGAAGCAATCACCGAGAAAGTTCAGGCGACCATCCCGATCGACCTGCAGATTCAAGGTGCACACCTGTATGACAAGACTCGGCGTTTGGTGACCGGAACGAACGGGAAAAAGCTCTTCGTCGAGAGCCCCGTCCCGCCGGTCGAGGAAGTAGAACTCGCTGACATCGACCTCAGCAACCCTTTCCTCTATCGTCAGGGGCGCTGGCAGTCATACTATGAGCGCCTGCGCAACGAAGCTCCGGTCCACTATCAGCCCAACAGTCCGTTCGGTCCGTTCTGGTCCGTAATGCGGCATGCCGACATCGTGACCGTCGAGAAGAACCATGAGGTCTTCTCCTCCGAGCCGTTCATCATCATCGGGGCCCCGCCTCGTTTCCTTGATGTCGCGATGTTCATCGCGATGGATCCGCCACGCCACGACAGGCAGCGGGCCGCTGTCCAAGGCGTGGTCGCGCCCAAGAACCTGCGTGAGATGGAGGGTCTGATTCGATCGCGCGTGCAGGAGGTGCTGGACAACCTGCCCGTGGATCAGCCGTTCGACTGGGTGCAGAATGTCTCGATCGAGTTGACCGCTCGGATGCTTGCGACCCTCCTGGACTTCCCGTACGAGCAGCGTCGCAAGCTCACCGAGTGGTCAGATTTGGCAACCTCGATGGAGCAAGCCAATGGCGGTCCCTCGGACCTTGACGAGACGTTCGCAGGCATGCGCGACATGGCGCGAGGTCTCAGCGAGCACTGGCACGACAAGGCCGCCCGGACAGCTGCCGGAGAGGAACCCGGCTTCGATCTGATCACCATGCTGCAGAGCAACGAGAGCACCAAGGATCTGATCAAACGACCGATGGAGTTCTTGGGCAACCTTGTGCTGCTGATCGTCGGAGGCAATGACACCACCCGGAACTCGATGAGCGGCGGTGTTCTCGCGTTGAACCGGTACCCAGATCAGTTCGAGAAGCTGAAGGCAAACCCCGACCTGATCCCCAACATGGTCTCGGAGGTCATCCGGTGGCAGACACCGTTGGCCTATATGCGCCGGATCGCCAAGGCCGACACCATGCTGAACGGGCAGTTCATTCGCAAGGGCGACAAGGTCGTGATGTGGTACGCGTCGGGCAACCGCGACGAGCGCGTGTTCGATCGGCCCGACGACTTGATCATCGACCGGGCCAACGCCCGCAACCACATCTCCTTCGGCTTTGGCATCCACCGCTGTATGGGCAACCGGCTGGCCGAGCTGCAGCTGCGGATTCTCTGGGAGGAGTTGCTTCCTCGCTTCGAGAACATCGAGGTCGTCGGCGAACCCGAGTACGTGCAGTCCAACTTCGTGAGGGGTATCAGCAAGTTGATGGTCCGACTCACCCCGAAATCCGCCACATGACATTGGAGCGGGCACTCATCGTCGGGGCCAGCCATGCCGGGGCCCAGCTCGCGGCCAGTCTGCGCCAGGAAGGATGGACCGGTGAGGTCGTCCTCATCGGCGACGAGTCGGCGCTGCCCTACCAACGCCCTCCACTGTCGAAGGCATACCTGGCCGGGAAGAGCACACTCGATGAGCTCGTGATCCGCAGCGCGGAGTTCTACACCAAGCAGCGAATCCAACTTTTGGATGCGACGGTGGAGGCGATCGATCGCTCGGTCGGCCGCCTCTCACTGAGTACCGGCGACGTACTGCCCTACGACAAGCTCGCACTGTGCACTGGCGCCCGCCCTCGTCGGCTCCCCATCCCGGGAGCCGACTTGGCCGGGGTCTTCTACCTACGCACCGCCGCGGACGTCGAGATGATTCGGGATGCCACCAGCCCCGGGCGTCGGGCCGTGATCGTCGGCGGCGGCTACATCGGGCTGGAGACGGCCGCCTCGTTGCGTGCACTGGGTCTGGAGGTCACCGTGCTCGAGGCGACTGAGCGCGTCCTCGAACGGGTCACCGCACCCGAGGTATCGGCATTCTTCGACAGGATCCACCGGGAGGAGGGCGTCGACATCCGGACGGGCGCGCTGGTCGAGGCTCTGTCCGGCGACGGCAGGGTCCGCGAAGTAATCCTGGCCGGTGGCGAATCCATTCCCGCCGACCTCGTCATTGTCGGCATCGGCGTTGAGCCGAACACCGAGCTCGCCGCCGCCGCGGGCTTGGTCGTCGACAACGGCGTCGTGATCGACGATCAGGCCCGGACCAGCGACCCCGACATCGTGGCCGCCGGCGACTGCGCCAGCCACCACATGGCGCGTTACGGCCGCCGGATACGCCTGGAGTCCGTGCCGAGCGCGGTCGAGCAGGCCAAGGTCGCCGCCGCGACCGTCTGCGGGAAGTCCAAGAATATAGCGGCGCTTCCATGGTTCTGGTCCGATCAATACGACCTCAAGCTCCAGATCGCCGGTCTCAACACCGGATACGACGAAGTCGTCCTCAGTGGCGACCCGACCCGGGACCGCGACTTCACCTGCTTCTATCTCCGTGCTGGCGAGCTCATTGCCGCCGACTGCATCAACCGTCCCCGCGACTTCATGTTCAGCAAGCGGGCCATCACGCAGCAAGTCCCCATCGACCGGGCCGAACTGGTGCTCGCCAGCTCGGTCTGAGGTGACGTCCCGGCGCCGCGCGGCGTCCCCACCTAGGACCGAGTGGGGGTTTCGAAGCGGTGTGACGGTTTACTATCCAGTGAGGGCATCGTGATGGAGTCGATGCTCGCGACAGTTTAATGCTGACAACGAGATTGGTGGAGGTTGATGATGGCGGTTTTCAAGGATGAGGACGAGGTCTATACCTTTCTGGGTGGAATCTTTCGGCGGGGCCTGGAGAAGGAGGGGCTGGCGGATAAGCTCGTGAGTTCGGGTGTGGTGTTGCGCGTGCATTACACCGATCCGGATGCAGTGGTGACGGTGGACATGGCGAACAAGGTGGTGGAGACGGGTGCGGGCAGTACCGCGGTGCCCAATGTCGAGCTGTTCATGTCGGCGGACACCGGGAACAAGTTCTGGTTGGGGAAGGTGAACCTGCCGATGGCGATGGCCAGGGGAACGGTGCGCGCGAAGGGCCCGGCGGCCAAGTTGCTCAAGATGATCCCGCAGGCCAAGAATCTGTACCCGGAGTACCGGTTGATATTGCAGAATGAGAATCGGCAGGACCTCATCGATGCGTGACCGGCGCTTCACGGCGGGCTGCAGGGCGGGCGTGCGATGAAGAGCACCATGCAGGATGTTCCGTTGACGGTATCCGGGATCGTGCGCCATGCCTCGACGATCCACGGCGATCGCGATGTGCTGACGGTGCGTGGACCCGGACAGATCTCTCGGGTGTCCTACCGCGAGGTGGGAGAGCGCGCGGCACGGCTGGCGAATGCGTTGCGCGAGATCGGCATTCGTGGAGATGAGCGTGTCGCGACGCTGCAGTGGAGCAACCAGGAGCATCTGGATGCTTACGCGGCGGTGCCGTCGATGGGCGCGGTGCTGCACACGTTGAACCTGCGGCTGCCGCCCGACCAGCTGACGTGGATCGCCAATCATGCCGAAGATCGGGTAATCATCGTCGACGGTACGGTGCTGGGCCTGCTGGCGTCGGCGTTGCCGTCGATGACCTCGGTCCGCACGGTGCTGGTGACCGGCACGGGTGATCTTGCCGCGGTCCAGGGGTGCGGAAAGGACGTCCTTCGGTACGACGATGTGCTGGCCGCCCAGCCGAGCACGTACGACTGGCCCGACCTCGACGAACAGTCGGCCGCAGCGATGTGCTACACCAGCGGTACCACCGGACACCCGAAGGGTGTTGTCTACAGTCATCGTTCGACGTGGTTGCACTCTCAGGCGGCGTGCACCGCGAATGCCTTGGGCGTCGGTCCTGACGACACGGTGTTGGCGATCGTTCCGATGTTCCACGCCAACGCGTGGGGGCTGCCGTATGCGGCCATGATGGCGGGCGCGCAGCTTCTGCTGCCTGACCATTTCCTGCACGCGGGGCCCTTGGTGGAGATGATCGAGGCCGTGCGACCGACGATGGCGGGGGCTGTGCCGACGATCTGGACCGACGTTCTGCACTATCTGCGCGACAATCCCGGCCATGACGTGAGTTCGCTGAAGATGGTGGCCTGCGGTGGTTCGGCGGTTCCGCGGTCGTTGATGACCGCCTATGACGAGCTGGGCGTCCGCATTGTGCAGGCCTGGGGGATGACCGAGACCTCCCCACTGGCCGCGGTCGCATTGCCGCGGAACACCGATACCCCGGAGAGGTCCCTTTACCTGCGCGGAACCCAGGGCCGTGTGGTGGCCGGTGTGCAAGCCCGCATCGTCGATGACACCGGCGCCGAGCAGCCCTGGGACGGAAAGTCGGTGGGGGAGATTCAGATCCGCGGCCCGTGGATCACCGGGTCGTATTACGCGCATGACACTTCTGCGGTGTCGCCGGACGGGTGGTTGCGCACCGGAGACGTCGGGACGATCAGCCCGGATGCGTTCATCACGCTGACCGACCGTTCCAAGGACGTCATCAAGTCCGGGGGCGAATGGATCTCCTCGGTGGAACTGGAGAACGACTTGGCCGCTCACCCTGCGGTGCGCACCGCCGCGGTGATCGGGGTTCCCGATGACAAGTGGCAGGAACGACCGCTGGCGGTGGTCGTCCTGGCTGCCGACCGCACCGCCACCGCCGCGGAATTGACCGAATTCCTCCGTCCGCGGGTGGCCAGGTGGTGGCTACCGGAACGGTGGACGTTCGTCACCGACATTCCGCTGACCTCGACCGGCAAATTCGACAAGAAGAAGCTGCGCCGCCAGTACGCCGACGGTGACCTCACCGTCGAGACACTGGCGTGAATGATCAATCCACTGTGACCGAAACATCGACGTTAAGGAGACTCATATGAAGACACGC
>WOYS01000084.1 GCA_011620645.1 Mycobacterium sp.
TGAAGAGTTGACAGGACGATTGCGGCGGCAACAATCTGGCCAATTCTGTTTGGGCACAGTATGATTCGCCGAAGACACCGCCAGCGTTGTTTGAGTTCGGCATTGGCGCGTTCCCCGATCGCTCGGATCGCGGTCAGCAGCGCGTTGTAGCTGCGATTGTCAACGGCGAGGTCGCGGCCCTTGATCGGGGTGTGCACCCCGATCCCCGAACCTTCGTATCCCTTGTCCGCCAACGTCGGCAGACCTTCGCTGGCCGCTTTGTACAGTGCGCCCAGGCAGTGCATACGCGCGGCGGTGATGTCGTGCGTACTGCCTGGCTCGACCTCGCTGGACCACACCGGGAACCCGCCCGGGTCGGCGAGGATCTGCACGTTGGCGCCCTGGGTCTTGTGCTTGCCCGAGTACCACAGGTGATGGCCCTCGTCGGTACGCTCGTTCACCCGGTCGATCTCGATCAGCGTCCCGTCCAGCGTGACGTGCGACCAGCCTTCCCGCTTCGCCTGGTCGAGCACGTCGTGCAGGTCGGGAGCCTGGTCGGCGATCACGTCGATCGCCTCGTGCAGATACCGGTAGCAGGTGGAGATCGGCAGCCGGGCCTCGAAGGCCAGCAGCCGGATCGGGGCGTCGTCGCGGAACCACCGCAGCACCAGCTTCGCCTGCGTGCGCACCGTGCCCGCGCGTCGCCCGGCGCGGGTGCCGATCTCGCGCCGGTACGCGTGCAGCAACGCGGTCACATGAAGCAGGGTTTCCTCGGGGACGTCGCAGATGGCAGAATAGGTGAACACGTGGGGTCCTCTTGCGGCAGAACGGCTTTCTTGGTCGAAACCGATCCTTGAGCGGGGCCCCACGTCCTGCTCTCACGACACGCCGGAAACTCCAGTCACATAAACCTCACACGCCCCAAGTGAGAAAACCTCAATGAAGAACGTCCATTCGGGAGTGCCCAGGGCTGCAGCGGCTCAGGTGGTGCCACCTCGACTTCAGGTGCAGCCTGCCATCTCGCGTCACGATAGACGAATCGGGCCGTGAGCACCATCGCTACCACGAAGGAAGCGGTGAAAACCCAAGCGCTAAGCGAAAGTTGAACCCCACCACTGAGGGTGTGCCCGCTTGTGCAACCACCGGCCATGCGTGCGCCGAAGAGGGTGAGGAACGACCCGAAGAACACCGCCGCCGCCCGTTTGCGCGGGGCGGGGCCAAACCGATTGCGCCACGATGGTGGGGTTACTGGCCTGAAGGCAGTGAAGCGCCTGCTCAGGAAGTATGCAGAGAGGAAAGCCCCTATCAAGACGCCCAGATCGCTGAGTGGTTCCCAGCCGATGGTTGCGGCAACCTCGCGCGAGTAAGCATAATTCGGCAGGAACAGCTTTCCAACGACCCAAGAGTAGGTCGTCGATTGTCCGAACTGCTGGCGCAGGAACAATGACAGTACCGCCAACATGGCCACCAGCACTGCGACGACGGCGGTGGTCCGCATGAAGAATCCTGGGTGCGTCACATGGTGTCTGGAAAATTGCGCCAGCAGTGTATGCCGAGAGGATGCGGGGCGGGCGCCTTCATACAGATATTCCGCTGTATCACGGGCCATTTGGCGATCATGGTCATCGAGCGACTTGCCGCCGATATCCCGCAGGCAGCAATGCTTGCTGCCCCGGTAGCGCGGAAGAAAGTACAACACACTCAGTGCCAGCACGGCGTAGACCGCCGCGATGGCCAGCATCCTGCCAGGCGACACGTGGTGGATGTTGCCGCCAGCAACGACGTCGCCGAGGTTCGCCGCGGAGACGAGCCAGTGTCCAATTGGGGTTTCGTACAGGACGGTCCACGCCGCGGCTCCCAGCAAGCCTCCTGGTACTGCGGCCAGTGCATCGCGGCGCCCCTCCCCCAGCGCCACGAGCGCGGTGCCCGGCAAGTAGCCACTGATGGCAATACCGACCCCGAACAGAATGCCGCCGGCCACCACGCCATACACGTAGGTGGGCTTGGGCGAGAAGTGCATCGACACCCCGGCTGCGTATAGCCCATAGAGCACGACGGCACCCACGGCGGTGACCAAAAGGAAACACCCCACCAGGAGTCGGTCGACGAGTCGGGCTGCCCGAATGATGGTCTCCGGATTCCCGATGCCCCATAGCGATGCGACGATTCCGAATCCGATGCCAATCAGCAGACCGACCCAGAGCGGCGCAGTAACGCTGATCATCGGATAGCCCCTTTCACCGCAGTGCCGTTGAACTGCTTGCCCGATGAACCAACGGGCGGTTCGATACGCCAAAATCAGATGCCGTCTCGGTACATTCTGTATACCAGACGGGGTATAAAACTTGCTGTGCCTCCACTCGTCGCCGACGGGGCTCACGACGGCCGCGGCGCCCACGAGGGCAACCACGATCACCAAGACCACCCAGAACCGCTTCAACAAGCCGAAAACCGGCGGCATCCTCAGTTCATGTGACCTATCGCAGGCCCGTGTTGACCCAGAGATGTGCAGCTGGCCCCACTGGATCGAATCGGTTGCGGGACCAGCGGATTCAGTCGGGAATATGCGGGCGAGTGGTTCATACCCGACGGGACGCGCGGCGCACTCCCAACGACCATCCGTCGTTAATGCCATAGGGGGTATGGTATATAAGCGTATGGAGTCAGAGAACATTGCGGGCACGACGACCGCAGCCGGCGATCAACCATCCTGCGACGTCGCGCTGATCGCGGGACTGAATCGGTTGCGCCGCGCCCATGGACAACTTGGCGGCGTGATCGCGATGATCGAGAATGGCCGCAGCTGCAAGGACGTCGTCACTCAACTGTCCGCGGTGTCAAAGGCGCTGAATCGCGCCGGATTCGCGATCATCACGACAGGACTACGCCAATGCATCGACTCTGACCGGGAGAACGGTGCCGACCCAGACGGGCTCACCATCGAGCAGCTCGAAAAGTTGTTCTTAAGCTTGGCCTGAGGACTGACTCAACATCGAAAGGAATCACAATGTGCCGCGCCGTACGATGCCGCGTTTGCGGGAAAACCACATGGTCGGGTTGCGGGAAGCACGTCGATGCCGTCAAGCGCGGCGTGCCTGCCGGACAGTGGTGCAATGGCCACGCGAGTGAGGCCGGTGCAGTGGCTGCGCCTCCACGCAGGAGTTGGTTCAGGAGAACCAAAGGTAAAGAGGGCGACTCGTAAGCGCGCTACGACGACGCCGCCCTGGACGCGGCATGTCACCTCCTGCGGATTGTATCTACTATGTTGGTACGTAGATGTGTTGCTGGCGAGTGGCCATGGGCCGTGCGGTAGCGCTCGGAAACAACGGAGAAGTAATGACCCTCGATCGCCGAACCCGCAGCATCGCGATCGTCGCCGCCGTCCTCGTCGTCGCTGCCGGGGTCGCTGCCGCGGTATGGCTGACGCCCTCACCCACGTCGACCACGTCAACTGCGTCCGTAGCGACGGCGTCACCGACACCGGCGTCGGTGACGATCACGCCGTCGCCGAACGCCCGTGACGTCGATCCCCTCGGGGCGGTGTCGGTGATGGCACGCGGGGGCACGCTCACCGACGTTCGGATGATCAACGACCAGGGCGCACCAGTCCCAGGAATCATGACGCCGGACGACGTGGCCTGGAAACCCGGGGTGGCCCTCGGCTACGGCCGCAGCTACACCGTCACCGCGGCCAGTCGAGGCGACGATGGAACCCCCGCGACACAGGTCAGCACCTTCTCCACGCTCACACCCGGCAATCAGACCAAGGTGACGCTGACACAGACCTCAGGTGCCCTACTCCAAGACGGCGGCACGTATGGCGTCGGCACCGTGATCGTCGCCCACTTCGACGAATCCATCACCGACCAAGTAGCGGCCGAGCGCCGGCTGAAGGTGACGACCACCCCCGCCGTACGCGGATCCTGGTACTGGGTCGATGATCAGAACGCTCACTGGCGACCCGCAGACTACTACACCCCCGGCACCCGGATCGTCGTGGACGCCAACATCTACGGGGCGCAGTTGGGTGCAGGCCTCTATGGGCAGGAGGACACCCGGACCACGTTCACCATCGGTGACTCCCACGTGTCGATCGCCGACGACAACACCAAACAGATCACCGTGTTCGAGAATGGGCGAGTGGTCCGCGTGATACCGACGTCGATGGGCATGGGCGGCACCGAAACCGTTGCTGGCCAGACATTGTCATTCTGGACACAATCGGGCACCTATACCGTCATGGACAAGGCCAACCCGGTGATCATGGACTCCTCGACCTACGGGTTGCCGGTCAACTCCAGGCTCGGCTACAAGGAATCGATCAACTACGCGGTGCGGCTCAGCAACGACGGCATCTACGTGCACCAACTCGATAGTACGGTCTGGGCCCAGGGCAACACCAACATGTCCCATGGCTGCCTCAACGTCAACGCCGACAACGCCGAATGGTTCTACGACTTCTCCCAGCCCGGTGACGTCTTCGAAGTGCGTAACACCGGTGGTGAACCGCTTCAACTGTCGCAGAACGGCGACTGGAGCGTGCCCTGGGCGCAATGGCTGCACGGCCCGGGATAGGTCGGCCGATGTCGCCTGATCTAGCGTTGTCACATGCCAGCAGGCCGTTTCGCACCCAGCCCATCGGCGGACCTGCACATCGGCAATCTGCGCACGGCGGTGCTGGCCTGGCTGTTCGCCCGGTCATCGGGCCGCCGGTTCCTGATCCGCGTCGAGGATCTCGACGATCGCACCTTCAGTGACGTGGCCGCCCGGCAGCTGGCCGATCTGACGGCCATCGGTGTGACCTCCGATGACCCGCCGGAATACCAGACGGCACATACGAGCCGCTACGACAGTGTCATCGCCGAGCTGTCCGACCGCGGCCTGGTGTACGAATGCTATTGCAGCAGAAAAGATATCCTCGGCGCGCCACGGGCCCCACACGCGCCCGAGGGCGCCTACCCTGGCACCTGCCGTGACCGGGAACGTCCGGTCGACGCGACCCGACCGCCGGCGCTGCGGCTGCGCAGCGACACCTTCTCCTACCCGGTCACCGACATCCTGCACGGCGAATTCACCGGTATCGTGGACGATTTCGTGCTGCGCCGCGGTGACGGGGTGGCCGCCTACAACCTGGCGGTGGTGGTCGACGACGCCGCCCAGGGCATCGATCAGGTGGTACGCGGTGACGATCTGCTGTCCTCATCGCCGCGGCAGGCCTATCTCGGCGCACTACTGGGCTACGCCCCGGTGACCTACGCGCACGTGCCGCTGGTGCTCAACACCGAGGGTAAGCGGCTGGCCAAACGCGACGGCGCGGTGACGCTGGACGAGATCGGCGCCGATCGGGCGCTGCGACTCATCGCGGAGTCGCTGGGCTACGCGACCACCACGCTGGACGCCCTCCTCGCCGAGTTCGACCCCGCGGCGCTACCCCGCGCACCCTGGGTATACGTGCCCACTTGAGCGAAACCCATTTCCTCAACCCGCTGTGACGCCTGCGGCCCAGACCACCAGGGACCGCAGATAGGTCAGGATCTCCTCATCCGGATGAGCCGCCGGGTCGTCAAGATGCAGCCGGACGAGTTCCTCGATGGCGGCCAACAGAACCCGCGCGGCCACGCTGTCCGGGTCTATCGACAGCTGCCGCGCGGCCACCGACCTGGCATAGGCGCGACCCAGCTCGACACGCGTTCGCACCTCCGGCGGGGCGCCGTCGGGTGGCCGCAGGATGATTCGCCAACTCGCCGGCGCGGCATGCAGGTAGGCCAGGATGCCGCGACCCAGCTCGTCGATGCTGTGCACGTCTGCCACGCTGCCGATGCCGGCGAATGCGATGGCCGATTCGCGATCCAGCAGGGCCGTCATGAGACCGGACTGGTCGGTGAACTGTTGGTAGACAACCGGTCTGGTGACCCCTGATTCGACGGCAACCCGATCCATGGTGAGCGCAGGATAGCCGCCGGCCGCGACGACATCACGTGCCGCGTCGAGCAGCTGTGCGCGGCGATCGGCACCGCTGAGCCGGCGCCTGGTCATTTGAGCAGCAGGTCGACTGCCCTGGCGGCACTCTGCACAGCGCTCTCCATGGTGGCCGACCAGTCGGTGTCGGTCCAGTCGCCCGCGAGCACCAGCGAGGGCACCGAGGTGCGCTGCGGCGGACGCAACGAATCGGTGCCGACGACCTGGGAGAAGGTGGCACGTGGCATCTTGATCACCTGCGCCTCAACAACTTTGACCTCCGAGGCAGCCGGGTAGTAGCGCCGTAGCAGCGTCATCTGCTCGTCGACGATCTCGTCGTTGCTCTTGTGGATCTGCGCGTAGGCGCCGCTGGTGGTCAGGCAGTACAACCAGGCCCGCTCGGTGCTGCGGCCGTGCATGATCTGCCGGTCGAAGACCTCGTCGATGACACCGGTTCCGCCGATCAGTCCCTCGAAGGCCGATTCGGTGCCCAGCGGCCGATCCAGATACAGGTTGGTGCTGACGATCGGCGTGTAGCCCAGTTTGTCTGCGGCAGCGTAGATTTCCGGATGCTCGGGCAGGTCGTCGAGCAGGCCGGCGATGTTGGTGTTGGGTACCGCGCACACCACGGCATCGGCGGGGATCTCGGTACCGTCGGCGAGCTGCACTCCGGTCACCGCACCGTCCTCGATGTGGATCTTTCGGGCCACCGCGCGGTAGCGCACGTCGACACCGCGCTCCTCGAAGACGCGCACCGCCCCGTCGATGTACAGCGTGTTCAGGTCGACGGTCGGGTATCCGATGGTGACCGGCGTGCGGTGTTTGATACCGAGCCGGATCCCGGTGCGCATCACATTGGCGAAGACCTTCGCCGACTCCTGCGCAACCGGTTCGGCGGCGATCCCCAAAGCCAGCCAGTCCCACAACGCTTCTCGGGCCGGGGCTGGCATGCCGACCCTGTCGAACCACTGCTCGGTGGACAGATCGGCGAGGTCGGCGGGTTGCTTCAGGGCCTGCCAGCCCAGCAGCATCGTCGCCCGCGCAGCGCGCAGCCGGTCGGCCAAGCTCGCATCCGGGTGCACCCCGAACAGGGTGCGGATCGCTCCGAGCCCGGTGGTCTGCACGGTGACCTTGCGCCCGTCGGGCCAGCGCAGTGTGGAGGATTTCGGAAAGGCGATGTGCTCCCGGGTACCCACGCTGGTGAGATAACGGTACAGGTGCTGATATCCGCTGGCGATGACGTGCTGTCCGTTGTCCGGCACATCGTCGACGGCATCGGCGCGCACGGCGTGGGCTCGCCCGCCGAGGCTGCCGCGCCGTTCCAGCAGCGTCACATTGCAGCCGGCCTCGGCCAGCCAGACCGCCGAAGCCAGACCGGCCAGCCCACCACCGATGACGACGAAATGCCGTGTGTCCGCTGTCATGTGGTCGAGGCTATCTTGCGGTTTGTAAGTTAGGAAGGTTCGCGGACCGCCGAGCTGCCGTAATACCTGCCAAGGACATCGGCCCGCAGTTCGTCGAACTCGCCCGCGATGATGGACTCGCGAATCCGGTCGACCAGCCGGATGGTGAACCTCTCGTTGTGGATGGTGCACAACGTCGAGGACAGCATCTCCTTGGCCTTGAACAGGTGGTGGATGTACGCCTTCGTGTAATGAGTGCAGGTATAGCAGTCACATGCGGCATCGATGGGCGTGAAGTCGCGCCTGTAGCGGGCGCCGGTGATGTTGTATCGGCCCGTCGCCGAGTACACCGCAGCATTGCGCGCCACCCGCGATGGGGACACGCAGTCGAACGTGTCCGCCCCGGCGGCAACGGCCGCGAACAGGTCATCGGGCTCACTGATGCCGAGCAGGTGGCGCGGCTTGTCGGCTGGCAGTTCATCGGTCACCCAGCCGACGATGGTGGCCAGGTTCTGTTTCTCCAGTGCACCCCCGATGCCGTATCCGTCGAAGCCGATCTCGGCCAGGCCACGCGCGGCCTGGCGGCGCAGATCCTGGTACTGCGCACCCTGCACCACCCCGAACAGCGCCTGATACGGCTTGCCGTGGCGCACGTCGGTGAGGCGACGATGTTCGGCCAGGCACCGCACCGCCCAGTCATGAGTGCGCCGCACCGACTGCTCCTGATAGCTGCGGGTGTTCACCAGGGTGGTCAGCTCGTCGAACGCGAAGATGATGTCCGCCCCCAGCTGATGCTGGATGCCGATGGACACCTCGGGGGTGAATCGGTGCGCGGACCCGTCGCGGTGCGACCGGAACGTCACGCCGTCCTCGTCCACATGCGCGAGACGTTCCTTGCCATCGGCGATGAGGTCGTCAGCCTGCACGCGGGTGGCGTCCATCGACAACACCTTCTTGAATCCGACACCCAGCGACATCACCTGGAAACCGCCGCTGTCGGTGTAGGTCGGCCCCGGCCAGTTCATGAAGGCGCCCAAACCCCCGGCCTCGTCCACCACATCGGGCCCCGGCTGCAGATAGAGGTGATAGGCGTTGGACAGAACCGCCTGCGCACCAATGTCTTTCATGGTCTCCGGCAGCACGGCCTTGACGGTGGCCGCGGTGCCGACCGCGATGAACGCCGGAGTCTGGATATCGCCATGGGGGGTATGGATGGTGCCGACCCGCCCAGACCGCCCGGGCAGTTCGGCCTGTACCTTGAAGAACTGCTCACTCACCGGGACATTGAACCAAGTCTTACGTTTCCCCGTTCGGCCACACATTCGCACCATGAGAATCGGAGCGTTGGCCCTGATCGCAGCTGCCGTGGCCCTGTGCGGCGCCACCCACGAGGTGCAGTGCCGCGGTCATCAGCGAAGGCGATGCACCCACCGTCACGTCGGTCGGGCTGGGCAACGTCGACGGCGTCAACCTCGGCTATGCCGCGGGTGCCGGCGGCGAAGCGAGGGCCGAGAAGGACGGCAACACCTAAAAGATCAGCGGGACCGCACACGGGCATCGACATGGCCAACCCGATGACCCCGGTGAACAAGCCGTTCGAGACCGAGGTCACCTGCCCCTGATCGGGCGAATGGCGCCGCGTCAGCCCGTGTAGCCGGCGGCGGATTCGCGCAGCTGCCAGATCTGCGCCGGGCACAGCTCGTTGATCGCCTGGTTGATCAGGTAAGCGGCCTGGTAGTAGTCGCTGGTGTGGAAGTCGCCCTTGAGCTGGTCGACCAACTGGGCGTAGGGCATCTTGGCGGCCACCCTGTCGCAGATGGTCTGGCCGTAGGCGATAGCGACATCGCCGTTGGGGAAGTTGTATCCGGGCCGCACATGCACGTTGACCAGGTAGGCCACCACATCGGCTTGGGCCTGCGGTGCGGCGCTCGTCGCGACGCCGATCATTCCGGCCAATCCGGCCGTGACCGCTGCCGCCGCGATAGTTCCCCGCAAAGCCTTCATGTGCGCTGACTCTAGTCGCACGAGGATGCGAACCGGCGCGATATCCGGGGAATACGAGGGT
>WOYS01000001.1:0-34613 GCA_011620645.1 Mycobacterium sp.
GGTGTACAGGATGGCGCCGAACGCCGCGGCGGCAATGGTGCCGATCGCGTATTCGGTAGTTGAGCTTTACACCCCACAATGAACACGCCGGTGAGGGTCGGGCAGTGTAACCCGACACACCGACAAGATGTTGGAGCGACACGCCGAGCCGAACACAAGATGTTGTATCCCTTTGGCTTGTCGGACACCAGGTGTAGTGTCAAGACCCAGCTTGAGATGACGAAACCCCCGACCGTGGGTGATGTCGCCGGCCGAGGGTGTACGTCTTGCAGAGGCATTTTCTGAGGATGCTCTAAGAGACGTTACACGCAGAGCAGGGTTCGGGTCCAAAAATGGCCCAACTGGCGGAATCGTGTTTCCTCTCGCTCAAGCGGGAAGGAACCATGGCAACTCCATTGCCTAAGGATCCGTTGGATGATCTGGTCGCTCGCTTCGTCTCCGCGACGAACGAGTTCCTCGCGCTGAACGCGGACGTCGATCCGGCGCCCAAGCACGACACGGGGAACCCGCTCCTGGATCTCATGCAGAACTGGGACGAGTTCAAGCGCCACATCCAGCGCTCTCGCGAGGCGCTGGTCGGCGCGGAGCCCGAGCGTCGTGCGCGCCTGGACGTGATCGTCGACGTGGGCTGCGAGATCAAGGCGTTGACCGACGACGCCAACATCGTGAACCCGGTCAACGGCGTCGTGATGCGGGCGACCGACGAGCGGGCCGAGTTCGGGAACATCATCCCGGTGATGGCCAAGGCGACGTCGTTCTCGGCGGTCATGTCCCTGATCGGTGAGCTGCTCGGGTTCGGCACCCGGACGATCGCCCGTCGCAAGGAGATCGCCGACCTGCTGAACGACCTGCAGGCGTACTACCTGCTGCGCCCGGAGCCTCCGCAGTCGGCGTAGTTGTTCCACGTCAAGGGCGGCATCACCTTCTTGGTGGTGTCGCTCTTTTCGTGCGCCTGACGGGGCACTATCACGGATCGTTCTGCCACGTCAAAAATGCGGGATATTTGGCAGGAGTTCGGTCGTCGTAGTGTGATACGGCAGATACGGCAGAAGGGACCGAAATGGCATGGCCCGCAAGGGATGACCCCAATTATCAAGCGTACAAAGACGCGTACAACGCACGACGCCGTAAGCGGCGCAGCGATCCCGAGTACATGGCTCGATCACTCGAACGCTGGGCGGCGCAGAAAGCGCGGCGGGAAGCCGAGAAGAGACGACATGACAAGGAGGGTTGAGCCGCGAGTAATCGACTTCCGGGAAGTATTCACACCTCGCGAGGAAGTTGAGATCAACAAGAAGTACCAGGCCCTATTAGTTGCTCTGCGCAACGGGAAGCCCGGTATCCCGCACCCACTGGACTGCAAGGGGTCAATCACTTACACCGTCGAGACAGATGGTCGACTCAAAGCCCACACCCGCCCCGTGCCTGAGTGGAGGATGAAGCGAGCACGCCGGATCCTCTGGGAATGTCAACAGCATCCTGATTGGCCGTACCGGCCAAGCATGTTCTTCAGGCACCCGTCGCTGCGCAACGTGCCGTATTCGGTATTGAAGCGCCTAGTCCAAGAAAGTGAGAAGCGGAATGCCTGAGGTCAACAGGCGGCCCCGTAACCCGCTGGTTGCCGACAGCTTCGACATCGAGCGGGCGCTGGCCGAGGGCATCCCGCCGACGACATGGCACGGCACTCCACAGCTGTGGGTGAAGGGGTACCAGCACTCGCTGGTGGGGCCGTCCGAAGTCGGCAAGTCGATCATGATGAGCGACCTCGCCGCGCTCATGGCGCTGAAGAGGCTCCCAACCGGCCTCAGCGTGCCTGACGGTGACGAGTACGACGACGACGTACGCATGTTGTATCTGGACGCTGAGAACTCCCAGCGGGACGTAGTACGGCGCTTCGGATTGATGCAGTACGAGTTCAACGGCGAGCTGAGCAAGCGGCTCTTCTACAAGTCGTTCCCAGACCTACCGCCACTCAACACACCCGAAGGCGCAGGCCGGGTCATCGAGTACATCGAGACCAAGCACATTAACTTCGTGGTCGCGGATACCTTGTCGAAGTTCATCGACGGGAACGAGAACGACCCAGGCCCGTACACCGACTTCGCGAAGAACCTCCTCAACTATCTCCGCAAGAACGAGATCACGTCTGTCTGGTTCGACCACACAGGGCACGTCGAGAAGCGCGCTCGCGGGTCGTCGGCGAAGAAGGACAACTTCGACGCCGGGTGGCGCATGGAGCTGAAGAGCCGCGATGCGAAGACTGGCATCAGCAAGTTGGACCTGACTCCGGACAAGAACCGCTCAGGTGCACTAGCGCCGCGGATATGGCTGACCCGTCACGGCGCACCGCTCGACTACATCAGGCATGAGTTCTCGACGCACAACCCAGCGCCGGAGGTGACCGAGGACCAGATCGCCAGTTCGCAGGAACCGCTGGACATGAAGCAGAAGCGCCTGCGAAAGCTGCTGGACTCGAACGAGGAGCATGTTCGCGGCCTGGGCACAGTGAACAAGATTCGTGGATGGGTGAAGGACCAGGGCATCAGCTTCACCGACGGGAAGATGAACCTGGTCATCAGGGAGTTTCTGCAGTGACATGCAGTCTTCAAGTGATGCGGCCACTGATGCGGCGACCCCCTTCGCATCACCTTCGCATCACCAGCCGCATCACCAATGCGGCGTACCGATGCGACCGATGCGGCAAATTTTGCAGACACACGTTCTTGCACGTCACGCTGATGCGATCGGTGATGCGGTTAATTAGCAGATTGCAGGCGGTTCACAAGTGATGCGATGCGTGTGCAAATGCACGAAGTGCATGCACGCTCGATCACGCGAACTAGGTATTGAAAGGCACATTAGATGAACCTCGAAGAGGCCCGCGAACTGATGCACAAGCTCAACCACGGTGACCCTGAGTCCGGTGTGGGCAAGGCGACTTCTATCACCGGATGGGAAACGCGCATGACCGAGACGCCGGACGGCGACCTGCTCGGCATGGAGCGGGTAGGTGAAGGCACGCACGCGCTGGGAAACGTCGGGCCTGCATCCCCATGTTGCGATGCACCTGGCGACGACCATGAGCCGCACTGTGTCATGTTCAAGCACGATTAGAGCTGCCTCAGCGCGTCTGTGCGGCCCGTTCAATTATGCGAGGAGGATTCCTCGCGAGAGAAAATTCAGACACCCCAGAATCGCGCACAAATCGACCATTGAACCTCGAATTTCCGGCGCGTAACGTCGCCAGCACGCACGTCGCCAGCGGCAATGACGACTGTCCGACGGGACACAAAACACGGGTCTCTCACCAGACGTAAAACGGTGAAGCCGACGGGTTTACGGAATCTCGAATACGACTTCACTTGAGCGCCCTGTGCACCGCGCTCGTCCCGCTGACTTGCCCAGCGTGTGGACATCGAAGTCAACCCCAACCATCCATGAGTGCTAGAACGCGCTCACATTCAAAGGAACTCACAACCATGTCCAAAGTAATTACCCCTACTAGCCCCGAAGCCTGGGCGCTAGACGTACTGGGCGTCGCTCCCGAGCAGACGATCCCGCAGTCGATTCTGATTCAGGCGACGACCAAGGCCGGCGAGGTCGAAGGCGATGACGTCTTCGTACGCGTGCCGATGATCAACCTGGATGCCGATACGGGCTTCGTGCCCGAGGGCAATGACATTCCCGAGGCTGACCCCGACCTGTCGGAATTGGTCATCGCTACGGGCAAGATCGCTGTCCTCGTGCGGATTTCGCGCGAGCAGTTGGTACAGCCCGCCGCTTCGGAGGTCGTCAGCAATGAGATTCGCCGGTCGGTGCTCAAGAAGGTCGACTGGGCATTGCTGCAACAGCCCGCTCCGACTGCACCGGCGACCTTCCCGCCCGCAGGACTGATCTCTCACGCGGTCTACGCGGGTGTGGTCGAAGACAACCTGGATGCGGTGGTCGATGCCGTCGCATTCATCGAAGGTCTGGGCGGATCGTGCACCAACATCATTGCGGCACCGGACGCGTGGGCCAAGCTGGTCAAGCTGAAGACGGCGACGGAATCGAACCAGTCGCTCGTCGGTGCGGGCACGGAATCGGCACAACGAACGCTGTTGTCCATTCCTGTCAACGTCACCAGTGCGATGACCTCGGGGCAGATCCTCGCGGTCGACAGGAGCAAGACCCTGAGCGCCTATGGGTCGATCCAGATCGCACGAAGTGAGCACGCCTACTTCAACTCCGACTCGTGGGCGCTGCGCGCCACGCTGCGATTCGGAGCCGGATTCACCGAAGTAGGTGCGGGCTTGCTGCTCGACGTCGGTCCGGTCGAGGAGACGCCATAACAACTGAATAGCTGCACCCTCGTGCTGCACCAGGCGGTGGTGCGCCGACCTCGAAGGGCGATGCTCCCCCAACTCCTCGGCATCGCCTTTCTTGGTGGATGACGCAACGTCTCAGGTGTGGACAGTACCTCGCACACGCGCTTTGGAACAAAGCTGTGCCACAACACGATTCGTGCATCTCGCTGTTGGGTTGTGTCATGAAGTCTCTTAAAATTGATGTATGACAACGACCACCGCCTTCCTCGTATCCGACGACGAAGAGTCCGACCCCAACGAGTACTTCGCCATGACCGCCGACACCGACGTTGCACGCGAAGCCCTCGAAGAAATGCTCGCCGACGACTTCGACGTGACCGACTTCACCTGGACGATGCTCGACGGGATTGACCCGGATCGCAACGTCCACGTCTACAACGTGTCCGACCTCGCCATCGTCTACGTCGCATAACCCAAACGCCAAGGCCTGCATCCGATATGGGTGTGGGCTTCTTGGTAGTTGGGGGGACGTAACGTATGCGCATGGGTGTAACCAGGCACCGGCCTAAGCGTCGTACAACGCAGGGCCGCAACGTAAGTACAGGACGAATGCAAGGCCGCGGATGGATGATGATTCGTGCGCGCATTCTTGAACGTGATGGTGGAATGTGCCAGGCACGCGATGACGGGTGCGAGGTCGAGGCCGTCGAAGTACACCACATAGTGCCCATCGAGTTGGGTGGCACGAACGACGATGACAACCTGATCAGTTTGTGCGGATGCTGTCACTACCGACGCACGACGCAGCAGCGCCAGGAGTCCTTGGCCCGCAAGAAGGCGGAGCAGAAAGAAGCTCGTCGCCGGAATCATCCGGGAAGGAAGGACCGGTCCGCATAGGCGTGTGTTTGTGAGTGTACCACCCAGGGGGCCACACCCCCACCCTCCGCTTTCGGACACCGTAGAGGCTTTGACGCTCGCGCTGTGTACGAGTTCCCCAGCTTAAAAAGGAAAGGCCGCGACGACAGCGAATAGGCGCTGAAATGGCGCTTTGTCCTCTAGTTCGCCTGTGGCACAATCGCGCCCGCGTCGTGTGGGTCGCGCGTGAGCGTCTGTGCGAACCCGTACGCACTCGCGTAGTGTGTCACGTCGTGCGCGTATGTGTGGCCGCCGTACGCGTCGCTGGGGTCAGAACAGCGCCTCTTGATCGTCACCCGACGCTTTCAGCGTCTCCGCTTGAATGTGTGTCTCCGTATCCGTCAGCGGCAAGGACAGCCTTTTACCCTCGAATATCTCGGCAATAGTGATGTGCTGTAGTCGAGGAAATGGCTGGTCGATGGAGGGGTGTTTGTATGTCCCCCCATGGTCTATCGCATCCCGCACACCCCTAGTGCTGGGCCTTAGTGTCACCAGGATGCCCATGTCCGCGTTCTGGTGGTCAAGCGTTCCCGCTAGATCCCGGACATCAGTGGGCCCGTAGCTTCCCCCCTTCACGCTGACGATTATTTTCCCCCGTTGATTGCGAGGCAGAAGAAAACGAGCTATGCCGTCTACGCCCCTGTCGCCGCCGGGCTTTGCTTTCGGTCGTGCCCCGATGCGAGTCACAGCCCAACGCTCGAACTCGAAGTGATTCTTCTCGAATAGCTTTTGCGCGCCGTCGATATCCTTGGGAATCCCACTCACTTCGAATGTGGTCTCGATGGGAGGGCTAGCTTCCGCGTACGTTTTCCGCAACCGCTTAATGATGAGGTCTATCGCGAAGTACGCAATGTCGATGCCAATCCACTTTCGATTGAGCCTCTGCGCGGCGTCTACCGTGGTCCCACACCCACAGAACGGATCGAGCACGACGTCGCCTTCGTTCGTCGACGTGCGGAGAATGCGATCAAGGAGTGCAAGAGGCTTCTGCGTCTGATATCCCAACCTCTCGGCCGCATTCGACCCCAGGCGAATATCCGTCCATATATCCTGCGCCTGCATTCCGGGCATCTCGTCGAGGTAATTGATCTTACGGGGCAATCCGTTTCGGGAGTAATAAAGCTTTCCCGCTTCGTCAAGTTCCCTCATCGTGTTTTCGGATACGCCCCAGTATTGATTCCCCGAAGGCCAGACACCTTTCCATTCGTAACGGCTTCCAGGATTCGGGGCTGTAAGCTTCTCATGGCTATACCTGCGGCCGGTCGACTCTTCGATGTGCGGGTAATCTCTCTCGATGCTTTCTGCGTCGTATGGAACGTATATGCGATTCCAAGTCCAGACTGGACTCATCGAGTAATTTAGGATGACGTCATGCACAGGACCGAATCGCGTCACGCGGTTATGCGCCGACGTTCGCTTCCAGATTATTTCGTTCCTGAAGTTCTGTGGGCCAAAAATAGAATCCATCAGTATTTTTAGGTAGTGACTCATCGTCGGATCACAATGAAGGAAGATTACACCGGTCGGTTTGAGCACTCTATGTAGCTCTACCAATCGAGGTGCCATGTTGGTTAAGTAGGCCATCGCATCGTTTTCACCCAGAAGGGTATGGAAAGCGGTAAGTGCATCCGCCGCCTCATTGGGCGCGCTGTCGATGAACTGACCGAATTGGACCTCAGTGACCGGCGTCCAGTGCCACGTGTCTTCGAAAGCCTCAATTTGAGCCGCGCCTGCATCCTCCGAAGCGCCATTACGGTCGAAGATGACGGAATAGTTCCGATTCGAGTTGAACGGAGGATCCAGGTACACCAGGTCCACAGATTGATCAGCGATGTACTGACGACCGTCCCTACCGCGCCCGCGCAAGACCTCGAGGTTGTCGCCGTAGTACAGCTGGTTCTTGTCCACCGTGGCAGAGTATGACGGCCGACCGACGAACACACGCATCGACACTGCAAAACAGACCCCCAGCGGCGAGCTGAGGGCCTGTTGCGGTGTGGGACGTTATGACGCCTTGGCTTCGTCGTCGTTCGTGTCGGCGTCGTCCTTCGGTTTCTTCGTGGCGGCGCGGTCGGCGACGAATGCGGCGTAGGCCTTCTTGATCTTGGCTACATCGGCCTTCGTGAACACGTACGCCTTGCCGTCGCGGGTGAACATGCCTTCGGCCTTGCCCGAGCGCAGGAACACGCGCAACGCCTTGGGCTCGATGTCGAGGGCGGTTGCAACGTCCTTGGAGGTGAGGTTCGCGGGAGTGGTCATGATCGGGGTCCTTTCGTTGGTGTTCGTTGTCTTGCAACAGCAACGTAAGAGACTTCGACCGCGAACCTAACCCCTACCGGCGGTAAGACTTTCGACATCGACTGTCCACTCGCCGTCATCAACGAAGCGCCCAAGGTCCTCGACACTGCCGGTCATGACGAAGGAGTCGACGACGGTCTTCGTGCCCTCGGAGTGCGATGACCACACCACGCGGATGCCCAGACTGCGAAGCCAGATGTTGCGTTCCTCGGTCGTGGCGTCGTTCCACCACTCCTTGACGAGTTCGTCGGTCGCCTCGTACGTCCACCCGGCGGGTTCGCTTGCCTTGCTGGATAATTCGGCTTGACGCTCGCTCAGGGCAGCGATGCGCGCATCGAGCTTCGCACGTTGTGGCGTTCCGCGTCGAAACCCCGGCGTGCCAAGCGATTCGGCAAGGTCGGCAAGTGTATCGTTGACTTCGGCCAGCTCGCTCGTGTGGTCACTCCCTGACGACCAGACGCGCACCATCCGAGGCATGTCCCCGAAGGCGCTCAGGATGTTTCGCTCGACTTGATCCTCGGCGTACTCGAGGGAGATGGAGCGGTTCTCGCAAGGGTCCGCGTATTGCGCGCCTGCACAACGGTACCGGGGCTTGCGTCCGGTCCCTCCCTTGAGTCGATACGCAGGGCGATCACACACGCCGCAGTACAGTATGCGCAGGAGCAAGCCGCTTGATCGCTTCGTAGGTTCGAGGCGGTTCTCACGACCGGCTAACTCGACGCCAACCCGCTCGAACACGTCACGCGACAGGATTGGTTCGGATCGCACGACGGGTGAGCCGTCATCACCGAGGACGACCGTCTCCGCGCCAAACACCTTCTTGCCCCGGGCATCACGTTGTACGCGTCCCTGGGCGTCCGTCACTTGTTCGCGTGCGATGACACGACCGAGCAGCGTCTGGGACGTGAGCGCTCGCTTGAGAGGCCCAGAATGCCACTCGTAACCGGCGACCTCGCGACCGCGCACCTGCGCGAAGCGATCCTTGGGCGTGAGGACGCTTCGACCCGTGAGGTCGTGCGCGATGCTTCGGAGTGGTTCACCCTTCAACACGCGGTCCACGACTTCGTGGATCACGACCACTTGGTCGGGGTCCTGGATCAATCGCCACTCGCCGGTGTGGTCATCGCGTTGGGGTATGTAGCCCCACGGAGGAACCCCGCCCCGGTACTTGCCCTTGGAGAAGTTGTGCTTGAAGGCCGATGCATTGCGGTCGGAGATCGCGGCAAGTTCGAGTTCGGCCACCTTCGCGATGAGCAACGCGATGATGTCGCCGAAATCCGAGGACAGGTCGAAGTGAGCCTCAGTCGCCGACACCAGGGTGACGTTGTGCTCACGACTCCACCTAATCAGGTCGGCCAAGTCGAACAGTCGACGCACGATGCGGTCCACACGGAAGAAGACGATCACGTCGTAGCGCGAGGGGTCGCGCAGCCACTTGCCCAGCTGTGGACGGTCGAAGGGCGACGTTTTGCCGGCGGACACGTCGAGGTCTTCGGCGATGCCGACTTCCTCGTATCCACGCTGTGCGATCAGTTCGCGGCACTTGGCGACTTGACGTTCTGGCGAGGTCGTCGCATCGGTGACGCGGGATAGGCGGATGACAATTAAGGCTTTCACTATCTGCATCATAAATGACAGGGTGTAAAAGCCAAACAGTCGACTATTCGACCGTACTCATGCCCGTCTCGTCCGTCGCAACCATCATCAGGCGTGCCTGCAATGCCCGAATAGCGTTCTGCACCATCATGTTTCTCCTTCACCACAGACCGGACCACATCAGGTCACCGGCCAGTCCGGCGACCACCGGGACTATCCCCAGGCATATGAAGGCGGGCAGGTAGCACAACCCCAGCGGACCAGCGATGAGGACCGACGCCCGTTCGGCGGCGGCATCGGCCGCGGCCCCGGCATCGGTGCGGACCTGGTCGGCCAGTTCGGCCACACTGCTCGCCAGCGCGGCACCCGACATTGCCGACCGTCTCGCCAACCGCGCCAGGACCGTCCCATGCGGGTCGCCAGAGCTGCCCGGGTCGGCCCATGCACGCTCGGACTCGGCACCCAGCGCCAGCAGTTGCGCGGCCCGGGTGAGCTGGTCGGCCAGACCCGGCGGTGCCAGTTCAGCCGCCGCGGCAGTGGCTGTCGCTGTTGCCATGCCCGCCGACAGGCAGGCCGCCAGTACGTCGAAGCACGACGCGGCCGCGAGCGGGTCGGCCTGTCGCCCGGTCACGGCCGCCTCACCGGCGGCTGCGCCACGCGATCGTGCCGGCCCCGCGCCAACCAGCAGCGCAGCGGCCAGAAGCAGAGCGGCCCAGGTCATATCGGCAATCCCGCGACGATCCAGTCCGACCAGCACAATCCCAGACACGACAACACGACTCCGATGACCAGCAGTACGCCGCCCCCGCCGCCCGAGAACAGGAATGCCACTGGATCCGCGCCGATCAGCTGCCCCAGTGCGATCCCCAGGAGCGGCATCCCCGCGAGCACGGCCGCCGTCGTTCTGGCGCCCGCCAACCCCGCCTCGACCCGGCCACGAAATCGCTCCCGCTCGACGATGTCGTAGTGCGCGGCCCGCATCAAGGTGCCGATCGCCAGACCATGCGACTGCGCGAGACGCCAGCACACGGCCAGCCGGAACCAGCACGCCGGAAGCGCGGACACCGTTGCCACCGCATGTATTCCGGCTCCGACATCGGCGCCGAGGCGGCCGCGGACGGCCACCCCGCGTAACCAGCCACCCACCTCACCTCCGACCTCGGATCCAGCCGCTTCGAACGCCGCCACCGGGTGCGCCCCGGCCCGCAACTCTCCGGCCAGAATGTCCAGGCCGTCCCGCAGTGCGGCCGACTCCTCGACCCGACGCGCGCGGCCCGACGCTCCGCGCCGCCGGGTGCTCACTGTGCCGATGAGGATCGCCGCGGCCAACACGACCGTCGGCTCCAGGACCACGGCCGCAACGACGAGCGGCGGCAGTCCGGCGCACCACAGCAGCCAGGGTGGCGGCCGCCGCGTCCGGCCGGGCCCGGCGAGCCTGGCGCGAGCGGGATCCGGCGCCAGTAGCAGCGCCGCGGCTAACAGGGTCGCCGCCGCACTCACTGTCGGCACCTCTCGTCGAGGAGGTCGGTCAGCGGCTGGGCGCCGGCGCAGAATCCGCGGTCGGCGTGCCATGCGGTGTGCGCAGCCACCCAGCCATCGGGCCCGCGGCGCAGCACCGCGACCTCGGTGAGTCGTCGGCGTCCATCGCGGTCACGCCCCACCTGCAGCACCACCTGTACCGCCGCGGCAAGTTGGCTGTGCAGCGCAGCCCGGTCCAGCCCGCCCAGGCCGGCGAGCGCCTCCAAGCGGGCGGGGACCTCGGTGGCGCTGTTGGCGTGCACAGTGCCCGCACCGCCGTCGTGCCCGGTGTTCAGTGCGGTGAGCAGGTCGACGACCTCGGCGCCGCGCACCTCGCCCACCACGATTCGGTCCGGTCGCATCCGCAGCGCCTGGCGCACCAGGTCGTGCACCGTAACCTGGCCGACCCCTTCGACATTGGCTCCCCTGGCCACCAGCTTGACCACGTGCGGATGCCGCGGTGCGAGTTCGGGTGCGTCCTCGACACATACGATGCGCTCATGGGCGGCGACGGCGCCCAGCGCCGCGGAAAGCAGGGTCGTCTTACCGGCGCCGGTACCCCCGCAGATGAGGAAGGCGAGTCGGGCGGTGATGATCCGCTTGACGAGGTCGGCGGCCGGACCGGCGATGGCGCCGGCCGCGATCAGCGCCGCCAGGTCCTGGCGTACCGGGCGCAATACCCGCAGGGAGATGCAGGTCCCGGCTGGTGCGACGGGCGGCAACACGGCGTGTAGCCGCACCGGTTCCTCCCCCAGGCAGCGCAACGCACCGTCCACCCAGGGCTGGCTCTCATCGAGGCGGCGTCCGGCCGCCAACGCCAACCGCTGGGCCAGCCTTCGCACCGCATCCTCATCGGGGAATCGGATTGCGCTGCGGCGCAATCCGTTTCCGTCATCTACCCATACTGCGTCCGGTCCGGTGACCAGCACGTCGGTGGTGCCCTCGGCGCGAAGGAGTGGGTCCAGCGGACCCGCTCCGGTCAGCTCGGTCTGCAGGATCCGCATACTGGAGAGCACTTCGGTATCGCCGAGCAGTCCGCCGGATTCCGCGCGGATGGCTTCGGCGACCACGGTGGGGTGCAGTGGCGCCTGCTCGACGGCCAGTCGCTCCCGGACCCGGTCGATCAACGAGCCGCTCACCGGAGGGCCGGCTGCTTGTCGAGCATTCCCAGCACCTGCGCCGCAGCCCGGGCCAGCGGCGACCGCTCACGCATATGCAGGCCACCTCGCTCCAGCGCATCGGCCAGGCCCGGTTGTGGTCGCATCGCTGCGACCAGCGACAACCCGACGGTCGCGGAAACGTCGGCCGCGCGCAGCCCGCCCGGGGCAGGCCCGCGCACCACCAATCCGACATTCGGATTGATCGTTCGAACCCACCCGGCCAGAGCGCCGGCGGCGGCCGCTGCACGCACATCGGCGGGGACGATCAGCACCACCAGGTCCGCGGACTGCAGCGCCATTTCCACGGCGGGAGTAGCCCGGCGCGGCACATCACAGATCACCGTGACGCCGGCGCGCCGGCCGGCGTCGACAACGGCGCTCAGTGGCCCGGCCTCGATCTCGCCGCCACTTCGACTGCCCGACAACACAGTGACGCCGCGCCGGTTGGGCAGGGCAGCTTTCAGCGCGTCGAATTCCAACCGTCCGTCGCGCAAGGTCAGGTCCTGCCACCGCAGGCCGGGTACGCTCTCGGTGCCCATCGCCAGATCGATACCACCGCCCCACGGGTCGGCGTCAACCAGCAAGGCCGGCGTCGCAGACTGTGCCAGCGCCGTGGCGAATAATGTGGCGCCTGCCCCACCGCAGCCACCGACCGCGGCGACGACCGCACCGCGGCGAGCACCCGGTGTGACGTCCCGCGTCGCCGCGGCGAATGCCCCGACCAATGCGTCATCGTGGTCGGGGAGTCGGATGACTTGTTGGACCCCAATGGAAATCGCCGATTCCCAGTCGGCACAGTCAGGTTCGGCCGATCCCACCAGGAAGACACGATCGCGCCGCGGAAGACCGTCCTGCGCGCACCGGTGGGCAGCCGCCGCGTCGAGCACGACCACCTGGGCGCTCATCCATACGGTTCGACTGGATGGCCGGCCGGTGTGCACCACCGGTACCCCCGCTGCGGCCGCCACCCGGTCGACGTCATCGCGCAGCGACTGGTCCTCGACCAGTGCCAGTACCGCCGCGGTTGTCGTCATCTGTCCACCGTGCAGAACGACCGGCCGCCGGCGCCAGAGGCTCACGACGATCTGTGGATGAACCGGCGATTGTGCATAGAAGGTGAAAACGACGTTCCGCAACAATGTGGGGCTGTGCCGGAAGTGGTGGGGCTGTGCTGCAAGTGGTGGGGTGGGGGTAGACACACCCGGAAAAGGGACGACCCCCGCCAAGGGGGGAGGAGGCGGAGGTCGTCGAGTATCAGCCCCGGGGGGTCGAGCTGATACACACTCAGCCTTGGCCGAGTAAAGCTCACTATACACACGCAATTTCCCGCGAACGCAAGTAACGACGCTGGACATTTGCCCGCTGGACCACATTTGCCCGCTGGACCGAAAATTTGCGCAGTTTGCGACACCTGTCTTGAGTTGCCACTTTCCCAGCCTTGGGAAACCCGTCCCCGAGCCTCCGCCTATGCTGGAATCCGTGACGGTTTCCGATCGGCCCGCCGGCCCATCCGCCGTGCCGGAACCCGGTCAACCGGTCCGCACCGCCGCATTTTTCGATCTCGACAAGACGGTCATAGCAAAGTCGAGCACTCTGGCGTTCAGCAAACCGTTCTTCGATCAGGGGCTGCTGAATCGGCGCGCCGTGCTCAAGTCCTCCTATGCACAGTTCCTCTTTCTGATGTCCGGAGCCGACCACGACCAGATGGAGCGGATGCGGACCTACCTGACGGATATGTGCACCGGCTGGGACGTCGAGCAGGTGCGCTCGGTGGTCGGCGAGACTCTGCACGAGATCGTCGATCCACTCGTGTTCGCCGAGGCCGCCAACCTGATCGCCGACCACAAACTGTGCGGGCGCGACGTGGTGGTGGTGTCGGCGTCGGGCGAAGAGATCGTCGCGCCGATCGCCCGGGCATTGGGCGCCACCCACGCGATGGCCACCCGGATGGTCGCGGTGGACGGAAAGTACACCGGCGAGGTTGCCTTCTACTGTTCCGGCGAAGGCAAGGTCGAGGCCATCCGCGAGCTAGCCGCCCGCGAGGACTATTCGCTCGAACACTGCTACGCGTACTCGGACTCGATCACCGACCTGCCGATGCTCGAAGCCGTGGGCCACCCGTCGGTGGTCAACCCCGACCGGGGATTGCGCAAGGAAGCGGCCGCACGGGGTTGGCCCGTGCTGACGTTCAGCCGCCCGGTGTCGCTCCGGGACAGGCTGCCGTCCCCGTCGGGGGCTGCGGTCGCAACGAGTTTGGCCGTCGGACTCAGCGCCCTGGCCAGCGGCGCACTGACATATTCCCTGCTCCGTAGGGTGCTGCCACCCCGGTAGCTGAGAATCAGCCGTAGCAATCGGGATTCGGCACCGTTTGATACTTGAAGTGACCGCGGTCACGGAGTACAAAGGACTGACGGAAGCTTGGCAAGGCCAAGGCCACACCGGAAGAGAAGGTGTGATCTCCCGAGTCAGGCGTCCTAGCACGGATCCCCGGAACCCACGCGGAGCACATGCCGCGGAATAGGCAAAAGCGTTGTGGGCCTGCGGAATTGCGAAAAGCGAATGGCGTCGACACCCCTTGGGTGGGGTTGCAGCCGTAGCGCATCGGGAGAACGCCGAGGCCACCCACACAACCCACCGGAGCACGCTTGGTAACCGGAGTCCGTGCTAGCGGGCGGCGAGCCGAATGAGACGAGAGTCTGATCACGGAGCGCCGCCCGCTTCATGTGCTGGATTACTGCACCTAACCCTTGGCGGCCTGGGCGATCGAAAGCGCTTCGCGCGCACCGGCTTGTAATGCCTGGCTGCTGAGCACAAGCCAGGCGCCCAGCCCGTTGGGTGTTCCCGACGCAAACCCGCGAGCGGCTGCCCGATAGCTGCCGGACTGCTTCATCCAGAACATCTCCGGCACACCGAGGCCGTGTGGATCCAGCCCACTCGACATCGTGATCAGCCGGGACACCGCTCGCGCCACCACTCCGTCGGCGGTACCGAACGGCGCCAGGGTGAGCAGTTCCCCGTGCGCAACGGCCGCCACCACGAAGGCCGGGACGTTGGTCCCGCCGGTGACCAGCTCGGCCAGCATCTCCAGTCGCGGCCCGACCTCAGGTTCTGGACGAGGGCGGCCGAGGCGCTCGTCATCGACCAGATCCGCGGCGGCCAGCGCATGCAACCTGGCCAGCGCCTGCAAGGGTGCACGCTGCCAAACACCGGTGAGCGCGTTCGCCCCACCCTCCAGCGCCTCGGACACCCGCAGCGCACCGGCCAGCACCGGATCGGGCTCGCCGTTCTCGGAAAGGCTCAGTGAGCCACCGTCGAGCACCGAGGATGCCCGGGCCGCCCGCAACGCTGCTTCGCCCGCGGTGGCAGGCCATCCGCGCAGATTGCTGCGGTGCCGATGTGCCCGGCCGAGTTCTGTGCGCGCGTCCTCTCCTGCTGCCGCAACCCCTTCGAGTGCCAGCAGCGGGGCGAGTGGATCGGTCATTGCGACAACCTAGCCGACCAACGCCGGTGCAAACGTCGGTGACTAGACTCACACCCATGCGCAACACCACAGCGACGCATGCCGACGTCCCATCCTCTTACCCACCACCGGCCGAATTCGCGGCCAACGCCAATGCCACCGGGGATCTGTACGACGCGGCCGAGGCCGACCGGCTGGCTTTCTGGGCCGAGCAGGCGAACCGGTTGGCCTGGGAGACACCGTTCGACGAGGTGCTGGACTGGTCGCAGGCTCCGTTCGCCAAATGGTTCGTCGGCGGCAAGCTCAACGTCGCCTACAACTGCGTGGACCGCCATGTCCAGGCCGGTAACGGGGACCGGGTGGCCATCCACTGGGTCGGTGAACCGGTCGACGATGCGCGCACGCTGACGTACTCCGAACTCAAGGACGAGGTCTGCAAGGCCGCCAACGCGCTGACCGAACTGGGGCTGGTGACCGGTGACCGCGTCGCCATCTACATGCCGATGGTGCCTGAGGCCATCGTGGCCATGCTGGCCTGCGCACGGCTGGGTGTGATGCACTCGGTGGTGTTCGCCGGGTACTCCGCTTCGGCGCTGCGGGCCCGTATCGACGATGCCGAAGCCAAGCTCGTCATCACGACCGACGGCCAATACCGGCGCGGAAAAGCAGCCTCCCTCAAACAGGCCGTGGACGAAGCGGCCGAGGGGTCCGCCAGTGTCGAACACGTGCTCGTGGTGCGCCGCACCGGAATTGACATCGGGTGGACCGAAGGCCGCGACGTATGGTGGCACGAGGTCGTCGATTCCGCATCGACCGAGCACGAGCCCGAGGCTTTCGACGCCGAGCATCCGCTGTTCCTGCTCTACACCTCGGGCACCACCGGCAAGCCAAAAGGCATCGTGCACACCACCGGCGGGTACCTGACGCAGGCGTCATACACCCATTTCAACGTCTTCGACGTCAAGCCTGAGACCGACGTGCACTGGTGCACAGCCGATATCGGCTGGGTAACCGGGCACACGTACATCGTCTACGGACCGCTTTCCAACGGCGTCACCCAGGTGGTCTACGAGGGCACCCCGACCTCCCCCACCGAGCACCGCCACTTCGAGATCATCGAAAAGTATGGCGTCACAATCTATTACACTGCACCGACTTTGGTCCGCACGTTCATGAAGCTGGGCCATCAGATCCCCGCTGCGCACAATCTGTCGAGTCTGCGACTGCTGGGGTCGGTCGGCGAGCCCATCAACCCCGAAGCCTGGCGCTGGTACCGCACCGTGTTCGGTGACGACAAGGCCCCGATCGTCGATACCTGGTGGCAGACCGAGACCGGGTCGATCATGATCTCGCCGCTACCCGGCGTGACGTCGACCAAGCCGGGTTCGGCGATGCGGCCGCTGCCGGGCATCTCGGCCAAGATCGTCGACGACGAGGGTAACGAACTGCAGCCCGGCGCCGACCACGGCGAGCAGGCCAACGGATACCTGGTACTCGACAAGCCGTGGCCATCGATGCTTCGCGGCATCTGGGGCGACCCTGAGCGTTTCAAGGAGACCTACTGGTCGCGGTTCGCCGAGCAGGGCTGGTACTTCGCCGGTGACGGCGCGCGGTACGGCAGCGGCGGCGAGATCTGGGTGCTTGGCCGCATCGACGACGTGATGAACATCTCCGGGCACCGCATCTCGACCGCCGAGGTCGAGTCGGCGTTGGTCGGGCATGCCGGCGTGGCAGAGGCCGCTGTCGTCGGAGCCACCGATGAGCACACCGGACAGGCCATCTGTGCCTTCGTCATCCTCAAGTCGAGCGCCCATGGCGGAACCAAGGACATGGTCGACGAGTTGCGTGCCGAGGTGTCCAAGGAGATCTCACCGATCGCGAAACCCCGTGAGATCCATGTGGTTCCGGAGCTGCCGAAGACCCGCAGCGGAAAGATCATGCGCCGGCTGCTGCGCGATGTGGCCGAGGGCCGCGAACTCGGAGACACCTCGACGCTGGTGGACCCCGGCGTGTTCGAGGCGATCCGCGCGAGCAAGTAGGTCTGGCGGGCTGGAGCGCAGCGACCGGGGCATCGATCAGGCGACCGGCACGAACCCGGTGCCGGGCCGGTTCTTGGTGGTGATGTCGGCCAGGACCGAGTTGATCGACACGGTGACGGCCGGCGTGTGCAGCGGCACGTATTTGACCACGCACGTCGGAAGTTCCTCGGTGAAGGCGCCGTGGATCATTCCGACCAGCCGGTTGTTCACGGTGACCGGTGCACCCGAATCGCCGGGCTGCCCACACACCTGGTTCAGGATGGTCCCCGGATCCTGTCCCGGCCCCCAGGTCACCCCGCAGGAGTAGCCGGTGGTGCGGCCGAGCTTGCAGCCCACCTCGCCGAAGGCCGGATCCGGCCCGAGGCCGTCGATGCGGAAACCGTTGACGGTGTCGACCGGGCGGACGCGCTGTGCGTCGAACTCGATGACGGCGTAGTCGAGTCCGTCGTTGCCGGCGACCATGACACCCAGCGTCCCGGCGTTCGGCACCGCCTCGGAGGCGACCAACGCGCCCGGCCCACCGCAGTGCGCCGAGGTGAAGCCGATGAGCTTGCCCGCGGCGTCGTGACCAATGGAGGTCAGCGTGCAGAAGGCGTGACCGTCGATCACGATGCCCGATCCGCCGCCGAGTTCCACGGGGCCGTCAGCCTGCGCGACCGGACTCATCAACAGCGCGGCGGGAGCCAGGACCACCAGCGAAACCATTCGCGCCACGGACCGCCAGCGGTGTCTCAAAGTCTCCCCGTTCGTTCAGTCCCGACCAGTCTATGTCGGCCACGATCGAGCGCGGTCTCCAGACATGGCAACATATGCCTCATGAGCTCGAGCAACGGGGACCGCAAGAACGGCGTGCCTGCCACCGTCACATCGATTCCGCTCGTCGACCCGCACGCACCGAAGGTCGATCCATCGATCGGCGACCTGGTCAAGGATGCGACCGCGCAGGTCTCGACGCTGGTGCGCGCGGAGGTGGAGCTGGCCAAGGCCGAGATCACCCGTGACGTGAAGAAGGGGCTCACCGGCAGCGTCTTCTTCATTGCGGCACTGGTGGTGCTGTTCTACTCGACCTTCTTCCTGTTCTTCTTCATCGCCGAACTGCTCGACACCTGGATCTGGAAGTGGGCGGCGTTCCTGATCGTTTTCGGGATCATGGTGCTCACCACCATTGCGCTGGCGCTGTTCGGCTATCTGAAGGTGCGCCGCATCAGAGGCCCGCAGCAGACGATCGAGTCGGTAAAGGAAACCAGGGAGGCGTTGACGCCCGGGCACGACAGGTCGCCCGAGGCGCCGCGTCCCGCGCTGCCCACCGACCCGTCGGGCTGGTAGCCCACCACCCGATGCAGTCCCGGCCCGATCCGTCGGTTGTATGCATTGACGGACCGTGGCGTCACCTGCAGGTCCATGCGAACGGCATCCGCTTCCACGTCGTGGAGGCCGAGCACTCGCAGCCCGACGGCCCACTGGTGATCTTGCTGCACGGCTTCGGCTCGTTCTGGTGGTCGTGGCGGCATCAGCTGCGCGGTATGACGGGCGCACGGGTGGTGGCCGTCGACTTGCGCGGTTGCGGGGGCAGCGACAAGCCACCACGCGGATATGACGGCTGGACACTGGCCGGTGACACCGCCGGGCTGGTGCGGGCACTGGGACACAGTTCGGCGACCCTGGTCGGGCACGCCGACGGCGGGCTGGTGTGCTGGGCCACCTCGATCCTGCATCCGAGGGCCGTGGACGCCGTCGCCCTGGTCAGCTCGCCCCACCCGGTGGCGCTGCGCGCTTCGGTGCTCGCCGACTCGGCCCAGCGCACTGCTCTGCTGCCGTGGCTGCTGCGCTACCAGCTGCCGATCTGGCCCGAACGCACACTCATGCGCCACAACGCGATAGAGGTCGAACAGGTGGTGCGCAGACGTGCCGGTGACGCCTGGCTGGCCACCGAGGACTTCGCCCAGACGGTCCGGTATCTGCGGCAGGCGATACAGATCCCGGGCGCGGCGCATTCGACGCTGGAATATCAGCGCTGGGCGGTGCGCAGCCAGTTACGTGCCGAAGGCCAGCGATTCATGCAGTCGATGAAGCGGCCGCTGAGCATCCCGCTGCTGCACCTGCGCGGTGACGCCGATCCGTATGTGCTTGCCGATTCGGTGCGCCGTACGCGGGCGTTCGCGCCCAGCGGCAACTTCGTAACCGTATCCGGCGCCGGGCATTTCGCGCACGAAGAGACACCCGGGCAGGTCAACGAGGAGCTGACGCGCTTTATCGCAAAGGTCTATCCCGGCTGACCGATGCAGGTGCCGGTCGGTACCGGCGTGGTGTTGCCCACCTTGAGCCGCTGCGGCAGTACTTCCTTGGCGGTCAGCACGAATCCGGTGTCCGCGTCGTCGACGGCGGCGCCGAAGACCACACCGAGCACCCTGCCGTCCTTGTCGATCATCGGGCCACCGGAATTGCCTTGTCTGACAGTCCCTCTGATGGTGTAGACCTCCCGGTTCACCGTCGTCGAGTTGTAGATGTCGGGGCCGTTGAGTTCGATCGTCTCGCGCACACGCGCCGGCGTCGGGGCGAACTCTCCGCCGCCCGGGTATCCCATCACGATGGCGTCGGTGCTCGGCTCCGCCTCGGAATCGTCGAAGATCAGCGGGACCGATGGCAAGTCGGGGACGGCCAGGATGGAGATGTCCTGATGCGGGTCGTACGACACGACACTGGCCTCATAGGACTGGCCTGCCACCTCGACGGTGACGGTCTCCGCGCCGGCGACCACATGCGCGTTGGACATCACCCGGTTGGGGGCGATGACGAATCCGCTGCCTTCCAACACCTTCTGACAGCTGGTCGCGACACCGCGAATCTTCACGACACTGTTCCTGGTGGCGTCCACCACCGGTGACACGGCCAATGCCGCGTCCGGCGCCTCGACCGCGACGATCGAAGTGCGGCTGAAGGGTTCGAGCACCGCGGGCAACCCCGAGGTGTCGAGCAGACCCGCGAGTCGGGCGGGGACCTTCTTGAGCCACTGCGGTGCCAGCGCGTCGACCTCGCTGAGCACCTTGGAACCACGCACCGCCCCGGCCAGCGTGGGCTGGCTGGTGAGCGGGGTGGCCAGCAACCAGGCCGCCACCAGCACGGTGATGATGTGCAGCGCCGATCCGATCAACGAGTCGATGGTGCGCAGGCCCGAGTTGCGCACGGCACTGCGCACCGCCCGACCGAGCACCACGCCGGCGATCTCGCCGATCACCACCATCGCCAGGATCAGGAACAGGGTGGCGAAGAGCTTGGTGCGGGGGCCGTCGATGCCGCCGACCAGGTGCGGTGCCAGCAGCACGCCGGCAACCGCGCCGAGGACAACGCCGATGAACGACAGCAGCGACCCGAGCGCGCCGGAACGCCAACCGGACACCGCGAACAGAAAGGCGGTGGCGAGGATGCCGAGGTCGAGCCACTTTGACGGTGTCATTGTTGGGCCTCACGGTACTGGCCAGCACGCCCAACCAGCGCCATTGCCTCGTCCAACTCCCGCACGTCGCCGGTGTCCCATGGCTGTGCCCAGCCCGCGACATCGAGAATCGCCGAGATGACCTGACCGGTGAAACCCCACACCAACATCTGGTTGAGCAGGAAGGCCGGCCCCGCGAACCGGCTGGCGCTCGCCGCGCGGTACACCATCAACCGGTTCTCCGGATTGATGAACGCGCGCAGCGGAACCCGCGCGACGATGGCAGCCTCCCGGGGGTCCACCACCCGGACCGGACCCGGATCCGGCGAGTACGCCAGCACCGGGACCACGTGAAAACTGTTCGGCGGGAGGAACATCCGGTCCAGGACGGCCAGCGGGACCAGCCGGTCGGTGTCGACGCCGGTCTCCTCGCGGGCTTCGCGCAGCGCGGTGAACACCGGGCCGTCGTCCTCTGGGTCGGACACTCCGCCGGGAAAAGCCGCCTGTCCGGAGTGGTTTCGCAGCGTCGAGGCGCGCACGGTGACCAGCAGGTCGGTGTCGGGCGGTGGTCCGCCCGCCGGTGCTTCGGCGGGGCCGGAGAGCAGCACCAGCACCGCGGCGTCACGTATGGTGCCTGCGCGGGCGGCGGATTCGTTGGCGTCGGTGATGGCTGCCAGGACATCGGCGGGAACTCTGCTGCGATAGACGCCGGGCACCGAGGCCAGGTTGTCGAGCAGCGGCCGCAGCCAGTGCGGTGCGGCGTCCGGCGACACAACACTGCCCGGGTCGCTTCGCTTCTGCCCGCCGCAGTTGCTACTCAACCGGAACTCCTATCGACGGGTTCACCGCCGCAGCGATCTCATCGGCGTTGGTGAACGGTCGCGGCAGGATGCCGGCCACGCTACCGTCCGCGCGCAGGATCACCGTCGCAGGCATCACGTTGGGAACCTTGAGCGCGGCGGCCATCAGCCGGCGTCCGTCCTGCAGCATGGGCAACCGTACGCCCAGTTCCGCCAACCGCAGCAGCCCTGCCGACTCGTTCTCGTCCTGGTGCACCGTCAGCACCGTCACCCGCTCGCCCATCCGCTGCTGATACTCGTCCAGCGCCGGCAGTTCGTCCGCGCACGGCCCACACCAGTAGGCCCACAGATTGAGCACCACCGGGCGACCGGCAACCGCGGGAGCGACGTCCATCGGAGTCCCGTCACCCGCACATTCCAGGGTGATGCCGCGCAATGACTGCGGCCCCGGCCCGGTCGTGGCCGCCGGGCAGGGCCGCAGATCGGCGCGCACACGTGGTTGCGCCAGCGCCTCGGGGGTATCGGCTGCGCGGTGGGCCCGGGCGGCGGCCGGTGGCGGGCCCGAGGTCCCGGTCGTTGCGGTGGGGTCGCTGTCGAGCTCACGCCACAGCGCATAGCCGAGGGCGACCAGGATGATCAGTACTGCCGCGGTCCAGCGGGCCGAGCGGCTCACAGCCCGGCCAGCGCCAACAGATGCTTGGTCTCGGGACCTTTCACCAGCGCAGCCGCGGTGAGCGGATCGGTGGGGCCGGCACCGAAGGACGGGCAGTCCTTGGCCAGCACGCACACCCCGCACGCCGGGCGACGGGCATGGCAGACGCGGCGGCCGTGAAAAATGACGCGATGGCTCAGCAACGTCCACTCGCGGCGTTCGATCAGCTCACCGACGATGTGCTCGACCTTCACCGGATCCTCTTCGGCGGTCCAGCGCCACCGTCGCACCAGCCGGCCGAAATGGGTGTCGACGGTGATACTCGGGACGTCGAACGCATTACCCAGCACCACGTTGGCGGTCTTGCGGCCCACGCCGGGCAGCGTCACCAGATCCGCCAGGGTGTTCGGCACCTCCCCGTCGAACCGGGCCTCCAACTCCTGGCCCAGGTTGATCAACGAATCGGCCTTGGTGCGGTAGAAGCCGGTGGGCCGGATCAGTTCCTCGAGCTCGGCGCGATCGGCCTGGGCGTAGTCCAGCGCGGTGCGATACCGCTTGAACAGTGCCGGGGTGGTCAGGTTGACCCGCTTGTCGGTGCACTGGGCCGACAGGATGGTCGCGACCATCAGCTCCAGCGGATTGGTGAAATCCAGTTCGCAGTACACCTGCGGAAAGGCCACCGCCAGGCTGCGGTTCATTCGCCGGGCGCGCCGGACCAGCCCCAGATGGGTCTCGCGGTCCCAAGCCGCAGACGACTTGCTCCGGACGGTGCTCACGCTCACCCGGATCAGCGTACTGAGGAGGAGTCGTGGCGAGCGAAGCGACAGGAGAGCAGGACAGTCAGCCCGGTTCCGACCGCTGACGAACCGTGATCCCGCTGAGACCTCGGCCGTGTTTACTCACCTGTGTGTCCTGGTTGCTGGTTGCCTTCGTCCCTGGGTTGCTGATGCTGGCGACCTTTGGGCTCGAGCGCCTGGAGGCCGGGCTGGACAACGCCGACAGTGCCACCGTGCGCCGCGATGTCGGGACTGGTTTGCTGGAGCGGACGTCACCGACCCGGCGCGAACCACCCGAGTTCGCCGGTCTGCCGACCCGGTTGGCCACGTCCGGTAAGGGCAATCCGCGGTTTCCGGCGACTCGCCAACCCAATCGTGTGTAGCGTTGGCTCGTCGTCGGCGGGCCAACCTCTACACTGAGACCGCCAACCAGCTCGGCAGTTGGCCACCGCATGTCTTAATTACGCATGTCATATCACCCGAAGAGCTTAAGAGGGGCAACGTGGACGAGATCCTGGCCAGGGCCGGAATCTTCCAAGGGGTAGAATCCACCGCGGTTGCTGCGCTGACCAAACAGCTGCAGCCCGTCGACTTTCCGCGCGGACACACGGTGTTCGCCGAGGGCGAGCCCGGTGATCGGCTCTACATCATCACGTCCGGCAAGGTGAAGATCGGGCGGCGCTCCCCCGACGGCCGGGAGAACCTGCTGACGATCATGGGTCCGTCGGACATGTTCGGCGAACTGTCGATCTTCGACCCCGGCCCGCGGACGTCAAGTGCCACGACCATCACCGAGGTGCGCGCCGTCTCGATGGACCGCGAGGCGCTGCGCGCCTGGATCGCCGACCGCCCGGAGATCGCCGAGCAGCTGCTGCGGGTGCTGGCCCGTCGCCTACGCCGCACCAACAACAACCTGGCCGACCTGATCTTCACCGACGTGCCCGGCCGGGTGGCCAAGCAGCTGCTGCAGCTGGCCCAACGGTTCGGTACGCAGGAGGGCGGCGCGCTGCGCGTCACCCACGACCTGACGCAGGAGGAGATCGCTCAGCTCGTCGGCGCCTCCCGTGAGACCGTGAACAAGGCGCTGGCCGATTTCGCCCATCGCGGCTGGATCCGGCTCGAGGGCAAGAGCGTGCTCATCAGCGATTCCGAGCGCCTCGCAAGGCGAGCCCGCTAGCTGCGTAGATAGTCCAGCTGGGCCTGCGTCGACTTCTCGGCCGCCGGCCACAGCTTCTCGTCGACATCGGTGTAGACGTGCGCGACGACCTGCTTGACGGTGGCGTCCGCACCGAGCACCCGTAGCGCCGCCCGGACCTGATCCAGTCGCTCCTGGCGGTGTGCCAGATACGTCGTGGCAATCTCGGCAAGGTCATCGAGATCGGGGCCATGCCCCGGTAGCACGGTGCGCGGGCCCAAACCCTGCAGCCGGCGCAGCGACTCCAGATAGGCCGCCAAGCTGCCGTCCTCGTCATCGATGACGGTGGTGCCGCGGCCCAGCACGGTGTCCGCGGTCAGCACGGCATCGTCGACCAGAAACGACAGCGAGTCCGCGGTGTGCCCGGGGGTGGCCATCACCTTGATGCGCAGGCCGGCCGCCTCGATGACCTCGCCGTCGACCAACGGCCCGCCGAGGCCGCGCAGGAATCCACTGCCCACCGCTCGAACCACCGCGCCCGTGCGGTCGACCAGCTTGTCGATGCCGTCGGTGTGGTCGCCGTGCTTGTGGCTGATCAGCACCAGACCGATCTTGCCGAGAGCGGCGATCCGCTCGATGTGGTCGTCGTCGTCGGGACCCGGATCGACGATCACCATCTCGTCGCTGCGGGGTCCACGCAGTACCCAGGTGTTGGTGCCGTCCAGCGTCATCATGCCCTGGTTGTCGCACAGCAGCACCGAGGCCGATGCGGTGACCGGCCTCAATACACCGTACGCGGGATGAGTCACGAGACCTCGACTATAATCTCAACCTCGACCGGTGCGTTGCGCGGCAATTCCGAAACTCCGACCGCGGACCGGGCGTGCGCGCCGGCATCGCCGAAGACCTCACCGAAAAGCTCGGAGGCGCCGTTGATCACGCCCGGCTGTCCGTGGAATCCCGGCGCCGAGGCGACGAAGCCGACGACCTTGACGACCTTGACGACCGAGTCGATGCCCACCAGCGAGTGCACGGCGGCCAGCGCATTCAGCCCGCACAGCCGAGCGAGTTCCTTGGCCTGCTCGGGCGTGATCTCCGCGCCGGCCTTGCCGGTCGCCTGCAGCTCACCGTCACTGATCGGCAGCTGCCCCGCGGTGTACACCAGATTCCCGGTCCGCGCCGCGGGCACATAGGCCGCTAACGGCGCGACGACGGCGGGCAGCTCGATCCCGAGCTCGGCCAGCCGCGCGGAGACATCGCCCCGGTCGCTGCGCTCCTGCCCGCCGGTGACGCTCACTTGGGCCGCTTCAGGTAGGCGACATGCTGCTCACCGGTGGGCCCCTGCAACACCGACACCAGCTCCCAGCCATCCGAACCCCACTGATCGAGGATCTGCTTGGTTGCGTGTGTCAGCAACGGAACGGTGGCGTATTCCCAACGGCTTACTTCGCTCATGAGGGCGAGCCTATCCGGCGGCGAGCCCGGCACGGCTAGCATGCAGTCGTGGAACACGCATCCAACGACCGCAAGCCGATCGGCTGGCCGTCCCGCCTGACCAAGGCACGGCTACATTTCGTCACCGGCAAGGGTGGCACGGGCAAGTCGACGATCGCGGCAGCGCTGGCGCTGGCGCTGGCTGCCGGCGGCCGCAAGGTGCTGCTAGTGGAGGTCGAGGGGCGTCAGGGCATCGCCCAGCTCTTCGACGTGCCGCCGCTTCCATACCAGGAAGTGAAGATCGCCACCGCCGACGGTGGCGGCCAAGTCAACGCGCTCGCCATCGACACCGAGGCGGCCTTCCTCGAGTACCTGGACATGTTCTACAACCTCGGCATCGCCGGTCGCGCCATGCGCCGCATCGGTGCGGTCGAGTTCGCCACCACGATCGCCCCGGGTCTGCGCGATGTGCTGCTCACCGGCAAGATCAAAGAGATCGTGGTGCGCACGGATAAACCCGCCCAATCCGGTCAGATGGTTTACGACGCGATCGTGGTCGACGCTCCGCCGACCGGACGGATCTCACGCTTCCTCGATGTCACCAAGGCGGTGTCCGAGCTCGCCAAGGGCGGCCCGGTCCATTCGCAGGCCGACGGCGTCGTGAAGATCTTGCACTCGGATCTGACCGCCATCCATCTGGTGACCCTGCTCGAGGCGCTGCCGGTCCAGGAGACCATGGACGCCATCGGTGAACTGCGGGAACTCGATCTGCCGATTGGCAGCGTGATCGTCAACCGCAACATCCCGTCCTATCTGCCCGCCGATGACCTGATGAAGGCTGCCGAGGGCGATATCGACGCCGACACCATCCGCGCCGGTCTCGACGCCGCAGGTATCACGTTGGCGGACAACGACTTCGCCGGACTGCTCACCGAGTCCATCCAGCACGCGACCCGGATCGCAGCACGGGCCGAGAGTGCCGAGCTGCTCGAGGATCTCGAGGTCGCCCGCCTGGAGCTGCCTGCCATCGCCGACGGCGTCGACCTCGGCAGCCTGTACGAACTCGCCGAAGCACTTGCCCAGCAGGGAGTCCGCTGATGAGCACCACACCCCCCGTCCTGGATCTGGGCGCCATCCTGGCCGATACCGCCAACCGGGTGATCGTGTGCTGTGGCGCCGGCGGCGTCGGCAAGACGACCACCGCCGCGGCGATGGCCCTGTGCGCCGCCGAGAGCGGCCGCACCGTGGTGGTGCTGACCATCGACCCGGCCAAGCGGCTCGCGCAGGCCCTGGGCATCGAGAATCTGGGCAACAACCCGCAACGGGTTCGGCTGGCTCCCGAGGTCACCGGCGAACTGCACGCCATGATGCTCGACATGCGCCGCACCTTCGACGAGATGGTGCTGCAGTACTCCTCGGACTCCGAACGCGCAGAGGCGATTCTGGAGAACCAGTTCTACCAGACCGTGGCGACGTCGCTGGCCGGCACACAGGAGTACATGGCAATGGAGAAACTGGGCCAGCTGCTCGCCGAGGACAAGTGGGACCTCATCGTGGTGGACACCCCGCCCTCGCGTAACGCGCTGGACTTCCTGGACGCGCCGAAACGACTCGGCAGCTTCATGGACAGCCGGCTGTGGCGGCTGCTACTGGCGCCCGGGCGCGGCATCGGCAAGCTCCTCACGGGTGCCGTCGGCCTCGCGATGAAAGCGCTGTCCACCGTGCTGGGTTCCCAGATGCTTTCCGATGCAGCGGGATTCGTCCAGGCGCTGGACGCCACGTTCGACGGGTTCCGCCAGAAGGCGGACAAGACCTATGAGCTGCTCAAGCGTCGCGGCACCCAATTCGTGGTGGTCTCGGCCCCCGAACCGGACGCACTACGGGAGGCGTCGTTCTTCGTGGACCGGTTGTCGAGTGAGCAGATGCCGCTGGCCGGGCTGATTTTCAACCGCACCCATCCGACGCTGAGCAGTCTCGCCGGCGAAAGGGCCGAAGAGGCCGCCGATGAATTGGACGCGACCCAGGGTGCGGGCGGGCTGACAGCCGCAGTGCTGCGTGTGCACGCGGCACGCGCGGCCACCGCCAAGCGCGAGGTTCGGTTGCTGTCGCGATTCACCGGGGCCAATCCGCATGTGGGAATCGTCGGGGTGCCGTCGCTTCCATTCGACGTATCGGATCTGGAAGCGCTGCGTACCATCGGCGATCAGCTCACCGGCGTGGCAAAGAGCGCTTAGTTAGACGGCGCTCCGGTGCTTGCGGTGGGCGGCGAAGAACTCCGCCCAGGACACCACCTCGGGGTTCTGCTTGAGCAGGGCGCGACGCTGACGCTCGGTCATTCCGCCCCAGACACCGAACTCCACCCGGTTGTCCAGCGCGTCGGCGCCGCACTCGGCGATGACGGGGCAGTGCCGGCAGATGACCGCCGCTTTACGCTGGGCGGCCCCCCGCACGAACAGCTCGTCGGGGTCTGCCTGACGGCAGCGTGCCTGAGAGACCCAAGCGATCCTGGCCTCGGCCTCGGCTCCCGGGATGACAGTGTGGTGTTGCGGGTCCGCGCCGACTTTGTGCGTGGCGGACGTTGTAATTGACACCAGTAATCCCTTTCGTTGCGGACCACATACCATGCAGATGTAATATGCGACACATTGCGTCAAAGAGTGTTACGTGAATCGCATTGTGTGTCCAAACTAGGTGGTCAGTAGGCTGTTACGCAACAGTCAGATCACGCTTTTTTGGGACGGCCGTGCAGTCCGGCCCTCAAAACCCGCATTCGCACCGCTCGCAGACCGCGATTGGACCTCCTGGCTACTCTGTACCTCATGCCCGAGCAGCCCCCGACACGTCCGCCGATCGCGGTGACGGTCATCAAACTGATGTGGTGCTGCTTGCTGGCCGCCGTGATCGCCGCCGGCCTGATGTTCCCGGTCGTCGGCGGGTTCGGCCTGGTCTCCAACCGCGCCTCCGACGTGGTTGCCAACGGATCGGCCCAGTTGGTCGAGGGTGACATCCCCGCTGTCTCGACGATGACCGACGCCCGCGGCAACCCGATCGCCTGGCTGTACACCCAGCGCCGGTTCGAGGTGCCCAGCGAGCAGATCGCCAACACCATTAAGTTGGCCATCGTCTCGATCGAGGACAAGCGGTTCGCCGAGCACAATGGCGTGGACTGGCAGGGCACGCTGACCGGCCTGTCCGGCTATCTCTCCGGGAAACTGGACACCCGCGGCGGCTCCACCATCGAGCAGCAGTACGTGAAGAACTACCAGCTGCTGGTGATCGCGCAGACCGACGCCGAGAAGCGGGCGGCCGTCGAGACCACCCCGGCCCGCAAACTACGCGAGATCCGGATGGCGTTGACGCTAGACAAAACGCTCACCAAACCGGAGATCCTGACCCGCTACCTGAACCTGTTGTCCTTCGGCAACGGCGCCTTCGGCATCCAGGACGCCGCGCAGACCTATTTCGGCGTCAATGCCTCCGAGCTGAACTGGCAGCAGGCCGCACTGCTGGCCGGCATGGTCCAGTCGACCAGCGTGCTGAACCCGTATACCAACCCCGAGGGTGCGCTGGCACGCCGAAATGTGGTGCTGGACACCATGATCGAGAACGTTCCGCAGGAGGCAGAGTCGCTGCGGGCCGCCAAACAGCAGCCGCTGGGCGTGCTGCCGCAACCCAACGAGTTGCCGCGCGGCTGCATCGCGGCCGGGGACCGCGCCTTCTTCTGCGACTACGCGCTGGATTATCTGGCCCGTGTCGGGATCAGCAAGGAGCAGGTCGGGAAGGGCGGCTACATGATCAAGACGACGCTGGACCCGGATGTGCAGAACAACATCAAGGCCGCCGTCAACGAGTACGCCCCGTCGGATATCCAGGGTGTCGCGAGCGTGATGAGCGTGATCAGACCCGGCCGGGAGACACACCCGGTGCTGGCGATGGCCAGTAACCGCACCTACGGCCTGAACACCGATGCCGGCGAGACCATGCAGCCGCAGCCGTTCTCGCTGGCGGGCAACGGCGCAGGCTCGGTCTTCAAGATCTTCACCGTGGCCGCCGCCATGGAGATGGGCATGGGCATCGAGTCCCAGCTGGCGGTGCCGCCGGCATTCCAGGCCAAGGGACTCGGCAGCAGCAGCTCGCCGGGATGCCCGCCGGCCACCTGGTGTGTGCGCAACGCGGGCGGCTACCGGGATTCGATGAACGTCACCGACGCGCTCGCGACCTCACCGAACACCGCCTTCGCCAAGCTGATCTCGCAGGTCGGGGTGCAGAAGGCCGTCGACATGTCGGTACGCCTGGGACTGCGGTCCTATGCGCTGCCCGGCACCGCGCGCGACTATGACCCCGACAGCAACGAAAGCCTTGCCGACTTCGTCAAACGCCAGAACCTCGGTTCGTTCACCCTCGGGCCGATCGAGGTCAACGGACTAGAGCTGTCCAACGTGGCAGCGACGCTGGCCTCCAGTGGCACCTGGTGCCCGCCGAGTCCGATCGAGAAGGTGTACGACCGTCACGGCACCGAGGTCGCGGTGACCGCCGAAACCTGCGAGCAGGTGGTGCCCGAGGGCCTGGCCAACACCCTGGCCAACGCACTGAGCAAGGACGACACCGGGGCCGGTACGGCCGCCGGGGCCGCCGGGGCAGCCGGTTGGGGGCTGCCCATGTCCGGCAAGACGGGCACCACCGAATCGAACCGGTCGTCGGCCTTCCTCGGATTCACCAGTGCTTTCGCTGCGGCCAACTACATCTACGACGACTCCACCACGCCAAGTGAGCTGTGCTCGTTCCCGTTGCGGCAGTGCGGGTCCGGAAACCTGTTCGGCGGCAACGAGCCGGCCAGGACCTGGTTCACGGCGATGAAGCCGATCACCCCGGACACCGTGGTGCTGCCGCCGACGGATCCGCGTTACGTGGAAGGCGGCCCGGGCTCCCGGGTGCCCAGCGTCGGCGGTATGAGCCTCGACCTGGCCCGTCAGCGGCTGCGGGAGGCCGGTTTCCAGGTGGCCGACGAGCCGACGTCGGTCAACAGCGGCTCTCCTTCCGGGTATGTGGTGGGCACGTCGCCGACCGGGCAGACCATCCCCGGGTCGATCATCACCATTCAAGTCAGCAACGGCATCCCGCCGGCTCCGCCGCCCCCGCCGATCGGTATCCCGGGTCTGCCCCCGCCGATCGGCGAGACCGTCATCCAGATCCCGGGTCTGCCGCCGATCACCGTGCCGGTGCTCGGGCCCCCACCGCCGCTCCCGCCGATGCCGTGATCACGCAGTAAACTGCTCGCATGTCACACCTGAAGAACACCGCCGCGGTCGCGGCCGGCACCCTCGCTGCGGGGATCGGTTATGCGTCGCTCATCGAGCGCAATGCGTTCGCACTTCGGGAACTGACCATGCCGGTGCTGACACCGGGCTCCACGGCGCTGCGGGTGCTGCACCTGTCCGACCTGCACATGCTGCCGCGTCAGCGGCGCAAGCAGGCCTGGCTGCGGGAGCTGGCGTCCCTGCAGCCCGATTTCGTGGTCAACACCGGTGACAATCTGTCGCATCAGAAGGCGGTGCCCGCCGTGGTGCAGGCGCTCGGCGACCTGCTGTCGGTGCCCGGCGTCTTCGTGTTCGGCAGCAACGACTATTTCGCCCCGAAGCCCAGGAACCCGTCGAACTACCTGTTCAACAAGAAGCGCCGGGTCCACGGCGATCCCCTGCCCTGGCAGGATCTGCGGGCCGCGTTCACCGAGCGCGGGTGGCTGGACATGACGCACACCCGCCGCGAGTTCGACCTGGCCGGGCTGCGGATCGCCGCGGCCGGGGTGGACGATCCGCACCTCAAGCGGGACCGCTACGAGACCATCGCCGGCGCGCCGAGCCTGACGGCGAATCTCTCCCTGGGCCTTACCCACTCCCCCGAGCCGTGGGTGCTGGACCGCTTCGCCGCCGACGGCTACCAGCTGGTGATGGCCGGGCACACCCATGGCGGTCAGCTGTGCCTGCCGTTCTACGGAGCCGTGGCCACCAACTGCGAGTTGGACCGCTCACGTGCCAAGGGCCCGTCGCAGTGGGGTGCGGATATGAAGCTGCACGTGTCTGCGGGAATCGGCACGTCACCGTATGCGCCGGTGCGGTTCTGCTGCCGGCCGGAGGCCACCCTGCTGACCTTGGTGGCCACACCCACCAAGGGTCCGCTGCTGGGTACCCTTGCCGGACAAGCACATCCGACCGTATCGGCACGGTGAACACCGGGGGCGATATCGCCTGCAGCCGGCCTCGGGACTGGGTGGACAACGCCGTCCGGTTGATCGCGGCCGACGCACGTCGCAGCGCCGACACCCATCTGCTGCGCTATCCCCTGCCCTCGGCGTGGGCCGGCAAGTTCGACGTCGCGCTGTACCTCAAGGACGAGACGACCCATATCACCGGCAGCCTCAAGCACCGGCTGGCACGCTCGCTGTTCCTGTACGCGCTGTGCAACGGCTGGATCGGCGAGGGCACCACCGTCATCGAGGCCTCGTCGGGTTCCACCGCGGTGTCCGAGGCGTATTTCGCCGCAATGCTGGGTCTGCCTTTCGTGGCGGTGATGCCGTCCTCGACCAGCCCATCGAAAATCGGTCTCATCGAATCACAGGGCGGCCGTTGCCATTTCGTGTCCTCCTCGGCCCAGGTGTACGCCGAGGCGGAGCGGCTGGCCGAGGAGACCGGCGGACATTACCTGGATCAGTTCACCAACGCCGAGCGCGCCACCGACTGGCGGGGCAACAACAACATCGCCGAATCGATCTTCGAGCAGATGCGCGATGAGACGCATCCGGTGCCGGACTGGATCGTGGTGGGCGCCGGGACGGGTGGCACCAGCGCCACCATCGGCCGCTATCTGCGCTACCGGCGGCACGCGACCCGCTTGTGCGTCGTCGACCCGGAGAATTCGGCATTCTTCCCGTCCTATGCCCAGGGCAACCCTGATATCGAGACGGGGGCATCCTCACGCATCGAGGGCATCGGGCGGCCACGGGCGGAGCCGTCGTTCCTGCCCGGCGTCGTCGACCGGATGATGGTGGTGCCAGATGCGGCGTCGGTGGCCGCGGCCCACCACGTCAGCCGGGTCCTGGGCCGCCGCATCGGACCGTCGACCGGCACCAACATGTGGGGCGCCTTCCGGCTGCTGGCCGAGATGATGGCCCGCCAGCGCAGCGGGTCGGTGGTGACGCTGCTGGCCGACAGCGGTGACCGCTACACCGACACCTACTTCGACAACGAGTGGCTGGCCAGCCAGGGGCTGAATCCGTCGGCACCCGCCGAAGCGCTGGTGGAGTTCGAATCCAGCGGGCTCTGGGCCTGATCCTCGCGCCTGCCCGTGAGGGACAGCCACAGCGCAGCCAGGACAAAGAACCCGATGTAGATCGCCGCTCCCAACAAGGTCATAACTGCCTCGATTCGTTTCGCGGGCCGCCCCCGATCGGCATCCTTGATAGTCCATAACAACACCGGGGTCCGACATCCTTCCCGTGGCGTAGAACCGTTTGGCTTTCGCACCGCCCCGTGCGATACGCTGTCGTGGCTTCACGCGGGGTGTGGCGCAGCTTGGTAGCGTGCTTCGTTCGGGACGAAGAGGTCGCAGGTTCAAATCCTGTCACCCCGACCATGTATTTGCAGGTGCGTGGCATTGCGCTCGGTGTTCCTACCCGGCGTCAAGAAACTGCTATGCGCCATCGACGGCCCCTGACTACCCTTGGCGTGTGTTCGAACCCGGTGACGTCATCTCCGACTACACCGTGGACGCCCTTGTGGGCAGTGGTGCCAGCGCCGATGTCTACCGGGCACACCGCACCGGCCAGACCGGCGTGGTGGCGCTGAAGGTCCTGCACACGGACCCGACGGTTCACCCACGAACTCGCGAGCGGTTCGCCCGCGAGTTCACCATCGCGTCCATGCTGGATCACCCGCACATCGTCGCCATGTACGGACAGGGTGAGATCCCGGCCCGGCCCATGACACCCCCCACGCTGTGGATGTCGATGCAGTACATCGATGGCCCGGAGTCCTCGGTTCTGACGCCCAAGGCCGGCCAGGAACCCGATATCGCATCGATATTGCGGGTGTCGGAACAGATAGCTGACGCCCTCGACTATGCCCACTCCATGGACGTGCTGCATCGAGATGTCAAGCCCGCCAACATTCTGCTCAGTGCAGACTGCGGCAATGCGTTTCTCAACGACTTCGGCATCGCCCAGCTGATCGATGACGTACTGCCGCTTGCGCGCAACGGCCGAGTCCGTGGCTCCATCGCCTATGCCGCTCCCGAACTGCTTCAGGGCCAACAATTAACGCCCACAACAGATCAGTACGCGCTGGCATGCACGATGGCCGAGTGGCTCACCGGCCTGCCGCCGTATCCGCGCAGTACACCGTTCGCGATCACCTACGCGCATCTGCACGATCCGGCACCATCGCTCAGCAGGCGACGGCGATGGCTACCCAATGGGCTGGATTCGATTTTCGTCAAAGCTTTGGCGAAAACACCTGCGGCACGCTATGACTCATGCTCACATTTCGTCGGCATCGTGACGCACATGCTGCACGATGTCCCGGCGCCGCCGCCGCGTGCCACAGCCCACCGGTGGCTGCGGGACCGAGACTGACACTTAGTTTTCGACAGACACGTGAATTACTCTGCCGGACAAAGTCATTGGTTTGTCACCTTGTCCTACGTTGCGTTCAGTTATCGCAATGTTTACACACTCAAGTGTCGCCTGCCGTTAACCGGGCATACGCTCAGACAAGTATGCCTATGTACGCCCAACGGTGAGCGTGCCACCCCCCGCGGCAAACTCTGCAAACATCTACCGGGAGCGGTATGTCGACTGAACCTATGACGTACGACAATTCGGCACTGGCACACGAGGATGACGGCTACCACAAATCCCTCAAACCGCGACAGATCCAGATGATCGCCATCGGCGGGGCCATCGGCACCGGCCTGTTCATGGGAGCCGGCAGCCGCCTGCACGACGCCGGACCCGGCCTCTTCCTGGTGTACGCCTTCTGCGGCGATCATCAAGGTCACAGCGCTGGTGACCTTTCTGGTGGTCGGGATCGTGTTCCT
>WOYS01000001.1:34713-44050 GCA_011620645.1 Mycobacterium sp.
CGATCATCAAGGTCACAGCGCTGGTGACCTTTCTGGTGGTCGGGATCGTGTTCCTAGCCGGCCGGTTCGAGATCGAAGGCGCATCAACTGGCTTCAGCGTCATCAGTGACAACGGCGGCCTTCTGCCCTCCGGGATGTTCTCCTTGGTCATCGTCACCTCGGGCGTCATCTTCGCTTATGCCGCAGTGGAACTCGTTGGCATAGCGGCAGGCGAGACAGCCGATCCGGACAAGGTGATGCCTCGCGCGATCAACTCGGTGATCTTTCGTATCGCAGTGTTCTATGTGGGATCGCTGATCCTGCTGGCACTTCTGTTGCCGTACGCCACGTATCAGTCCGGCGAGAGTCCCTTTGTGACGTTCTTCTCCAAGATCGGAGTTCCCGCCGCTGGCGGCATCATGAACCTGGTGGTGCTGACCGCCGCTCTGTCCAGCCTCAACGCAGGTCTGTACTCGACCGGGCGCATCCTGCGGTCGATGGCCATGAACGGCAGCGCACCGGCCTTCACCGCAAAGATGAACAGAAATGGTGTGCCGTTCGGCGGAATCGCCCTCACCGGATTGCTGACCCTGCTCGGTGTGATCCTCAACCTATTCGTTCCGGAAGAGGCCTTCAACATCGCGCTGGACCTGTCGGCGCTCGGCATCATCGCCACCTGGGCCATGATCGTGGCCTGCCAACTTCAGCTGTGGCGCTGGGAGCAGAAGGGCATTCTGGAGCGTCCGAAGTTCCGGCTCCCGGGGACGCCGTACACCAGCTGCGCAACGCTGATCTTCCTCGCCGCGGTAACGGTGCTGATGTGTTACGAGAACTACTGGAACCTCATAGCGATCCTGGTGATCGGGCCGATGCTGGTTGCCGGCTGGTACGCGGTGCGCCCCAAGGTCATGACGATGGCGCAGGAGCGCATCGGGTACACAGGCGAGTACCCGGTTATCCCGCAGCCACCCATCCCGGAGCACGGCGGCCACAGCGACGAAGAGAAGTAGCGCCCAACCCCGACACCTAAACTCAGCTGTATCCTGCCGGGGTGACCGCCCCCAGCTGGATCGCCGGCCTGCTCGACTTCGACCGCGATGGTGATCTGTTCATCGCACCGCAGTGGAGCGGGCAGGGCTCCCGGCTGTTCGGCGGACTGATCGCCGCCCAATCACTGGGGGCCGCAGGCGCGACGGTCGGCCCGGCCAAACGGCCGCAATCCCTGCACGCCTATTTCGTGCGCGGCGGTCAGCACGGCGTCGACGTCGAACTGCAGGTCGAGCGCACCCGCGACGGCCGGTCCTTCGACACGCGCAGGGTGACAGCCCGCCAGCAGGGCAAGGTCATCCTGGAGATGATCGCGTCCTTCCAGGTCGACGAACCGGGCGCGGACTGGTTTCCGCCGCGTTCCCCCAGCATCGAATTCGGCGATGCCATCCCCAAGAGCCCCGACCTGGACGTGGTGGACCGCTTCGAACTGCGCTGTCATCCTGACGATGACTCACCGTTCGTGGTGCCACCGTTCTGGATCCGCACCCGGGACACGATCGAGGACGACCCGCTGATCCAGGCCTGCACGCTGACCTACATGTCCGACTGGGGCCCCGCGCCGGCGGCGCGGCCACCCGGCACACCCGTGACCGGGAATATCGGCTACGCCGCCAGCCTCGATCACTCGGTGTGGTTCCACCGGCCGTTCACTTCGGACGCCTGGCACCGCTACGAGGTCGACTCACTGGGCAACAGCCATTCCCGCGGACTCGTCGTCGGTGGGCTCTACGACCTGGCCGGCTCGCTCATCGCCAACACCAGTCAGCAGGCACTCTGGCGACTGTGACTTGACCGAGAGGTTCCCGTCGAGCGCCGCGCACATGCGGAACTACAGGCGGGCCTTCACAGCCGCGGATAGCCGCGCGCCGTCGGCCTTGCCGGCTGCGATGACGTTCGCCACCTTCATGACCTGACCCATCTGCCGGATGCCGGGCCGCGCGCCGAGTTCCTCGGCGACCTGCGCCATCGCGGTGTCAACCACATCGACGAGTTCGGCATCGGTCAGCGGTGTCGGCAGATACTCGTCGATGACGCGAGCCTCGGCATGTTCGTTGGCCGCCAGTTCGCCGCGGCCGTTCTGGGTATAGATCTCGGCCGCCTCGCCGCGCTTCTTGGCCTCCCGCGCCAGCACCTTGAGGACATCCTCGTCGGACAACTCGCGCGCCTGCTTACCCGAGACCTCTTCGGACTGGACCGCTGCCAGCAACATTCGCAGCGTTGCCGTCCGTAGTTTGTCCTGGGACTTCATCGCCGCCGTCAGGTCGGCACGCAACCTGGTCTTCAATTCCGACATGGCTGCGACGTTACGCCAATGACAGGATGGAGCCATGAGTAGCGACGCAGGGGGTACAGCCCGTACGGCATCGTCCCGCTGCGCCCACTGAATCTGTCCGACATCTTCAACGCGTGTTCGCACACCCTCCTGAAAGTGGGACACGAACGTCCCATTTTGGGATATTCGTGCTACAGTGGGCGACATGCGTGTCCACGACATGTCCGAATCCGGTGCGCGCGGCCGCACCCGGCGGGCCATCGTCGAGGCCGCGATCTCGGTCATCACCGACAATCCCGCCGCGACCCTGAGTGATATCGCCGAGGTCGCCGGCGTCGGGCGCAGCACACTGCACAGATACTTTCCCGAGCGCAGCGATCTGCTTCGCGCGGTCGCCCTCGAAGTGCACGCGGCCAGCAATGCCGCGATCGAGGCGGCCGACCCCACCTGCGGACCCGTGCTGGCCGCGTTGCGCCGAGTGGTCGAGTCCCAACTCGACCTCGGACCCATCGTGTTGTTCATCTATACCGAGCCGTCGATCCAGGCCGACCCGGAGCTTTCGGCCCACCTCAACACCGGCGATGAGGCCATTGCCGAGATCCTCGCCCGGGCAACCGCCGACCGGCCCGAACTGCCGCCGGGGTGGGCGCGACGGGTGTTCTGGTCGCTGCTGCTGACCGGCTATGAAGCCGTCAAACAGGACGGCACCCCGCGACACCAGATCGTCGACGCAATCATGAAAACTCTCACCGAAGGCACCATCAGATGACCGTCTCCCCCAATGCGACAACGGCATCGGCAACCGGCAACACCCCGCGACGCTCGTGGATCGCGCTCGCGGTGCTCACCCTGCCCGTCCTGCTGATCGCCATCGACAACACCGTGCTGGCCTTCGCGCTCCCGGCCATCGCCGAGGATTTCCGGCCATCGGCAACCACTCAGCTGTGGATCGTCGACGTGTACCCGTTGGTGCTGGCGGCACTCCTGGTTGCCATGGGCAGTCTCGGCGACCGCCTCGGCCGGCGCCGGCTGCTGATGGTCGGGGCCGGCGGGTTCGCCGTGGTGTCGGCGGTGGCTGCCTTTGCGCCCACCGCGGAGATGCTGGTGCTCGCCCGCGCCGTGCTCGGCTTCTTCGGCGCCATGCTGATGCCCTCGACACTGTCGCTGATCCGCAATATCTTCACCGACGCCTCGGCGCGCCGACTGGCGATCGCCGTCTGGGCATCGTGCTTCACCGCGGGATCGACCCTCGGACCGATCATCGGTGGTGCACTACTCGAGCATTTCCCTTGGGGCTCGGTCTTTTTGATCGCCGTGCCGATCCTGCTGCCGCTGCTCATCCTGGCACCGAAGCTGGTTCCGGAGTCACGGGATCCGAACCCGGGCCCGCTGGATCTGACCAGCGTGGCGCTGTCCTTCGGCGCGATGCTGCCGCTGGTGTGGGCGATCAAGACGGCTGCCCACGACGGTCTCTCACTGGTCGTGCTCACCGCCTTCGCGGTGGGTATCGCTGCCGGTGTGCTGTTCGTGCGACGGCAGAACCGCAGGGAGATACCGATGCTCGATATGGCCCTGTTCCGCTCCGGCCCGTTCACGTCCTCGATACTGGCGAACTTCCTGTCCATCGTCGGACTGATCGGCTTCATCTTCTTCGTGTCCCAGCATCTTCAGCTGGTGCTCGGCTTGAGTCCGCTGGAGGCCGGCCTGGTCACGCTGCCGGGCGCGGTGGTGTCGATGATCGCGGGTATGTCGGTGGTCAAGGCCGCCAAGCACTTCAGCCCGCAGGCCCTCATCGTCTTCGGTCTGGTGTTCGTCGCGGCGGGCTTCATCATGATCCTGCTGTTCCGTCATGACCTGTCGGTGACGGCGATCATCGTGTCGTTCGTGGTGCTTGAGCTGGGCGTCGGCGTCTCGCAGACGATCTCCAACGACACCATCGTGGCGTCGGTGCCCGCGGAGAAGGCCGGTGCCGCGTCCGCTGTGTCCGAAACCGCCTACGAGTTGGGCGCGGTGGTCGGTGCGGCGACATTGGGCACCATCTTCACCGCGTTCTATCGGACCAATGTCGTGGTGCCCGCGGGCCTGACGCCGACGCAGGCCGGCGATGCCGCCGAAAGCATCGGCGGGGCCACCTCGGTGGCCCGGGAACTGCCACCCGCGACCGCCGAGCGGCTCCTCGAATCGGCGCACACCGCGTTCGATTCGGGAATCGCCCCGACCGCGACCATCGCGGCGGTATTGGCGCTCGCCGCCGCGGTGATCGTCATCGTTGCATTCCGCCGAAATTGACGGTTGCATCCCGATAGCTTCCGATATATCGTTAATGTATCGGAAGCGCATACCGTGCTTTCTGTGTAAGGAAGAAGCACCTCATGAACACCCCATTCACACCCCCCAGTCCCGGTTTCGGTCCCGGCTTCGCGTTCGGGCCCGGCGGCGGTCCTCGGGGACGCGGCCGCGGCGGACGTGGTCGCGGCAAGCGCGGCGACGTGCGCGCCGCCATCCTCACCCTGCTCACCGAGCGACCCATGCATGGATACGAGATGACCCAGGAGATCGCCGTCCGCAGCGACGACCTATGGAAGCCGAGCCCGGGCTCGGTGTACCCGACCCTGCAACTGCTCGTCGACGAGGGCCTGATCACCCCGACCGCGAGCGAAGGTAGCAAGAAGACCTTCGAGCTCACCGAGGAGGGCCGCACCGTCGCGGGCAAGATCGAAACCGCACCATGGGATGAGATCACCGAGGACGCCGACCCCAACGCGGTGAACATACGCGCGGCGCTCGGCCGACTGTTCGGCGCGGTCGGACAGTCGGCCCACGCCGCCACGGCCGATCAGCAGCAACGCATCCTCGACGTCGTGAACAATGCGCGCCGGGAGATCTACCAGATTCTCGGCGAGGAGTGACGCCCGTAGCATTGTCAGACGATGATTACCGGTAATTACGTCGACATCCTGATCCCACTGCTGGTCGCGGTGCTCGCCGCGGCCGGCAGTGTAATCGGCATCCGGTTCCGCGATGCCGACGCCTATGCCCGCCGCCGCGGCATGTGGCTGTGGATGCTCGTCGCGGTGGCGACGATAGCCACCTACGCCGCACTCGACTCGACATCCGGGGGCGGGAGTGCCGCCGCGGCGGCCGGGCTGGCCGCCGCGGCCGCCATCGCCGCGATCGGGGCCCATGTGCTTTGGCGCAGAGTTGTTTTCGACGCCGAGCAGAGCACCCTAACCCGAGCTGCGGTGGCCACCGGGCTGGCCGTCATCGTCATAATCGGCTCGGTGACAATGACTTACGTCGGCGCCAGAGCCTGCCGTCAGGTCCAACCGCTGGTCGGGCTGAGCGTCCAGTCGTTCGTCATGCCAAGTTTCACGCCAGGGCAAGGCCCGACGGCCGGTGATTTCACCGACCGGGCGAAGGCGATCCGCGAGCAGGCCCGACAGATCGCCCCTGGTGAGGTCGCCGATCATGCCGCCAAGCTGGCGGACCTGGCCGACCAGATCGCCGAAACAGTCCGGACCGACGACCCTGCCCGGCACGCTTTGCTGGGCTCCCAGTACTACGAAGAACTCAAGCCCATCGTGAGCAAGTGCCGAATCCGGCTGGTGTGACCATTCGGTCTGGCCCCGGCGCTAAAGCTAGAGTCCACCTGTGGGCGAAGAGGTTTCCCGCACGGAGTTCAGCCGGGCGCAGCGTCGGGAGTACCGGCGCAAGGTCCAGCTGTGCCTTGACGTGTTCGAGACGATGCTGGCCCAGTCCAGTTTCGAGTTCGACCGTCCGCTGACCGGTATGGAGATCGAGTGCAACCTGGTAGACGCTGATTATCAGCCGGCGTTACGCAACCAGGAGGTGCTGGCCTCCATCGCCGACCCGGCGTATCAGACCGAACTGGGCGCCTACAACATCGAATTCAACGTTCCGCCCCGTCCGTTGCCCGGGCGGGGCGCCCTGGAACTGGAGGCCGAGGTACGAGCCAGTCTGAACGCTGCCGAAGCCAAGGCCACCGAGGATGGCGCGCATATCGTCATGATCGGGATCCTGCCGACCCTCATGCCCGAGCATCTGCAGGCGGGGTGGATGAGTGAGTCAACCCGCTACCAGGCGCTCAACGACTCGATCTTCACCGCGCGCGGCGAGGATATCGACATCGACATCACCGGGCCCGAGCGACTGTCCCTGCAGTCGGCCGATATCGCACCCGAATCAGCTTGCACCAGTGTGCAATTACATCTTCAGGTCTCCCCCGCGGAGTTCGCGCAGAATTGGAATGCCGCGCAGGTGCTCGCCGGTCCGCAGCTCGCCCTCGGTGCGAACTCGCCGTACTTCTTCGGTCATGAACTGTGGGCCGAGACCCGCATCGAACTCTTCGGTCAGGCCACTGACACCCGGCCCGATGAGCTCAAGACCCAGGGCGTGCGCCCCCGGGTCTGGTTCGGCGAACGGTGGATCACCTCGATTTTCGATCTGTTCGAGGAGAACGTCCGGTACTTCCCGTCCTTGCTGCCGGAGATCTCCGATGAGGATCCGGCGGCCGAGCTCGCGGCCGGGCGCACCCCGCAACTCTCGGAGTTACGCCTGCACAACGGCACCATCTACCGGTGGAACCGGCCGGTGTACGACGTGGTGAACGGCAAGCCACATCTGCGTGTCGAGAACCGGGTGCTGCCAGCGGGGCCGACGGTGATCGACATGCTCGCCAACTCGGCGTTCTATTACGGCAGCTTGCGGGCGCTGACCGATGAAGACAGGCGGCACAGCACAATTTCTTTGCCGCCGCACGGCGCGGAATGGAGGCCCAGCTGTACTGGCCGGGCCTGGGCGAGGTGACAGCGGACGAACTGGTGTTGCGCGAACTGCTGCCGCTGGCCCATGACGGGTTGCGGCGCTGGGGGGTGGCCGCCGATGTGCGAGAACGCTATCTCGGCGTCATCGAAGCGCGCGCCAAGTCCGGGCGTAACGGCGCCGCATGGCAGACGGCCACGGTACGCGCACTACAGGAGCGCGGCATGGCGCGGCCCGTCGCCCTGGCCGAGATGCTGAGGATGTACTGCCAACACATGCACACCAATGAGCCCGTCCACAACTGGGAGACACCCACACCGTGACCGGCGTATGTTGGATCGCATGGCATCTGAGGTACTGGACTGGGACAGCGCATATCGTCACGACAGCGAGTTCCAGGAGGCGCCGCCGTGGAATATCGGTGAACCCCAGCCCGAACTCGCAGCACTGATCGCGGCAGGAAAGGTGCGCAGCGACGTCCTCGATGCCGGCTGTGGGTACGCTGAGCTGTCGCTGTCACTGGCCGTGGACGGTTACACCGTGGTGGGTCTGGATATTTCGCCGACTGCCATTGCTGCCGCGAATCGCGCAGCGCAGGAACGTAACCTGCGCACGGCGAGCTTTGCCCAAGCCGATATCACCTCGTTCACCGGCTACGACGGCCGGTTCAACACCATCATCGATTCGACGCTGTTCCATTCGCTTCCCGTCGACGGTAGGCACAACTACCTGCATGCCGCGCAGCGGGCCGCAGCGCCCGGCGCGAACTACTACGTGCTGGTGTTCGCCAAGGGCGCGTTCGGCGCCGAGGTGGAGACCAAGCCCAACGAGGTCGACGAGTACGAGCTGCGCGACGCCGTGGCGGCGCACTGGAATGTCGATGAGATCCGGCCCGCGTTCATCCACGCCAACATGCCATCAGGGCCCGGGGCACCGTTCGAACTGCCCCCGCATGATCACGATGACAAGGGCCGGATGATGTTGCCCGCATTCCTTCTCAGCGCGCACAAGTAGCCTCTGGCAACCAGTAGTAGGCGTCACAGCCCGCCGCGCGATACCAACTGGGCAGCGATGACATTGCGCTGGATCTCGTTGGTGCCCTCACCGACGATCATCAGCGGGGCATCGCGGAAGTAGCGCTCCACGTCGTACTCGGTGGAATAGCCGTAGCCGCCGTGGATGCGCACCGCGTTGAGAGCGATCTCCATCGCGACCTCGGAGGCGAAGAGTTTGGCCATGCCGGCTTCCATATCGCAACGTTCGCCGCTGTCGTATTTTTCGGCGGCGTACCAGGTGAGTTGGCGCGCGGCGGTGAGCTTGGTGGCCATATCGGCCAGGTAGTTGCCGATGGATTGGTGCTTCCAGATCGGTTGGCCGAAGCTTTCGCGCTGCTGGGCGTAGGCCAACGAGTCCTCCAGGGCGGCGGTGGCCACCCCGAGTGCGCGGGAGGCCACCTGGATGCGACCGGTCTCCAGCCCCGTCATCATCTGAGAGAACCCCTTACCGGGGGTGGCGCCGAGGATCGCGGTGGCCGGGATGCGGTAGTCGTCGAAGGACAGCTCGCAGGATTCGACGCCCTTGTAGCCAAGCTTGGGCAGATCCCGGGAGACGGTCAGGCCCGGACCGTGTTCGACGAGCACGATGGAAATGCCCTTGTGCTTCGGCTGCGCGCTGGGGTCCGTCTTACAGAGCAGCGCAATGAGATCCGAGCGTCGCGCGTTGGTGATCCAGGTCTTGGCTCCCGAGATCACCAGATCTTCGCCATCGGCCTTTGCGACGGTCGTCATGGCCTGCAGGTCCGATCCCCCGCCGGGTTCGGTGAGCGCCATCGTCGCGCGGACCTCGCCGGTGGCCATCCGGGGCAGGTAGGTCAGCTTCTGTTCCTCGGTGCCGAACAGGGCGAGCAGCTTGGCCACCACGGTGTGCCCGCCCATCGCGCCGGCCAGGCTCATCCAGCCGCGTGAGAGCTCCTGGGTGACCTGCGCGTAGCAGGGCATCGACACCGGCGATCCGCCGTAGGCCTCCGGGACCGCCAGCCCGTAGATCCCGATCTGCTTCATCTGGTCGATCCATTTTTCGGGATAGGTGTTGGCGTGCTCGACCTCCTGCACGCTCGGCTTGACCTCCCGGTCGACGAAGTCGCGCACCGTTTGGATCAGGAAGGTCTCTTCATCGCTGAGCATGGCCACCAGCTCACACTAGAAGGGTGCGGGTTCGTCGTTGGCGGCGAGCCCGGTTTGTCGTTGGAGGCGT
>WOYS01000041.1 GCA_011620645.1 Mycobacterium sp.
GTTCATTGCAAATGCGGCGTTCATTGCAAATGCGACGTCGCGGAGTTCGGGCTCTTTGCACGTGCCCGGCGGTGTTCTGCAGTCTGTTCGGCAACTACCATGACACAGCGGATTTTGTGTCCTGAGAGGACCGATCCGGTCGGCTGAAAGACTGCCAGATGGCGGCACGACGAACCGGCTCATGGCCCGATCGCGGTATAGCTGGACATCTCATCGCCGAAGTTGATCCCCATATCTCGGGCGGTTGCCAACGAGTCACAGTCGAGTGGGACAGTCTTTTGCCGGCTGGTCGCTTCGGCCAGCGGCACATAGTCGACCGTCGGCGGATTCAGGGCCACCATGACGCCGCTGTGCCCTTCGTCGAGTGCCCGCACCGCGGCGGCGCCGAACCGTAAACCGAGTAACCGGTCGAACGAGGTCGGTGAGCCGCCGCGGAGAAGATGCCCGAGCACGACGGTGCGCGCCTCCCGCCCCGTCATCGATTCAAGGCCCGCGGCCACCTTGGCGCCGATCCCCCCGAGGCGCTCCGCCTGACCAACCGTCTTCCCGACGATCGATATCGCGCCACCCGCCGGGCGAGCGCCCTCGGCGACGCAGATGATCGAGAACTTCGCCCCGTGCCGCTCGCGATGGGCAATCAACGCTGCCACCGGCTCGAGACTGAACGGAATCTCGGGGATGAGGATCGCGTGCGCGCCCGACGCCATGCCGGCGTTCAACGCGATCCAGCCTGCGTACCGGCCCATCACCTCCACCACGATGATCCGTCCGTGCGATGCCGCGGTCGAGAACAACCGGTCAATGCACTCCGACGCGAAATCCACCGCAGTGTCGAAGCCGAACGTTGAGGTTGTCTTTTCGAGATCGTTATCGATCGTCTTGGGCACACCGACCAGCCTCAGCCCCGCCTCATACAGGTGGCGGCCGATCGTCAGCGAACCGTCGCCGCCAATCGTTATCAGCGCGTCTATGCGGTGTTCCTCGAATCGGCCGAGCAACTCTTGGGTCCGGTCGACCTCGATCCACGTGCCGTCGCTTTGCTGCACCGGGAAGGCGATCGGATTCCCGCGATTCGTCGTGCCGATGATGGTGCCGCCCTGATGCAGGATGCCACGAACCCGTTCGCGGGTGAGATCAATCAATCCACCATCCGGATACTCGTCAGGCAGCAGCAGCCCGTTGAAACCGTCGCGGATACCGACGACATCCCAACCACGGTTACGCGCAGCCAAGGTAGCTGATCGGATTACGGCGTTGAGCCCCGGCGCGTCGCCGCCCCCAGTGCTGATTGCAACCCGTTTGATGCCGACACTCACGGTGGAACCGTACGCAATAACACTCCGAACCGCACGGTGAATCGCACACGGCAGGGCGTGCGAACCCCGGCTTCGCCCGGCGATGCCCGGACTCTTTGTCCGACGACAGTGTGTGGTGAAACGGGTACTTGATCCATCCCCTCGATTCGCCGCTAACCCGAGTACCGGTTCACCCGCCCGTTACCACGTCGCCAACTGCATGCAGAGCGGGCTTGGTAGCCTGCGCTGGCCAACCAAACCCAGGAGTCGGCATGTCGAAGTCGAGCGAAGCCCAGCACGCCGCCCCTAGCGTCCCGGATGTCGATGCGAACCACGAGCAGCGGTTGGGTCGACTGCTCGACGAGATCGACGGACTGCTGGCCCGTTTGTCCGATGCCGAAACGCAATGGTCGGCGTGGCTCAGTGCCGTCGGGCCCGAGCATCGAGTGAGCGCCCGAAACCTTGTCCACTACTGGGCAATACGGCAATGCGACCTACGCGACCTGCAAGACCGGCTCAGGGCATACGGACTGTCGTCGCTGGGCCGCAGCGAGGCTCACGTGCAGGCCACCCTGTCGTTGATCCGTTCAGCGATTTCCTCGATGATCGGCGGCAGTTGGTTGCCGCCGGACCGTCCGGCCGTGGGTGTCGACGAGGGTTTCGAACTGCTGTGGCGCAGAACCGGCGAGTTGCTCGGGCCGGCCCCGGTCAATCACCCGACCCGCATCATGGTCACCCTGCCGTCGGCAGCAGCTGTCGACCCCCAGGTGGTCAGCGATCTGGTCAAACGTGGGATGAACGTCGCACGCATCAACTGTGCACACGACGACGCCGAGGCGTGGCACGCGATGGCGGTCCATGTACGACAGGCAGCTGAGTCGGCGGGCCAGCATTGCCTGATCGCGATGGACCTCGCCGGGCCGAAGCTGCGAACTGGGCCGCTCGAACCCGGGCCCCGAAGCATCAAACTTCGGCCGCGGAAGAACGCGCTCGGCAAGGTCCTCGCCCCGGCTCGCGCATGGCTGACCGCGAGCGAAGACCCCACCGACCCGCCGGAGGCGGGCATGCCATCCCTTCCTGTGCCACAGCAGTGGCTCAGCCGCCGCCGCGACGGCGACGTCTTGGAACTGCGCGACACCCGCGGTTCGAAGCGCAAACTCGTACTGACTAACAAACTCGTACCAACCAACGAGCATGAATCAACAGGTCCTAGGGGTGGCTTCGTGATTACGGCCGCCAAGACCACTTACCTCGCGACCGGGTCGATCCTGACCCACAGCGACGACGTACCGATCGAACTCGGAGTGCTGCCTGAGACCGAACAGAGCCTTGTGCTGCATCCCGGGGACATTCTCCATCTCACCAGGGACTGTTCACCCATGCCGGTCGCCGCCAGCGGTGTGCCGCGGATCGGGTGCACCCTACCTGAGGTGTTCGACCATGCCCGCACCGGCGACACGGTACACCTCGACGACGGCAAGATCAGTGGCGAAATCGTCTCAGTGAATCACGACGTTGTGGCGGTGCGCATCGACCGGCCCGCGCAGGCCGAGTCAAAGCTCAAGGCCGGCAAGGGGATCAATGTGCCCGACACGGTGCTGCCCATATCGGCCCTCACAGACAAGGACGTCGCCGACCTCGCTTCGGTGATCGAACTGGCAGACATGGTCAACATGTCCTTCGTGCGCGATCCGTCCGACGTCGAGCGCTTGCTCGATGAGCTCGACCGCCTCGGGGATAAGGACCTAGGCATCGTGCTCAAGATTGAAACCATGCAGGCTTTCGAAAACCTTCCGCAGCTTATCCTCACGGCTATGAAGCGACGCCGTGTCGGGGTGATGATCGCCCGCGGCGACCTCGCGGTCGAGTGCGGCTACGAGCGCCTGGCCGAACTCCAGGAGGAAATCCTGTGGTTGTGCGAGGCCGCGCACATACCCGTGATCTGGGCGACCCAGGTACTCGAACAACTTGCCAAGAGCGGACTTCCGTCGCGTGCCGAGATCAGCGATGCCGCCATGAGCGAACGTGCCGAATGCGTGATGCTCAACAAGGGTCCGTATATCAACGATGCTGTCGTCGTCATCGATAACATCCTCGGGCGGATGACGCCGCACCACTACAAGAAAACCGCGCTGATGCGAACCCTGCATTCCTGGCGCCCCGAACCGGCACTGGCGACCGAAGAGCATGGCGGACAGGGGATGTCGGTGCCTAGTGGCCGTCCCGAAGAAAAGGTGAAATAGCGAAGCCGACGAAGCACGGTGTGGAAGACAAACGCGGTGGTGTCCCCAGGACTGGCGGACATGGGGGCGGCATGGTTGCGGGGTCATCGGTGGGGTTTGGCGCTGTAGCGGAGCGTGAGGTCGGTGCCGAGGTAGACGGTGTGGTTGTCGTTGAGGGCTTGGCAGAGTTCGTCGATGGCGGCGATGTGGCGGGGCGCTGGCAGCGGGTCGAGGCGGACGTGCGGAGTGTTGGTGCCACGGTCAAGTTAAGCTCTGAGCGTCTTCCCCAGATCCCGGGGGAACGGAGGTTTGGTGCGTGGCACTCGGCGATGAGAATTCGGCATTTACCGCCTTGGGGCAACGTGGACTCGTCGGCAGCATGCACGCGCAGCTCGACGAATTGCTGGCCTCGCGCGACCAAATGGAACGACTGCTACGGGTGATTGTTGGCCTGGCATCCGACCTCGACCTCGACGCCACCCTGCACCGCATCGTGACCGCAGCGATGGAACTGACCGGAGCCCGTTATGGTGCGCTGGGCGTGCACGCTGCCGACGGCACGCTTTTGTCGTTCCTGCACTCCGGCATTGACCCTGACACCGCCGAAAAGATCGGTCACTTGCCCGTGGGTAAGGGTGTCCTCGGTCTCGTGCTCGACCACCTCGAGCCGCTACGCCTCGACGATTTGGGCGCACACCCATCGGCGGTGGGCTTCCCTGAACACCACCCGCCGATGGGCCCCTTCCTCGGGGTGCCGATCACGATCCGCCAGCACACCTTCGGAAGCCTGTACCTGACCGCGCCGACCTCCCGCGCAGCGTTCACCGAAGCCGACGAAATCGCTGCGCGTGCGTTGGCCTCCGCAGCCGCAGTCGCCATCGCCAACGCCCGACTGTTCGACCAGACACGCCTCACCGCCAAGTGGATGGAGGCCGGCAGGGCCATCACCACGGCATTGGTCGCCGAGGCTGACCCCGTCGCGCGGCCACTGAAGATGATCGCTGAGCGCGTGTGCGAGCTGGCCAACGCCGACCAGGCCATCGTGCTGGTGCCCAGTGACGCCGATCTGCCCCCAGCGGAGGTCGACAGCCTGGTGGTGTCCGTCGCCGTCGGCTTGTGCGCCGACGAAGTGTTGGGCCAGCGCGTGCCGATAGAGGGCTCGACGAGCGGCGGGGTCTTTCGCACAGGCATTCCGCTAATACCCGAGTCGTTCCGCCACCCCATTCAGGGGTTCACCGACATTGGCCAACGGCAGGCGATCGTAATGCCGCTGGGTGCCCAGACCTCGACCACGCTCGGCGTCCTGGTGGTCGCACGCAACAAGCACGACACTTCTTTCGACAGCAGTTATCTCGACCTGGTCAGCGATTTCGCCGATCACGCCGTCGTCGCCTTGGTGTTGGCCGAAAGTCGCGAGCAGGCGCGGGAGCTGTCGGTGATCTCCGACCGCGAACGAATCGCCCACGACCTGCACGATCACGTCATCCAGCGCCTGTTCGCGGCCGGAATGGATCTCCAGGGCACCATTGCCCGCTCGCGCTCCCCCGAGGTCAACCAACGGCTGAACCGTACGGTCAACGATCTGCAAGCCACGATCGACGAGATTCGCGCCCGGATTTTCGCGCTTCAGACGCCGGCGACGGAGTCCGGTTTTCGTAAGAAGATTCAGGACGCCATCGCCGCTCTCACAGAGAACCGTGCCATCGAAACGACACTGCGGATATCGGGGCCGCTCAGCGCCGTTGGAACGGACATCGCCGAACAGGCCACCCCCGTGATCGTGGAGGCGGTGAGCAATGCCGTGCGCCATTCCGGCGCTGAGCATCTCGTCATCTGCATCGAGGTCACCGACGAGCTGACCATCGACATCAGCGACGACGGCTGCGGCATCAAACCCGACAACCACCGCCACAGCGGGCTGGCGAACATGCAGCGCCGAGCCGAACTGGTCGGCGGCAGTTGCGAAGTCGTTGGCGGGACGGGTGGTGGCACTCGTGTGCATTGGAGCTCACCTATCGTGCTGTTCTGATCGCAGGACCGGGCCCCGAACCCGCGGCACGCGGTTCGTCCCGCGCATCCATGACCGAAGAGTTGGACGTCACCAGAGTTGGACGTCACCGCCGCACAGGTCGCGCAAGTCCGATACCAACGCCGGATTAATGCACGACGAATACCAGTAACCAACCCTGACGAACGCGCGCGCCGCAGACGATACTCAGAATCATGACCATCACATCGACGTTCCACTCGGTCCTCGAATGGCTGCGGGCCGGCTATCCAGACGGAGTGCCCGGCCCGGACCGCGTACCCTTGCTTGCGTTGCTGAGGACCACTCCGCTGTCTGAGGAACAGATCAACGAGATCGTCTTGGAAATATCCGACGAAGAATCACACGCCCCTGCTGGCCATCTGATCGACAAAGACGAGATCACCCGCTTCATTTCGGACCACGTCCACCACGACGCAGGGCCGGAGAACATCAACCGCGTCGCGGCGAAGCTCGCTGCGGCCGGATGGCCATTGGCGGGAACAGGGGCCGGCTCGTCGACCTGAGCACCAAACGGTACCGATTACGTTGCGCCAGTGGGCTGCCGCTGCCGACAGTTGCACAGGCGATGTAGTAGCTGAACGCGCGTTGATCACGCGAGGGCGTGAATCTACACGCCCGCCAGTTGACAGCGCGGCCGAACGGGGCGCAGTATGATTTTCGCCACATGGCCACTGGTCGTACCGGGGAGGAAAGGCGGCAGCACATGACCACGAGGGATAAGTACACCGAAGCGCCCGCGCCGTACTCGTGGGAGGTCCCCAACGCCGGCGACGCGCGCTTCACCTGGGAGTATGACGAAAGTCGTGCCCGGCTGCTGTCCCTCTATCAAAAGGGCAAGGACAAGCAGTGGGACGCCCAGTCGCGCATCGACTGGACCCTGGACGTCGACCCGACGAACCCGATCGGGATACCCGACGAGTTACTTTCGCTGTTCGGCAGCCCGGCCTGGGAGTCGGCCGACGAAGCGCGCCGTGCCGAGATGCGCCAGCACAACGCGGCCTGGAGCTTCTCGCAGTTCCTGCACGGGGAGCAGGGGGCGATGGTGTGCGCGGCCAAGATCGTCGAGGTCGTCCCGGACATGGACGCGAAGTTCTATGCCGCCACCCAGACCATGGACGAGGCCCGCCACGTCGAGGCCTTCTCACGCTTCCTCCACGAGAAGATCGGCATGGTCTACCCGATCAACAAGAACCTGGGCGCACTGCTGGCCGACACCCTGAACGACTCGCGTTGGGACATGCCCTACCTCGGAATGCAGGTGCTCATCGAAGGGCTCGCCCTCGCCGCCTTCGGCGTGCAGCGTGATCTGGCGCCTGAAGGCTCGCTGGCCAAGCAACTGCTTGCCTACGTCATGCAGGACGAGGCCCGCCACGTCGCCTTCGGCCGAATCTCGTTGAAGGACTACTACTCCGCGCTCACCGATGCCGAGCGGGGCGATCGCGAAGAGTTCGTCGTGGACGCCTGCTACCTGATGCGCGACCGGTTCCGCGGCGAGGAGGTCTTCGAGACGCTCGGTCTGAACGTCAAGGAGTGCGCCGAGTGGGTGGACAACTCACCGCTGATGATCCAGTTCCGCTCACACCTGTTCAGCCGAATCGTGCCGATCGTCAAGGACATCGGGTTGTGGGGCGACAAGGTGCAGAAGGCCTTCTCGGACATGGGTGTGCTCGACATGGCCGGCTTCGACATCGAGGCGCTGATGAAAGCCGATGAAGATCAGGCGGACGCACTGGACCAAGCGCACGCCGAGATGGCGGAGCGGGCCGTCGAAGTGGACCAGGTGATCGCGGCGGGGGCGAGCTGAACCGAACAATGGGGGTACGCCGGGGCATGCTCGAATATTCGCACGGCTGCATCCACGTAACGCTCCCATAGGCCGTCGTTCACCGGCTGTTCTGAGCGACCCACCGGCGAGAACCGAAGGACCCCGCATCGTGGGACCAAAGACCCCAGCGATGAACCCGGCGGTGTGACGATGCTGAAGACATGACCGATTCACGACTCACGGCCTCAATTGATCACGGCGCCACACCGCTTCCAGACGACTCCCTTGGTCGAGATCGCCTACGACTGGCGGGGAGTCGCGCACCCGCCGAACACATCGACGGGGCATGGTGGCCAGCGTCCAAGGACCTCGCAACTGAACTTCCCACTCTGCTGTCCGCGGTCGGTGATCGCATTTCTCGGATCGCGCTCGTGGGCTATCGCCGCGACGGATGGTTTGCGCCCCCGCGAATAGATCTAGGCGGCGAAGATCCGGTGGAATTGCTGAGCTTCAGCAGCGACGAACCCCCCACGATCATCTTGATCGGCCAGGACGGCCACCACCTCACGCTGCGCGTGATCGACCCCGACACGGACGAACACCAAGCCTTGCTGTCGCTCGAAGAAATTCCTCGACGAGCTGCGGCCGCCGGGCGCAGCGGCAGCCCAATCTCGCGATCGGTCACCGAGGTCGCGAAGAAGCTGGCCGAGCACGAAGGACGCGACGATGCCGAGCGCGACGCCGAGATTCTGCATTGGTGCCAAGACGCCGCCGCCCAGTTCGACGCCGCGCCGATCCAAACGTTCGTACCGATCCTTGTCGAGCACATAGTGAACAACCGCATCCATCGAGAGCGCCGCGCCGACACGACGCCCTGACGGACCAAGTCACCATCGTTGCTCCGAGCGCATACGAGTGGCAAAGCGGCGGTGATGAACTCAGCAGATCACTTGCGATGCCCGTCACGCACGCTGTGGCGCCTGGTTCAGTCCCACGGTGAGTCGTCCAGTTGGGTCACAACCTCGCTCAGCGGGCGCCGCGGGGTCGACGGCAACGGGTCGGCGTTGATCGGCGCCCAGCCGATGCGGACCAACATCTGGGGGAATTCGTCGCCACCGAAGGCGTCGACCCGGATAGCGTCGCGGGTGTCGCTGAACTCCAACACCTCCGTGACGGGACAACTTGCCATTCCCAGGGACGTCGCGGTGAGGAGCACCAGACTGGTGGCCTCCCCGGCACGCAGCCGGGCCAAGTCGTCGTCTTCGGCGGTACCGAGTGCCAGTAGAACGCCGCGATCCTCGGCCGGAACCGCCTCGGGCGGCTGGGCCAACGCGGTGCTCGCGAATAGCCGACCGGGTACCGGACAATTCGGACTGGACTCTGGCGCGTTGCGCGCAGGCACCCCTGCGGTGGAGCTGTGGCGACCGCTCCAGATCGTCAATTCGCGGCGATAGTCCGGATCGGCGGCATGCCGCCCCACCGCTCTCGCCAGAGTTTCCCTCACCTCGGTGGACGGCTCGACGCGTCGCATGGCGATGCCCATTCGCGCGGCTCGCATCCCCATCAGGGCCACGTCGCCGTGGGATACCGGCCAGCCGCTGAGATAACGCCGATCGGTACGTCGTCGAGGGATCGCGGCGGCGAGGGCGACGTCGACCTCGCTGGCGGCGTACGGCAGCACTTCGATCGACGCCAGGTGCGTGGGCTGGGCGGGGTTGGGGAATCGATGGATCCTGCTCTGCCAGCCGAGTGCCGCGAGCGCGACGACGCAGTGGTTGAGAGTGGCGCCACAGCTGACCATGGCGTCGCGCCCATCGGGGTCGGTGTGCACGAGCTGCAAGGCGTCATCGGAGAACAGGTGCAGGCTGCGCGCGCCGACACGCCATTTCCACGGCTGGACGTTGTGTACGGACGGCGCCCGAGTAGCCAATTCCAGCGCCGCACGAAACGTCAACAGGTCAGGATGGTGGGCGTTCATCCGGCGATTACCTCCATGAGGGTTGCTGTTCACCAAAACTATTCAGTGTCACAGCGGGCACGACGAGGGTACGAAGTCACTTCTCATCAGAACGATCGGCGCCGGGTGGTCAGCCGCGACCTGATCCGCTCCCCGAGGGACCGTCCTGCCGGTCACACCCACTGGGATGACGGCGCTTTGCCTCCAGCAGAAGTAGCCGCCGCTCTGCCGCGACCGTCAGGTAGATAACCGATCCGTCAGATACGGTGTCATCATGCGCTTTCATGGCTGTCTCCAATATGCTTGCACTGCAGTCTATTTCGTTGTGAGTAAAACCCATGCCTTCATGACGTTCGCTCCTCGTTTCGGTGAAAGTTCGACGACAACGGGCCCTTCGACGACAACAGGCCTTCGACGACAACAGGCCGGCGGGGTGCTGCCGCCGACGGCACGCAAGTCATGGGCTGATCGTCGCGCCTCAACCGAGCCGACGGTAGCGGTCCGCAGACCCCGTTCTCCCGCCGTAGGTCCCCAGTGATGAGAGCCGAAAGACCCTGGTGCGAATATCGTCGGAGCTGAAGGCTCAGCAGATCCGCGGAAGTTGTTCGCCGAGTTCACGTTCGATGACGCGGGTGGTGCCGAAGGGCGTCACCGCGACGGCCATCCCCGGATGTTCGGCCACCACAGTACCGATGAACGCCGCGTCCGCACCTTCGGACCGGGCCCGCATCGCTTCGAGCACCGCCTCGCTGTGCGCCGGGTCGACGAATGCCACCAGCTTGCCCTCGTTGGCCACCTGCAGCGGGTCCAGCCCCAGGAAGGAACACGCCGAGCGCACCGCCTCGGGAACCGGAATCCTCGTCTCGTCCAACTCGATGCCCACCGATGCCGCGCGGGCGATCTCCACCACCGTCGCCACCAATCCCCCGCGGGTGGGGTCGCGCAGAGAGTGTATCGCCCCCGGATCGGCGGCACCCAGCATCGCGGCGACCAGCCGGTGCAGCGGCGCGCTGTCGGTGGTGACGACGGTGCCGAAGTCGATCCCTTCGCGCACACTCATGATCGCAACTCCGTGCTCACCGATATTGCCCGAGACCAGGATGTGGTCGCCGGCCCGCGCCCGTTCGGGACCGATACGCACACCCTCTGGCACCACGCCGACCCCGGCAGTGGTCACGAAAAGCTGATCGGCACTGCCCTTTCCGACCACTTTGGTATCCCCGGTGACGATTGCGACACCGGCCTGCGACGCCGCCCTTCCCATGGTCTGGGCGACGGCCCCGAGCACCTCGAGTTCGAGGCCCTCTTCCAGAATGAATCCCGCAGTCAGCCCCAGCGGCTGTGCGCCGCTGCAGGCCAGATCGTTGATGGTGCCGTTGACCGCCAAATCCCCGATATTGCCGCCGGGAAAGAACAGTGGCTGCACCACATAGGAATCGGTGGTCAGCGCGATACTGCCACCGGCAACCTGGAGCAGTGCCGAATCCCGCGGGGGGCCGGACGCACCGCCGAACGCCGGCAGGAAAAGATTCTCGATCAGCTCCTCGGAGAGGACACCACCGCCGCCGTGTCCGAGCACGATCCGCTTGGTCTCCCGCAGCGGCAACGGGCACAACCAGTCCGCCGGGTCGATCGCCACCGACCGGTCAGACATGGGTGGGTGCCTGCAGCCGGCGGAACTGGTAGTAGGCCGCACAGGCACCTTCGCTGGAGACCATCGTGGCGCCCAATGGGGTGCGCGGGGTGCAGGTCTTGCCGAATGCCGGGCATTCGTTGGGTTTGAGCAGACCCTGCAGCACCTCGCCGCTGCGACACTCGGCGGATTCCGACACCTGTAGGTGCCCGACACCGAACTTGGCCTCGGCGTCGAACTGGACGTAACGCGGCGACAGCGTCCAACCGGACTTCGGGATCATCCCGATACCCCGCCACTGTCGATCGGTCACGACAAACACGTCGTCGAGCGTCCGCTGTGCGACGGTGTTCCCGATATCGCTGACGGCGCGGGGATAGGCGTTGCGCAGTTCGGCCTTACCCTCTTCGAGTAGTTCGACGAGCTGGCGCACACCTTCGAGCAGATCGAGCGGCTCGAAACCGGATACCACGATCGGCACCCCGAATTCCTCGACCAGCGGACCGTATTCGGCGGTGCCCATCACCGTGCAGACATGACCGGCACCCAGGAATCCCTGTACCCGGTTGGTCGGGGAACTCAGGATCGCCCGCATCGCCGGCGGTACCAGCACGTGGGACACCAACAGGTAGAAATTCGCCAACCCGAGGCGCTGCGCGTGAACCACGGACATCGCGTTTGCCGGCGCGGTCGTCTCGAACCCCACTCCGAAGAAGATGACACTCTTGTCCGGGTTCTCGGCGGCGACGCGGACGGCATCCAGCGGCGAGTACACGATGCGGACGTCACCTCCGCGGGCGCGCACACTGAACAGGTCCTGGTGGCTGCCGGGGACCCGGAGCATGTCGCCGAACGAACAGAAGATGACATCGTCACGGGCCGCGATCGCCAGCGCCCGGTCGATCATCTCCAGTGGGGTGACACACACCGGGCAGCCGGGACCGTGGATGAACTCCACCGAGTCGCCCAGCAGCTGGTCGATTCCGTTGCGGATAATCGAATGGGTTTGGCCGCCACAAACTTCCATGATCGTCCAGCTTCGGGTGGCCCGGCGTTTGATCTGCGCCACCAAAGTGCGCGCCGCGACCGGATCCCGAAACTCGTCCAGATACCTCATGCCGGTTCCCTTCTGCCCGGTGTCTGCTCGCCGGCGAGTTCCTCCTCGAGAACACCGAGGTCGGCGAACATCTTCAGGGTCTCGTTGGCCGACTCCTCGTCGAGCAGGGCGATGGCGAATCCCGCGTGCACGATCGTGTACTCGCCGATCTGCATATCCGGCAGGTAGGCCAGGCACACCGTCTTGGTGGTGCCCCCGAAGTCGACGGTGGCCATCCGGGTTCCCGCCTCCTCCCAGATCTCGACTACCTTGCCGGGAATTCCCAGGCACATACGCCACTCCCATCGTCGTCGGCATTGCTGCCGAGTTGAGCTGCTATCACGGCCTGCCCCAAGGCGATCCCACCGTCGTTACACGGCAGCACGGCGTGGGTCAGAACGTTGAATCCGTTGTCGGTCAAGGCGTTACCGATACCTTCGAGCAGCAGCCGGTTGACGAACACGCCGCCGGTCAATCCGATGGTGTCGATACCGGCCGCCCGTGCGCAGCTGCCCGCGGCGGCCACCGTCGCCCGCACCACGGCCTCATGAAAACCGGCGGCCAGGTCCGCGGTGTCGCGCCCGGCGCGCAGGCCGCCAACCAGGCCCGCCAGCACCGGTGCCGGGTCGAGCACCCCGGCGGTGATGTCGAATTCCAGCGGCACCGCCCGGCCGGTGCACGCCAGGTGTTCGAGTTCGACGGCGGCCTGCCCTTCGTAGCTGACCTGCTGGCACACCCCGAGCAGGCTGGAGACGGCGTCGAACAGCCGACCCATGCTCGAGGTCGTCACGCAGCCGACCCCGCGCGGGATCTGCTGGGCCAGCACATGCAGTCCGGCCGGACCCACCGCAGCCACCGGCGCCAGGTCCTCGTCCCAGCCGATCTTCGCCCGGTGCAGCAGGTCCAGCGCGATACGCGCAGGCTGGCGCACCGCGCCGTCACCGCCCGGCAAGGCGAACGGTTTCAGGTGCCCGACCCGGGCGAACCGTGCCGGTTCGCGCAGCACCAGCAGCTCACCGCCCCAGATGGTTCCGTCGGTGCCGTACCCGGTGCCGTCATAGGCGACCACCATCGCCGGTTCGGTCAGCCGCCGGTGCTCGGCGAGCAACGACACGGCATGCGCGTGGTGGTGCTGCACCGGCCGCACCGCGATACCCCGGTCCCGCTGGTGGCGTCGGGCCCAGTGCGTCGTGGCGTAGGTCGGATGCAGGTCGCACGCAATGGCCGTGGGCACGCGGTCGGTCATCGACACCAGGTGGGCCAGCGCAGAATCGAAACACGCCTGCGTGCGCGGGTCGGCCATATCACCCAAATGTGCCGACATATGTGCCTGACCGTCGGTGTCCATCAGGCAGAAGGTGGTCTTGAGGTCCCCACCGGTGGCCAGGATCACCGCGTCGGCCGCCACCGCGGGCACGCTGAGCGGTAACGGCGCATACCCGCGGGAGCGCCGGATCGGCACCGCACCGCCGCCGGCGCGCATCATCAGCACCGAGTCCTCGCACGGGATGTGGATAGGCCGGTCGTGGCCCAGCACACCATCGACGAGACCCTCGAGCTGGTGCAGGTCCTCGTCTGCGAACACGATCGGCGACCCGCCCTGGTTGGCCGATGTCATCACCAGCGGTACCGATCCCAGCCGGGCGAACAGCAGATGATGAAGCGGCGAGTACGCCAGCAGCACCCCAACCTCACGCAGTCCCGGCGCCACCGCCGGATCGATGATGCCGGGCCGGTGCGGTAGCAACACGATCGGCGCTGCCGGAGCCGACAACGCGTCCGCGGCGGCAGGGTCCACCACGGCGACGCGTGCGGCCGCGGCCAGGTCGGGCACCATCACGGCGAATGGTTTGGCCGGCCGCTTCTTGCGCCGACGGAGCTCGCCGACGACCCGGGCATCATCGGCCCGGCACGCCAGGTGGTAGCCACCGACACCCTTGACCGCCACGATCTTCCCGCCCGCGATCGCCACGGCGGCGGCGCTCAGCGGATCGGTGCCGGCACCGGAGCCGGTCCAAGACAGCACCGGCCCGCAGTCTGGGCAGGCAATGGTCTGGGCGTGGAACCGGCGGTCGGCCGGGTCGTGGTATTCCGCCGCACAGGCCGCGCACATCGGGAAGGCGGCCATCGTCGTGGCGGGCCGGTCGTAGGGGAGGTCGGTGATGACGGTGTAGCGTGGCCCACAGTTCGTGCAGGTAATGAACGGGTGCTGGTAACGGCGATCGGTGGGATCGTGTATCTCGCGCAGGCAGTCGGCGCATATCGCGATATCGGGTGGGATCAGCGTGCGCGCGCCGGCGCCATCGTCATTGTCATCGCCTTCGTCATCGCCGTGACTACTCGCGACGATGTGGAACCCGTTCCCGCCCCGCACGTCCACCGCCCTGGCGGTGATGGCGTCGATGCGTGCCATCGGAGGCGCCTGCGTGCGGATCGCGCTGACGGCCGCGTCGACGACATCGGGCGCACCTTCCAGCTCGCAGTACACCGCTCCGGTGTTGTTGTACACGAAACCGGAGAGGCCGTGGGCGGTGGCCAGGCGCGCGACCGTGGGCCGGAATCCGACCCCCTGCACGACACCGGTGATCTCCAGCCGCAACCGACAGCAGACGGTCATGGACCTCCTGAGCGGGTAACGACCCGTGGCTGTGGGCTGTTGCGCACGGATTCGAGACTCCACGCTAGTCCCACCGACAAACGCCGACAATCGCTGCTCGGCACAAAGATTTCAACGGTAGCGGATTTCAACGGTAGGGTCGATGCGGAGGAGGCGACCGGTAACCGTGCACGAGTTGTCCTTATGCCATGCCATCGCCGGTGTCGTCAGTTCCCATGCCCAGGGCCAGCATGTCGATGTGGTGCGGGTGCGGGTTGGCGCGCTTCGACAGGTGGTTCCGGATGCATTGACGTTCTGCTGGAGCATTATTCGCGATCACGAGGCTCTCCCCGATGCCCGCCTGGAGCTCGAACTGGTGCCCGCGGCGGTGGCGTGTCGCACCTGCGGTCAACGCTCGGAGATCAGCTCCCGCTTCTCGATTCTGTGCCCGGTCTGCGAAAGCACTGACGTTTCCGTTGTCGCCGGCGAGGAGTTCCTGGTCACCTCGCTGGACGTGACATGAAAGGCTGGACGTGACATGAAAGGCAGTCACCATGGGTAGGTTTCACCGTCACGACGACGGCACGCTGCACGCGCATGCCGACGATGCGCGGCACCATGAGCACAGCGAAGACCATGGTGACCACAGTGGTTATGCGACCGGTGGTCAACGCGTCGAGGTGCTGGAGGCGATCTTCGCCGAGAACGACACCCGCGCCGATATCAACCGCAACATGTTCGCAACCAACGGGATACGCGCACTGAACCTGATGAGTTCGCCGGGGTCGGGCAAGACCACAATCCTCGGCGCGACCCTGGACGAGCTGGCCGGCGAGGTGGCTGTCGGCGTCGTCGAGGGCGATATCGCCACCGATCTGGATGCGGTGAAGCTCGGCGGCCGGGGTGCGCAGATCTCTTTGCTGAACACCTCCAACGGTTTCGGTGGCGAGTGCCATCTGGACGCCCCGATGGTGAACCGCGCGCTGGCCGGCCTGGACCTGCCCGCACTGGACCTGGTGATCATCGAGAATGTCGGAAACCTGGTCTGCCCGGCCGAGTTCGATGTCGGCGAGCACGCCAAGGTAATGGTCTATTCGGTGACCGAGGGTGAGGACAAACCGCTGAAATACCCGGTGATGTTCCGCTCGGTCGACGTCGTGCTACTCAACAAGATCGACCTGGTGCCCCATCTGGACGCCGATGTCGACACCTATATCAGCCATGTCCGCCAGGTGAATCCGACCGCCGAGGTGCTCCCGGTGAGCGCCAGGACCGGGTCCGGGATGGATGCCTGGTACGCCTGGCTGCGCAGATTTCTGAAAGCTTCCTGACCGTCACACCGCCAGCGCAGGATCGACCGTGGCCCGGGCTGCCACCGATGCCGCGCCGGCCGCGATGATCACCCGCGCAACCTGCTGCTGGGTGGCCGCATCGCCGGCGATGACGATCTCGGCACTGTCGGGCCCGCTGCGGTGTGCCATCAACCAGTCGTAGAGCAGCCAGTCCAGGGCGCAGGCCACGCCGAGCGGATCGGCGTCGGGGTGTCCGGCCGCGGCCAGCACCGCTTCCAGCGCCTCGCAGTGCTCGCGGCGGGCGGCCTCCTTGTTGACTCCGGAACTGTCGAACAGCAGCATCGCCAGGGTCAGCGGATACCGGTGCCCCGCTTCGGTGCGTACCACCCAGCGACCACCCAGCCAGGGGCGCTGTCCGTCGACCGGCATCATATCGCCGTACCCGCCGACCACCCCGGGTGCCGGGGTGTCCAGCTCTCCGTCGAACGGGGCCGGCCCGAGCAGACCCAGGGGTTGGCGCGCCAGGATCGACATCAGCGCCGCAGTACCGATGATCTTGCCGGCCCGGGCATCCGGGGCGATACCGGTCGACTCCAGCGCCCCGGCGTAGTCGAGACACAGCCGGTCCAGGCTGCGGTGCAGTTCGGCCAGCGCCTCCCGTTCGGCGCCATCGGGCCGCCGGCCACCGCCGAGCAATTCGCCGAACCGGCCCGCGGCGTCGATCAGCGCATCGTCGAGCGCCGAAAGGTGGGTGGCGACCAACCGAACGGGTTCATCATCGTCGGCGACCAGTTTCCGCAGTGTGCTCGGGGTGCCGCGCATCGTGACCCAGTAGAAGCCGATCTGCCCGTCGCCCTGCACGATCCGTGGCCTCATCGGGCGTGCCGCCAGATCATCACGCGATTGTTGCCGGAGTCGGCGATGGCCAATGTCTCACCGTGCAGCGAGATTCCGTACGGCCAGCACAGGGTGTCCCGGCCGACGCCGGTCCAGCGGTTCTCGCCGTTGGCGGCAAAATCCGGCTGGCCCAGCACCACGTCGGCGGGTCTACCGTCGGTCACCCCGCCGGCTCCGGACCACATCAGGATCCGGTTGTTGGCGGTATCGGCCACCACCAGACGACCGGAATCGAGCGCCACCGCATATGGGAAGCGGAACCGGTCCGCGGTATGCGGGCCGTACGGCCATTCGACGGCGCTGCTGAAGTCGGGCTGGCCCAGCACCACGTCGGCGGGCTGGTCGCCGCCGGGGTGCGGCGACCAGCCCAGGATCCGATGGTCGCCGGCGTCGGCGACCAGCAGCAGCTCGTCGGTGCCGGCAATCGCATGCGGCCATCGGAAGCCGGCCGGACCGACGGCTCGCCCGCGATTCTCCTCCCGCACCGCCGCATCCGGCTGTCCGAGCACGATATCGGCGCGCTGCCCGGGCTCGGGAATTCCGTTGTGCCAGCCCACGACCCGTCGATTGCCGGTGTCTGCGACCCAGAACCGTCCACCCAGCAGCGCGAAACCGAACGGCCAGTACAGGCTCGCTGCACCGCAGTCGCCGCCGCGGTTGGGCTGCACGGAATCGGTATCGGGCTGCCCGATCACCAGGTCCGGTGCGGTGTCGCCGCGTTGGGGCACCACATCCCAGACCAGGATGCGGTGATGCCAGGAGTCGGCCACCAGCAGCCGACCGTCGATCACGGCAACCCCGGTGGGCAGATTCATCCCTCGTTGCGGGCCGCGGCCACCGGCGGCCCGGCCCTCGGAGTTGCCGTCAGGCTGACCGAGCACCACGTCGGCGGGATGTTCGTCTCGGGTGGGCAGCCCATGCCAGACCAGCACCCGGTGGTTACCCGAATCGGCGACGACGACGTACTGATCGTCGATGAAGACCGCGCGCGGTGAGTACATCCAGGCCGGCGTGGGGCTGGCCGGCGGCAGCGCCAGCCCACCGGGGGCGGGGGCACCCAGCCAGCACTGCGGTTCCCAGCCGCCGGTGTGTACGACATCGCACACCGCGGCCGGGGCACTGCCGACCGGACGACCGTCGATCGTCGGCCGCACGGTGTAGCGGCTCATCCGGTGACCCGGACCCAGACATCCCCGCCCTGCACCCGCAGCGCCTCCACCGGGATCAGCGTCGGAGTCGGTTCAGCCGGCAGCACCTCGACCGCGGTTATCGCCGGGACACCCCGCAGCAGTGCAGTTTCCACGAGTTCACGCAGTGTCACCGATGACACCGAGCAACCATTGCAGGCCCCTTCCAGCCGCACGAACGCCACCGCGTCGTCGATCCGGACCAGGGTCACGTCGCCGCCGTGGCTGTGCAGTTGGGGCCGGACCGCGGCCAGCGCCCGATCGGCCAGCGTGTCGATATCAGGCTCGGTGACCGTGACCGGCTGCTCTGCGGTGGTTGACATCAGCGCTCCACAGTCCTGGTCGCGGGCCAGCGCGGTTTGCCGCGCCACCTCGTCGAGCACGCCGCGCACGGTGCGCACCGACTCGGAATCCCCGAGTTCCTCGAACAGGAACCGCGCCTCGTACAGCTTGCCTTTGGCCAGGTCGAGCAGACCGAGGTGCGCCAGTACATTGCCCTGGTTGGCCAGCACCCGGGCCCGACCGAGCGGATCGCTGTCCCGGTCCCGGGCGGCCAGTACCGCCTCGTAGATCTCGACCGCCTCCACGAGGTTGTCGGTCTGATGTTTGGACGGGGTGTACACCAGCGAATTTGCCAGGTTCAGTTGCACGCTGGCCCACCGCCGCGGATGCTCCTCGGCGGTGAACACCGTCAGTGCCTGCCGCAACGACTGCGCGGCCACTCCGAGCCGTAGCTGGCCCGACGCCTCCACCATGGGCATCGTCAAATAGGCGGTGGCCAGGTCTGCGTGCGCCGAGGCCCACAGCACCGGCGCGCCCTCGCGGCGTACCAGTTGCAGCGCCGAATGGTAATGCGGGATCGCCGAAGCCAGCAGTTCGGGACGGTCGGCGGCCTGCTCGTGCAGCAGGCCCGCCGCGGTCAGATGCAGCTCGGCGCGCGCGACCCGCAGTGCGTCAGCCCCGTCGAGGCAACGCAGCGCCCGCTCCAGGCGCGACAGCGCGGTGGGGTCAGCGGCGTCCCGGCAGATCCCGGCGGCCGCACCCAGCAGCATCCCGGCCAATGGTTCGGCGGCGGGGCCGGCCATTGTCACGGCGGCGTCGAGTAGCTCGATGGCACGCGCGGGCACACCGTCGGCCAGGGCCGCCGACGCCTGGCCGGCCAGTAGTACGGCTGCCAGCTCGCCGTCGGTATCACCCGGTTCGGGCGCGGTGTCGCTACGTCCGACGGCGAATGACACCAGGTCGACGAGTGCACCGAATTCGCCGAGTGCCGAACGTAATTCGTCGACATCTGGGCCGGCGCCGATACTGTCGGGGTCGAGTACGAACCGGTTGTAGCGGGTGACCGGGTCGACGGCGGACGAGGCGCTCAACGCTGCCAGGGCTCCGTCGCGGTCGCCGGCCAGCGCGCACCGGTGAGCGGAGAGCCGGGCCGGCCACTCGTCGGGCAGGTTGCCCGACAGCAGCGCCCGCCGGGCCGGTTCGGTATCCGGGCCCGCCGGTACCAGCAGATAACCCAGGGGAAGGCCGAAGGCGCCCAGCGGTTGTGGGCGCACGGCGATATCTGCGCCGGCAGCGGCGATCACGGTTTCGGTCACGGCCCTCCTCGTGGTGTCCATCCGCGCAGGGGTCCCCGCAGGTCGCGTTCGGCGGCGGCACTGTCGGTCCGCACCACCGTCGGTGGCCGGCCGTGCGGGAAAGGCTCCCGGCACTCACACATGGCCATCACCGGTCTGGCCCCGTACCGGCACCGGTCGGGATGGGGATTCGTAAAGCGGAATGTTCATCGTCCCAGAATGCCCGACATACGCCCGTAAGTAAGGTATCCCTAACTAGCTCACTGACCAGCACGGACCGGTCTCCGACCGGATTACGCTGTTTGAGCAGCAGACCACCGCTGCGCGGTCCGCATAGCGGAATGAGCCAGAAATCTCCGTCCCGGATCACCGCGGCCACCGCATCGGACGGGAACCGGGCCGCCGCCAGCGCCGCATCCAGGCACAGGTAACCATCCGCCGTGAACCCGACGAACGCCTCGCCATGTCCGGCCGGTCGCAGCGGGCCCAGATAGTCACGCTCGAGGGCGGCAATGACCTGCTCCATCGCCGCGGTCGCGGTGTCGGACAGCTCGGCGCCCAGCTCCACCCCGGCCGCCTCGATCAGGAACACCGTGATGTCGGTCGGGCAATCCTCACCCAGGGCCCAGCGGGCAAACGCGATGGCGTGATCCCAGCGGAACATGTGCGTATGCAGGCCTTGCAGCGGCGGCAATTCGGCCAGCTGGTGGCCCGGAACCCGGTAAACGGTCCCCGGTGCGGCACCGGTTGCGGCGGCGTCGATGATGACCACCCGCGCGGCACCGCGCATCTGGAACGCCACGTCCATGCCTGCGGTGCCGCCGTCGACGAGCTTGGCCCCGTCGGGTACGCCACGCTCCCACAGGTGACGCACCAGCACCGGTCCGACTCCGTCGTCACCGCGCAGCAGGTTGCCGCAGCCGATGACCAGCACCCGACAACCCGGCGGTTCCAGGTCTGCCGGGGAAGCGCGCCGATGGGCTCCCGCTTGTGCTGAAGGCAGCTCACACCATCCCGTTGATCACGAACTTGGACAACTCGCGTCCGGTCTTACCGTCGTAGGCGTGCACCGTGCACACCAGGCAGGAGTCGAAGCTGCGCGCCACATGGCCCAACTCGACCGGATCCTCGGCGTCGACGATCGGCGAACCGACCAGGGCCCGCTCGATCGGACCCAGCACATCGGCACCGTCCCGCGGCCCGATATTCCACGCCGTCGGTGTCACCACCTGGTAGTTCTTGATCTTGTTGTCCTCGATGACAATCCAGTCGGCAAGTGCACCGCGCGCCGCCTCGGTCGCACCGAAACCCCTACCTTCGGCGTACTCGGTGGGCTTGGAGTAGAAGCCCTCCTTCAGTTCCAGGTCATCGAGCCAGCCGCGGGCCCACTTGTAGTACTTGGGGGCCTCGTGCATCCGGGCCAGTTGGCGCACCATCACCGACGGGCCGATCTTGTTGTAGATATCGGCGAACAGCGGGTCATCGTCCTGGTGTGGCGCGGCGTTGGGCCCCGCTGCGGCCATCCGGCGCGCCAGCGGTCCGGCCTCCAACGGGACGCGGTCGTTGCCGTTGACGGCGTAGCGCGGTGACTTGGCCCAGCTGTACTTGCCCTGCTTGCGCCCCTCTTCGGGATCGATCGGGACGGTCTCGCCATCGAACGGGTGCAGCGGGCGGTCGCCGGAGTAGAACGAGTGCGTGACGTCCTCGAGCACCTTGGCCTGGTCGAACTCCGACCACTGGCCGTCGACGTAGACGCCCGAGCGGCCAATCAGGGCGGCGTTGCGGCCGTCGACCGTCGGGTTCTCATACAGCGACGGCTCGAAATACGTTCCGGTGGCGAGGTAATTGCCCACCCCCTGGCCGTACTTGTCCAACCCGATGTCGAGGCAGTAGCGGATGAAGAACCCGCAGTCGCTGTTGTGCTGCGCCTCGTTCTCGTCCACCCAGGCCAGCACATCCTCCCAGGTCTTGTTCGCCAGCCAGCGGTCCACCGAGCAGCCCAGCCACTGACCTTCGAGCCAACTGTCGTTCCAGTGCTCCAGGATCGCAATCGAGCGGGTGACGTCCGACAGTGTGGGAGCGCACATCACCCCGCCGGGCACCATGAAACTCGAATGCGGCCACTGTCCGCCGAAGATGGCATAGACCTCCACCGGCTTACCCGAAAGCACCACTCCTGGTTGATAACTCGTGCCGACATAGGGAGCGAACCGGCGCACGGCTTCGTCGTAGAGCGACGATTTGGCGTAGTTCTTGTTGGTCAGGTCGATGGCGAACAATGCGTAGAAATACCGCGGAATGGACTGCAGCGTCTCACAGGCCTGGCAGATGTTGCGGATCAATGTCGCGTTGTGCGGCATGTGGGTGCGCCACGCGGTGTCGAGCGCGTAGGCCGACTTGTAGAGATGGCTGCCCCCGCAGATCCCGCAGATCCGCGGGCACACCACCAGGCCGGACTGCGGATCCTTGCCGCGCAGAATGATCTCGAAGCCGCGGAACATCGCAGCCTCGGTCCACGCGGAGGTCACGACACCGTCGTCAATGGTCACCCGGACGTCGAGGTCACCCTCGACCCGGCCGAGTGGGCTCACGAACAGGTCCAGTGCGGTCATGAAAAGTCCTTTCGGTGCTGCTGGCTGCTGCTTGGCCGGACTGGGCGCTAGACCACGAACATGTCTTCTTTGGACCACTGCGGCGCAGCGATCCTGGCCGCCGCCGCCAGGCCCATGTAGGTCAGGTGATCGGTCCCCTCGGGCACTTCCTTGGGGATCAGGCCGCTGACCTTCTGGGTCTTGAACAGCGTGCCGGGCGCCAGGTCGAAGTGCGGGAACTCCGGCTCCGTGCAGCCCAGGCACGGCATGCCCGCCCGGGTCTTCGATGACTGCCGGTTCCACAGGATGCGGTTGCACGGTGAGTGCGTCATCGGGCCCCGGCAACCGAATTCGTAGAACAGACAACCGGTTCGGGTGCCGTCGCCGAAGGACATCGTGGACTGCTTGTACTCGAAGAACTGTACCCGGGTGCAGCCGGTCTGGGTGAAGGTCTTGAAGAAGGTCTCCGGGCGGTGCAGGTCGTCGAGGGCGATATCACCGGCCCTGCCGGTGGCCAGCGCCACGATGATCTGGGTGATCCAGTCCGGATGCGCGGGGCAGCCCGGGACGTTGATGACCGGCAGGCCCATCTTCGACCGGAAGTCGGGGCCCAGGAACCCGCCCTTCTCGCGCTTGTGGAATTGCAGCCCGGTGGAGCCCGAGGGGTTGGGCGCCATCGCGGGTATGCCTCCCCAGCAGGCGCAGTCACCGATGGCCACCACGATCTGCGCCGCAGCGGCCAGGTCGGTGACCCAGTCCTTCATCGGGCGGTCGGCGAACATGTCCATCCGGCCGCTCCCGTCGGGGGCCTCGATGACAGTCCCCTCGAAGACGAAGATATCCAGCGGGCGTTCGCCTTTGGCGCAGTCCCAGAACACCTTCTGGGCGTTCTTGCCGAGTTCGAGGCCCAGTGACGGGTGCCATAACAGATCGAGCCCGAAGTCGACGATCAAATCGACGACATTGGGCTCTTCTGCGTTGAGGAAGGACATCGTGTTGCCACTACACGCCCCGCCCTGGAACCAGAGCACCGATGCCATGAGAACTCCTCTCGGTCACCGGCCGCTACGACCGGATCGGACAGATTTACTGGGGTTGTGCCGCAACCTGTTTCACAGCTTGCGGCCGAAGATCCGGGCGACTTCGATCAGGTAGACCAGGCCGCGGGTGACGTCGGGATCCTTGGCGGCGGTGCGCATGGTCTTCCACAGCCCGCGTAGGCCGCGCGGCGCCTGCGGTAATCCGTCGCGGGCCGCGGTCACCGCGTCGCCGAGGGCGGCGAGCACCTCGGCACCGCGCGAATCGGTCAGCGCCGAGTTGAGCAGGGTGCTGATCGCGGGCGTGGCCTTGACAAGTCCGCCCGACAGTGTCGCCAGACTGGCGGCCAGTTGGCCCAGGTCGGCACTCTTGAGTTCGGCCAGCCCGGGCACCTGCGACGAGGAGCCACTGAACTCGCCGATCGCGGAAGAGAGGTTCGCGGTGATGTCGTCGCCCCTGCGGACCAAACCGTCCAGGCCACCGACCAGTATGGCCAGCAGATCGGCGTGGTCGAGGAGATCGTTGAGGGCGGCGGCGACGCTCGGGTCGTCCAGCCGGTCACGTACCGTATCGGCAGGCGATACCTGCCCCAAGGCGTGACCGTTGGCGACCATGCGAGCCTCCCTGCCGGAGTGCGGTGACAGGGCCAAACGTACTCAGCAACAACGACCGTGCCTATCGGTTTCGCGCAACCATTGTCAGAATTGCGTAGAAATGTCTACGCTGGTGCGCGCCTGTCATAAGGGAGGCTTGCCTTGTCCGCACGAGATGTTCTCCCCCACGCCAATGTTAGCCTTGCCTTCCTTCGAGCGGGCTGATCGCCCCGATGTCCCGCCTCGCCCGTCTGGGGTTCATCGACATCCGCCGCACCAGCGACCCGGTCCGGCGCAAGGTACGCTCCCGCGGCGTGCCGCCGGCGTTGTCCGAGCATGAGATCTTCTATACCGAAGACATCGCCGATGCCGCCCGCCTCATCGGCCGCGCGCTGTCCCCGCTGACAATTTCCGTCGACCCCGCCAACGCCGGCGGCTTCGCCGCCACCATGCACGGTGTGCGGCTGCGCAACGTCAGCATGCTCTACCTCGATCTGCACGTGGCAGCCACCATCGACATCCCGGCCTCGGGTCGCTACTTCGCCGTGCACATGCCGATGAACGGCAGTGCCGCCATTGCACATCCGGAATCGACGTTCGAGGCCAACACCGTGCGGTCATTGGTCACCAGTCCCGGCGTACCGCTGCGTATCGCTTTCGAACACGATTCACCCCAGCTGCTGATCCGCATCGAGGAGTGCGCGATGACGGCACACGTGACGCGGCTGATCGGGCGAAACATGGTCAAGCCACTGGTTTTTGACCCCGAATTCGATCTGGCGACCGAGGCGGCGATGCGCTGGAACGCCGCCGTGCAACTCGTCCACACCGAGGTCTACCACTCCGGTTCGCTCATGCAACACGGTCGCGGAATCGGCGCCGTCGAGGAGCTGGTGATCAGCAGTCTGCTCTACCTGCAGCCGTCGACCTACCATGCCGATATCACCGAACCCCCCTCGTCGAGCGGGCGTCGCGCGGCCATCCAAGAGGCCATGGACTACATCGACGGCCACCTCGCCGAACGGATCACCATGGCATCGTTGGCGCGGGCGGTGCACATGAGCGTGCGGTCGGTTCAGCAGGGTTTCCGCGAGGAGGTCGGCATGACTCCGATGACATTCGTGCGGGAGCGGCGCCTGGAACGGGTGCACTCCGAACTCGCCGACGCCATTCCGTCGGATGGCGTGACCGTCACCGCAGTCGCCGAACGGTGGGGTTTCCACCACCTCGGGAGCTTCGGCGTCGAGTACCGCAAGCGCTGGGGCGAGGCGCCGTCGGACACCCTGCGCCGCTGACATCCGCTCGCAACATATTGCAGCGACACCGGTCGCCTCTTCGGCAGCTCACGCGCGCGATGCTTGAGAATCCGAAGGGATCAGCCATGCGCGGCTGCCATGATTGCCTGGTCGACATCAGTGCCGTTGTGCTCGGCCTCGGCAATGGCCTCCAGCACTCGCTTGTAGTCGCGCGGCATCACCTTCACAAAGTGCTGCCGCTCAGTCGTCCAGTGGACCAGAATCCGCTTGCCCGGCGCCGAGTCCGTGGCTTCGACATGCTTGCTCAGCATCGCGTGCAGCCAGTCCAGGTCGTTGTCGTCGAGCTCCTCGAGTTGGACCATCTCGGCGTTGAGGTGGTCTGGCAGCTGGTTGGCAGGGTCGTAGATATAGGCGACACCGCCCGACATCCCGGCGGCGAAGTTGCGTCCCGCCGGCCCGAGGATCACGACCTTGCCGCCGGTCATGTACTCGCAGCCGTGGTCGCCGACACCCTCCACCACCGCGTGGGCCCCGGAATTGCGGACCGCGAATCGCTCACCCACGACGCCACGCAGGAACGCCTCGCCGCTGGTGGCGCCGAACAGGATGACATTGCCGCCGATAATGTTCTCCTCTGCCACGAAGCCTTCCGGCGCGTTGGGGGCCGGCCGTACCACCAGCCGGCCACCGGAAAGCCCCTTACCGACATAGTCGTTGGCATCCCCGTAGACCCGCAGTGTGATGCCCTTGGGCACGAAGGCACCGAAGCTGTTGCCGGCCGAGCCGTCGAAGGTGATGTCAATCGTGTCGTCCGGAAGGCCTTGGCCACCATAGGCCTTCGTCAACTCGTGGCCCAGCATTGTTCCCACTGTCCGGCTGACGTTGGAGATCTTTGTTGAGAACTTGACCGGGGTGCCATGATCCAGTGCCTGCCGACTCATCACGATCAGCTGCTGGTCCAGCGCCTTCTCCAGACCATGGTCCTGCCGCGAGCTGCAGTACAGGTCTTGGTTCATGAACGCCGACTCCGGCTCGTGCAGCAGCGGCGACAAGTCCAGCTTCCGGGCCTTCCAGCGCTCGGCAGCCAGCGTGGTGTCCAGCGAGCCCACTTGGCCGACGGCTTCGTTGATAGTCCGGAAGCCGAGCTGCGCCAGGTATTCCCGAACCTCCTCTGCGAGGTAGATGAAGAAGTTCTCGACGAACTCGGGCTTGCCGTTGAATCGCTTGCGCAGCTCGGGGTCCTGGGTCGCAACGCCGACAGGGCAGGTGTCAAGGTGGCAGACCCGCATCATGATGCAGCCCGACACGACGAGCGGCGCCGTGGCGAAGCCGTACTCCTCGGCGCCCAGCAGCGTCGCGATCATCACGTCGCGCCCGGTCTTGAGCTGACCGTCCACCTGCACGACGATGCGGTCACGTAATCCGTTGAGCAGCAGGGTCTGCTGGGTTTCGGCGAGGCCGAGCTCCCACGGGGCGCCGGTGTGCTTCATCGACGTCAGCGGTGCGGCGCCGGTTCCACCGTCGTGGCCGGAGATCAGGACGACGTCGGCACGGGCTTTCGACACGCCGGCCGCGACGGTACCCACCCCGACCTCAGAGGCCAGCTTGACGTGCACCCGCGCAGCGGGGTTGGCGTTCTTCAGGTCGTAAATCAGCTGTGCGAGGTCCTCGATCGAATAGATGTCGTGGTGGGGCGGCGGCGAGATCAGGCCCACCCCGGGCGTCGAGTGCCTGACCTCGGCCACCCACGGATAGACTTTGTAGCCCGGAAGCTGGCCCCCATCGCCCGGTTTGGCTCCCTGAGCTATCTTGATCTCAAGGTCGGTGCAGTTGGTCAGGTAGTGCGAGGTGACGCCAAATCGGGCCGAGGCCACCTGTTTGATCGCGCTGCGGCGCCAGTCCCCATTGGGGTCGCGCTCGAACCGGCTGACGTGCTCGCCGCCCTCGCCGCAGTTCGATCGGCCACCAAGACGGTTCATTGCGATCGCCATCGTCTCGTGTGCTTCCGCCGAGATCGAACCGTAGCTCATCGCCCCGGTGGCGAATCGTTTGACGATCTCGCGGGCCGGCTCGACCTCATCGATCGGCACCGGTGGACGCACACCCTCTTTAAACGTCAGCAGTCCGCGCAGCGAGGCCATCCGCTCGCTCTGGTCATCGACCAGTCTGGAGTACTCCTTGAAGATCGCGTACTGCCCGGTTCGGGTGGCGTGCTGGAGCTTGAACACGGTGTCCGGGTTGAACAAGTGGTACTCGCCCTCGCGGCGCCACTGGTAGTACCCGCCGACCGGCAGTTCACGATGCGCCCGCTCCTCGGGCCGGTCCAGGAATGCAAGCGCATGCCTGATCGCTACGTCGTCGGCGATGTCGTCCAGATCGATGCCGCCGGTCGGACACGTCATGCCGGTGAAATGTTCGTCGAGCAGGGGCTGCGACATGCCGACGGCCTGGAACAACTGCGCACCGGTGTAGGACGCCAGGGTGCAGATGCCCATCTTGGACATCACCTTGAGCACGCCCTTGCCGGCGGCTTTGACGTAGTTGGCCAGCGCCTTTTCACGGTCCAGTCCCTGCAGGACGTTCCGGTCGAGCATGTCCTCGATCGACTCGAATGCCATGTAGGGGTTGATCGCGGCCGCCCCGAACCCGATCAAGGCCGCCAAGTGGTGGACCTCCCGCGCGTCGCCGGACTCGACGACGAGGCCAACCAGTGTGCGGGTCCGCTCACGCACCAGGTGATGGTGCACGGCGGACACCGACAACAGCGACGGGATCGGTGCGAGCTCCTCGTCCGATTCGCGGTCGGAGAGCACGATGATGCGCGCACCCTCGTCGATGGCCGCCGAAACCTGCGTCCGCACCCGGTCAAGGGCTGCCTTGAGTCCGGCGCCGCCCTCAGCCACTGGATATAGGCAGCGGATCACCTTGGCACCCATGCCGTGCCGGCGCCCGTTGATCTCCCGTTCCGGGTCCAGGTTGACCAACTTGGCCAGCTCGTGGTTTCGCAGGATGGGCTGCGCCAACGCGATCTGGCGGCATGAGTTCTCGTCTGGGCTCAGCAGGTCACCCTCGGGGCCGATCACGCCCTGCAGACTGGTCACGACCTCTTCCCTGATGGCATCCAGCGGCGGGTTGGTCACCTGTGCGAACAGTTCGTGGAAGTAGTCGTAGAGCATCCGTGACCGCTGCGAGAGCACCGCAACGGGGGTGTCGTTGCCCATCGACCCGATGGGCTCCGCACCCGTGCGGGCCATCGGGGCCACGAGCAGGTTCAGCTCTTCGTATGTGTAGCCGAATACCAGTTGGCGCAACACGATCCGATGACGGGGCATCCGGACGTAGGGCCCCTGGGGCAACTCTTCGAGCGTGACCAGTCCGTCGTCGAGCCATTCCTGGTATGGCTGCTCGGCGGCTAACTGGGCCTTGATCTCCTCGTCGGCAACGATGCGCCCCTGAGCGGTGTCGACCAGGAACATGCGGCCGGGCTGCAGCCGCATCCGGCGCACCACCTTCGCCGGGTCGAGATCGAGCACACCGGCCTCGGAAGCCATCACCACAAGCCCGTCGTCGGTCACCCAGATGCGCGACGGCCTCAGGCCGTTGCGATCGAGCATCGCGCCGACCACCGTACCGTCGGTGAACGTCATCGACGCCGGGCCGTCCCACGGCTCCATGAGCGAAGCGTGGTACTCGTAGAATGCCCGTCGCGCGGGGTCCATCGACTCGTGGCGCTCCCACGCTTCGGGAATCATCATCAGCACAGCATGCGCGAGGCTGCGTCCACCCAGGTGCAGCAGTTCGAGCACCTCGTCGAAACGCGCTGTGTCCGATGCGCCCGGAGTGCAGATGGGAAAGAGCTTCTCAACACCCTGCGCCGAGCCGAAGATATCGGTGCGGATCAGCGCTTCCCGGGCCCGCATCCAGTTCTCGTTGCCGGTGACGGTGTTGATTTCGCCGTTGTGGGCGATGCGCCGGAAGGGATGGGCCAGCGGCCACGACGGGAAGGTGTTGGTCGAGAACCGGGAGTGCACGATGCCCAAGGCGCTCGTCAGCCGCTCGTCCTGCAGATCCAGGTAGAACGCCTTGAGCTGGGGGGTGGTCAACATCCCCTTGAACACGTATGTCTGCCCGGAAAGACTCGGAAAATAGACCTTCTCGCGGCCGGGGCCGTCCTGGCCCGGGCCTTTGGCGCCAAGCTCGTGCTCAGCTCGCTTACGCACGATGTAGGCGCGGCGCTCGAGCTCCATCCCCTGGGCGCCGGAGATGAACACCTGCCGGAACTTCGGCATGGCGTCGCGGGCCAGTGCACCCAGCGACGACCTGTCGGTGGGCACCTGACGCCAGCCGAGCACCCGCAGACCCTCCGCCTCGACGATCTTCTCCACTGCCGCACACGCCGCGGCGGCGTCTTGTGACGACTGCGGCAAAAAAGCCATCCCGGTCGCGTAGCTGCCCCGCGACGGGAGGTCGAAATCAACCACCGCGCGGAGGTATTCGTCGGGAACCTGGATGAGGATGCCAGCGCCGTCACCGGTGTGCGGGTCGGCGCCCTGGGCCCCGCGGTGCTTGAGGTTGAGCAGCGCGGTGATCGCCTTGTCGACGATGTCGCGGCTGCGCCGGCCATGCATGTCGACGACCATGGCAACACCGCACGCATCGTGCTCGAACGCGGGGTTGTAAAGCCCGACATTCTTGGGCGCCATTCCCACCTAACCCTTCGGGAAGTTCCTGCACGTGGCCTTGTCGATTCTGTGCCGGTTCACACCGGCTGCCAACAAGGCCGAACCCTGCGTAGGGGGTGCTCCCATGCGATGCGGAACGGAACACTTGCCCCAATCACGACAAGTGTTGTCAACCATACTGGGTTGTAACCCATACTGCGGTGCAGCGTTGTAACCCATACTACGGTGCAGCGATCGCGCACGGCGCGCTGCGGCGAGTTCTCGCCATCACAATGTTTCCGCAATGTTTCGGCATGTCTCTACGAGCTGCATTGGCGGCGGATCGGGATCCGTTGTTGCACAGGAAATTAGGCCCTCGGATCTCCGGATTGCGTTGGGCTACAGAGATAGAGGACCTTGGTCCTTCGAGTTAGGGGCCGTGGACTGCAGCGCCAGCGGGACCGCAGCGGTAGGTTCTGAATATGAAGCCAGAATGGAAAGCCTACGAATACAGCTACCGTATCCATTGGTCACCCAGCGAGCACGGTTACGTCGCGTTCGTGGCGGAGTTTCCGGCGATGCAGTCGCCGCCGAAGGTTACGCCGCAGGCCGCGCTGGATGCGTTGACGACTGACGTTGCCGAGAAGCTGGACCAGCTGGATGCCGAGGGCCAACCGCGGCCTGCGGCCTCGGCGACGAGCGGTTTGGGTCGCTGAGTGCTCCCCGGACTTCGGTTCGATGCCTGCCCAACCTCAGGGTGAGCGATCAGATCGATCGATCGTTCGTCGTCTTGGGGTTGGTGCACCGCTGTAGCGGATCGGCATGGATACACGGTCGCGCGGATTCGATCCTGTTGGACGTGCGAAAGTGACCAGTTGGATTTACTCTCACCGGAAAGGTGGTGGGCAACCATGAGTGAGCATTTCCCCGACGTTGCGACCGTGCAGGCGGTGCTGTCGCAGGCGGTTCGGGCGCCCTCGATACATAATTCGCAGCCGTGGCGTTGGCGGGTCGGTGATTGCAGCCTGCACCTGTTCGCCGACCCTGAGGTCCAGTTACCGAACACCGATCCTGATGGGCGCGACCTCATCGTGAGTTGTGGTGCCGCTCTACATCATTGCGTTGTCGCGTTCGCGGCGCTGGGATGGCGCGCACAGGTGCGCCACTTCCCCAATCCCGCCGACCCCGACCACCTGGCGGCCTTGGAATTGTTCCGCGCGCCGATCACGGAGTCGGCTGTCGCCCTGTCGGGGGCAATTCAGCGGCGCCGCACCGACCGCCGCCGCTACAGTGGTCGACCGGTGCCCGCAGCGACCATTGCGGCGATCTGCGCTCGCTTGAGTCACCTCGGGGTCACCGTGCGGGAGGTGAGGTCGCAGCCCAGGTTGCGGCGCATTGTGACGCAGTCGGTTCAACAGCACGCGGCCGACCACGCCTATCGCACCGAAGTGAACACGTGGAGGGCACTTTACGCCTGCCCTACCGGTGCGCCCGCACGCACAACGCCGCAAGACGATCCGGCAGCGGGGGTTGCCGGACGGGGCGTCGCCGGTAGTGTTTTGGCTGCACCGGATGATCCCGACACCGCCGAGGATCACGCTGTTGTGTTGGCGTTGGGCACCGCCAACGACCGCAGGCTGGCGCGGCTGCGTGCGGGTGAGGCAACCAGCCTGGTGGTGCTTCGGGCGACGATGAGTGGCTTGGCGACCTGCCCACTGACCGAACCATTGGAGATCGCCGAAACTCGCGACGCCGTGCAGCGTGAGGTGTTCGCCGACCAAGCGTCTCCCCAGATGTTAGTGCGTATCGGCTGGGCACCCGACGACGCTGAGCCACTGCCGCTGACCCCGCGCCGCCCGATGCAGGAGGTCGTAGCGCGCCTGGACGGATCGGCATTCGGCTGAATCGGCTGAATTGAGCGCCGACCGCGGGATTCGTTGCGGTGTCAGGGTGGGTTGCGGTGTCAGGGTGGCAGGTACCTGCGGCTGGGTTGATCGCCCTTTCGATGGCGCCTGTCGATGGCGCCTGCTGTGAGACCCCTGATCGGATCTCGGGATCGTCGGTGGGCTGCTCAGCGCAGCGACCTCCGAACGGTGCGGTGCCATGACGGGGGCCGCAGGTTCTGCCGTGCTGGTGCGGCGTGTTGTGGGCAGTAGCTGCCCTGTGATGTCGGTAGCCATCCGTAGTCGACCAGCAGCTCGTTGAGCGGTTGTTTCGCGGCGGCGTCGTCGTTTTTGTACACCGAGACCGCCAGCGTGATGACGCTAGTGCAACTTTGACATTGGATGCGAAACTCGCGCGTCATGTCTCTTTCACCAAATCCTCGTGTACGTGCCGCGATCGTTGTGCGCGGTCCCCGTCGATCGGCGATCTCTGTACTGTAGCGTCGATTCGCGAGCGTCGATTCGCGCCCGCTACCCGGCGAGACGAACTGCGTTGGCGGCGAAGCGATTACCGGGTTGACACCTGACCGGTCATGGCCGGCCGGAGTGTCGGGTGCTCCGAGCGGCGAACTGGGGTCAAGTCCCATCCGATACGGGCCACGTCAGTGCCAGAAATTCGATGATTGGGTTGCTGCCAGCGTCACCGCGGTGACGACAAGAACTCTAGTGAGCGGCTGAGGTTGTGTTGCGCGGGGCCGGTCAGTCCCTGCTGGAGCTCCCATTCGTAGCCGCGGATCGCCAGCAGGAAGGCCTCGGGGATCTGTTCGAAGCACTGCTGGGTAGTGGCCAGGATGGACGGCACCGAGAGTGCATGCGAGGTGAAGCTGAAGTCCAGTTGCGGTTCGGGATGGCTCACGGTAAACGATTCCACCGTAGGGTCTTTCGTGGCATCCACGAACAGCACCCGCCGGTATCGGCTGATCAAGTCGGCGTCTTCCAGGTTGAGTTGATAGGTACGGCGCAGCCGCGCGCGAGACTGAGGACAGCGTTGTTCGAACCGGTCGATGAATGCCCAACCCAATCCGTCGTCTTGGCGTCCGGCGTTGCCGATGCCATAGATCAGCGACGTGGCGTCATCGAAGAGCCCGAGTGTCATGGGTTGTGGCTTAGCGTGTGCGTTCATCGATCACCCGACCCTCGGAGTCGACAACCGAGACAGTCAACGGCATCTGTCCCAACGCGTGGGTGGCGCAGCTCAAGCACGGATCGTAGGCGCGGATACCCACCTCAATGGCGTTCACCATGCCCTCGGTGATCTCAGCCTCACCTCCGAGATAGTCCTCGGCCACACTGCGCACCGTGCGGTTGAGCACCTGGTTGTTCTGGGTGGTCGCCACGATGAGGTTGGCGAACGTGACATTGCCCTCGCGATCGGCGCGATAATGGTGCAGCAGGCTGCCCCGGGGAGCTTCCACCACACCGACACCCTCCCCCACCCATGCGTCCGCACCGGGAGCCACCACCAGCTCATCCTTGGTAATGTCGGGATCATTCAGCAGGTCGCGAACAACCTCGGCGGCGTGGATGATTTCAATGGTGCGCGCCCAGTTGGTGTGCAACGTCATGTCATTGGCACGTCCCCCGGTGTAGGCGTGGAAGCGCTCCAGCGCCTCGGCGGCAATCGGGGTCGGTAGGGATCGGGTGACGTTGAGCCGAGCCAACGGTCCCACCCGCACCGACCCGGCCTCGCGGCCGAGATCGGTCAAGTACGGGAATTTCATGTAGCTCCACTTCTCCACTCCCTCGGAGAATTGGTCTAGATAGTCGCGGTAGTCAAAGTCACGCACGACCGCCTTGTGATCGTCGACCACCCGCAGCCGGCCGTCGTAGTAGTCGACGTTGCCGTCGCTACCCACCAGACACATGTTCAGCGCCGGGACGTTGGCGAAACCGTCCACCACGTCCCGGTGTTCCTCGTGGAAGTCATAGAACATCTGCAGACCCAACTGTGCATCCGCGATGACTTCATCGACCGATGGCAATCCGTCCTCGCCCTGCAGGAAGCGGTCCACGTCGGCTGCGGTAAGGCTCTTGTTCACCCCGCCAGGCACCGACGAGACGCCGTGCATGCGCTTTCCGAACACCGCCTCGATGATTTCTTGTCCCCACTTACGCAGCCGGACAACGCGTTTGACCAGGCCGGGGTTAGCCTCGATGAGTCCGATGAAGTTGCGCTGCTCAGGTGCGGCATCGATACCGAACAGCATCTCCGGTACAACCAGGTAGAAATAGGCGGTGACGTGTGATTGCAACATCTGCGCGTAATGACCCAGACGTCGCATCTTCACCGCCGTCGGGGTCAGGTGGGTCCCCGACGCCGGCCCGACGCCGATCATGTCGTCGAGAGCCTTGGCCCCGGCGAGGTGGTGGCTGACGAAGCAGATCCCGCAGATCCGTTGCATGAGCACCGGGGCTTCCCAGTAGGGATGGCCCTGGATGAACCTCTCGTAGCCGCGAAACTCCACCACGTGCAACTTGGCATCGACGACGTTGAGGTCGTCGTCGAGTTCGATGACCACTTTTCCGTGTCCCTCGATGCGGGTGATCGGATCAATGATGACGGTGCGCGCCATACTGGCTGGTCCCCGTTCAGTCGAAATGGTTGAGAGACTTGGGCAGGTTCACCGGACGTCCGTTGACGAGGTCGTCGAGGACGTCGAGAATCGCGTCCGCTTGCGGCGGGCAACCTGGAACGAAGTAGTCCATATGCACGACCTCGTGACAGGGGTGGACGTTGTTGGTGAGAATCGGGATCCTGCGGTGGTAGGGCACCACCGGACCCGCGCCGGGTGGTGCCGTGGGTGAGTTCGTGTAGGCCTCGGCCAGACAATCTTCGAGGCCCACCAGGTTGCGCAACGCCGGTACGCCACCCCAGATAGCGCAGGCGCCAACGGAGATCAATATGTCGCAGTTCTCCCGGAAGTGCCGCAGCGTCTCGATGTTCTCCTCGTTGGCGACTCCGCCTTCGATGAATCCGATCGCGCATCGCTCGGGGATCCGCTTGATGTCGGTGAACGACGATCGCAGGATGGTGATCTTGTCCAGCAGGTCGATCATCCGCTCGTCGATGTCCAGCAACGACAAGTTGCATCCCCAACAGCCGCACAGGCTGATCATCGAGACCTTGATCTTCGCAGCGCGTTTAGCGGCCACCTCCGGGTCCAGCGGTGTGGTCGGAAGTTCGTGCGAGGCAATCTCGTTGGACTCCGAAGTTGTCATGTGGCCGGCCTCTCCGACGGCTCGAGTGTCCGATCCCTCACCGACTGGAGATCGTAGCGTCGCTTGCCGATCGGTTCGTCGTAGCCGACCCCTTTCTTCAGGATCGTGCCGACAGGGCAGATGTCGACGGCTTCGTGAATCTGTTCGGGTGGCATCTTGTTGGCGAGCTCGACGTCGATCTCGATGCGGGCATGGGTTCCGCGGCCGCTGATGCTGAAGATCTTCTTGCCGGTCTCGCGGTCACGGACGAACTCCACGCAACGCTGACAAAAGATGCAGCGGTCGCGCTCCAGCCAAATCGTGTCCGACGCGTGGTCTGCGACCCGTCTGGGGAACTGGTAGGGAAAGGGTGACACCACCATCTCCACCTCGTAGCCCACAGCCTGCAGCGTGCAGCGGCCAGCCTTCTCGCAGCTGGGGCAGTTGTGAGTGCCCTCGGAGAACAGCATCTCCACCAACGCTTTTCGCGCGGCGGTGGTCTCCGGATCACTGACCTGCACCCGCATTCCGTCAGTGACCGCTACGGCACAGGCAGCAGTGATGCGACCGTCGACCTTGACCGAACACACCCGGCACGTGCCCAACGCAGGATGTTCGGGCAGATAGCACAGGGCCGGGATGTAGACACCTGCCTCGGCGGCCGCATCGACGAGTGTCTTGCCCTCCTCCGTGGTGACAGCGGTGCCGTCGATCTCGATCTGGATGCTCACAGCGACTCCTGTGGGGCGAGTTGGGCAACGACCTGGGCATAGCCGGACAGCTCCGCCTCGGCGTCAAACGACGACAGCAGCGGATCGCCGTTGCGCTCGCGAAGCCGCGCCGAATAGACCTCCGGGAACTTCTTCAGCGTGGTGAGGATCGGATTGGGCGAGGTGGCACCGAGTCCACATCGGCTGGTGTGAGCGACGATACCGCCCCAGGCGACCATGTCGTCGAGATCAGATCTCGCGGCACGCCCTTCGGCCACCAGACCGATCCTCTCGCGCAGCATCACATTGCCTGCCCGGCAGGGCACACAGATTCCGCACGACTCATCGACGAAGAATTGCATGAAATCCTTGACGATCTCGATCAGGTCGCGGTCGCGGTTGAAGACCATGAAGGAGCCGTTGCAGGACAGGTCGTCGTAGGCGAGTCTGCGATGTCCGTCGGCGCTCACCGAGAGCATCTCACCGGAGGGACCGCTGATCTGGACGGCCCAGGGATCCTCAGCACCGACCCGGTCGAGCACAGCACGCAGCGTGGTGCCCCACTCCACCTCGTATATGCCCGGGGCGGCGCAGTCGCCGGAAACGCTCAGCAGGCGGGTCCCAGTCGACCCGGGTGCTCCCATCGTCGCGAACCACTCGGCGCCCTCTTGCAGGATCCGGGTCGCCGCGGCGAATGTCTCGACATTGTTGACCACCGTGGGCTTGCCGAGGAAACCGTGCTCGACCGGGAAAGGGGGCTTGAGCCTGGGTGTTCCCCGCTTGCCCTCGCAGGACTCGATCAGCGCGGATTCGTCGCCACAGATATAGGCACCGGCACCCAACTGGATCCGGATGTCGAACCCGCCCCCAAGTACACCGTCCTCGTGCAGTTCGACCAACTGCCGAGCCAGATAGTTCCGCAGATACACATACTCGGCGCGCAAGTAGAGGATGCCGCGTTCGGCGCCGACCGCATGGGCCGCGATGGCCATGCCGGCGAACACCAGCTTGGGAGAGTGGGTCAGCAGAATCCGGTCCTTGAAGGTTCCCGGTTCGCCCTCGTCGGCGTTGCAGATGACGTACTTCTCGGTACCTCCCGCTGCCCGGCACGACTTCCACTTCGTCGCGGTGGGAAAGCCCGCACCACCGCGCCCGCGTAGGCCGGATTCGGCGACCACGGCGATCACGTCCTCGGGAGTCATTGCCCGACAGCGCTGTATCAACGCCGCGTAGTCGGTGTCCCCACAGAAGAATACCGGCCCCGAGGTGTGGACGCTGGGGTGAGTCAGCGATTCCACATACGCCGCATCATGGTGCGGCAAAGCAACCGGGTTGGCGATCTGCTCAGGGGCAAGACCGCTCTTCAGGCCCGCAACGATCTCTGTGATCGACGCCGGTGTCAGGTCGGTGAACACGACATCGTCGATGAGCATCGCCGGTTCACGGTCGCTCATGCCGATGCAGGGGGTTTCGAACAAGCCGAAGTCAGCCGACCCCGGCCCGCCGAACTGTGTCCCCGTTTCGCGTTCCAGCGCGTCGTACACCTGCTGGTAGCCGTTCATCTTCCCGATGACCGTGTTACTTAGATAGATTCGGTGACGACCCGATGGCGTGGTGTGGAAGAAGTGATAGAACGTCGCGGTCTCCAGAACGTCGTCGGTCGACAGTCCGAGCCAATCCGCGATCGCAGTGACGGTGTCGGCAGAAATGTGGCCGACATTGCGTTGCACCGCCCACAAGACGTCGATGAGCTCAGTGCGCTCCCGGTCGTGCCCATCAAGAACCGTCGCGATATCGAACGTCATCGTTGCTGCACCACCCAATCACTCAGCCGTGTCGAGTTCGTCTCAGGGGGAACGGGAGTATTACGCGACAGCGCTGGCGCAGTATTCGGGGCCTTCCCACCCGCCCGACGCGGGCTTGTGGTGTGCTGCGAGGCTATCACGACCGACGGGTTCTTGCGTTGGTGAGCAGGCGTTTTCGTCACTGGACCCACAACCCGGGAGGGAATATCTCCTCGCCGGTCGGCGGGCGTCGGGGACATGCAGGTGACAAGGCTGGGATCATCGTTAGCCGGCCTTGCTGGGACTCGAGGATTGTGTCGCTTGCGACGGCGCGGCGTCGCGGCGATAGGGCTCGCGTCCTGGGGGCTGGGCCGGTGGTTTGCGGTATGCGATCTTCGGTACCGCCAGCGTGATCGGGTGTTCGCCGAGAAGGAAATCCTGGCCGTGGTGAGCGAGCGCGATCGGTTCACCGCTGAGCAGGCGATACGTCGCGGAGTCATGGCTGATGGCGACGAGGATCTTGCTGTCGTGGACCACCATGCGAAACGACAGGCCGTTCAGTTTGCTGGGGAGCCGTGGCGCGAAGGTGAGTTGGCCGCTGTAATCACGCATGCCGCCGAATCCGGCGACACAGTCGATCCACGCGCCGGCCAGGGCCGCGATATGCAGTCCGCTGGAGACATTGTCGTGCAGATCGTGCAGGTCGGTGAACACCGTCTCGACGAGGTAGTCGTAGGCGAGGTCGAGGTAGCCGACTTCGGCGGCGATCAACGCCTGACAGCAGGCTGACAACGACGAATCGCGGACCGTCAGAGGCTCGTAGTAGTCGAAGTTGCGCAGCTTTTGATCAGGGGTGAACGCGTCGCCGCGCAGGTACATCGCCAGCACCAGGTCGGCCTGCTTGACCACCTGCTTGCGGTAGAGGTCGTAGTAGGGATAGTTCAGCAACAGCGGGTAGTGGTCGACTGAGCCCTCGAAGTCCCACGGCGCCAAGTGGGTGAACTCGTCTGATTGCTGGTGTACCCCGCGCGCCTCGTCGTAGGGGATGTGCATGCGATCGGCGCAACGTAGCCAATTCGCGAGCTCGGCTGCGTCGACGCCGAGCTGTGTGGCGATATCGGGCCGACGCTGGCATGCGGCCGCCGCGTCGCGGAGATTCTGTTGGGCCGCAAGGTTGGTGAAGATGTTGTTGTTGGCCGCCGCGGTGTATTCGTCGGGCCCGGTCACCCCGTCGATCCGGAAGACCCCGTCGTGCAGGTGGCCCATATGCGCCCACAGTCGGGCGCCTTCGACGAGCAGTTCGACGCCGCATTCGGTCTCGAATTGGGTGTCGCGCGTTGCGGCGAGGTAGCGCGCTGTCGCGTTGGCGATATCGGCGGTGATGTGGACAGCGGCCGTTCCGGCCAGCCAGTACCCCGAACACTCGTCGCCGTTGATGGAGCGCCACGGAAACATCGCCCCCGCCTGACCGAGCTCGCGCGCCCGGTCCTTGGCCCGGTCGAGAGTCGAGTGCCGCCATCGCAGCACCTCGCGGGCGGCGGCGGGCATGGTGTATGTGAGCATGGGTAGGACGAATGTTTCAGTGTCCCAGAAGGTATGCCCGTCGTACCCGGGGCCGGTGAGGCCCTTGGCTGGGATCGCCCTGGCTTGTCCCCTGGCTCCTGCCTGCAGTACTTGAAAGATCGCGAACCGCAACGCTTGCTGCAGTTCCGGGTCGCCGTCGATTTCGATGTCGGCGTCGAGCCAGAAACTGTCGAGAAACGCGCGCTGCGACCTGAGCAGCTCCTCCCACCCGGCTTCCATCGCCATCGCCAACGCGGCGTCGACTTGGGATTGCAGGGCCGGTACGGAGCGTCTGCCCGACCAGCCGTAACCGATGTACTTGGTGATCGTCAACCGGGTGCCCGCGGGCACGAATGCCGCCACCGTCAACCTCGCCAGGTCCCCGTCTGCGCTGGTCGACGTCAACACCGAAGTGGGGTAGTAGTTCAGCTCGTGGTCCATCCCGGCCACCAGTCGAAGGCCCGACTTCTTGGTGTGGTGGGCCAACGTTGCCCGGTAACCTTTGCACTCGGCGTGGTCAGCGACCAGCGGGGCATCCAGTGCCGCAGCCAGGCGCGGGTCGTCACCGAGAGCGGGCAATGGCTCGTTGGCCAACAGGTCGGACTGCAGCACGAGCCTCATGTCCTCACCGACCGGCTCCACGTTGTATCGGATGGCGGCAATGGTGCGGGTGGTGAACGAGACCAGACGCTCGGAGGTGATCTCCACGGTGCGTCCGGTCGGCGAGGTCCACACCGAGCGGCGACGCAGTGTGCCCGAGCGGAAGTCCAGTGTCCGTTCGTGTTCGTCGGTGTGACCGTACCGCAAGTCCATCGGTTCGTCCTCGACGAGCAGGCGGATGATCTTTCCGTCGGTGACGTTGACGATGGTCTGGCCCGACTCGGGGTAGCCGTAGCCGCTCTCGGCATAGGGCAGATCGCGCAGCTCGTAGAACCCGTTGAGATAGGTGCCCGGCAACACGACGGGCTCACCCTCGTCCAGGGTTCCCCGCAGACCGATGTGGCCGTTGGACAGCGCAAAGGTCGACTCGGTCAGGACCAGCCTGCTCGGATCGGCCTTTTGACAGCACAGCTCCCAAGGGTCCACCTCAAAACCGGGCAGGTCCGGGCTCATGCTGGCAGCAGCTCTGCCAGATCGGTGACGACGACGTCGGCGCCCGCCGCGCACAGCGCGGCCATGTGGGAGCCGTCGTCGACCCGGTCGACGCCGACCACGTACCCGAACCCGCCCGCCCGACCGGCCTGCACCCCGGCCAGCGCGTCTTCGAAGACTGCGGCGTCGCGCGGCTTGACCCCCAATGCACGGGTGGCCGCAAGGAATGCATCCGGTGCCGGTTTGCCGCGCAGCTGTTGACGAGCGATGTCGGTGCCGTCGACGCGCGCCGTCACGAAGCGGGACAGATCGGCAGCGTCGAGCACCGCAGCGCCGTTCTCCGACGACGTCGCCACACCAACACGCAGACCGGCCCGACATACCGCGGCGAGGTAGCGGACAGATCCTGGATAGGCCCTGACCCCATCGCGTCTCAGGGCCGCCGCGACAAGCCCGTTTTTGACGGTGCCGATCTCCTCGACGAGATCCTCGGTGACGTCGATCTGCCGTGACGACAAGAACATCCGCACACCATCCCGACGAGGGCGACCGTCAACGTAGTGGATGTAATCGCCAGCGGTGAACGGCACGAATCGATCCCCGTCCCGGTCGCGAAGGAAGTCGTCGAACGCCTGCTTCCACGCCTTGCGATGGATCACCACGGTGCTGGTCAGCACTCCGTCGAGGTCGAACAGCGCGGCCGAGATCGAAGCGGGTAGGCCCAGGGCGGCTGCCGAGCCGCGATCAGGGCGGCCGCAAGCAGCTGTCGACAAAGAATGCACCGTGGTCTCTCCTAGACTGAAATTGGATGCATCAGTGTCGCCGCAACCAATGTCCGAGATGTAACCCGCAGTGTCGACGGCGTAAATCGTTGAATCTCTGGCGGGGAACACTAGGCACTGTCGGTGACCCTCCGGTGCCGTCCGTAGACCCACTCGAAGACCGGCGACGTCATGAGAGTGGTGACCACAGCCACCATCACCAGGATGGTGAACAGGGTGGGGGTGATAATTCCTGCTTCGAGCCCGATGTTGAGAAGTATGAGCTCGATCAGTCCGCGGGCATTCATCAGCGCGCCCAACGCCACCGATTCGCGCAGAGGTACCCGGCTGAGCCGGGCCGCCACGGCGCACGCCACGCCCTTGCCTACGACGGCGATGACGAGAAGGCCCACAGCCACCACCCACAGCTCCGGCGTGTTCACGAGACCGATCTGCGTGTTCAGACCCGAGTAGTGTTCAGACCCGAGTAGTGTTCAGACCTGAGTAGACGAAGAACAGCGGTAGCAGCAGCGTGGTGGTCAGCGGTTCCAGCTTGTTGGTGAGGTCCGTAGCGAAGAATCCCGAAGGCATTGCCACGCCGAGGATGAAGGCGCCGAAGATCGCGTAGCTGCCGATGGTGTCGGTGAACCAGGCGCAGTCAAGCCCCGTCGACCGATCGTCAGCAGAGCCAGGGTGTAGACCACACCGCCACCGATCGCGATGACCGCCAGCAACGGACTGCTCCGGTGGATGGCCAGCACGGCGGCCAGGATGCACCACGAGATGGCATCCGCCGTGGCACCGCACGCCAGCGCCAAGGTGCCCAAAGACGTTCCGGTCAGCTTCTTTTCGAAGATGAGAAGATGATCCGGGCAAGCATGGGAAACCGCGGTGATGGCGATCGACGCGCCGAGGAACATCATCGCCATACCGAGGGTGACGCCGTCGCCGAAGAAACCCCCGGCGGCCAGCAGTGGTATTGCGGCCAGCGCCCCGATGAACAGCGGTGCGACCGTACCGGTGATGGACACCGCGGCCGCGGTCCCTGCCCGCTGCGTGACGTGATCGACGTCGAAGTTCAGCCCGATGATGAACATGTAGAGCACCAGTCCGAGCTGCGCCGCCGTGTAGAGCACGAGGTTCGACGTCCCGGCGGGGAACAGGTCGTTCTGCAGATCGGGGGCCATCCGCCCCAGGAGCGAGGGCCCCAGTACGACGCCGGCGATCATCTCGCCGACGACCGGCGGCTGCCCCACGCGTTGAGCTGCCAGTCCGGCGAGCTTGCATGCAGCGAGGATGACGGTGAGCTGGAAGAAGAATTGGATTGCGGTTTCCGCGGGCATGCCAGGTCAAACAGTCGATTCGGACGCTTCGGCCGACAAACTGGTCAACGCGGGACGTTTGCCGTCAAGGTGGCCAGTGCCGAAGCGGTCAGCTGGGCCAGTTCCTCGGCCTCGGCCGGATCCAGCGCGGCGCCGATAAGTTCGGCCATCCGGCGGTTGGTGGCCTGCTCGATCTCCGCGTAGCGGTCCTTCTTGTCCGCTCCGTCTGCGAACGGTTCTGGCCACCCGAACATGGCCGCGTATCGCGGACCTTTGTTGAGCATGTGCGCCTCGACGGGTGTGACACCCGAGAGACTGAGCGCATTAAAGTGCAGTCCAGCGCGAAGCTCCCGCAACACGAACATCACCTGCAATGCCCGGGCGGGCGCATCGTCGGCCAGCGGCATGGCCCGCCAGCCCGCGAACAACGGTGATGCCGCGGTGGGCGCCACTGCGATGAGCTTCTCCCCCAGTGCCGCGATACGGTCCGGCCCATCCGCGCCGGCCAGGTATTTGCGACCGAACTCCGCGGCCTGATCCCAATACACCTGGGACGCGCCGGCGGCGCCACGCACGGCGACACCCTCGTCCCACATGGCCGACAGGCCGGTGGGTTCGAAAACGGCGAAAACTGCACTGACCGTTGCACCGGTGGCCTCACCCAGCACCCCGCCCCGACCGGCGACGTACCCGGCCAGCGGATTCCGATAGCCGGCAGCGACGCTTTCGCCGTATGTCTGCGGGTGCAGCATGAACACCGCCACCGCTTGCTCCATGGCCGCTCCCGCGGTCGCGGTGGCTTCGACCAGATCCGTGTTGCTCATGTGTCGCACGATAGCGCCCGCCGGAGTCGCTACGTTCCAGTCAGCAAGATGAATGCGGAAGTGCCTGCGTGTCAGCGATTTTTGGTCTCAGAATTTTCTTTGTGCCCATTGATCACATGGGTCACATGTTGGGGAGTTGT
>WOYS01000095.1:0-57438 GCA_011620645.1 Mycobacterium sp.
AGAGCTCTGGTTTTACACACCAGCGGTCGGCGGTTCGATACCGTCCGCGCCCACCCCTCAAAAGGACTGTTCAGAGGCTTACGGCCAGGATTTTCGGTCGATTTCAAAACCCCCGTTGTGCCAGGAGTGTGCCAAAAGATTCGAACTCGCTACGCAGCGGGTGCCGGAACCGATCCAAGGCTGCGCGAGTAGGCATTCATTGCTCGTTTGTGATCGGAGTCGGCGCAGGTCAGCTGAGGTCGCACGCATACTCCCGAAACAGGCACGCCGTCTAGGCCGCAAAGACTTTAGAAATGAGACACAGCCACCCTCCGGCGATCCTCGCTTCTAGCGTTAAGTGAGGTCTCTTCATCTCTTCGACTTCACTTAGGTCAGTAAGTGAGGTTAAAATATGGATATGACTTCACTTCGCCCTGTCACCTACGAGGACGTTCGTTGGGAGCCGCAGGGAAGGCGGTACGCGGGCGCAGCGCTGCCCAAGTACGGCACCTACCACCCCGCTGTGCCGGCAAGCATTACCGACCTAGTCCTAGACTTGCCGCCGTCAGTGTTCGCAGACGCCGAGTCCGCAAGTCGTGAGATTACACGTTTCGACGCCGAACTGGGAGGCGAGATCGCACCGTTCGCCGCCGTACTACTTCGGTCGGAGTCCGCCGCAAGCTCGCAGATCGAAAACTTAACCGCATCCGCGCGCGCTATCGCCGAGGCCGAGCTGCCAGGTGGCAAGGCCAAGCGCAACGCTGAGACGATCGTTGCCAACACCGCTGCGATGCAAGCGGCGGTCGCCCTGTCGGACTCCGTTGATTGCGACGCGATCCTCGCGATGCACCGCGCCTTGATGGTCAACGAGCCACGCCACACCCCGGGTGAATTCCGCACCGAGCCAGTGTGGATCGGCGGCGGTTCCACCCCGATCGGCGCGACATTCGTCGGCCCACGCCATGAGGTTGTCTCAGACGCGATTAGCGACCTGATCGCTTTCGCGCAGCGCACCGACGTGCCCACGTTGCCGCAGATCGCGGTGGGTCATGCACAATTCGAAACTATTCACCCCTTCACCGATGGAAACGGCCGAACTGGCCGCGCACTGGTACAGGCCATGCTGCGCAACAAAGGCCTGACTCGTCAGGTCACGGTGCCAGTCTCGGCCGGGCTGCTGGCGGACACGGACGCATACTTCGCGGCGTTAACCAGCTATCGCGACGGTGTTGCCGCGCCGATAGTCGAGCGCTTCTCGCAGGCCACTATCTTGGCTATCGCAAACGGACGCCAGCTGGTCGCCGACCTCCGCGCTATCCGGGAGACCTGGAACGGCATGGTCACCGCGCGGTCTGACTCGGCGGTATGGAAGGTGGCCGACTTGTTGATCCGCCGTCCGGTGGTGAACGCTGCGCTGTTGGCGCAGGAACTGGGCATCGAGTCCACTAACGCTCACCGCTACCTCAAACCGCTCACCGAGGCAGGAATCCTCGTGGAGACAACCAGCGGACCCCGCAACCGAGTATGGCGGTCTCCTGACGTGCTCGCTGCACTTGATTCTTTCGCCGAACGCGCCGGCCGGCGAGGCTGATCGCAGTTCGTTCGCGGCAGGGTCCTGCCCATCGGAGCGAAACGTGTCAAGTTGGCTGCATACGTAAGGAGCCCGTCCGCGCCGGGAGCGGCAGAGGGTTCGTGGCTATCACGAAGGCCACGTTCGGACGGACGAACACTTGCAACCTTCATGTAGACCGCGTGCCGAACGCCCGTGACTCCGATGCGGCGGTAGCGTGGGCACGATGCAGTACACGTCTTGGGTCAGGTCGTCTATCTGCTCTGATTTGAGGTCGCCCGCGACCGCCCCATCAGAACGTCTACACGTTTGGGCGGTCGGCGGCTGAGCGGACTAGTCATTCGAACTGCGTGCTTCCGTGAGTTAGCGAGATCTCCGGCATTGCAGGGGAATTGGACCACGTGAGCGGCGGCACGCCCCATCGTCCGAATACTACGGAACACCCGTGGCAAAATTGGCGACTGCGCAACCGTGGTTGCCGCGACGTCTGCACAAGACTCTCGCCAGGCTGGCCCCTGCGTGTCAGAGGGTGGCGTGCGTGAGGGTGGCGTAGAGCTGGTGCACGCGGGCGGCAATGTCATCGCGGACCAGGCGCATCCGTTCGAGGCCGTCGATACCTCGGTCGGAAGGTTCGTCGGTGTCCCAGTTCTCGATCGGCGTTCCGGGCAGTGGATCGAGTTGAACTTCCCGGCCCAGGGTGATCACCAGATCGACATCGCGGGCGAGGTCGTAGTTCACCGGTTTGGGCTGCTCGGCGGAGATGTCGACACCGACTTCCAGCAGCGCCTGGGTGGATAGACCGTTGACCGCGTCGCCGGGTTTTGTGCCCGCCGAATGCACGGACACACTGTCGCCAGCGATGTGGCGCATGAGTCCGGCCGCCATCTGCGACTTGCCGCCGTTCTTGACGCAGACGAACAGCACTGACGGCGTGGTGGATTCGGTCATGGGTCAGCCTTGGCGTGCGGTGACGTTGAGTTCGGCGAGCAGGCGCCGGACGCGTCCTTCGATGTCGTCGCGGATGGGACGCACCGCGGCGACGTCCTGGCCGGCAGGATCGGGCAGTTCCCAGTTCACATAACGCTTTCCGGGGAAGATCGGGCAGGCATCTCCGCAGCCCATGGTGATCACGACATCGGCAGCCCGGACGATTTCGTCGGTCCAGGGCTTGGGGAATTCACCGGTGATGTCGATGCCGACCTCGGCCATCGCCGCGATGGCCGAGGGGTTGATGTGGTCACCGGGTTCGGAACCACCCGACCAGGCCACGGCGTCGTCGCCGGCGAGGTGGGCGAAATAGCCCAAGGCCATCTGGGAGCGACCGGCGTTGTGGGTGCACAGGAACAGCACGGTGGGTTTACCGTCGCTGATCTTGCCCTCCACCCGAGCCAGCGCGTGCAGGCGTTGGCGGGCGAACCGTTCGGCGAGCAGGGGCAGGAAATTCGGGACTGTGGCCCGGCCGGCGAACTGGTCGTAGGAGGAGTGCAAGAACCGTTCAATCGTTTCTTCGCCGAAGCTGTCGCCGAATTCGCGTTCCAGACGGGTGGCAGCAGTTTTCAGCGCGTGCTGTTGATCGATGGACAGGTCGCGGTGCGGGCGCAGGCCGGCGGGGCTGTCAGACATGGTGTTACGACTCCTTGGTCGTCGATGTGGTGGCTGGACGGGGAACGGGGGGCTGTTCGGAGAAACGTCGGCGCAAGGCCAGCGATACATAGACCAGGGCGACCAGCACCGGGACTTCGATCAGTGGGCCGACCACTCCGGCCAGCGCCTGACCGGAGGTAGCGCCGTAGGTGGCGATCGCGACCGCGATGGCCAGTTCGAAGTTGTTGCCGGCGGCGGTGAATGCCAGGGTGGTGGTCCGCTGGTAGCCCAGGCCGATCGCGGCGCCGAGTAGGTAGCCCCCACCCCACATGATCGCGAAGTACGCCAGCAGGGGAAGCGCGATACGCACCACGTCGAAGGGCCGGCTGGTGATCTGTTCGCCTTGCAGCCCAAAGAGAATCACGATGGTGAACAGCAGCCCGTAGAGGGCCCATGGTCCGATCCGGGGCAGGAATTTCGACTCGTACCAATCGCGGCCCTTGGTCTTCTCACCGATCCGGCGGGACAGATATCCGGCAAGTAGCGGTATACCCAGGAAGATGATGACCGACTTGGCGATCTGCCATGGTGAGGTGTCGATGGTGGTCTGTTCCAGATTCAGCCAGCCGGGCAGCACCGACAGGTAGAACCAGCCCAGGACGGCGAACATGACGACCTGGAAGATCGAATTCAGCGCAACCAGGACGGCGGCGGCCTCGCGGTCACCGCACGCCAGGTCGTTCCAGATGATGACCATGGCGATGCAGCGGGCAAGGCCGACGATGATCAGACCGGTCCGGTACTCGGGTAGGTCCGCCAACATCAGCCAGGCCAGGGCGAACATCAGCGCGGGCCCGAACACCCAGTTCAGAAGCAGTGAGCTCAGCAGCAGTTTGCGGTCGCCGGTCACGGTGTCGAGGCGGTCGTAGCGCACCTTGGCGAGCACGGGGTACATCATGATCAGCAGGCCGAGCGCGATCGGCAACGAAATACCGTCTATCTGAACGCTTTCCAACGCTGAACCCAGGCCAGGGATCCATCGGCCGAGCAGCAGACCGGCGACCATGGCGATGCCGATCCACACCGGCAGGAACCGGTCCAGGGTGGAGAGCTTGGCCACGACCGGTGCCGATGTCGCGGTCTCGGTCATGCGGTCGCCTCCGCGAGTGTCGCGGTGTTGAGGGCCAATAGCGCTGAAAGCTCGCCGAGGGCCTCCGGAACGACGGCGTAGTACACCCAGGAGGCCCGACGCGCGGAGGTCAGCAGACCGGCGTCGCGCAGGACCTTCAGATGGTGAGACACCGTCGGTTGCGACACATCGATACCGCCCGAGATGTCACACACGCAGGCCTCACCGCCAGCATGGCTGGCGATGGCACTGAAAAGCCGCAGCCGCACCGGGTCGGCCAATGCCTTCAACTTCTTGGCCATCTCGGTGGCGGCCTGCTCGGTCAATGGCTCGTTCAGCAGGGGTGGCGTGACGCACCACGGGTCTGCCGGCTCAGATGAATTCGACACATGTCGATATTGACACTGATCGAATCACCGCGCAAGCGAACAATGCATGAACGTGAAGATTCTCGGCCTCGACGGCCTCGACGGCCTCGACGATCTCGATGATCTCGACGGCGCGGCTGACTGAGCTGCGGCTCGATACGCGACGCGGCGTCGTTTCCTCCGATCGCGATCTGGCTAAGGGTTGGCTGGCGCCGCACCTTCGTCACTCCAAGCGGACCTGGCCCCTGATTCGCCGATCCGATACACCTGGATCGTGGCGGCACCGCTCGACACGACGACGATGGCCGCGATGGCCGCGGTGATACTCGCCGGCAAGGGGCGCTGGCGTTGCTCTCGTCGGTGGGCGAAGGCTAGGAGCACTGTGCCGAGCAACAGGCTCAGGGCGAAATAGAGCATGGTGTCGCCGAGGGCGGTGTGTTCCCGCAGAACGTCGGTTTGGTGAATGCGATGCTCCAACCATTCGCCGGCCTCAGTGGTCAACGGCGTGATGATGACAATGGCCGTTGCCAGTATGACGATCAACCAGATCAGTCGGCGGCGGGCAGCCGGCCATAGGGCGCTCAGAATGGCCAGCGCCGCGGTGAGCGGTACGAGGACGACGACGAAATGGACCAGAAGGACGTGTACCGGAAGTCCCTGGATGGTTGACATAGGTTTGCCCCCTTCTTATTTCACAACCGGATCAACCGACGGCTACGCCGACCAGGTGTCCGATGGCATACGTGACGGCAAGGGCGAGACCGCCGCCCACGACGTTGCGGATGACTGCCGATGAGACAGCAGCCCCGCCGAGCCTCGCTGCCAACAGACCAGTGGCGGCGAGTGCCACCAGCACCACCCCGATTGTCACCGGCACACGCGCCCCCAGCGGAGGCAACAGGATCGCGATCAATGGCAGTAGGGCGCCGATTGTGAAGGACGAGGCCGACGATACGGCCGCATGCCATGGATTGGTAAGTTCGTCTGGATCGATGTCCAGTTCTATTTCAGCATGCGCCCGGATGGCATCGTGGTCGGTGAGTTCCTGCGCAACCGCGCTCGCCGTCTGCGGTGACAGTCCGCGTTGTTCATACAGCGAAGCAAGCTCTTCGAGTTCGGCTTGCGGATCTTCGCGGAGTTCACGATGCTCGAGCATCAGTAGCGCGCGTTCCGTGTCTCGCTGCGTGCTCACGGACACATACTCTCCCAAGGCCATTGACACGGCTCCGGCGGCCAGGCCGGCGATCCCTGCCATCAGGATCGGCTCGCGGGCGGCGGTCGCGGCGGCGACTCCGACGACGATTCCCGCTGTCGACACGATGCCGTCATTCGCACCCAGGACGCCCGCGCGCAGCCAGTTCAGTCTCGACTGCACCGATCCCTGGTGGGGTTCAACGGGGGAGGGCGTCGACATGACGGTTAGGCTAACGGTGCAACTGCACTGACGCCAGCATACGTAGCCTACCCAAAGTCGTTGTGCTGCAGGGTTCTCAGTGACGGGCGACAATCACCGGAACCCGCGCTGCCTGAACGACGGCAGAGCTGACCGAGCCCAGTAAGGCACTTGCCGCAGCGCCGTGGCCGTGACTGCCGACGACGAGCAATTGAGCCGACTCCGACTGCTCAATGAGGCGCCGGGCGGGCTGGTCCGGGACGATGACGCGACGCACTGCAACGTCGGGGTAGCGCTGCTGCCAGTCCGCCAATTCGGCGGAGACGTCTCGTTCGACGTCCAGTCGCAGTTCATCCCAATCGAATCGGGGCAACTCCCACGCGCCTGGAGACCACCAGGCATGCAGCGCAACAAGTTCCACATGGCGCCTCTGCGCTTCCTCGAAAGCCAACGCGATGGCAGACGCGCACGCGGTGGAACCGTCGAAGCCCAGCACGACGGGATCTTTGGAGTCGTAGGGCGGCAGGAATTCATCGTGTGTCACGGTGACGGGGCAGTGAGCCCGGTGCACCAATGCAGTGCTCACCGATCCGAGAACGGCCCGCGCCAAGGCACCGCGTCCACGACTTCCCACCACCACCATGTCGGCGTGCTTCGACTTCTCGACAAGGGTGGCCACCGGCGCGGCCAGCTTGAATTCCGTCGTGATACGCAAGGCGCCGTGGGTGGTCTCTTTGGCGGTCTTCTCGGCGTCTTCGAGAATTCGAGCGCCCTGGTTTTGTTGCCATTCGGGCAATCCAGCGGGGGGAGGCAGAACCGGCCACGTACTCAGAATCGGCGCAACCGCGTTGACGATGGTCAACGTCGAGTCACGAAGGACCGCTTCCGTCGCTGCCCACCGAAGCGCCGTCTCCGACCACAGGGAACCGTCGACACCAACCACAATCCCTGCGGTGAATGATCCGTCCATGATCGATCGATCCCTTCGTGATCATGGGCCGTGCCGCCGCACAGGATGCCCACCACGGTCAACGTAGAACGCGGTGTCAGCGCTGGATAGGGACCTTCGGCCTCAACTCGCCCCGTCTGCCCGGTGGGCGGGGCGGATTAATCGGTGGGGGGCGAAGGCTGGCCGAGCTTGGAGACGAATGCGGCAGCTTGCGCGCGCCGTTCCATCCCGAGCTTGGCCAGCAGACGGGAGACATAATTCTTGATCGTTTTCTCCGCGAGGAACATCCGAGCTGCAATCTGCTTGTTGGTCAGGCCTTCGCCGATCAGTGCGAGCAGAGTTCTCTCCTGCTCGGTCAACTCAGAGAGGGGATCGGATCGTTCGGCGGATTCGCGTAGCTTGGCCATCAATGCTGCTGCGGCGCGATTGTCGAGGAGTGAACGACCAGCCCCCACGTCCTTGATGGCGCGGGCGAGCTCCATTCCTTTGATGTCCTTGACCACGTAGCCGCTGGCGCCGGCGAGTATGGCGTCAAGCATGGCCTCCTCGGACGTAAACGATGTGAGCATGAGGCACCGAAGGTCGGGCATCCGGGCCAACAGCTCACGGCACAACTCCACACCGTTCCCGTCGGGCAATCTCACGTCGAGCACTGCCACGTCGGGCTTCAGGCAGGGGATTTGCGCCAACGCGTGTGAGACCGTGCCGGCTTCGCCGATGACCTGCAGTTCGGGGTCAGTGCTGAGCAGGTCGATCAATCCGCGTCTGACCAATTCGTGGTCATCCACAAGAAACACAGTCACCATGGCTGTCCAACCCTCCTGCTGTCGACCGCTCGGTCGACAGCGGACTTGCGATTCATTGTGATGGCTGCGGGCGGTATCTGCGTCCACAACCGCGCTGCATGTCGCACCGCCATTTTTCGTGGGCCAATCGAGCCTTTGTCGCACGCTCATCTCGCCGACGCTCTCGAGAAGCCGAAGCTCTCGCGAATCAGGGCCAAAGGTCCATGACATCGAGGACCTCTTCAGGCAGATCGGGACGGAGGCTTGCCAATAGCGTCGAGAAGCAGACGGCGGCCCGTTGGAGGGCCACGTCGTAGAACCGCCCCCGATTGTTCAAGGAGTGTCACGTGTCCGAGATGCAACCGAAGATCATCGTTGCCGTCGATGGATCGCCGACAAGCAAGACGGCGGTGGAGTGGGCGGCCCGGGACGCCGGGCTGCGACATGCTCCGCTGATGCTGGTACACGTGCTGCCCAGCCCGGCCGTGGGGATGTGGCCCGCACCGCAGTCCACCGAGGCTTATGCGACGTGGCGGGAGACGCGCGGCCGTGAAATCCTCGATGAGAGTCGACACATCGTCGATGGTGTGCTGCTCGAGCTGGGCCCGGTGTCGGTGGAATGGGAGACCTTCGTCGGCTCGGTCATCCCCACATTGGTGGATTTGTCGAAGGATGCGGCCATGGTCGTGGCCGGCTGCCGGGGTGAAGGCGGTCTGTCCCGGCTGCTGCTGGGTTCGGTGAGCACAGGTCTCGCTCATCATGCGCATTGCCCGGTCGCGATCGTTCATGATGAACGAGCGCTGGACCGCGCCGCGCGGGAAGCTCCAGTGTTGCTCGGGGTTGATGGGTCGCCGGCTTCGGAGCAGGCCACGGCTATCGCCTTCGACGAGGCGTCGCAACGTGGCGTCGGCTTGATCGCCCTGCATTCCTGGGCTGATTTCGGCTCGTTCCCATTGCCGGAGGGCGAGTGGGAGACCCAGCTGGAGATCGGTCGAGAGACATTGGCAGAACGATTGGCGGGCTGGCAGGAGCGCTATCCCGATGTATCGGTGGACAGGCACCTGGTGCACGGTGACCCTGCCACTCAGTTGGTTGTCGCCTCGGAGTCCGCGCAGCTGACGGTCGTCGGCAGCCACGGACGGGGCGGTTTCGCGGGCATGTTGCTGGGATCGGTCAGCTCAGCGGTGGTGCAGATCGCTCGTACTCCGGTCATCGTTGCGCGGTCATGACGAACCAGCTGCCGCGCGACAGAGACTCCGTTGCCATTCGTCGGCCCTGATCACGTTGAGGACCTCCTTGCGTGCGAATGATGCTGTGCAACTTCGCTTACGGTGTTCGATTGATCCAGGTCGACGTCGACATCGAGCACTGTTCCGTTTCGATGCAAGGCGACAAACCATGGCGATTTCCTGATGATCAGGCGCATCGGCGAGTTCTCCGCCAGCACGTCCGCTGTCAGGTGGTGGATCCCATGTTGTCGTGCGATGCTGCCCAACTCGCCGAGCAGAGCCGTTCCCACTCCACGGTCGTGGTGGTGGTGAGCCACCACCACGGCGATCTCCGCTGATGCTGGAACTGCGCCCACGGCGTAGTTGCCGACGCCGATCAGACGCCCGTCTTCGTAGGCGCCGAGTGCGATGTCGCCCGAGCATGGCTCGGTGAGCGATGTCGCCCACTCGTCCACGTAGGACGGATGAACGGCGAAGAAACGCCGGTAGCTTTCCTCTTCGCTGAGGGAATCTGCCAGCGAGACAACGTCGTCGAAGTCGGCGGGTGTCAGGCGCCGCAGCCGACCGGTAGCACCGTCGAGAAGCGGGAAGGAGACCTCGCCAGTCGACTCGGGTGGCAACGCGATGTTCATCGGGGCGTCCTGACGACGATTACCGGAGCATGTGAACCGGCGGCGACCGCTGTCGCCACCGAACCCAACACCATCGACTCGAACCTGCCCCTGCCGCGGCTACCCACCACGACAAGCCCAGCCTCGAGTGCCTCGGTCAATAGCCAATGCGCAGGGCGATCGCAGAAGAATGAGCCGTCGCAGTTGCCTGACATCGGCATTGATGGATGCCGCCGATCCGTCGATGCCGACGGCAATCGGCCTGGCCTCGCTCGTGGGGTCACTGCTACCTCCTCTGCGCCACTGCATACCAGTAACCTACTTGACGCTATGCCGGGGTTTACGGTGAAGGACAGAGCAGTTCGTCGCCCACCTTCAGGCACTTGGTCCCCGCGCAGCCGGGCCTGTTGCAGTAGGGGCGTCGAGTCTGCCGACGAATGTCCCGATGGTGGTTGGCGTCGATGGCTCACCTGCTTCCGAACTCACCGTCGAGGTGGCTTTCGACGAGGCGTCCCGACGCGGCGTCGGACTTATCGCCGGTCCCGGCGGGTCGGTTCTCATGGTATGAGGACCGCTGCACCCGCGATGCGCCCTGACTTCAGGTCGTTCAGTGCCTCGTCGGCGCGATCCAATGCATAGGGTAGCGCTGCGACCTCGATACGGTGCTGACCGGCGAAATCCAAGAACTCTCGCGCATCTGCGCGCGTGTTCGACGACACCGACCGAATCTGGCGTTCTTGGAACAGATGGCGTTGATAGTTCATTGCCGGCACGTCGCTGAGGTGGATGCCGGCGATCGCGAGGGTTCCGCCGCGGTCGAGGCCTTCGAGCGCGGACAGCACCAGTTCACCGACCGGCGCGAACAGAATGGCGCTGTCGAGCGGTACGGGCGGTTGGTCTGCAGCTCCCTGGGCGGACGCCGCGCCTAGTGCGAGAGCCAGGTCGCGCGCTTTCCGGCCCCGAGTCATGACATGCACTTCTGCACCCTGGGCAATGGCGACTTGAGCGGTGATGTGAGCGCTGCCGCCGAAACCGTAGATGCCGAGCCTGCCACGGGGTGGAAGCTGCGCACGGAGCAACGACCGGTAACCGATGATGCCCGCACACAACAGTGGAGCGAGTTCGGCGTCCGAGTAGCCTGCCGGTAGGTGATGCACGTAATCCGCTGGTGCAGTGACGAACTCGGCATAACCTCCGTCGGCATCCCATCCTGTATAGCGCGAGTCCGGGCAGAGGTTCTCTGCGCCGCGCACACAGAATCGGCATCGTCCACAGGTACGTCGAAGCCACGCGACCCCCACCCGGTCGCCGACGACTATATTCGGCCCGACGTTGCCGCCAAGGCCGACGACCTCGCCGACCACCTCATGCCCGGGAATGACGTGCGGTCGGTGTACCGGCAGGTCTCCCTCGGTGACGTGCAGGTCGGTGCGGCACACCCCGCACGCCGTCACGGCGACCAGGACTTCGTCCTCGCCCGGTTCTGCGACCTCGGTGTGGACATACTCGAGGGGATTGGCGGTGAGCGGACCCGGAGAAGCGATACGCCACGCGGACATCATTCGAGTGCTCACGAGTCCATCGTCGGTCATTGCGGCGAGTTAGGGAACGGCGACGTCCGAAATTCCTGCTTTCCGGGATGTTTCGGCTCTAACCTAAGCCAGAGCGGCCAACGCGAGTTACCTTGTGCGCAGTCGCTTCACACGAGGAGCAGCTTTGCTCGAAGGAGTGGTTTGACCTGTTGTCTGGCAGGAGTTCTGAGACTCGGTTTCCTGTCTGGTCTGCTGTCGAAACCGGTTCTGGCCTACTGCGCTTCTCAGTGCCGTGCTGCTCGTGTTCCTAATTGGTCTTTGATCGGTACCTGCCGCGGTTGCCGGGACCCGCTGGTCTGGCGGCGGCGATTCCTTCTGCTGCGTTGGCAGCGCTCGTCGTGTTCGCGGCCGTCTCTTCATGACGTTGCCGACTGCCGTGGATGCCTATCGACGATGGTGCAGTACGGAGGCGGGTCCCGAACTTTAGGGACTTCGGACTCTGCCTGCGACTCGATGCTTGCGCGATATTTGAGCTGAGAGCTGCCCTTCCGACGAGGAGCGTCGCACGCCATGACCGCGTACTTCCCTGACACCGCCACGATTCGCACGGCGCTGTCGTTGGCCACCCGCGCTCCGTCGGTGCACAATTCGCAACCGTGGCTGTGGCGGGTGGGGGACGGCAGTATTCATCTCTACGCCGAACCCAGCCGGCGTCTGCCCCGGACCGACCCGGACGGTCGCGATCTCTTGATCAGCTGCGGAGCATCGCTACATCACGCCACGGCGGCCTTCGCCGCACTGGGCTGGCGGTGCAAGGTGAGCCGGTTGCCGAACGCGGCCGAGCCCAATCACCTTGCCGCCATCGAGCTGACGAAGGGCGAGCCGGACAAGAAGGACATCGCTCTCGCCGCGGCGATTCCTCGCCGCCGCACAGACCGCCGGTACTTCAGCCATTGGCCGGTTCCGCACACCGATGTCGTGACGATCGGTGTGCGGCTGGCACGGATGGGAGTGCTGTTGCGCCACGTCGATATGTCCACCGGCATCAGGGCGATCGTCGCCGAGGCCGTGTGGCTGCACGCCCACGATGCCGAGTACCTGACAGAGCTGACGACCTGGAGTGGTCGGTACGCGTCGATTGCCGGTGTCCCGGCACGGAGCACTCCCGAGTCTGACGCGATGGCCGCCTTACCGAGTCGGCTGTTCGCCGGGCCAGCGCTCGAGCAGCCCGCCGATGCCGCGGCCGACGCCGATCACGGCCTTCTGCTAGCACTGGGCACGGGGGGTGACGGTGCGGTGGACCGCTTGCGTGCCGGCGAGGCGACCAGCGCGGCGCTGTTGACGAGCACGGTGTTGGGGCTGGCCAGCTGCCCGGTCTCAGAGCCGCTCGAAATCGACGAGACTCGCGCTGCGCTTCGATCCGAGGTGTTCGGTGACGAAGGTCATCCGCAGATGATGCTCCGCATCGGCTGGGCACCTGTCGGCGCAGATCCCTTGCCTGCGACGCCGCGGCGACCGATCGACGATGTCCTTCAGACCTTGGATGGCGGCTCATGGTCAACTACACCGTGAAGGTGCTGGCGGTGGGCGCCGGCCTTCTGGGACTGCGGCAGTTCTACGGCAACTGGGGCACGACGAAGGGGAGGTAGGAGGGTCCGTAGCGCGTCGCCGCGTGTGGTGATGGCCGTATTTCAGAGCGAGCGGCCCGGGTGGCATCATCTCAGCGGACACGCGAAAGGAAGCTGGCGAACATGGATTTGGACCCGTTCCCCACCCTCGCAGCAGTGCTGGCGCTGGCCACTCTCGCCGGTCTTGTCATATCCCGACTGCGCCAGCCTCTCATTGTCGCGTTCCTGGTGGTCGGTGTCGCCGTGGGTCCGGTGGGCACCGGATGGGTGTCAGCCGACGGCACGATAGAACTGCTCGCCGATTTCGGGATCGCGCTGCTGCTGTTCCTCGTCGGGCTCCGGCTCGACGTGCATATGATTCGGAGCACCGGTCCCGTGGCGGTAGTCACCGGGGTGAGCCAGGTGGCGATTACCGCGGCAGTCGCTTATCTCATCGCGATGGCATTCGGAATGTATGGCCTCACCGCGCTGTACATCGCCATGGCACTGACATTCTCGTCCACGATCATTATCGTCAAGCTGTTGTCGGACAAACGCGAGCTCGACCAACTGCACGGGCGCATCGCGGTCGGCGTTCTCATCGTGCAGGACCTGGTTGTCGTACTCGTGATGATCGTGCTGACCGCTTTCGGACAGGACACAGGTGGCGATCTCAGCCACGGTGTGGCGAGTGTCCTGCTCAAGGGCGCTGGGCTGCTCAGCGCGGTGTGGCTACTGATGCGGTATGTGCTGCCGTGGCTTCTGCCGCACATGGCGAGAATGCAGGACCTCCTCGTTCTGTTCGGCGTCTCATATGCGGCCTCGATGGCCGCGCTCAGCGAGTGGCTGGGATTCAGCTCCGAAGTCGGCGCCTTCCTGGCTGGTGTGTCGTTGGCGAGCACGCCGTTCCGTGACGCCTTGGGCGCTCGGCTTGCCAGTCTGCGTGATTTCCTGCTGCTGTTCTTTTTCCTCGAACTGGGTTCGCGACTTGAATTCAACGATATCGCAGGACAAATCATCCCTGCGCTGGTATTCGCCGCGCTGGTGTTGATGGGGAAACCGTTGATCGTGATCGCGGTCATGTCGTTGATGCGCTATCCGTTACGCGTCAGCGTCCTTGCCGGGCTGCCACTGGGCCAAATATCGGAGTTCTCCTGGGTCCTCGCCGCTTTGGGCCTGAGCCTCGGCCACATCACCAACGCAACCGTGAGTCTCATCACCTTGGTAGGCCTCATCACGATCGCCATCTCGACGTACCTGATCACCTATTCCGAACAGATCTACCACCGCACCAAGCGATGGTTGGCCGTTCTGGAGAGACGCGGACCCCGCGAGCCGCAAGCTATTACGGCCGAGGACTTTGACGTAATCCTCTACGGCTTGGGACGGTTCGGAGGACACCTCGCCCATCGGCTGAGTACCGCCGGCCACCGTGTGCTCGCGGTGGACTTCGATCCGCACCAGGTCAAGACGCATTCCAGCGATGAGTTCGCTGTCGTCTTCGGGAGTGCAGAAGACGAGCAGTTACTCGAAGCTCTGCCGCTGCAGCAGGCGAAATACGTCATCAGTGCGATTCCGATACTCCAAACCAATCTGGCGCTCTTGCAAGGCCTTCGGCACCATGGATTCACCGGGATGATCGCGCTGACTGCTCACACACACCACGACGCCGAGCGCTTGCGTGCCGCCGGAGTCCACACCGTGCTGGAGCCTTTCTTCACGGCGGCGCATACGACGTCGAATGTGCTGCACGAACTGCTCGTCGCAGACGGCGGCGCAACGGGTCGTGACGGCGAACCGAATTGACTCCCAACGCGACGATCAGCCCACAGGTACGTGATCCACCCCCGCGCTCCCGGGAACAGCGGCTCGTCTTGCCTTTCTTAGCCGGAACCTGCTGCCGCACAACGACGATGTAGGCTAAACCCTAGATTTCGACGCTTCAGGAAAGGGCGGTCTCGTGATGCCCACCGATCACGAACAATCGCCGCGTTCCGACGACGAGTCCGAACCGGACTACCGCTTCACGCTGGCGAACGAACGCACCTTTCTGGCGTGGATCCGCACAGCGCTGGCCCTGATCGCCGGCGGTATCGCCGTCGTGCAGTTCGTGCCGTCCTTCGGTGTCCCTGGTGTGCGGCACGGTCTCAGCGTGATGCTGACCGCGGGCGGTGGGCTGCTCGCGGCACTGGCGGTGCGGCGCTGGCAACGCGTACAGACCGCGATGCGCCGTGACGAGGCCCTGCCACCGACACACGTGCCGGCGCTGCTGGGCGGCGCGATCTTCGTCGTCACCGTCGTGGCTCTCGTAATTCTCCTCATCTGGCCGCCAGCCGGCGCGTGACATGCCGCGCCGAGAGCCGCAGAAACCCGGCCTACCTGCTGAGCGCACGTTGTTATCTTGGGAGCGAAGCGCATTCGGCTTCCTGGTCGGCGGTGCGCTGGTGATGCTGCGCCAGCACGGCCCCCTCGGTCCCGGGCGGACGGTCTTGGCGCTGACAGCAACGTTGCTCGCGTTGCTCGTCCTCGCACTCGCCTATCGGCGGGCGCGCCAGATCAGGGCCAGCCCGGGCCGAGGCGTTATGCCCGCCCCCTCTACGGAGATCCTGCTGATCGGCGGTGCAACCATCGCATTCGCGACCGTCGTCGTCGCCGCACTGCTCTACTCGGCGGCTTTCGGCTAGTGGTGGCAGCGTCGTCGATGGTGCGTACTCGTATCTGCCTCCTGGTCAGGCGAGCGCCATGAACAGCTTCTCCAGTTCGGCTTCGGTCATCGGCTGCTTGCCGTCCTGAACCTCACCGGTCAGACATTCCCGCATGCCGGTTGCGACGATCTTGAAGCCGGCCCTGTCCAATGCGCGTGACACTGCCGCAAGCTGGGTCACGACGTCCTTGCACTCGCGGCCCTGTTCGATCATCGAGATCACTCCGGCGAGTTGACCCTGTGCCCTGCGCAGCCTGTTGAGCACTGCGACGATTGCGTCTTCGTCACCGACCATCGGTGTTGCTCCTCTCTACGGACAGTGCAGCCATGGTACCCGCTGGGGTATTCCCGGTGATCATCTTGCGGGTGCCGGGCATCGGCAGGCCGCCGAGCAATCCCAGGGCGATGCCCACGAACACGGCCAGGCCGATGGTGAGAACGATCATGATCGGTCAGCTCGCACTACCCGCGCACGAGTTGGGACACGATGGCGTCGGCGTCGCAGGTGGCGCCGCGGTTGTAGGGCAGCTTGGACAGCATCATGCCCATCGCGCAGGTATTGGACAGTGCCGCGAAGGTCAGTCCGGCACCGATTGCGCCGGCCACCCACTTGAGTCTGGGTTCGGCGATGCTGCCTAGAACGCTGCCGAGCACGATCGATCCGGCGATCAGCCGTACCTGACGTTCGAGCTCCCAGCGCTGTGCTCCACGGTTGACCGCAAAGCCCTTGGCCTCCCATGCGGTGATACCGCCATCGAGGATGTGGACGTTCGCCAACCCGGCGGTGCGCAGCATTTCTTCAGCCTGGGCGGCGCGCTGCCCGGAGCGGCACACCAGCACGACGTCCTCGTCGAGGTGCTTGATGATCTCGTCGCGATGTTCGCGCAGCAGATCCAGCGGCACGTTGTAAGCCCCGGCGATATGAGCCGACTCGAACTCACCCGGGGTCCGCACGTCCAACACCCGGGGCGGGGTCGCCGAGCCGAGCAGTTCGCTGAGGTGCTGGGAATCGATGGTGGCGGTTGCGGTCATGGTGAGTAAGGCCCTTCCGGCTGGCTGGCGGTGACCAAAGCCTCTAGGCCTCGTACACCGCCGGGGGTACGTTTGGCTATGAGTGTAGATATACCCCTAACGGTATTGTCAAGTGGGAATGTGGTACGCCTGGGGGTGGTTAACATACCCGTATGGGTATAGCCATGATGGCCGTACCCGCCGCCGAGCGATAAGGGCTTGTGACATGAAGTTCATTCAGTACTACTTGGATTGCCTTTCCCATGCGTCGTATCTGATCGGTGACGAAACCACCGGTCGTGCAGTCGTTGTCGATCCTCAGCGCGACGTCTCGGAGTATCTCGCCGATGCGCAGAGCCTGGGCATGGCGATCGAACTCGTCATCGAGACGCACTTTCACGCCGACTTCCTGTCCGGACATCTGGAGCTGGCCAGGGCTGATGGCGCGAAGATCGTCTACTCCTCGGTCGCCGAGACTGAGTTCGAGTCGATGGGCGTCACCGACGGTGAACGCTACTCCTTGGGGGAGGTCACGCTGGAATTCCGTCACACCCCCGGGCACACCCCGGAGTCGATGAGCATCGTGGTCTACGAGCATCCCGGTGACGAGGTGCCTTACGGCGTGCTCACCGGAGATACGCTCTTCATCGGCGACGTCGGCCGGCCCGACCTGCTGGCCTCGATTGGCTTCACCCAAGAGGAGTTGGCCGACAAGCTCTACGATTCACTGCACAACAAGCTGATGACGCTGCCCGATGCCACCCGGGTGTACCCGGCGCACGGCGCCGGCTCGGCCTGCGGCAAGAACCTGTCTACCGACCTGTGGTCGACGATGGGGGAGCAGAAGGAGACCAACTACGCCCTGCGGGCCCCCGACAAGGTGACCTTCATGGATCTCGTCACCGCGGGGCAGCCGCCTGCGCCGAGCTATTTCGTCTACGACGCCATTCTCAACCGCAAGGACCGCGAGCTGCTGGACGAGACCAAGATGCCGGCGCCGATGACCTATGAGCAGGTCCTCGCAGCGCTGGCCGGGGGCGCACTGCTGGTCGACGGACGTGGCCCGGAGGATTTCGCGCTGGGGCACCTGCGCCGCGCGATCAACATCGGATTGGAGGGCCGCTACGCCGAGTTCGCCGGGTCGGTGCTGCCCTCCGATGTCGACATCGTGCTGTTCACCGCGCCGGGTCAGGAACTCGAAGGCAAAAACCGGCTCGCCCGGATCGGATTCGACCGGGTGATCGGCTATCTCGACAAACCCTTCGAAGTGATGTTGTCCCATCCTGACGACGTGCAGGCTGCATCCCGCCTGACGGCCAGGGCATTCGATGAGCGCGCCGCCGAGCTGAAGAACCTGCAGGTCGTCGATGTGCGCAATCCCGGCGAAGTCGAAGCAGGTATCATCCCGCACGCAATCCCCATCCCGGTCGGACAGCTGCCCAGCCGGTTGAGCGAGCTCGATCCCGCCAAGCCGACCGTCGTCTACTGCGCCGGCGGATACCGGTCCTCGGTGGCCGCAAGCCTGCTCCGCCAGAACGGTTTTGCCGACGTCAGCGACATCCTGGGCGGGTACGGCGCCTGGGACGAATCACACCAGAACGCCTGAGCGAAAGGGCAGCCCATCATGATCACCGCCAAGCACCAGATCCTTATCGTCGGCGGCGGTACGGCCGGCATCTCGGTCGCCGCCCGCCTGCTCCGCAACGGCCATTCCGACGTCGCCGTCATCGAGCCGTCCAGCAAGCACTACTACCAGCCGCTGTGGACGCTCGTCGGAGGCGGCCAGGCGAAGGCGTCGACGACCGAACGGTCCGAGTACTCGGTGATGCCAAAGCATGCGACCTGGATCAGGAACGCGGCCGCGGCTGTCGACCCTGAGGACAACACGATCACCTGTGCCGACGGCGCGGTCTACGAGTACGACGTGCTCGTGGTCTGCCCCGGCATCCAACTGGACTGGAATCGCACCGAGGGATTGCGCGATACGCTCGGCAAGGATGGGGTGTCGTCGAACTATCGGTTCGACCTCGCACCGCGCACCTGGGAGTTCATTCGTGACATGCGTTCGGGCAGTGCGGTGTTCATGATGCCCTCGGGGCCGATCAAATGCGCCGGAGCGCCGCAGAAGATCGCCTACCTCGCGGCCGACTATTGGCGGAAGCAGGGCGTGCTCGAGAACATCGACGTCCACCTGGTGGTACCGACCCCGCGACTGTTCGGCATCCCGGCGATCGCCGACAACCTGGATGTGGTCGCTGCCGGATACGGCATCACCGTGCACACCAACGCCGAGGTGACCTCGGTCGACGCGGCATCGCACAAGGTCGGCGTGTCCGGAGTCGGGGACAGGGGGCCCGACACCACGCTGTCCTACGACGTGCTGCATGCTGTGCCACGCCAATCGGCTCCGGACTGGATCAAGTCGAGCCAGTTGTCGACCGGCGACGCAAACGGATACGTCGAAATCGACAAGTACACCATGCAGCATGTGCGCCATCCCAACGTGTTCAGCCTCGGCGACGCCGGGTCCTCACCGAACTCGAAGACCGGCGCGGCGATCCGCAAACAGGCCCCAGTGGTCGTCGACAACATCGAGGCATTTCTCGAAGGTCGCCCACTGGGCGCCCGCTACAACGGGTACGGTTCGTGCCCGATCGTCACGTCATCGCACTCCATGCTGCTGGCGGAGTTCGACTACGACCTGGCCCTGACGCCGTCGTGGCCAGTGCTCGACCCGACCAAGCCCCACCGTAGTTATTGGTATCTCAAGAAATACGGCCTGCCGTTCATGTATTGGAACCTGATGCTCAAGGGCTTGGTCTGACCAAGCTATTCTCGGAATTGCTTGCTGCACAAGGATCTTGCTGCACAAGGATATCGAGAAACGATCCGGCAATGACCATCAAGAATCTGACCTTCGAGGACTTCGAGTCGACGATCACCGAGAATTGGATCGTGCTTGGGGGCTTCTGGGCGTCGTGGTGCGGTCCGTGCCGCGCCTTCGCCTCGGTGTTCGAGCGATCCGCGCAAGCCCATCCCGGTGTCGTGCATTGCCAAGGTCGACACCGAAGCGGAGCGCAAGCTTGGTGCTGCACTCGACATTCGATCGATTCCAACGGTGATGGCGTTCCGTGACGGTGGCCGAGCGACCTCCTGAACATGATGAGGCAGAGTGCCAGTATCGATCAACTGCTGGTGCTCGGCGAAGACAGAATAGATCTCATCGACCAGTTGGCCGGAGCCGCCGGTCGGAAGGTGCTACGAAAGTCCTGGTGTTCGCTGCTTGTGGTGCGAGACTGTGCGAGACTGACGGAGGATCAACCGATGCAAATCCCAGAAACTGGCCCTGCCAACTCGATGACCGAGCAGGAGTGCTGGCATCAGCTGTCGGCCATGACGCTCGGCCGACTCGCGACGAGCATCGACGCGAAACCAGATATTTTCCCAGTGAATTTCGTGGTCCGGCGGCGCACCATCCTGATCCGAACGGCCGAGGGGTCAAAGCTTGCGGCCGTATCGACCAATCCGTGGGTGGCATTCGAAGCCGACGACCATGATTTCGAGCGCGGCTGGAGCGTCGTAGTTCACGGCCATGCTGAGTCGCTCGAGTATGGCGCGGACATCGCGCTGGCTGAGAAGGCGCAGGTTCTGCCTTGGACAGCGTCGGCGAAGCCGCGGTTCATCCGGATCGAGCCGACACGGATCAGTGGCCGCCACTTTACTTTCGGTGCCGAGTCAGGCCCGGCATGACACGTCGGCAGCAGCGCGTAGCGCTGTCTGGGAAGAACCATCGATACCTACGACTACGTGTCTGGTTGTCGAGGAGGTCATTTCGCATCCCCTCCCGGGACGACACGGCGTCACCGCACTGATTTCCTCCACGCTGGAATCTGGTCTGTGTACCGACCGTATTCAGACGGGAACGGCTTGAGCAGGGACAAAGGTCCTCCACCCATTGCCGTTGGTCCCAATCACCGCGTTCGCGCCAACAGTTGGCCGCGAAATCCGTACGCGGCGTCGGCCAGATATGCACACAAGAGGACTTCAGGCCCTAGCTGCCTTCGCCGCCGGCGTGATGCTGTCACAGACAGAGAAACGCATTTCTCCGTAGGTAGTTCCAGTCGAAGGAGCATATTGATGAACGCGCTCGGTAACTCGGATCTTGAGGTGCAGCCTCACAATCGAGGGCGTAGCCCAGTGTGGTTGAACTGGATGCTGGCGCTTCTGACGGTACCGGCGGCAGCAGCAGTATCGCTGTTTGCTTTCGGTTCCGTCATGGGTCTCGCGCGCTGCACGTCGACGGGTTGCCAACACATGGGCCCCGGCGAGTTCTGGTTCGGTGTACTTGCCTACGGACCACCGTTCTTAGCGTTGGCGACGTTAGCCTTGTCGTTCTTCACCGCGACACGTCGACATGGGATCTGGATACCGATCGGTGCGTTGGCGCTGCTGCTTGTCGATCTTGCGTTGCTCGCCTTCACGTTCCGTCCGTAAAGGGGACTTTGACCCCGTGTGTTGGGCGCCTAATCCCGGGAATGCTCCGGGGAAGGAGATGATCCAACCCGATGGCAAGGAAAAACTATCCAGATGACTTCAAGGGTGACGCGGTCGCGTTGTACCGGGATACCGAGGGCGCGACTCACCCTGCAACACAGGCGCCCGGCCCTGGTCGAAGACATCCGCGAATGAGCAAGACTTGGTTCATCGACCGGCGTGCAAACCGGTACGTAATACTCACCGACACCGGGTTGACCTCGACGACAACGTGATGGCAGTGTTCGAGAACGAGCAGCTGAAGTACGTGATTCTCTGGGGTCCATGGTTTGTCGAACAAGGGACTTTATGCCTCAGACGCGGAGCACGCGTGCTGCCTACAATCGAGGCATGACCAATGACACCCACTCGATGTCCGTCCTGTCCCAGACAGAGTGCTGGAGCCTTCTGGCAGGTAGCGCACTCGGCCGGCTGGTCACCAGTGTCGGCGGCAGTCCTGCGATCTTTCCGGTGAATTTCGCCGTGCAGGACCGCACGATCTTGTTTCGTACGGCGCCGGGCACAAAGCTGGTCAGTGCGGTGATCAACAACAATGTCCTGTTCGAAGCTGATGGACACGGCCTCAGTGAGGGTTGGAGCGTGATCGTGTCGGGAGTCGCGCGTCCAGTACGTAGCGACGAGGACATCGCTGAGGCCGAAAAGGCGAGGCTGATTCCGTGGACCGGTTCGGAAAAGCAACATTTTGTCCGTATCCGGCCGCGCAGCATCACGGGCAGGCGGTTCGACTTCAGCGTCGAGCCGGCACTGGGTTTGCCTGTCGAGGATCCAGTGCTGGGATAACGAATTCATGATGTGGCGCCAGTGATGACAGGTGCCAGCGATGACAACGGCGCGACTACACGACCGTGGCGGCGCAGGCGGGTCTCCGGACCCGTCGGGAGGCCGGACGGGTCCTGGCGCACTGCGGGGGCTATCGGACGGGTCTAGTTGGTCCGGCTTGGTGCGGAATCCCGGCGGCTTGGCGGCAAGCGGCCGCGGTGTGCACCCCACTAGGTGTGCACCCCACTAGATGTGCACCCCGCTAGATGCCTTCTATGTTCGTTGCAAGCCAAGTTCGTTGCAAGTCCACCATCGGAGCCACTCAACACCGAGCGGCAGATGACTTCGACATCTCACTGGTCTTGGCCGTATGCGTCACGACGACAGCGAGTTCTACAGGGCTGGCGTGACCTATCGCATTGACGGTAGATGGCACGTCAGGCGAGTTGTCGCCATCGATCATGATCACTCCGCCGAGTTCCGGACTGGCACGGAGGAACTGAGCCAACCCGTGACTTGTCGCAACGGGATAGATGTGTACATCCGGGAACTTCTGCTTCCAGCGCGAGACGAGTAGGTTCACCGCGTCGACACAGCTTTTGTCGCTGCCGGCGTCGGTCCAAACTGCCAAGACAGGCAATTCTCGGAGCCTGGCCTCGGCAACAGCATCATTCACCACCGGGCAGTTGTCGCGCGAGTTTGCGCCGACCTCCACGATGATCCACCGCGATTGAGACCCTCGCGTGGCCGGGTCGGCTGGGGTGCGGACGATTGCCACAGGGCACGTTGCCTTGTCGGCGACTGTCGTCGCCGTTGAGCCCATCAGGGCAATTGCCATGCGGTTCATGCCCGACCATCCGACACAGACCAGGGCGGCGCCGTCGGACTCGGCGAGCAGAACAGCTGCCGGAGAGCCCTGTGCGATCGTCGTGCTGACCGTCACCCCGCCTCCGCGTTCGTCGATCCGCTCGCGCGCGGACGTCAGAGTGTGCTTGGCTGCCGCGACGGCGGTTTCATAATCAGCGGCCGCTAATGGGCCCGACAGGTCGGTTCTGATCACGTAGATCAATCGCAACCTGGCATTGTCGGATAGAGCTTCGTCGGCCGCCCAGAGCGCGGCACGCTCGGCCTGTTCGGACCCATCGATCCCGACGACAACCTGTTTGATCTTGGTGCCAGACATATTGGCATCCTCCATAGTTGGTGGGAATACGTTGACTCGTGTTAGGGAGTAGCTAGTGGTGGGTGGACGGTCAGAACTTCTGAGAGTGGTCTGCGGGGGGTCGGTGGCGGAATCTGCTCGCCGGTTGGTGCTGTACCCATCCTGATCAGCAACTGAGGCAGTGCACGGCCGGTCAATTCCTGGATGACCTCACAGCTGGCGGGTACTTCTGTCAGATAGCTCAGAGCGCATGAGGCGAGACCGGACATGGTGGCCGACAACAGCGCTGCCGAAAGGGCTTCGCCGCACCCGAGCACGTCCAAACGGGTGTCATCGTACGTCGACAGCACGACTACGAGTGCCTCGTCCTCACGGATCGTGGTCCGCTGCTCGCGGTGATGGGTGACCGGGAATCGGCGTCCTATCCCGACGCGGTCGCTTTCTGGTGCTGAAACCAACGAACTGTGTGGAATACCTGCTGTTGGTTCGGAAGGTGATGTCCACCAGTGTAAGTCGGCGTGATACGCGGAGTCGTAGAGCCTAGCTGACTCACTGAGTGCGGCCGCCTTGCAGAGCGCCGGATGGGCGTCCGCGCCGAGCACGTCGACGAGTACTGTCTCACCGATGGTTCGGCGCAGCAGGGGTTCGAAGGAGTCCCAATCCGCCGGTAGGTCTAAGGGGAGTCGGTCCGTTCTCCGCCGCCGAATCGCCTCGGCGCGATGACGGTGGCCCTCGGTCACATAAGCCATCGGGGTAAAGGCGATCGTCGCGAGGTGTTTTTGGTCGTTGGGGTTCGGGTAGCGTTCGACCTCGACCGTCCATCCTGCGGCAGCCGACGCCACCCGGAAGTGATCAAGAACCGCCCCGCAGCTGAGCAAGGCCTGCCGTCCCGAAGAGTCGGATGCGACGAGCCGGTGCTGATCCAGGTGAAGTTCCAGCGTGTCGTCCTCGAGCACCCATTGCCACGGCTGGCTGTTGTGAAACGACGGCGCCCGGCACGCCAGCTGGAGCGCTTCCTGGAGGGGATTTGGCCACATTGTGGACCGAGGCATAGCGGGTTCCTCTCGGCAACGACCTGCTCTCAGCTCGAGCTTTGCTCAACCGGTAGCCGCGGGTTAGGGCCATAGGTCCCCAGATACGACACCTTGTGCCCTTAAGCCGTGCCCTTAAGCCGTGCCCTTAAGCCCGTACAGGGTCTTTGTGCCCTTGAGAACGAGGACCATTGCTACCCGGGCCGGGGCCGCTCGGCCGCTTCCCGCTTCATCTACCGGGAACGACGATTGTGGGTATGAACGCAGTGCCCGATCGGCCCAAGGAGACCATCGAGTCGGCCGGTCCTGCCGAGATCCGCGAAACTCATACCGGTCTTGTCGTACTCATCGGTGACCGCGCTTACAAGGTCAAGAAGCCTGTGGTCACCGACTTCTTGGACTTCAGCACCACCGAAGACCGAGAAAACGTCTGCCAGCGCGAGGTCAGTTTGAATCGACGCCTGGCGCCGACGAGCTATCTCGGCGTAGCTCACGTGGTCGGGTTGTCGGACGGTCCAGGCGAGCCGATCATCGTGATGCGCCGCCACCCTGACTCACGATGCCTGGCCACGTTGGTCGCCGACGGCAGTTCCGTGGAGGCCGAGCTGGAAGAGATTGCCACCCTGTTGGCCCGGTTCCATCGAACTGCCGAACGTAACCACCTCGTCGACGCCTGTGCGACGGTGGACGCCGTCACCGCCCGCTGGCGGGAGAATTTGGCCGAACTGCGCAGCTACGCGCCCGATATCCTCCCCGTCGACGACGTTGTTGCACTCGAACGATTCTTCGCCGAATTCGTCTCCAGCAGAAGAGCTCTCTTCGGGCAGCGCATCGAGGAACGCCGGATCGTCGACGGTCATGGTGACCTGCTGGCCGCCGACATCTACTGTCTGCCGGAGGGTCCTGCGCTGCTGGACTGCCTGGAATTCGACGATCATCTGCGCTATGTCGATGGTGTCGACGACGCGGCGTTTCTCGCGATGGATCTGGAATTCCTGGGCCGGCGAGATCTCGCTACGTATTTCCTGGATCAATACTGTCGCCGGGCTGACGATCAGGTTCCGCCGGCGCTCGTCCACTTCTACATCTCCTACCGCGCGGTGGTGCGCGCCAAGGTCGACTGCATCCGTGTGGCACAGGGGCGCGCCGAAGCTCGCGACGATGCCCGTGCGCACCTTTCGATCGCACTCGAACATCTCAGGATGGGCGCGGTGCAGCTGATCATCGTCGGAGGCGGCCCCGGCACGGGAAAATCGACGTTGTCGCGCTCATTGGCATGCGACATCGGGGCGCAGGTGCTCTCGACCGATGACATTCGGCGGGAGTTGCAGGAATGCGGTCGAATCAGCGGGTGTGCCGGCACTTTACAGGCGGGCCTGTACACCCCCGAGAACGTAGACCTCGTCTATGACGAGGTCTGCCGACGCGCGCAACGGCTACTGGCCAGCGGTCACACGGTCATCCTGGATGGGACCTGGCGCGATCCCCGGCACCGCCGTTCGGCTCATGCCGTCGCCGATGGCCTTTCCGTGCCGGTCATCGAATTCATCTGCAGGACAACGCTCGACAATGCCAAGGTCCGCGTAGCGACGCGGGTTAATACGTCCTCTGATGCGACGGCGGAGATGGCTGCAGCCCTCACGCCGCACCTTGATGACTGGGTAGGCGCCCATCGCTTGGACACCAGTCGCCCGCTGCCCGAAAGCATCGACGAAGCACGGCAGATCTGTTGCGCCCGTCATCTGACCGAAGCTCCCGGGTCTCGATCGGCAACAATGACCTCACCCAGCTGATGCTCGGGGTGGACCGCGACTGGAAGATCTGTGCCGAGGTCTTCGATGAGCGGGGTCTTCGATGAGTCCGATGCCCCCGTCAACCGCCCGTCGAGGATCAAGAAAGGACCGCCGCAACATGAGTGACAACACAGCGCCGATCATTGTGGGCGTGGACGGCACGATCGCCGCGCAACATGCCGCCCGCTGGGCGGGCGCGCTCGCAGATCAACTGGGAACGCCGCTGCACATCGTGCATGCCATGCACGATATCGGCCATCAATTCAGCGAAAGCATGGCCGCCGTCGCCGCGGCGAGTGTGGGCGCCCAACGCGAGGCGGCCCCGATGATTCTCAAGACTGCGGCCGAGGCTGTCCGGCATGCCCACCCGAACCTGGAAATCAGCACCCTTGCACTCGATGAGCCCGCCGAGGATGCGTTGAAGACGCTCAGCCGACACGCGCGGCTGCTGGTGCTCGGCTGCGATGAAGTGACACCCGGTGTGGCGCTGCTCGTCGGATCGCTCACGCTTGATCTGTGTGGCCATACGAATTGTCCAGTGATCGCCTGGCGTGGCGAACTACTCAGGCCGACAACACAACCCATCGTGGTAGGAGTGGATGGATCCAGCGCCGCCGCCCTGGATCTGGCGTTCGAACTGGCTGCCGCGCTCGGAGCCCCCGTGCAAGCGGTACACGCCTGGTCGATGCGCCGGCCTAGCGGTGAAGTGTCGATTCCATTCTTGATCGACTGGGCAGCCATCGAGCTGGAGCAGGTCAATGCCTTGAATCGTGCCGTCGAGCCGTACCGCCGGGCGCACCCGGAGGTCGCTGTCGATGTCCTCGTCGATGCCGCCAGGCCCCGCCGCGCTCTGCTCCAACAGCTGTACGACGCTCAGATGGTGATTATCGGAAGCCGGGGTCGCACGCCGCTCGCCGCCGCCGTCCTCGGGTCGACAAGCCTCAACATGCTGCATCATTCACCCGTACCCGTGGTGGTATGTCCTCCGAAACCACGCGCCGAGTGAGGGGTTGCCGCCGCAGCTGACGACGCAGCAGGCCCGTACCGCGGTGATTGCCGCCGAAGATCCAACCGGCACGGCTCTCCAGCACGCCGTACCCGTCGCCGGGGGGAAGGCTAGTTGCATGATGACGTTCGCCGCCGGCGCCAGCGCGGCCGCGGGATTGATCAGATCGGCCACGCGCCTCGGCTGTGGGGGACCCAGCCGCATCGAACCCAGCCTCATGGAACCCAGCCTCACGGAACCCCAGCCTCATAGAACTGAGTACACCACCTTGTGAGACGCTGCCGACGTGTTTGCGCGGAGAAGCTCTGCCCGAGCCATCGGCCTGGCGGCGGGTTATCTGGTCGATGTGTGTCTGGCCGATCCGCAGCGCGGCCACCCGGTCGCGGTGTTCGGTACTGGCGCGGCTGCGCTGGAACGCCGCACCTACGCCGACAACCGGGTCGCCGGGGCCGCGCATACCGCTGTGCTGCTGAGTGCGCTGGGTGCTCTCGGGGTGGCCATCGAGCATGCGGCCTGGCGACGGGGCCCGTTCTGGACCGCCACCGCCACCGCGGTTACCACCTATGTCGTGCTCGGCGGGACGTCATTGGCCCGCACCGGTGGCCAGGTGGCGGGCACCCTGGAGCGCGGGGACGTCGACGGCGCCCGAGCGCTGCTGCCCTCGCTGTGTGGGCGGGACCCGGCTGCCCTGGACGCCGACGGCCTGGCCCGTGCCGCGCTGGAGTCGGTCGCCGAGAACACCTCCGATGCGCAGGTGGCGCCCATCCTGTGGGGTGCGGTGGCCGGTGTGCCCGGCCTACTGGTCTACCGCGGCGCCAACACCCTGGACGCGATGATCGGGCACAAGTCCCCGCGGTATCTGCGGTTCGGTTGGGCCGCGGCTCGATTCGACGATGTTATGAACTACGTCGGGGCCCGCACGACCGGACTGGTCGTGCTGGCCGTCAGCGGTGCGCCGACCGCGGCATGGCGGGCCTGGCGGCGCGACGCGAGCGCGCATCCCAGCCCGAACGCGGGGGTGGCCGAAGCGTCCTTCGCGGGCGCACTCGGAGTTCAGTTGGGTGGCCCGACCCAGTACCCGCACCGCCTCGAGATGCGACCCACCCTGGGCAACGGCCCGGCGCCGATGGCGGGCGATCTGCGACGCGGCGTGCGGTTGTCACGCGCAGTGCAGGCGGGCGCAACGGTGCTGGCGGTCGCCGTCAGCGCCGTTTGCCGTACCGGTCGGCCAGCTTCTGATCGGTGCTGATCGGTGCGGGTTTCGGGGGCTCGCCGGCCCCTTCTGTGGGTTCGGGAAGGGACTGCGGATGTGCGAGCGCTTTCTCCCGGTGCCGCACGCGTACCTCGGCGAGAATGAAGTAGCCCACCCCGATCGGGGCGATGATGCCGAACGCGATCCACTGGATGCCGTAGGACAGAAACGGGCCGGCGTCCAGGACGGGCAGTGGAATCACGCCGAGGCCGCCGGGTTGATTCTCGACCAGCTGCAGATAGGACCCCGCCAGCGGTACGCCGGTCACCTGGGAGATCTGCCCCGGGTTGATCGAGTACACCTGCTGGGCGCCCTCGGCGCGGCGCGGTTCCTTGCCCGCGGCGACCATCTCCGGGTCGCGCAACCGGGCGGTGATGCTGACCTGCTCGGTCGGGGCGGCGGCGATGGGCGGCACCGCGGTGCCCTGCTCGGGTTTGACGTAACCGCGATTGACCAGCACCGTCGGGCCGCCGTCGACGACGAACGGCACCAGCACCTCGTATGCCGGTGCGCCGTCCACCGACCGCAGCCGCGCCAGCACCTGTGCGTCGGGGAGATAGTGACCTGAGGCCGTCACCCGCTGCCACTGATGCTCATGGGCAGCTGAATCCTGCTGCGGCAGAAGGCTTGTCAGCGGTACCGGCTCGATGTCCAGCGAGTTGGCGATCTGGGTGTTCTCCCGCGAAGTCGTGGTGTTCTTGCCGAGCTGCCACGGTGCCAACACCGTGAAGCACAACCAGGCGAACGCCGCCACGACGACGTAGAGCGCCAGCCACTGCGGCTGAAACAGGAATCCGAAGCGCTTCATGGCTGTTTCCTCTTCGCGTCAGCGCTCATCGGCGCTGTCCCAACCGTTGGTCGATCCAGTCGTGAAGGCCGGGCAGCGCGGCCTCGATGACGGTGAACACCGCCTCGAAATCCTGCGCGCCACCGTAATACGGGTCCTCGACGTTCAGGGTGAAGGCGGCCGAACGTGGGTCGAAGGAGCGCATCATCCGCACCTGCCCGGCCAGGCCGCGCTCTGCGATCTGGTGGGTGGGCCAGCATCTTCTCTGCCATCGGGGAGCGGCAGATATTGCCCGAGCACACGAACGTCACGTGCAGGGTTTCGGCGGGCTGGTCAGACACCCAGCACCGCCCGCAGGTCGGCGATCGCGGCCACCCGGTGCCACGGCGCGACCGCATCGGGCCCGTCGAAATCGCCGGCACCGTATCCCCAGCCGACCACCACGGTGTCGATTCCGTGCGCGGCGGCGCCCTCGACGTCATGTGATCGGTCACCGACCATCAGCACGCGCTCGGGCAGCGGGCTGAGCTGTGCCAGAGCGTAGGCGACCACCTCGGCCTTGGCCGCGCGGGTGCCGTCCGGGCTGGCCCCGGCGATGACCTCGAAATACTCGTCCAACCCGAAGTGGGCCAGGATGCGCTGTGCGGTCGGCTGCGCCTTCGAGGTGGCCACCGCGAGACGCACGCCGACGCGGCGCAGATCCTCCAGCAGATCGGGGATGCCGTCGAACAGCCTGTTCATCGACCAGCCGCGGCTGGTGTAGTCGGCGCGGTAGGCGGCGATGGCCTCGTCGGCGCGTTCGCCCAGGCCCATCGAGGTCAGGGTGTGGTGCATGGGTGGGCCCACGATCCGGCCGGCGAGATCCCCATCGGGGACGGTCGCGCCGATACTTTCCAGGGCGTGCCGGAAACTGGCGACGATGCCGTCCGCGGAGTCCGTCAGGGTGCCGTCGAGGTCGAACAGCACCAACTGGGGGGAGCGGATTCCGGATTCAGGCAGAACGTCGGTCACCACACCATTGTCGCCGATGTACCGGTGCTGCTGGTCGGCGCACTAGTGTCGTGCTGTGATTGATGAGGTTCGGCAGGCGGCGCGCTATCACGGTGATCAGGCTGTGACGCCCGGGATGCTGGACTTCGCGGTGAACGTCCGCGCTGCCGGACCGCCGAGCTGGCTGGTGCAGCGCCTCGGTGAGCGGCTCAGCGACCTGGGGCATTACCCGAGTGCCGCCGATGTCACCCGGGCGACGCAGGCGGTTGCCGCGCGGCACGGACGTGCTTCCGACGAGGTGGCACTGCTGGCCGGCGGCGCGGAAGGCTTCGCCCTGCTGCCCAACCTGGATCCGCGGCTGGCCGCGCTGATCGCGCCGTCCTTCACCGAACCCGAAGCGGTGCTCAGCGCCGCCGGGTTGCCGATCCAGCATGTGGTCCTCAACCCGCCGTTCACGCTCGACGGTGCCGCCGTGCCTGCTCGGGCCGACCTGGTCGTGGTCGGCAACCCCACCAACCCGACGTCGGTGCTGCATCCGGTGCACGACATCCTGGCGCTACGCGGGCCCGGCCGGATCGTCGTCGTCGACGAGGCCTTCGCCGATGTGGTGCCTGGTGAGCCGGAATCGCTGGCCGCAATGTCGCTGCCCGATGTGATGGTGCTGCGCAGCCTGACCAAGACCTGGTCGCTGGCCGGTCTGCGGGTCGGGTACGCGTTGGGCGCCCCCGATGTTCTGGCCCGGCTGACGGCGCGGCGCGCGCACTGGCCGCTGGGCACGCTGCAGCTCGAAGCGGTGGCGGCATGTTGCACACCGGAGGCGGTGGCCGAAGCCGACGCGGGTGCCCACCGCCTGGCTCGGGTGCGCGAGGCGATGGTGGCCGGACTGCGCGCGGCCGGAGTGGACGTGGTGGACGGCCGCGCACCGTTCGTGCTGTTCCGGGTCGAGGATGCCGAGATGATGCGAAAGCACCTGGACACCAAGGGGATTGCGGTGCGTCGATGCGACACCTTTGTCGGGCTGGACGGTGAGTATCTGCGCGCGGCGGTGCGCCCCGAGTGGCCACAGCTGGTGGACGCGATGACGGAGGCCGCCCGGTGAGCGTGTCCCTGGCCGAGGCGATGGATGTCCTGGATGCCGCGTATCCGCCTGCGCTGGCCCATGACTGGGATTCGGTCGGACTGGTGTGCGGTGACCCTGGGGAACCGGTCTCGTCGGTGACCATCGCGGTGGACGCCACCGATGCGGTGGTCGCCGAGGTACCCGAGGGCGGGCTGCTGTTGGCGCACCATCCACTGCTGCTGCGGGGTGTGGACACCGTGGCCGCCTCAACCGCCAAGGGTGCGTTGATCCACCGGATGATCCGGTCCGGGCAGGCGTTGTTCACTGCGCACACCAACGCCGATTCGGCGTCCCCGGGAGTCTCCGATGCGCTCGCCGAAAGCCTGGGACTGGTGGTCGAGGATGTGCTCTCGCGCGGGTCGTCCGGTCCGGAACTGGACAAATGGGTGGTGTTCGTGCCCGCCGATCATGCTGCGCAGGTGCGGGATTCATTGTTCGCCGCGGGTGCCGGTCAGATCGGGCACTACTCCTGTTGCAGTTGGAGTGTGCGTGGCACCGGGCAGTTCCTGCCGCAGGACGGCGCGGCGCCGGCGATCGGCGAGATCGGCACCGTCGAGCTGGTCGCCGAGGACCGTGTCGAGATGATCGCCCCGGCACGGCTGCGTGGCCGGGTACTCGCCGCACTGCGGGCCGCGCATCCCTATGAGGAACCGGCGTTCGACGTCCTCGCGCTTGCGCCGCTACCGGCCGATGTCGGTATCGGTCGCATCTGCTCGCTCCCGGAGCCGGAATCGTTGTCGGCGTTCGTCGCTCGGGTGCGCGGGGCGCTGCCCGAGACCATCTGGGGCGTGCGTGCCGCTGGCGCTGCCGATGCGGTGGTGTCCCGGGTCGCCGTCTGTGGCGGTGCGGGCGATTCACTGCTGGGCGCGGTGACCGGTGCCGGGGTGCAGGCTTATGTGACCGCAGATCTGCGGCACCATCCGGCCGACGAACATGGCCGGATATCGGACGTGGCACTCGTCGATGTCGCGCATTGGGCAAGTGAGTTCCCCTGGTGTCACCAGGCGGCATCGTTGCTGCGCGGCAGCTTCGGCGAGGTTTTACCGGTGCGCGTCAGTACCGTGCGCACCGACCCGTGGAATATCGATGGAAGGTCTCAATCATGAAAGCCGAAGTAAGCCAGCAACGTTCACTGCTGGACTTGGCCGAGGTCGATGCCGAGCTGCGCCGCGCCGATCATCGGGCAGGCAATCTGGCCGAGCAGCAGGAATTCGATCGCGTGCAGGCGCTGTATCAGGTGGCCAACGACGAGCTGGCGGTCGTGCGAATTGCCCTGGAGGACATCGACGGTGAGATCACGAAGCTGGAGAGCGAGATCGATTCGGTGCGCCAGCGCGAGGACCGTGACCGGACGCTGCTGGAGGGCGGCACGGTGAATGCCAAACAGCTGAGCGAACTCCAGCACGAGCTGGAGACGCTGGAGCGTCGGCAGGCCTCCCTGGAGGACGCCTTGATCGAGGTCATGGAGCGCCGGGAGGAATTGCAGCGGCAGCAGTCCGAGAAACTGTCCGGCATCGACGCCTTGCAGAACGAGGTGTCGGCGGCACAGTTGGCCCGGGATGCGGCGTTGGTGAGCATCGACAACATCCGTCAGGTGTCCGCCGGCCGACGTGCGGAGCTGATGTCGTTTCTGAATGCCGACCTGGTCGCTCTCTACGAGAAGCAACGCACCGGCGGCGGTGCGGGGGCCGGTCTGTTGCAGGGAAAGCGTTGCGGGGCATGCCGTATCGAGATCGACCGCGGTGAGATGGCCAGGATCACGGCCGCCGATGACGACGAGGTCCTGCGATGCCCCGAATGTGGGGCGATCCTGTTGCGGTTCAAATCGTGAAGGTGATCGTGTCGTGAAGGTGATTATCGAGGTCGACGGAGGTTCGCGAGGGAATCCGGGCCCGGCCGGGTATGGCGCCGTCGTGTACAGCGCGGACCGTGCGGCCGTCCTCGCCGAGCGTAAGGAGTCGATCGGCCGGGCCACTAACAATGTCGCCGAGTACCGCGGACTGATCGCGGGACTGACGGCCGCCGCCGAACTCGGCGCGACCGAGGTCGTGGTGTTCATGGACTCCAAGCTGGTGGTCGAGCAGATGTCCGGGCGCTGGCGGGTCAAGCATCCCGACCTGCTGGAGCTCAATCGTGAAGCCGCGCAACTGGCCCGGCAGTTCGGCCAGATCGAGTATGGCTGGATACCGCGGGCACGTAATTCTCATGCGGACCGGTTGGCCAACGAGGCGATGGACGCTGCCGCGGGGACTGCTCCAGCGGCCGCGCCGGCCTCGCCGGGTTGGAGTGGCGCGCGCGGCGAACCGACCCGCCTGCTGCTGCTGCGCCACGGGCAGACCGAACATTCGGTGGACCGCCGCTACTCCGGCCGTGGCAACCCGGCGCTGACCGAACTCGGTCGCAGCCAGGCCGAGGCGGCCGCGAAGTACCTGGGCGCCAGGAGCGGCGTGGACGCGGTGCTGTCCTCACCGCTGCAGCGTGCCCACGAAACGGCCGCTGCCGCTGCCAAGGAACTCGGCCTGGACGTCACCGTCGATGACGATCTGATCGAGACCGACTTCGGGGTGTGGGAGGGTCTGACGTTCTCCGAGGCGGCACAACGTGATCCGGACCTACACGGCAACTGGTTGCGCGACACCAGCGTGACGCCGCCGGGTGGGGAGAGTTTCGACACGGTGGCGCAGCGGGTGCGTCGCGCACGCGATCGGATCGTCGAGCAATACGCCGGATCGACGGTGCTGGTGGTATCCCATGTCACCCCGATCAAGACCATGCTGCGGTTGGCGCTCGACGGTAACGCCGGGATTCTCTACCGGCTGCATCTGGATCTCGCGTCGCTGAGCATCGCCGAGTTCTACCCCGACGGGCTGGCTTCGGTGCAGTTGGTGAACCAGACGTCTTATCTAGACTGAACTGTGCAGATGCAGGCGCTCACCGTGGACGTCGAAGATCATGATGGCCTCCACCGGCCTGTCCACGGTGCCGAACCAGTGCGGCGTCCAGGTTGAGAACTCCACGGCCTCACCAGGTTTGATGATGAAATCGCGCTTACCGAGAACCAGGCGCAATTGCCCGGAGAGCACGTATACCCATTCCTGGCCCTCATGGATCGGCAACTCGGCAGGCGGCGTATTGCGTTTGGTGCTCACCCGCACCTTGAACGTGTGCCGCCCGCCGGTCGGGCCCTGACGGGTCAACGGCCAGTAGGTCACGCCATTGCGGGTGTGCGAGCTGCCGCGTACCCGCGGGTCTTCGGATTCCGGTTCACGCAGCAGTTCGTCGGTGCTGACTGACAGCGCGAGCGCCAGTCGCGGAAGGTGATCCAAGGCCAGCCGTCGCTTACCGGATTCCAGTCGGCTCAGTGTCGACACGTCAATGCTGGCGCGGGCGGCCACATCCTGCAGCGTCAGGCCCTGCTGTGTGCGCAGATCCCGCAGCCGCTTTCGAACCGCGTCATCGACGCTCTTTGCCTGCATGGCAAATGAGCTTGGCATTATGGTCGACAATCGGCAAGCTCGATGGCGTGGAAAACGTTTGGGATTGCATCATCGTCGGTGGCGGCGCCGCCGGTCTGAGCGCGGCGCTGGTGCTCGGCCGTGCCCGGCGCAGAACGCTGGTGGTTGACGACGGCGATCAGAGCAATCTGGCCGCTCACGGCATCGGTGGACTGCTGGGACACGATGGGCGCCCGCCTGCGGAGCTCTACCAGGCGGGGCGTTCTGAACTTGCGCAGTATCCGAGCGTCACGTTGCGGTCGGCGCGGGTGACCGCCGCCAAACCGGACGGATCGGACTTCGTCGTGGCATTCGCCGATGGCGGTCACGAACACGCACGCCGGATTCTCTTGGCGACCGGAATGCAGTACCGGCCGCCGCAGATCCCGGGTCTGGACGCGTTGTGGGGCGGGTCGGCCTTCCCCTGCCCGTTCTGCCACGGCTGGGAGATGCGGGATCAGCCCCTGGCGGTGCTTGCCGACGGTGACCGGGCCGCGCACATGGCGTTGATGCTGAAGGGGTGGAGCGACGATATCGTCGTGCTGACCAATGGCGCGGACTTGGAGGACGAGCTGCTGGTCGCCGCCGGGATCTCCGTGGATGGCCGGAAAGTCGCCGAATTCCAGTCGGAGAACGGTGAATTGACCGAGGTAAGGTTCGCCGAAGGGGATCCGTTGCACAGGCGCGGTGTGCTGGTGGCGGCGGTGCTGTATCAGCGGTCCCAGCTGGCTGCTCACCTCGGTGTGGCCTTCGCGCCCGCCAGTCCTGTTGCGGCGGATGCCATCGTCGTGGACCAGTTCCAGCGCACCTCGGTGCCCGGGGTGTTCGCGGCCGGTGACGTCAGCGTGCAGATGCCTCAGGTGGCGGCGGCGGTGGCCAGTGGCTCACTCGCGGCGGCTGCCGTGGTGCAGAGCCTGCTCGCCGACGAAGTGGGGCTTCCCGTCCCGCCGTGGCCGGTGCCCGACACTGCCGAGCATTGGAACGCCCACTACGGTCAGCGCGATCGGGTCTGGAGTGGGCGGGTGAACGTCCGGCTGGCTGAGGTGGCAGAACCACTGTCGCCCGGTCGCGCTCTCGATCTGGGTTGCGGAGAGGGTGCGGATGCCCTCTGGTTGGCCTCACGGGGTTGGTATGTGGTGGCTACCGACGTCTCCCCGGTGGCGTTGGAGCGGGCCCGCGAGGATGCGGGGGAGTTGTTGAGCCACATCGACTTCCAGCATCACGATCTCGAGGTCAGCTTCCCCCCAGGCCAGTTCGATCTGGTGTCGGCGCAGTTCCTGCATTCGAAGATTCCGCTGGACCGGGTCCGGGTACTGCGGCGGGCCGCGGACGCGGTGGCGCCCGGGGGACTGCTGGTGATCGTCGACCACGGCGCCGCGCCACCCTGGTCCAACCACCAGCACGTCGAGTTCCCCACCGCTGAGGAAGTGGTTGCGGGGCTGGACTTGGCCGACGGCTGGGAGCGGGTGCAGGTGGGGCCGGTTGAGCGCGAAGCGACCGGACCAGACGGGCAGACGGGGCACCTCATCGACAACGTGATGGTGCTGCGCAGGGGACGCTGAGAGTTATCCAGCTGAGAGTTATCCACAGGCCGCGAGGTTGTCTTCTGCCGACGTCGTACCCCTCGATTATCATCGAACACATGTTCGACGTGTTGGATCGAGCCGCTCTCGCGGAGCTGAGCGACGCTGCGCTCATCTCTGAACGCGCCCACATCGGCCAGCTGGGTGAGCCGCACGTGACGGGTCCCAAAACCCGCAGTCGCGGACCTGTTCCTGGGTGACGGCGTCCATGACGGGGGCGTCGGGCACCGCCATCAGCACGATCGACAGATCGTCCTGGCAGCGTGGTCCGACCGTGAGCCAGCGAAAAGTGTTGTCGAGGTCGGGCAGCGAAACATCTTGGCGTCCCTGAGGGTAGGTTATCTGCGCGGACGAGTTGGCCGGGCGACCGCGGAGCTCAGATTTCCTATCTGGGCATCGAGGAAAGTCCGGACTTCACAGAGCAGGGTGATTGTTAACGGCAATCCGGGGAAACCCGCGGGACAGTGCCACAGAAAGTAGACCGCCTCCGCTGTCCTTTGGGTAGCGAAGGTAAGGGTGAAACGGTGCGGTAAAAGCGCACCAGCATCCCGGGTGACCGGGATGGCTAGGTAAACCCCACCCGAAGCAAGGCCAAGAAGGCTGCAACCTGGTTGTGGCTGCGCAAGCGTTCGAGGGCTGCTCGCCCGAGCTTGCGGGTAGGCCGCTTGAGGCACCCGGCGACGGTGTGCCCAGATGGATGGTCGCCGCCTCGCCGGAAACTCCGGTGAGGAACAGAATCCGGCTTACAGGCCAGCTCGTCCGCCCCCTACTTCTGTACTGCCTTCTTCAAGGCTTTGAGTGCAGCGCCGATGCCTTCTTCGGTCTGCAACGCCACCTCGGCCTCCTTCTCGTACAGCAGGCCGTAGGTGAAGGTGTCTTCGCCGGCGGCGTGCGCGGCGTCGGCTTCCTCAAGCAGATGGGTACGGCTGACCACGCTGTCCTGATGATCGCCGAGCAGGCTCTGGATGGTTTTGGCCTTGGCTTCCACAGCGGAATCCCCGGTCGCCGACGCAGTGTAGCGAAGGCGCTTGGCGCGCTTGCGGATCCGGTGCAGCGACTCGTTGGTTCCGTCCTGGTCGGCGACCTTCGCGGCCTTGCGCACCTTCTCGTACGCCGCTGCCACACTGGCTGCCGCCGATTCCGCACCGGACTGCTCAGATGTCACCGATGGCGCCGCGACCAGCGCTTCGAGGGCGTCGAGCAGCCGGAAGTAGCGCTCCGAACGCATCGCCAGCACCGAACGGCGCCAACCGATGGCATACCGTTGCCGAGCCCCTTCGACCAAACGCCGACGCACCGGGCCGCGCACCAGCTCCGGAGCGAGTCCGTCGATGGCGTTCGCGTACTTCTCCGCCAGCACCTCCGCGTCCCGGGCCACGCCCAGCAGGCCCGCCAACAGCTTCAGCTCATCGAGGATCCACGTGTCCTCGGCCAGGTCGAATGCCCCGTCGGCCAGCAGGCTGCGGATCTTGCGGGTGGTGACGCGCATCTGGTGTACGGAGTCGTAGACATCGGCGCGGACCGCGCGGTCCCATGAGACCAGTTCCTCGACGCTCGCGGCGACGGCCCGTCGGACCGGATCGAAGGCCTCCACCGCCTGTGCCTCGGGTTCGCCGGTGGCGAGCACCCTGGCCAGCTTCGAGCCGTGCCCGGCCGGTACCGCGCCGGCATCGAGCAGCCGGTTCGACAACCGGTCCAGGATGTCGGCGGGGCCGCCCTCGACCAGTTCCAGCTCCCATTCCCGCCAGAACTGCGGCTCGCTGTCGGGGCGCAGTGCCGCCGCGGTCACCTGGTCATCGCAGAACTCCGCGACCGGGGTGTCATCGGCTCCGAACAGTAACGAGACGGTGCGCTCGGTGGTGATGCGGGCGACGGCGCCCAGCGGCCGGTCCCGGACGATTGCCGCGACCACATCGCGAATCTCCTCGGGAACGGAGTCGGCCAGCGGCGCGCGCACCTCGGTGCGGGCGTCCGGGCCCGCGGGCAGCTTCACGTGCCAGCCGGCGTCGCCCCCGCCGGTGCGCCGGCGCAAGGTGATGAGCTTCGCGGCCAGGTCGTAGTTGGGTGTGTCGTAGTACACCGCCTCCAACGTCTGGGTGGGCGTGTGTTGCACCCGCGACACCATGGCGAGGCCCTCGAAGGACGGCGAGACCGTGGTCTCGACCACGTCGAACTTTCGCTCAACCTCGATGTGGCGCGACGTCTTTGGTTTGTCAGCAGGCATTTTCACCCTTGTTCGATCCAGCACGTGTCAGAAGTTGTGAACAGCGTGCCATATCCAGGTGAACAACCCCGGGCAGGATCCGTCGTCAACATCGTCTCGAGTGGGGTCTGGTGACCACCGTTGTTCCCGATGCCGACCTGCTCGCCAAGCTCCGAGCAGCTCGCCGGTGAGATCGCTGCTGGGCCAAAGGGTTCCAACCCCGCGTTCAAGCAACTGCTGCTGAACACCTACGGCGCCGACGTCGAGGGACAGATGGAACTGGAGGCCGGTTCATCGCCGCAACGCCGCAGGCGCCGACGGTTAGGGTACGGTATCGCCGCATTCCTGGGCAAGCGCGCCCCCGACTTTCAGTAAGCGGCGGGCGCGGTTGACCGGCTGGTCCGGCGGGCAGGAGCGAAGCGACCCGGGGATCAGTAGGAGTGCTCCTCGGTGGGGAAGACCCCGCTGGCGACCTCATCGGCATACTGCGTTGCCGCGCGGTGCAACTCGGCCCCGATATCGGCGAACCGCTTGACGAACTTCGCGGTCTTGCCCGAGGTCATACCGGACATGTCCTGCCACACCAGCACCTGGGCGTCGCAGTTGGGTCCCGCGCCGATACCGACGGTCGGGATGGTGAGCTTGCCGGTGATCTGGGTGGCCAGTTCGGCGGGCACCATCTCCAGCACCACGGCCACCGCGCCGGCCTCGGCCACTGCGATCGCGTCGTGGATGGTCTGATCGCCGGAGTCGCCGCGACCCTGCACGCGGAATCCGCCGAGCCCGTTCACACTCTGCGGGGTGAAGCCGATATGCGCGATCACCGGGATACCGGCCTGGGTGAGCGCCGCGACCTGGGCCGCCACTCGCTCGCCTCCCTCGAGTTTGACCGCGTGCGCGCCGGTCTCCTTCATGAAGCGCGTTGCCGTCTCCAGTGCCTGATCGGCACTGCGCTCGTAGCTGCCGAACGGCAGGTCGGCGACCACCAGCGCGTGGGCGGCACCGCGAACCACGGCCCGGACCAGCGGGATGAGTTCGTCGACGGTAACCTGCACGGTTGTGTCGTAGCCGTACACCACGTTGGCGGCGGAGTCGCCGACCAGCAGCACCGGAATGCCGGCGTCGTCGAAGATACGGGCGGTGGAGAAGTCATATGCGGTGAGCATCGACCACTTGTGGCCTTCGGACTTCCACTTCTGCAGGTGGTGGGTGCGGACCTTCGCCTTCGGCCGCGCCGTCTCGGCAGGCTGCTTGGCACCATGAATGGACCGCTCAGATGCAGACATCATTGTCCTTCGATGTGTTGTCGGGTCGTTCCCTCGAGGCCCATTGGGTCCCCGGGTCGTCTGACGCGTATCAGTCTGCCACTCCGGCGCCCGAAGGTGAACGCCCGGTTAAGTGGAATTCGTCACATCGACAGCCGGCGGTCCTCACATCGGCACCATGCAAAGGCTCAGCGGACGATGCCAGTTTCCTCCACCTCGAGCGCGACGAGCTGCCGGAATCCTCTCCGGTGGCGATCAGTCGGTAGCCTCACCTGCTTCGATGGCAGCGCATGGCAGCATGGTCACCCATGAACCTGACGCGCGGGATCCTCGCGGCCGCCATGACGTTGCTCCTGGTCTCCGGATGTAGCAACGTCGTCGACGGCCGCGCCGTGCTGTCCGCCCCCCGGCCGGGCACCCCGGCGCAGTGGGCGCCGTGCCAGGCCGCCGCGGGGGAGTCCCGCCTTCCGTCCAGCGCCGAATGCGGGCTGCTCTCCGTCCCTGTCAACTACGACAACCCCGACGGTGACGTCGCCCAGATCGCGATGATCCGGATCAAGGCCACCGGACAGAAGATCGGATCGTTGTTCATCAACCCCGGCGGCCCTGGCGAATCCGGCGTGGAGGCCGCGGTCAATCTGGTCGGCACCATGCCGCAGTCGGTGCGTGAGCGGTTCGATCTCGTCGGTTTCGACCCCCGGGGCGTAGGGCTGTCCAAGCCCGCGCTGTGGTGCAACTCCGATGAGGACAACGACCGGCTGCGTGCCGACCCGACGGTGGAGTATACCGACGAGGGCGTCGAGCACATTGAGACGCAGACCAAGGAATTCATCGACCGCTGCGTGGACAAGATGGGCGAGGAGTTCCTGGCCAACGTAGGAACACAAAGCGTGGCAAAAGATCTGGATGCCATGCGGGAAGCGGTCGGCGATGAGAAGCTGACCTACCTCGGCTACTCCTACGGCACCCGGATCGGCGCGACCTACGCCGAACTGTTCGGCGACAAGGTGCGGGCGATGATCCTCGATGGCGCGGTGGACCCGAATGCCGATCCGGTGGAAGCCGATATCCGGCAGGCCGCGGCCTTTCAGAAGGCCTTCGACGATTACGCCGCGGACTGCGCGCAGGATCCGAGCTGCCCGCTGGGCACTGATCCAGCCAAGGCGACCGACGTCTACAAGTCCCTGGTGGAGCCGCTGGTGCAGGATCCGGCGCCGACAAACGATCCGCGCGGCCTCGGTTACAGCGACGCGATCGTCGGAACCATCCTGCCGCTGTACTCGCCCAATCTGTGGCGGCACCTGACCGACGGCTTGACCGAGCTGCGCGACGGCCGCGGTGACACCATGCTGGCGCTCGCCGATCTGTACATGGGCCGGGATGCGCAAGGCCACTACAACAATTCGACCGATGTGCGGGTGGCCGTCAACTGTGTGGACGAACCGCCCATCACCGACCGGGACACCGTGATCGAGCAGGACCGGCGCGCCCGCGAGGTGGCACCGTTCCTGAGCTATGGCGAGTTCACCGGCAACGCGCCGATGGGCACCTGCTCATTCTGGCCCGCGCCGCCGACCTCAGACCCGCACGAACTGAACGTGCCGGGGCTGCCGCCGACCCTGGTGGTGTCCACCACCAATGACCCGGCCACCCCGTACCAGGCGGGCGTCAACCTGGCCCGGCAACTCGGCGGCACCCTGCTCACCTTCGAGGGCACCCAGCACACCGTGGTGTTCCAGGGCAACGCCTGCGTAGACGACATCTCCGCCACGTATCTGATCGACGGTGTCGTTCCGCCGGAGGGCACCCGCTGCAGATAACGGCGCTGTCACCGTCTGGTCCCCGGGTGGTCTCTGCACTGATTCCGCGGCGAAGTCGGCGCTGCGTGCGTGCGACCATGATCGCCATGTGGCTGGCGGGCAGAACTTTCGCGGTGCTGGTGGCCCTGCTCACCATGGCAGGCGTGCTGTGCGCGCCCGCTCACGCCGAATCTCCGGCCTGGGGTACCTGCGCACAGTTCCTCGGCGACGCCCCGGTGGTCACCACGGCGCAGTGCACCACCATCGCGGTTCCCGTCGACCGCGCCAATCCCGAAGGCGCACAAGCACAACTGGCCGTCATCCGGATCCCCGCCGCGGGCAACCGGATCGGGACGCTGATGGTCAATCCCGGCGGTCCCGGCGCCTCGGCAGTGGACACCGTCGCCCAGATGGGCACCGCGCTTGCCGCCTCCCCGATCGGGCAGCAGTTCGATCTGGTGGGCTTCGACCCGCGCGGTGTCGGCTATTCGACCCCCCAGCTGCGCTGTCGCACCGACGCCGAGTTCGACGCGTACCGCAGCGAACCGATGGCCGACTACAGCCCGGCCGGGGTCGCCCACATCGAAGAGGTATACCGGTCGTTCGCGCAATCCTGCCTGGACAACATGGGCCCGCAATTCCTGGCCAACATCGGCGCCGCCTCGGCCGCGCAGGACATGGATGCGGTGCGCGCCGCGCTCGGCGACGAGCAGCTCAGCTATCTCGGTTTCTCCTACGGCACCGAGCTCGGCACGGCCTACGCGCAGCGCTACCCGCAGCGGGTCCGGGCCATGGTGCTCGATGGTGCGCTGGACCCCGGCACGGATCCGATCAGCGAAAGCGTGCGGCAGCTGACCGGATTCCAGCGGGCCTTCGACGACTACTCGGCCGACTGTGCGAAATCGGCGGACTGCCCGTTGGGCACCGACCCCGCCCAGTCCGTCGCGCGCTACCACCAGCTCATCGACCCACTGGTGCAACAGCCCGCCGCCACCCCGGATCCGCGCGGACTGGGCTACGCCGATGTCATCACCGGAACTGCCAACGCCCTCTACAGCAAGCGCTACTGGCCCTACCTGACCAGCGGGCTGCTCGGCCTGCAGCGCGGGACCGATCCCAGCGACCTGCTGCAGCTGGCCGATGACTACTGGCGCCGCGATGCCTCCGGTCACTACCGCAGCCAGCAGGACGCGTTCACCGCTATCCGCTGCGTGGATGCACCGTTCCCGACAGATCCGGCGGCCTGGGTGGACGCCGACCTGCGCACCCGCGCGGCCGCGCCGTTCATGGAGTACGGCACCTTCACCGGCTACGCGCCGCGCGATACCTGCGCGTTGTGGCCGGTGCTGTCGACGTCGGCACCCGGGCCCGCGGCCTCGCCCGGTGCGGGGAAGGTGATGGTGGTGTCGACGACGCGCGACCCTGCAACGCCATATGAGGCCGGTGTGGAACTGGCCCGTCAACTGGACGCACCGTTGGTGACCTTCGAGGGCACCCAGCACACCGTGGTGTTCAACGGTGACGCCTGCGTGGACACCACGGTGCTGGCGTTCCTGACCGGCCTGGTTCAGCCCCCGCCAGGGTTGCGCTGCTGAGACTGGGACTACTTCCCGGGTCGCTGCGCTCCAGCCCTCCGCTCAAACGGGATCATCTCGCGGGACAACAGGGCACGCACCCGGGGTTCGCGGCTGCACGCCACCGCGAGCACCGTCAGCAGCGCCCAGCTGCTCAACGCGCTGCCCAGCACCAGGGCGAAAGCCGCCCAGTCGTCGGCTCGGGGGTCACCCGCCGCGCCGATATAGGTTCCGGACTTGGGGCCCGTAGTTCCTGGATCGCCGCCAGTGAATGCCCGTCGGATCCGGCGGGGCCTGCTGCTCCAGTCACCGCACCACTGAATCATGTCGAGGTCGGAACCGCGACGCGTGTGTAACGTAGATTTAACAGCCTGTACCTAGGCTTCCAGCATGGACCGCCAGAAGGAATTTGTGCTGCGCACGCTGGAGGAACGCGATATCCGCTTCGTCCGGTTGTGGTTCACCGACGTGCTCGGATACCTGAAGTCGGTGGCTATTGCGCCCGCAGAACTCGAAGGCGCCTTCGAGGAGGGCATCGGATTCGACGGCTCCTCCATCGAGGGCTTCGCCCGGGTGTCGGAATCCGATACCGTCGCGCGGCCCGATCCGTCGACCTTCCAGGTGCTGCCCTGGACCACGAGCGCCGGCCAGCATCATTCGGCGCGGATGTTCTGCGATATCACCATGCCCGACGGCTCCCCGTCGTGGGCGGACTGCCGGCATGTGCTGCGCCGGCAGCTGGCCAAGGCCAGCGGCCTGGGGTTCTCCTGCTATGTGCACCCCGAGATCGAGTTCTTCCTGCTGAAGCCGGGAGCCGAGGACGGTTCGGTGCCGATCCCGGCCGACAACGGCGGCTACTTCGACCAGACTATTCACGACTCGGCCCCCAACTTCCGCAGGCACGCCATCGACGCGTTGGAGCAGATGGGCATCTCAGTCGAGTTCAGCCACCACGAGGGCGCACCCGGCCAGCAGGAGATCGACCTGCGCTACGCCGACGCCCTGTCGATGGCCGACAACGTGATGACCTTCCGCTACGTCGTCAAGGAGGTCGCGCTGGCCGACGGCGTGTGCGCCTCGTTCATGCCCAAGCCGTTCGGTGAGTACCCGGGCTCGGCGATGCACACCCACCTCAGCCTGTTCGAGGGCGACACCAATGCCTTCCATAGCCCCGATGACCCGCTCCAGCTGTCCGATGTCGCCAAGTCGTTCATCGCAGGCATCCTCGAGCACGCATGCGAGATCAGCGCCGTCACCAATCAGTGGGTCAACTCCTATAAGCGTCTGGTGCACGGCGGCGAAGCGCCGACCGCGGCATCCTGGGGTGCGGCCAACCGGTCGGCCCTGGTCCGGGTGCCGATGTACACACCGCGCAAGGCGTCATCGCGCCGCCTCGAGGTCCGCAGCCCCGACTCGGCCTGCAACCCTTACCTCACCTACGCGGTGCTGCTGGCTGCCGGTCTGCGCGGTGTCGAGAAGAACTACGTGCTCGGACCCCAGGCCGAGGACAACGTGTGGAGCCTCACCCCCGAGGAGCGGCGCGCCATGGGCTACAAGGAGCTGCCGAGCAGTCTCGGCATGGCGCTCACTGAGATGGAAACCTCGGAGCTCGTCGCGGAAGCGTTGGGGGAGCACGTGTTCGACTACTTCCTGCGTAACAAGCGCACCGAGTGGGAGAACTACCGCAGCACGGTCACCCCGTTCGAGTTGAAGCACTATCTGTCGTTGTAGTTTGGGTGGGTGGCCAAACCCGCGACGCAGCGACCCAAGCTGCCAAGCGTCGGCAGGCTCGGCCTCGTCGAGCTGACCGCACGCGACGACCTGAACCGACTCGGCTGGAACACCGACAATTATGTGGAACTGCTCTGGTCGTTGTCCAGGGCGCCGGACGCGGACGCTGCCCTACGCACCCTGGTGCGGCTGGCCGACGCACTCGAGTCCGACTGGCAGGAACTCAACTGCGCCCTGCTGAAGGACAAGGGGCTGCGCGGCCGGTTGTTCGCGGTGCTGGGTGGCTCGCTGACCCTCGGTGATCATCTGGTCGCCCGGCCGCAGTCCTGGCATCTGCTGGCCGGTGCCGCGCCGCTACTGCCGGCGCAGGAGCTCCGGCAGTCCTTCGTCGCCGAAGCCGACCGCGCCCCGGATTCGCGGGCGGCGAGCCTGGCGCTGAAGACCCTCTACCGCGATCGGCTGCTGGTGCTGGCCGGGCTCGATCTGGCGCCGACCGTGGAGAACGAACCGGTGCTGCAGTTCAGCACCGTGGGCGAGCATCTGGCCGACCTCGCCGATGCCGCACTTGCGGCCGCGCTGCTGGTCGCCGTGAAGACGGTGTGCGGTGACGACACACCTGCACCGGTGATCTCGGTGATCGCGATGGGCAAAAGCGGTGCCCGCGAACTGAACTATGTCAGCGATGTCGACGTCATCTTCGTGGTGGAGAAGGCCGACGCGATCAGCACCCGGGTCGCGGGGGAGATGATGCGTTTCGCGGCGGACACCTTCTTCGAGGTGGACGCGGCCCTGCGGCCCGAGGGCAAGCAGGGCCAGCTGGTACGCACCCTGGAATCCCACATCGCCTACTACGAGCGCTGGGCCAAGACCTGGGAGTTCCAGGCGCTGCTGAAGGCCCGCCCGGCCGCCGGTGATCCCGAACTCGGCGCCCGCTACGTCGAAGCGTTGATGCCGATGGTGTGGACCGCCTGTGAGCGCGAGGATTTCGTCGTCGAAGTGCAGGCGATGCGGCGCCGCGTCGAGGAGTTGGTGCCTGCCGGGGTGCGTGCCCGCGAGATCAAATTGGGCACCGGCGGACTGCGTGATGTCGAATTCGCAGTGCAGCTCCTGCAATTGGTGCACGGTCGCAACGACGAGTCGCTGCACGTGGCCTCCACGCTGAATGCGCTCGCCGCACTGGGAGCCGGCGGCTACGTCGGCCGCGACGATGCGGCCAACCTGTCCGCGTCCTACCAGTTCCTCCGTCTGCTGGAGCACCGGCTGCAACTGCAGCGGCTCAAGCGCACTCACATGCTGCCCGAGTCCGATGATGTCGAGGGCATGCGCTGGCTGGCGCGCGCTGCGCACATGCGACCCGACGGTCAGCACGACGCCCTCGGCGTGCTGCGTCAGGAACTCAAGCGCCAAAGCCTGCGGGTGTCGCGCCTGCACGCCAAGCTGTTCTATCAGCCGCTACTGGAATCGGTTGGCAAGCCGGGCTTCTCGGATGTCTTGTCGCCTGAAGCGGCCGAACGGCAGCTCGCGGCACTCGGGTACGAGGGGCCGCAGAGCGCACTGACCCATCTGGCCGCGCTGGCCGGCGAGAGCGGCAGACGTGGCCGGGTGCAGCAGGTGCTGCTGCCCACGCTGCTGGACTGGCTGTCGGATACCCCCGATCCCGACGCTGGGCTGTTGTTCTACCGGCGGCTCAGCGAGGAACTCGGGGATCTGCGGTGGTATCTGTCGACCTTGCGTGACGAGAGTTCGGTCGCCAAACGGCTGATGCGGGTTCTTGGCACCTCGGCCTACGTGCCGGATCTGCTGATGCGGGCACCCGAAGTGATCCAGCTGTACGCCGACGGCCCCAGCGGCCCCAAATTGCTTGAGGCGGACCCGGATACGGTGGGGCGCGCGCTGGTCGCGGCGGCGGGTCGGCATCAGGACCCGGCGCGGGCGATCGCCGCGGCACGGACGTTGCGCCGTCATGAACTGGCCCGCATCGCCTCCGCAGACCTGCTGGGCATGCTCGAGGTGACCGATGTGTGCCGGGCTCTCACCTCGATCTGGGTGGCGGTGCTGCAGGCCGCCCTCGAGGTGGTGATCCGCGACATGACTCCCGCTGGTGGTCCGCCTGCGCGTATTGCGGTGATCGGGATGGGCCGCCTCGGCGGCGGCGAGCTCGGCTACGGGTCGGACGCCGATGTGATGTTCGTCTGTGAGCCTTCTGAAGGAGTCGATGAAGCCGTCGCGATGAAGTGGTCAGCGACGGTCGCCGAACAGGTGCGGGCGCTGCCGGGTACACCCAGCGCCGACCCGCCATTGGAGGTCGACATCGGGCTGCGACCGGAGGGCCGTAACGGCCCGCTGGTGCGGACACTGTCCTCGTACGAGGCGTATTACGCGCAGTGGGCGCAGCCCTGGGAAATTCAGGCCCTGCTGCGGGCGCACCGGGTGGCCGGCGATGCCGAACTCGGCGAGCGATTCCTGTTGATGGCCGACAAGACCCGCTATCCCACCGGCGGGGTGTCCGCCGATACGGTGCGGGAGATCCGGCGGGTCAAGGCGCGGGTGGACGCCGAACGACTGCCCCGCGGAGCGGACCCGAACACCCACACCAAGCTGGGCCGCGGGGGTCTGGCCGATATCGAGTGGACGGTGCAGCTGCTGCAACTGCGGTTCGGGCAGAAGATCCCGTCATTGCATAACACGTCGACGCTGCAGGCACTCGACGCCATCGGGGCCGCGGAACTGGTCGCCGAGAGCGACGTCGCGCGGCTGCGCGAGGCCTGGTTGACCGCCACCCGGGCCCGCAACGCGCTGGTGCTGGTCAAGGGCAAGCCCACCGACCAGCTGCCGGGACCGGGACGGCAACTGAATGCCGTTGCGGCAGCGGCAGGTTGGCCAGGCGGTGATGGCGGTGAGTTCCTGGACAACTACCTTCGGGTGACGCGGCGCGCGAAAGCCGTGGTGCTCAAAGTGTTCGGGAGCTAGGTCACTTATTTGCTACTCAGAATCGGTTTGGGTCCGCAGCCTGTCCAGGGAATACGGGCCGGGGCCGGTGAAGACCAGCAGGAAGAATGCGAAACAGAACAGAATCGGGGGCAGGCCGCCATTGCCGCCGTACTCCGGCGAGACGATCGGCCACAGGCCCAGCGGCTGATGCTGCCAGAAGTAGGCAACCGCCATCGCGCCGGACGAGATGAAGGCGGCGGCGCGGGTGAACAGGCCGAACATGATGAGCAACCCGGCGACTAGTTCGATCAGGCTCGCATACCAGCCCGGCCAGTCGCCGAGGGGCTGAATCATGGCGATGGGCCAGCCGAACATCTTCGAGGTACCGAATGCGGCGAACAGGAAACCGAAGACCACCCGGAAAAGACTCAGCACCGACGGTGCCAGCGCGTCCAGGCGGGAGGACAGCTCGACCATGTGTTGACCTTACAAAGCAATCGGGCCGAGCGGTGTATCCGCCCGGCCCGAATGTTGCCCTGTGGAGCAGACTTAGACGTCGTAATACAGCGAGAACTCGTAGGGATGAGGCCGGATCTGGATCGGCAGGATCTCGTTCTCACGCTTGTAGGAGATCCAGGTCTCGATCAGGTCGTCGGTGAACACGCCACCCTCGGTGAGGTATTCGTGATCCTCTTCGAGCCTGTCGATCACCGCGGCCAGTGATGTCGGGGCCTGCGGGATGTTGGCGGCCTCGTCCGGCGGCAGCTCGTAGAGGTCCTTGTCGACCGGTGCGAGCGGCTCGATCTTCTTCTTGATGCCGTCGATACCGGCCATCAGCATCGCCGCGAACGCCAGGTACGGGTTGCCCGAGCTGTCTGGGCAACGGAATTCGAGGCGCTTGGCCTTCGGGTTGTTGCCGGTGATCGGGATTCGGACACAGGCAGAGCGGTTGCGCTGGCTGTACACCAGGTTGATCGGCGCCTCGTAGCCAGGCACCAGGCGCTTGTAGGAGTTCACCGTGGGGTTGGTGAACGCCAGCAGCGACGGTGCGTGGTGCAGGATGCCGCCGATGTAGTGGCGCGCCATATCCGACAGACCCGCGTAGCCCGACTCGTCGTGGAACAGCGGCTTGCCGTCCTTCCACAGCGACTGGTGGGCGTGCATACCCGAACCGTTGTCACCGAACAGCGGCTTGGGCATGAAGGTGACGGTCTTGCCGTTCTGCCACGCCGTGTTCTTGATGATGTACTTGAACAGCAGCACATCGTCAGCCGCAGCCAGCAACGTGTCGAACTTATAGTTGATCTCGGACTGGCCGCCGGTGCCGACCTCGTGATGGCCGCGCTCCAGGACGAACCCGGCATTTTGCAGGTTGGTGGCCATCTCGTCGCGCAGGTCGACGTAGTGGTCATACGGCGCCACCGGGAAGTAGCCGCCCTTGGTGCGCACTTTGTAACCGCGGTTGGGGGAGCCGTCGGCCTCGTAGGGCTCGCCGCTGTTCCACCAGCCCGACTCGGAGTCGACTTCGTAGAAGGTGCCGTTGATCTTCGAGTCGAAACTCACCGAGTCGAAGATGTAGAACTCGGCCTCGGCACCGAAGAAGCAGGTGTCGGCGATACCGGTGCTGGTGAGGTAGTTCTCCGCCTTGCGGGCGACGTTGCGCGGGTCGCGCGAATACGCCTCACGGGTGAACGGATCATGCACGAAGAAGCTGAGGTTCAGTGTCTTGGCCGCCCGGAACGGATCGATGCGTGCCGTGTTGGGATCGGGCAGCAGCATCATGTCGGATTCGTGGATCGACTGGAAGCCGCGCACGGAGGAGCCGTCGAAGGCCAGCCCGTCCTCGAACACGCTCTCATCGAATGCCGCTGCCGGGATCGAGAAGTGCTGGACGACACCGGGCAGATCGCAGAAGCGAATGTCGACGTACTCGACCTTCTCGTCCTGGATCAGCTTGAAGATGTCATCGGAGGTCTTTTCTGCCACTACGAATTCTCCTTTTTCTGGTGACCCGCGCGTAGACGCTAAGGACACGATGTTGCACGGTCGTCAACCATATATTGCGCGGACGTAACGCAAACGCTTCCGCTCTATGCTGGTTTTATGGCCCGTGAACTCTCATCCTGGTTGTCCGGACCGGAACCTTCAAGCTCGGTTGCCCCCAATGACTACCCCGGGTACCGATTGGGACTACCTCAGCACGGGCCGGGGTCGATCGCCGGATTCGGTCGGCGGAGCGCCGCACTGCTGGTTGACTGGTTCATCGCCTACGGTCTGGCCGCGCTCGCGATGAGCCTGGGGCTGGTGTCGATGCAGGCGTTGTCCACCGCGGTGTTGGTGATCTGGCTGGTGCTGGGTGCAGCATCGGTGCGGCTCTTCAGCTTCACCCCCGGCCAGCTGGCGCTCGGCCTGATGGTGGTGTCCGCCGACAACCGCCAGCACGTCGGCTTGGGCCGCGCGGTGGTCCGCGGTCTGCTGGTGGCATTGGTGGTACCGCCGTTGTTCAGCGATACCGATCAGCGCGGCCTGCACGACCAGGCCACCAAGACCGCTGTCGTGCGGCGATGAGCGCTTGCGCGAAGAGCAGACGGTACCGATGAGCGCTTGCGCGAAGAGCAGACGGTACCGATGAGCGCTTGCGCGAAGAGTGCAACTATTTGCGGCGTACGGTGCGCTGCACGCCACGCGTCTTGGCGCCGGCGGGCATGGGGCCCTTGGGCATTGCGGCCGGCCCGATCTTGGAGCCCAGGGCGACCAGCCGGGATTCCAGCGCATCCATCTGCTTGGTGGTGATATTGGCAGGCAGCTTGTTCAGGTGGCGCTCCAGTTTGGCCAGCGGCACCCCGCCGTCTTCGTTGCCGATCACGATGTCGTAGATCGGGACATCGCCGACGAGGCGGGCGGTGCGCTTCTTCTCCTGGGCAAGCAGCGGTTTGACGCGGGAGGCCGAACCCTCACCGACGAGGATCACGCCCGGACGACCGATCACCCGGTGCACCGCGTCGAAATGTCCGGTGGCCGCGACGCCGGGGGTCACCCGCCACCGGCCCCGCAGATTGTCCAGCGCCCACGCGGCCGCTCCGGTCTGGCCCTCGGCCTTCTTGTAGACCGACTTCTGCGCTCGCCGACCGAAGATGATGAAGGCGACCAGGGCGCCGAGGATCACCCCGAGCGGGATCAGCATGTACATGGTGAAACCGCCGGCGAAGATGCCGAGCGCCACCGATGCGGCCACGATCAGGACGAACGCCCCGATCATGTACGGCAGCAGCCGCTTGTCCTCTTTGCGCTGAATCTGGAAGGCCTGCCACAGCTGGCTGCGGCGCTGCTTCGAGGCGGCCTTGCGGGTGGCCTTCGCCTCATTTTTGGCGGCGCGATCAGCGGCCTTCTTGTCAGCGGCGGGGTTGCGTGATTTCGCCATCAGATCAGGATACGGGTGGCGTCACGCTCGCCCGGACCCGCGCCGCCTGCTCGTAGAGCCGACCCGCACGGTAGGACGAACGCACCAATGGGCCGGCCAGCACACCGGCGAAACCGAGGCCCTCGGCGAACGTCGTGAACTCGACGAATTCGTCGGGGTGCACCCACCGGTGCACCGGATGATGGCGCGGCGACGGGCGCAGGTACTGGGTGATGGTGATGATGTCGCAGCCCGCCTCGCGCAGGTCGGCCAGCGCGGTGTGCACTTCGTCGGGTGTCTCGCCCATGCCCAGGATGAGGTTGCTCTTGGTCACCAGGCCGAAGTCACGGGCGGCGGTGATGACATCGAGGCTGCGCTGGTAGCGGAACGCCGGCCGGATCCGCTTGAAGATGCGCGGCACCGTTTCGACATTGTGCGCGAACACTTCCGGTCGCGACTCGAAAACCACTTCGAGCAGCGAAGGGACGGCGTTGAAGTCCGGCGCCAACAGTTCCACGCCGGTGTTGGGGTTCAGGGCGTGGATCTGGCGGACGGTCTCGGCGTACAGCCACGCGCCGCCATCGCGCAGGTCATCGCGGGCCACCCCGGTCACCGTCGAGTACCGCAGCCCCATGGCCTGCACGCTCTCGGCGACCCGGCGGGGCTCGTCACGGTCGAGCTCGGCCGGCTTGCCGGTGTCGATCTGGCAGAAGTCGCAGCGTCGGGTGCACTGCTCGCCACCGATGAGGAAGGTGGCCTCGCGGTCCTCCCAGCACTCGTAGATGTTGGGGCAGCCAGCCTCTTCGCACACCGTGTGCAGACCCTCGCGGCGCACCAGACTCTTCAGCTCGGTGTACTCCGGGCCGGTGCGTAGCTTGGTTTTGATCCACGGCGGCTTGCGCTCGATAGGCGTCTCGGCGTTCCGGACTTCCAATCTCAGCAGTTTTCGACCTTCGGGCTGTGCCGCTCCTCCGGTCGCTTCGCTCCTGCCCGCCGTAACATTCCCCCCGGTCGCTTCGCTCCTGCCCGCCGTAACATTCCCCCCGGTCGCTTCGCTCCTGCCCGCCGTAACATTCACTGTGACGATGCTACTCGGATGCGCCCGTCCAGCGCGTCCGCGACGGCGTCTGCTATAGCCGTCGTGACATCGTTCACCCCGACCCGGCGGCCCAGTTCGTCGGTCAGCGATGTGACCCCGGCATCGGTGATCCCGCACGGGATGATGCCGCCGAAGGCGCCCAGATCGCAGTCGCAGTTGAGGGCGAACCCGTGCTGGGTCACCCCGCGTGCCACCCGGATGCCGATGGCGCCGATCTTGCGGGCCGGGGAGCCGGGCACCCACACCCCGGAGCGACCCTCCACGCGTCCTGCACCAACACCGAGCGCCGCGCACACGGTGATGAGTGCTTCCTCAAGGCGCCGAACGAAATTCACCACATCCAGGGGCTCGGCGAGACCGATGATCGGGTAGCCGACCAGCTGACCTGGTCCGTGCCAGGTGATCTTGCCGCCCCGATCGGTGTCCACCACGGGTATGCCATCCGCGGGCCGCTCTTCGGGAAGCGTCCGCTTGCCCGCGGTGTACACCGGCGGGTGCTCCAGCAGCAGCAGGGTGTCCGGGCCGCCTGCCATCCGCTCCTCGACGATCTCGCGCTGCAACTGCCAGGCCTCGCGGTAATCGACGGTGCCCAGCAGCTTGACCTGCATCGGGGCCGATGACGACCGGATCGATTCCATACCGGACAACGCTACGCGGATGGTGCGCCTGCGGTGGCGTAGGCCAGTGCCTCGCCGACGGTGTTGTGGTGGAACACGAACCCGGCCTGCTCGAGCGCTGCGGGGATGGCCCGCTGCCCGCCGAGCAGACCCTCGTCGGCGAACTCGCCGAGTACGGCACGCAATGCGAAGCTGGGCGCGATCATCGGAGTGGGCCGGTTCAGGGTGCGGCCCAGTGCCGAGGTGAACTCACCGTTGGTGACCGGTGCGGGCCCGGTGAAATTGACCGGGCCGACCAGTTCGTCGTGGGTGACGGCGAACAGCATCGCCCGCACCTGATCCTCCAGGCTGATCCACGGAAAGTACTGGCGTCCGTTGCCGAGCCGGGCTCCCATGCCGAGCGCGAACAGTGGCCGCAGCCGGCTGAGCATCCCGCCGCCGGGCGACAGCACCAGCCCGGTGCGCAGGGACACCACCCGGGCGCCGGCGGCGGTGGCGGGAGCCGTGGCCGCCTCCCAGTCGGCGCACAACTGGGCCAGGAAACCGGCGCCGTGCGGCGTGTTCTCGTCCACGACGCGGTCGCGGGTGTCGCCGTAGTAGCCCACCGCGCTCGCGTTGAGCAGCAGTGGCACCCCGGCTTCGGCGACCGCGGCGGCGAGCACGTCGGTGGGCCCGACCCGGCTGTCGCGCAGGCTCTGCTTGAAGGCGCCCGACCACCGCTTGGCGCCGACGCCGACGCCGCACAGGTTGACCACGGCGTCGACGCCGGCGATTTCACCGACGTCGAACTCACCGGTGTCCGGATTCCAGAACACCTCGTCGGCGGTCGCGGGCCTGCGACGCACGATGCGCACCACGCGGTGATCGGCCGTGCGCAACGCCGTCGTCAGCGCTGAGCCGATCAAGCCCGAGGAACCTGCGATCGCGACGACCATGGCGGTCACCGGCTACAGCCCCAGATCGGCCTCGAACGCGCCTTCTTCAAGCCGCCGCTTGATGGTGGTGAGGAAACGGCCGGCATCCGCACCGTCGACGAGGCGGTGGTCGTAGGTCAGCGGCAGGTAGGCCACCGAGCGCACGCCGATCGACTCGTTGCCGTTCTCGTCCATGACGACCCGGGGACGCTTGACGATCGCACCGGTGCCCAGCATCGCCGCCTGCGGCGGGACCAGGATCGGGGTGTCGAACAATGCGCCCTGGCTGCCGATGTTGGTGATCGTGAAGGTGCCACCGGACAGCTCATCGGGCTTCAGGTTGCCCGACCGGGCACGTGCCGCGATATCCGCGATGGCGCGCGCCAGGCCGCCGAGGGACAGATCGCCCGCGTTGTGCACAACGGGGGAGAGCAGACCCTGCTCGGTGTCGACCGCGAAGCCCAGGTGCTCGGCGTCGTAGTAGGTGATCTCCTTGGTGTCCTCGTTGTAGCTGGCGTTGACGTTCGGATGCGCCTTGAGCGCATCGACCACCGCCACCGCGAAGAACGGCAGGAAGGTCAGGTTCACACCCTCACGCTCGGCGAAGCTGGCCTTGGCCTTCGTCCGTAGTGACACGATCTTGGTCAGGTCGACCTCGTGGGTCTGCGTCAGCTGAGCCGTCGTCTGCAGCGATTCACGGGTCTTCTTGGCCGTGATCTGCCGGATGCGGTTGGCCTTCTGGGTGGTGCCACGCAGATGGGCCAGTGCCGGTGCGGCGGCGGGCTTGGACGGGGCAGCCGCCGCCGGAGCGGAAGCTGCCGGTGCCGCTGCGGGTGCCGGGGCCCTCTTGGCCTCGGCCGCGGCGAGCACATCCTGCTTACGGATGCGTCCGCCGACTCCGGTGCCGCTGACCGAGGACAGGTCGACGCCGTTCTCGCCGGCCAGCTTGCGGACCAGCGGCGTGACATATGGGGAACCGTCACCCGAGGGCGCGGACTCCGCGGCGGGCTTGGGCTCGGGCTTCGGATCAGGCTTGGACTCGGCCTTCGGGGCCGGCTCAGGCTGGGCTTCCTCGGCCGGTTGGGTCGTGGGCTCCGGTTTGGCTTCGGCCTTCGGCGTGGGTTCGGGCTTGCTGGGGGCCGGAGCGGAACCCGCGGCACCGATCTTGGCGAGTTCACCACCGACCGCGACGACATCGTCTTCCTCGGCGGTGATCGACAGCAACGTGCCGGCCACCGGTGACGGGATCTCGGTGTCGACCTTGTCGGTGGACACCTCGACCAGTGGCTCGTCGACGGCGACCTCGTCGCCGACCTTCTTCAGCCAGCGGGTGACGGTGCCCTCGGTGACGGACTCGCCCAGTTCCGGCATCGTGATCGACGTCGCGTCGCCGGAGGCGGCGGGCTCGGGCTCGGCTTCCTCGGCGGGCGCCTCTTCGGCGGCGGGCTCTGGTTCGGGCTCGGGCTCGGCTTCTTCGGCGGGAGCGGACTCGGCCGAGTCACCGGCAGATTCGCCTTCCTCGCCGATCAGCGCCAGATCACCGCCGATCTCGACGACGTCATCCTCGGCCGCGATGATCTTGGTGAGGACACCGGCAGCCGGCGACGGGATCTCGGTGTCGACCTTGTCGGTGCTGACCTCGAGCAGTGGTTCGTCGACGGCGACGGTGTCGCCCTCCTGTTTGAGCCATCGCGTGACGGTCCCCTCGGTGACGCTCTCACCGAGTGCGGGCATCTGAACAGAGATTGCCATGGGTTTTGACTCCTCGAAAGTCATCGTCACGGTTCGAACGGGGTGGACTTCTATCCTGTCATGTCCGCCGAGCGCGGTCGTCGCGGACGTACTTACTCGTTGGTCTGGCACCATCGAAGAAGGCGTGCGAGAGGAGTAACCCCAGTTGGGACTGTTCGGCAGGTGGCGGCGTCCGCGCGGTGGCTCGCGATCGCAGGCCCGTAAACAGGCTTCGGCCGATGTGAGTTACCTGCGCGACTGGGTCGCCACGCACACCGGAGTCGAGGCTTTCGTCGAGCCTCAGACCACCGTCACCGAGGTCACCGTCGTGCTGGTGGCAGCCGATGGTGAGTGGACCAGACGGCGCACCGGCGGGGACGCGGGGGCGCGTCGACTGAGCCGACAACTCGACATTCCGGTGTACGACGTTCAGAAGGTGGGCTATCCGCAGCGCATGCGCGACTACGATGCGCGTCGACGGATCGGTCGCGACCGGGCCATGCGCAGGGACCTCGAAGGGTAGCCCGGCCGGCTGGCGCATGCGCTGCCACAGGTGCAGTACGGCGCGCGCCAACCTGTGTTAGCCGTTCTCTGTCATCCCTTTTCGGCTATCCCTTTTCGGCTATCCCTTTTCGGCTATGTCCTCCAGCACCGCGAACATGGTGCGGGTCGGGACCCCGGTACCGCCCTTGCCCGTGTAACCCCACGGCCCACTGGAGTTGTAGGCGGGGGCGGCGATGTCGATATGCGCCCACTGCACGTCATCGGCCACGAACTCGCGCAGGTACACCCCGGCGACCAGCATGCCGGCGTAGCGGGACGAACTGATGTTGGCCAGATCGGCGACCGTGGACTTCAGATCGTCCTTGAGTTCCTCGGGCAGCGGCATGGCCCAGCCGTTCTCGCCGACGGACTGCGACAGCGCCGCGACCCGGTCGCGAAACTCGTCGCTGCCCATCACGCCGGGTGTGCGGGAGCCCAGCGCGACGGTCTGCGCACCCGTCAGGGTGGATGTCTCGATCAGATAATCGGGGTCGTCTTCACAGGCCCGCACGATCGCGTCGGCCAGGATCAGTCGTCCCTCGGCGTCGGTGTTGAGCACCTCGACGGTGATGCCGCCGTACTGGGTCAGCACATCACCGGGACGCTGCGCGGTGGATGACGGCATGTTCTCGGCGATCGGCACGGTGGCGATGACATCGATGGGCAGCTTCTGCTTGGCGGCCAGCACCACGGTGGCGATGACCGAGGCCGCACCACCCATATCGGAGGTCATTTGATGCATGCTGGCGGCCGGCTTGATCGAGATGCCGCCGGTGTCGAAGGTGACACCCTTGCCGACCAGGGCCACCGTCTTGCCCTTGCCGCCCCCGCCCTTGTAAGTCAGCCGCACCAGGCGCGGCAGCCGCGAGGATCCCTTGCCCACGCCGACGATGCCGCCGTAGCCGCCCTTGATCAGTGCCTTGTCGTCGAGGATCTCCACAACAAGGCCGACCGTCTCACCCAATGCCTTTGCCCGCTTGGCGAATTCGGCCGGGTAAAGGTGGCTTGGCGGGGTATTCACGAAGTCGCGGGCGGTGGCCACGGCGGTCGCGACATCGACCGCGCGCTGGGCCTTGGCCTTGGTCGCGGCCCTGGCATTCGCGGCCAGCGCGACGATTTTGGTCAGCCCCTTGTCCTTCGGGGCGGTCTTGTCGCTGCGGAAATCGGTGAACCGGTAGGCGCCCAGGATCAGCCCCTCCACCGCGGCCTCAAGGTCCAGCAGGGACAACGCGTCGACGACGGTGCCGACCTTGTCCAGCGACCGTGCCGCCGCGCCTGCGGCGCGACGGATCTTGTCGGCCGGCCATTCGTCGCTCTGATCGCCCAGCCCGACCGTCAACACGCTGGCCACCGGTAGCGCGGAAATCACCAGCCGGTGCAGCTGGCCGTCGGACCCGGTCGCGCCCAGTGCCTTGAGTCCGGCTGCGATGGCGGCGACCGCGTCGTCATCCAGATGGTCCAGCACTCCGGTGACGGCCGGACCATCATCGCCGGCGACCACGGGTACGAGGAGTACGGCCTCGGCGATGCCCCTGCCGGGCAGGGACGAGCTGACGGTGACGGTCGGGGCCTGGTAGCCGGGTGCGCTGCTCATTCGGACAACCCTAATCAGATCAACGCATACGCGCGTCGCTCGCCCCGGATGCTTT
>WOYS01000095.1:57538-66926 GCA_011620645.1 Mycobacterium sp.
CTCCCGTCGCTTCGCTCGCCCCGGATGCTTTCTCCCGTCGCTTCGCTCGCCCCGGATGCTTTCTCCCGTCGCTTCGCTCGCCCCGGGCAGCCAGCATTAGGGTTGCGGTCGTGAGTGACAACCTGCTGCACGGACCGCTGGAAGACCGCCACCGCGAGCTGGGCGCCAGCTTCGCCGAATTCGGCGGCTGGCTGATGCCGGTGTCTTATGCGGGCACCGTCGCCGAGCACACCGCCACCCGCAGCACCGTCGGACTCTTCGACGTCAGCCACCTCGGCAAGGCGCTGGTGTGCGGTCCGGGTGCGGCCGCCTACGTCAACAGCGCATTCACCAACGACCTCAACCGCATCGGGCCCGGCAAGGCGCAATACACGTTGTGCTGCAACGAATCCGGTGGCGTGATCGACGACCTGATCGTCTACTACGTATCCGACGACGAGATCTTCCTGGTGCCCAACGCATCAAACAACGCGGCCGTGGTCGCCGAGTTGCAGCGCCGCGCCCCGGCCGGTCTGACCATCACCGACGAGCACCGCTCCTATGCGGTGCTGGCCGTGCAGGGGCCCAAGGCGGCCGAGATCGTCGGCGGGCTGGGGCTGCCGACGTCGATGGACTACATGGGGTTCGCCGACGGAGAGATCCGGGGCGTTCCGACCCGGGTGTGCCGCACCGGCTACACCGGTGAGCACGGTTTCGAGTTGTTGCCGGAATGGGACCGCGCCGGTGTGGTGTTCGACGCGCTGGTCGAGGCCGTGCGCGCCGCCGGCGGGCAACCCGCGGGCCTGGGCGCTCGCGACACCCTGCGCACCGAGATGGGCTACCCGCTGCACGGTCATGAACTCTCGCTCGACATCTCACCGCTGCAGGCGCGCACCGGATGGGCGGTGGGCTGGAAGAAGGACGCGTTCTGGGGCCGCGATGCGTTGCTGGCCGAGAAGCAGGCAGGCCCGCGTCGGACGCTGCGCGGACTGAAGGCGCTGGGCAGGGGAGTGCTGCGGGCCGATCTGACGGTGCTGGGCCAGGGGGCGAGCGAAACGACGGGGGATAAGTCCGCAGCTGCGCCGATCGGGATCACCACGTCGGGAACCTTCTCTCCCACATTGAAAGTCGGCATCGCGCTGGCGCTGATCGATACCGCAGCCGGGATCGAGGACGGGCAGACGGTGACGGTCGACGTGCGAGGGCGTGCGCTGGAGTGTGAGGTCGTCGCGCCACCCTTTGTTGCCGCGAAAACTCGGTAGCGCTGCAGCGATACAATCGCCGTATGACCGACGGCCCCCTCGAATTCAAGCTTGCTCGCACCACGTCTCCGGCAAGCGATGAAGTACGAGCGGGCATCCTCGCAGATCCGGGTTTCGGCCGCTTCCACACCGACCACATGGTGTCGCTGAACTACACCGCCGCCGATGGCTGGCACGATGCGCAGGTGCTGCCGTACGGCCCTATCGAGCTGGATCCGTCGGCGATCGTGCTGCACTACGGCCAGGAGATCTTCGAAGGACTGAAGGCCTACCGGTGGGCCGACGGTTCCATCGTGTCGTTCCGGCCGGAGGCCAATGCCGCGCGGCTGCAGTCCTCCGCGCAGCGGCTGGCCATCCCGGAACTGTCCACCGAGGTGTTCCTGGAATCGCTGCGCCAGCTCATCGCCGTCGACGAGCAGTGGGTGCCCGCCGCCGGTGGCGAGGCGTCGCTGTATCTGCGGCCGTTCGTCATCGCCACCGAGCCCGGGTTGGGTGTGCGGCCGTCCGCCGAGTACCGCTACCTGTTGATCGGTTCACCGGCCGGGGCATACTTCACGGGCGGCATCAAGCCGGTGAGCGTATGGCTGTCCCATGAATATGTGCGTGCCGCGCCGGGCGGCACCGGCGCTGCCAAAACCGGCGGCAACTACGCCGCCTCGCTGCTGGCCCAAGCGCAGGCCGCCGAACACGGCTGCGATCAGGTGGTGTGGCTGGACGCGATCGAACGCCGCTATGTCGAAGAGATGGGCGGGATGAATCTGTTCTTCGTGTTCGGCAGCGGCGGGACGGCCCGGCTGGTCACCCCGGAGCTGAACGGCTCGCTGCTTCCCGGCATCACCCGGAATTCGTTGCTGCAGTTGGCAACCGATGCCGGCTTCGCCATCGAGGAACGCAAGATCGATGTCGACGAATGGCAGAAGAAGGCCACCGCCGGCGAGATCACCGAGGTGTTCGCCTGCGGCACCGCCGCGGTCATCACCCCGGTGTCGCACGTCAAACACCGCGACGGTGAGTTCACCATCGCCGATGGTCAGCCCGGTGAGATCACCATGGCGCTGCGCGACACGCTGACCGGGATCCAGCGCGGCACGTTCGCCGACACGCACGGTTGGATGACGAAGCTCAATTAACCCGTCAGGTGCCGCAGAAGGTCCGGTAGCCAGCGGCGAAATCGTCGGAAGCCGGGGCGGCGTAGCGCTGCAACCCTGGGCGTTCGGTGAACGGATCGCCGACTGCGTCCAGCAGTTGGTGCGCCGGCGCGAGGTCACCCGAGCTGGCCGCCGCGAGCGCCTCCTCGACGAGATGGTTGCGGGGGATGTACACCGGGTTCACCCGGTCCATCGCCGCGGTATCCGGGTTGTGCGCGCGCCAGCGTCGCACCCAGCCCATGAAGCCCAGCGGCACGTCGCCGCGGGCCAGTCCGCGGAAGAATGACGTGTGGTCGGTGCGGTGTTCCTCCAGCAGCGCCGGCAGCTCATCGACCAGGCCGTCATCGGTGACGCCTTCGGGCAGGCCAAGTTTGGCGTGCAGCCGGGTGCGCCAGGCCGCCTGGTAGAGGGTGGCGAAGGCGCCGAGCGCATCGGTGGCGAGTTCGATGGCAGCGTCGGCGTCCTCGGCGATCAACGGCAGCAGTGTCTCGGCGAACCGCGCCAGATTCCATCCGGTGATGGTGGGCTGATTGCCGTAGGCGTAGCGGCCCGAGCTGTCGATCGAGCTGAACACCGTGGCCGGGTCGAATGCGTCCATGAACGCACACGGCCCGTAATCGATGGTCTCCCCGGAGATCGTCACATTGTCGGTGTTCAGCACGCCGTGCACGAAGCCGACCGTCATCCAGCGGGCGACCAACTCGGCCTGTACCGAGATCACCGCGTCGAGCAGGGCCAGATACGGGTTGGCGGCCTCTGCGGAGCCGGGGTGATGCCGGGAGATCGCATGGTCGGCAAGTCGGCGCAACAGTTCCAGATCGCCGGTGCCCGCGGCGTACTGGAAGCTGCCGACCCGCAGATGACTGGCCGCGACCCGGGCCAGCACCGCACCCGGCAGCGCAGTCTCGCGGTACACGGTGTCGCCGGTGGCCACCACCGCAAGTGCCCGGGTGGTCGGGACGCCCAACGCGTGCATGGCCTCGCTGATCAGGTACTCGCGCACCATCGGGCCGATCGCGGCCAGGCCGTCCCCGCCGCGGGCCAGCGGGGTGCGCCCCGACCCCTTGAGGTGCAGATCCCGACCGTCGGGGAATTCGCCGAGCAGCACTGCGCGGCCGTCGCCCAGGCGCGGCTGCAGCCCGCCGAACTGGTGACCGGCGTAGACCTGGGCCACCGGCGTCGCGGCCGCGGGCAGCGTCGTCCCGGTGAGCAACCCCATACCGTCCGGAGTGCGCAACCACTCGGGATCCAGGCCGAGTTCGCGGGCCAGCGGCTCGTTGAGCAGCAGCAGGGTGGGTTGCGGCGGGGTCTGCGCCTGCCAGCTGATCGCGAGCTCGGGTAACTCACTGGCGAAGCGGTGGTCCAGCGCGATGGTCGAGGCGGTCATCTTTCGACGCTAACCGATGGCCAGGCCCAGTGCCGTCAGAGTCGTCGTGACCTCGACGGACGCACCCAGCACGTCACCGGTGATCCCGCCGAAGCGGCGCACGCAGTGGGCGACCAGCAGTGCGCACAGCCCCAGTGCCACCAGCACGACCAGCGGGCCCTGCCATATCCGCGGCGTGGCGAAGGCGGCCGCGGCGGCCGGCGCCAGGGTCCAGGCCGTCACCACCCAGCTAGGCTGGCTGCCTGCGACCAGCGTGCCCAGTGTGCTGCCCGGAGCGGCCGGCACCGACCGGCGGCAGGTCAGCACCACCGCGACCCGGCCCGCCAGCACCGCCACGACGACCGCGGCCAGCGACAGGTCGCCGAAGGTCAAGCCTTGCAACACGATTGTCACCACCACAGCGGCGACCCCAAACGGCCCGGCCGTTCCGCCGCGCATCACGGCCAGCGCCCGCTCGGGCGGTCCGTAGCAGCCAAGTCCGTCGACCGTGTCCGACAATCCGTCGATATGCAGCCCGCGCGTGAGTAGCAGCAACGCGGCGACCGCCAGCACCCCGGCCAACGGCCCCGGTCCGTACAGCTGCCCGCCCGCCCACACCATCGCCGCGGCCACCCCGCCGAGCGACGCCCCGACCACCGGCAGCGCAGTCAGTGCGCCGCGCCCGAACGGCTGCCCGGACCGCACCGGCAGCACCGTGCCGAACGCGAATGCCGAAGCGAGCGAACCGATCATCGTGGTCCGATCACGCCGGGGCGGTGGATATGCCGGCCTCGTCGAAGGTGGCCATCGATGCCAGGATGGCCACCGCGGCACGCAGGACCGGCAGGGCCACCGCGGCGCCGCTGCCTTCGCCGAGGTGCATCTCCAGATCCACGATCGGCACCAGATCCAGGCGTGTGAGGGCCAGCGTGTGTGCCGGCTCGGTGGACCGGTGTCCGGCCCGCCACCAGGCTCGCGCGCCGGGGGCCAATTCGTCGGCGACCAGTGCTGCGGCGGTGACCACGACACCGTCGAGCAGCACCGGCGTGCGCCGGACCGCCGCCTGGGCCAGGAAGCCGGCCATCGCTGCCAGGTCCGCACCGCCGCACACCCGCAGCAGCCCGAGGGGGTCGGCGACCACCCCGCGGGCCCGGTACATCGCATCGCGGATCGCCGCGGCCTTGCGGGCCCAGCCCGCGTCGTCGATCCCGGTGCCGCGGCCGATGACCGACACCGGTTCGGAATTGGTCAGTACCGCGATCAAGGTCGTTGCGGGCGTGGTGTTCCCGATACCCATATCGCCGGCGACCAGCAGATCGGCCCCGCTGTCGACCTCTTCGTCGGCGATGGACCGCCCGGCGTCGACGGCGGCCAGCACCTCATCGGCGCTCAGGGCGTCTTCGACGGCGATGTTGCCACTGCCGCGACGCACCTTATGGGCGCCGACCGGGGCGTTCTCCGAGTCGGTGTTCACCGCGATATCTGCCACCCGCACCCCGGCGCCTGCCAACTCGGCGAGCACGTTGATGGCCGCACCTCCGGCGTCGAAATTGGCGACCATCTGCGCAGTCACCTCGCACGGGAATGCGGACACCCCGGCGGCGGTCACTCCGTGATCACCGGCGAACACCACCACCCGTGCCCGTGCGAACTGGTGCGGCGGGCAGACACCCTGACAGGCCGCCACCCAGATCGACAGATCCTCCAGGCGGCCCAGCGATCCTGGCGGTTTGGTGAGGATCTGCTGGCGGGACCGGCCGGCGCGCTCGGCGTCGGGGTCCGGCGGGACCACCGGGGGGAACACGCTCACGTGCACTCCTTCACGATCAACGGTTGCCCGGCGATGACCAGCACCACCCGGTCGCACAGCGCGGCCAGTCGCTGGTTCAACGCGCCCAGCTCATCGGCGAACAGTCGGCCCGCCGTCGTCGCGGGCACCACCGCCAGCCCTACCTCGGGGCTGACCAACACCAGCGGACCGGTGAACCCGTCGACCGCCGCGCACAGGCCGTCGACGTCGGTGCTCACCGATCCACCGGTCCACACCGAGCGCCGGTCCATCGCCGCGGTGAGCCAGCAGCCGATATCGTCAACCAGGGTCGGGGTTGCGGCATCGATCGCCAATTGCGTTGCCACATCCGGGGTTTCGACGGTGACCCAGTGCGAGGGTCGTCGGTCGCGGTGCGCGCCGACGCGCACCGACCAATCATCGCCGCCGTCGGGTGCCGGACCGGTGGCCAGGTAACGCACGGCGCCGGCCTCGGAGAGGATGTCCTCCGCGTGGTGCGACTTGCCCGAACGGATACCGCCGAGCACCAGCACTCGCACCCCAGAGTGAGCGGAGCGACGGGGCATCTACCGGGTTCAGACGTCGTCGCCGCGGTTGACCTGGGGGCGGGGGGCGCGCATCCGGCGCAGCTGTGAGGCCCGACCGGCCGCGTAGAAGCCCAGCTTGAAGCCGGTTTCGGTGTTGTCCGGGAACTTGTCGTTCACCTTGCGGTTGACGTAGCGGCCCAACAGCACGCCGTCGACGGCCATCACCAGCAGCAGCACCGGCATCGCGAAGGACAACGGCCGCTGCACCGCGGGCGTCGGGACGGACAGCGTGACCAGGATCAGGCCCAGCGCGATGGGCATGAACAACCCGAGAAGGTTGCGGCGCGCATCGACCAGGTCGCGGACGTAACGTCGCACCGGGCCCTTGTCGCGGGGGAGCAGGTAGGCGTCGTCGCCGGCCATCATCCGCTCACGGCGGTCGGCCATATCGGCGCGCCGGGTCACCTTCTCGGCGCGACGCTCTTCCTTGGTGAGCTTGCGGCCACCGACCTCTTTGCGGCGCTTGCGCGCCTCGGCGGTGGTCATCGGCGCCGGCGCCACGGGGCCGCGCTTGCGGGACACTTCGTTGCGTTTGGGGGTCGGCCTGCCCTTGGGCGCGGTCAGTTTAGCCTCGCCGGCCTCAACAGGCGCGTCGGTGGATTCGTCATCCTCCGGAGGTGGGTTGTCCTTCTTGCGGCCGAGCAGATTCACACCACCCAGGTTACTTCCCGCGCGATCCCCGCCCGGCATGCACCTCCGTTGGTGAGCCTCTACGCTGCTGGAATGACGGGCCTGGCGGTGCTGATCGCGCCGGATTGTTTCGGCGACAGCCTTACCGCGGTGCAGGCCGCCGAGTCCATCGCCGCGGGCTGGCGGCAGGCCCGCGGCGACGATCTGCTGACTTTGGCCCCGCAATCCGATGGTGGCCCCGGATTCGTCGACGTGTTGGCCAGCAGGCTCGGCGGGTTGCAGACGGCCACCGTCAGCGGCCCGCTGCAGGCCCGGGTGACCGCGCACTGGGTTCTGCACGGGCAGACCGCCTATATCGAGTGTGCGCAGGCCTGCGGGCTGACGCTGCTGGGTTGCCCGCCGGACGTGCACACCGCGGTGGCCGCCCACAGCGGGGGAGTCGGTGAGCTGATCGCCGCCGCCGTCGCTGCCGGTGCCCGGCGCATCGTGGTCGGACTCGGCGGCAGCTCCTGTACCGATGGTGGGCGTGGGCTGGTGCAGGCTCTGGGCGGCATGGCGCAGGCCCGCGACCGGCTGGCAGGCATCGAACTGATCGCCGCGAGTGATGTCGAACACCCACTGCTCGGCCCGATGGGTGCCGCCGCGGTGTTCGGGCCGCAGAAGGGGGCCGACCCGGCCACCGTCGAGCTGCTCGAGGCGCGCATGACCGAATGGGTGGCGACGCTTCAGGACGGATCCGGCCTCGATATCGCCACCGAACCGGGTGCCGGGGCCGCCGGCGGTATCGGCGCCGCCCTGCTCGCCCTCGGCGGACGCCGGGAACCGGGCGCTGCCGTCATCGCCGAACACACCGACCTGGCGGCCGATGTGGCCCGCGCGGATCTCATCATCACCGGTGAGGGTCGCTTCGATGACCAGTCACTGCACGGCAAGGTGGTCAGTGCGCTGGCCGGCGGTGCGCGCGGGCGGGGCACACCGGTGCTGGTGCTGGCCGGGCAGGTCACGCTCGCACCGGCGACGCTGGAAGCGGCCGGAATCACCGCGGCGTATTCGATCACCGATTTTGCCGGCTCCGTCCAGCGGGCCATGGAAGATGCCGAAGCCCAACTCAGGGGGCTGTCCCGGCGCACCGCGATCGATTGGCGCGGGCTCGGGACGTGATGAGTGCGCGCACCGGTCGGGAATAGCGCGCGAACAAGGTACCGTTGACCACATCACGAATGTATGCGCTGGAACTTCCAGGTACTTCAGGAGAATGCAATGACTCTTCAGGACGAGACCACCACCGAAACCCATGGTGCGGTGTTAACCGACGCGGCCGCCAGCAAGGCCAAGGCACTCCTCGACCAGGAGGGTCGTGATGACCTGGCCTTGCGGATCGCCGTGCAGCCGGGCGGCTGTGCAGGTCTGCGCTACAACCTGTTCTTCGATGACCGCACCCTCGACGGCGACCTGACCAGCGACTTCGGTGGCGTGGCCCTGACCGTCGACCGGATGAGCGCGCCCTACATCCAGGGCGCCACCATCGACTTCGTCGACACCATCGAGAAGCAGGGTTTCACCATCGACAACCCGAACGCCACCGGGTCCTGCGCCTGCGGCGACTCGTTCAACTGAGCTGATCTGGGCTAGCCGGCCCGCTGCACATAGGAGCAGACCAGGATCTCGTCGTCCGACTGCAACAGTTGGGCGACGACCTGTATCTCGGTACCGGCATCCGGTGATGCGCGCCCCGTTCCGGGTTCCACCACTTTCATGGTGAACAGCGCCTGGGCCTGATTCGTCGACCACGGCACCACCTTGTCCACTGAGGTCACCTCGACTTCGGTGAACTGCTTGCGGAATGCGTCGGAAATCAGATCCGCCACCGCGAGGTCGGGATTGCGGTCGCTGACCGCGTCATAGAGTCCGCACAGGTTGTGCCGTGCAATCGCCCGATCATCACCATCGACGAGCGCGTCCAGGAACCCCTGGATCGCGGGCCGCACATTGTCGGCGGTCATGGTGGCGCTGGGCTCAACATCCGGACCCGACAAGGCGAGCACGGTGCCGATCACCGCGGCGATGACCGCCACCGTCGCCACTGCCGTCACGATCAGCCGCCAGGGCTTGCGTTTCGGGTACTGCACCGGGGGTGGCAGCATGCCCGGGTAGGGGCCGGGAAACGATCCCGCCAACGGCGGCGCGCCAGGATACCGCTGGTTCGGATGCGTCGGAAACCCTTGCGGGGGAGTGGATTCGGGATACGGCACGGGACCGGACATCGGTTGCTTTCCGGGTGCGGTGGGGCAAATGTTCACCGGCCGTAGTTGACCGGTGACGGACTCGCATGCAGGGTAGCGCACCCGAGCAGCCCATCGACCCGACTCAACTCCGCCGGCAGCACCAACAGCTCAGGCGGCAGAATGGAGTCCCACAGCGTCAGCTGGTCGTTTACAGTACGAAACATGATGTCCTCGAATCCTTCTCGCCAAGGGTTCGAGGACATCATCCCAGCTCAGCCCAAACCCCCCGGCACGCCGCGACTTTTTCAGGTCGAAGTAGGTACAAAGTTCTTGAAGGGCGTTCTTGCAGGGCGTTCTTGCAGGGCGTTCTTGCAGGGCGTTCTTGCAGGGCGATAAATCGAA
>WOYS01000095.1:67026-113950 GCA_011620645.1 Mycobacterium sp.
AGGGCGTTCTTGCAGGGCGTTCTTGCAGGGCGTTCTTGCAGGGCGATAAATCGAAGGGCGACATTCCGTGACCATTGCCGTGACCGGCTCCATTGCGACCGACCATCTGATGAAGTTTCCCGGCAAGTTCGCCGAGCAACTGCTGCCCGGGCACCTGCAGAAGGTCTCGCTGAGCTTCCTGGTCGATGACCTCGTCATTCATCGCGGTGGTGTGGCCGGCAACATGGCCTTCGCCATCGGTGTGCTCGGTGGCGATGCCGCACTGGTCGGTGCGGTCGGCAAGGACTTCGACGACTACCGGAGCTGGCTCACCGACCACGGCGTCAACTGCGACAACGTGCTGATCTCCGAGACCGCCTACACCGCGCGGTTCGTCTGCACCACCGACGAGGCGATGGCCCAGATCGCTTCCTTCTACCCCGGCGCCATGTCCGAGGCTCGCAACATCGATCTTGCCGAGCTCGTGAAGCGCAGTGGCGCACCGGAACTGGTGATCGTCGGGGCCAACGACCCGGACGCGATGTTCCGGCACACCGAGGACTGCCGGTCCCTTGGCCTGGCGTTCGCCGCCGACCCGTCCCAGCAGCTGGCCCGGCTCTCCGGCGAGGAGATCCGCCGCCTCATCGACGGTGCCACCTACCTGTTCACCAACGACTACGAGTGGGATCTGCTGCTGCACAAGTCCGGGCTGTCCGAGGCGCAGGTGATGAGCCGGATCAGGCTGCGCATCACCACGCTGGGCGAGAAGGGCGTCGACATCCTCGGCAGTGACGGGACGTTCGTGCACGTCGGCGTCGTCCCGGAGACCCATCAGGACGACCCGACCGGCATCGGCGATGCCTTCCGCGCCGGCTTCCTCACCGGCCGCGCCGCCGGGCTCAGTCTGGAGCGTTCGGCGCAGCTGGCCTCGATGGTCGCGACGCTGGTGCTGGAGGCCCCGGGGCCGCAGGAGTGGACCTGGGATCGTGACGCCGCGATCACCCGGCTGACCGCCGCCTACGGCGAAGAGGCCGGCGCCGTGATCGCCAAGGCGCTCCAGAGCTAAAGCTGTACCGGGTAGGTCGGTTCGCTGATCTGCGGTGTGACACTGCCTTCGATGAAGATGGCGTGCCACACCATGAAGATCAACACCGTCCACAACCGGCGGCTGTGATCGCTCTCCCCGGCCCGGTGCTCGTCGAGCATCGTGCGCACGGCGTTCAGGTCGATGAGGTCACCGGCCGCCGATGCGGCCACCGTGGCGTGCGCCCAGTCCAGCAGCTCACCGGATTTCAGCCAGTGCCGGATGGGCACCGGGAATCCGAGCTTGGGCCGGTTGAGCACATGCTCGGGCACGATCGATTCCAGCGCCCGGCGCAGCGCGTATTTGGTGGTGGTGCGGGTGATCTTCTGGTCGTAGGGCAACCGGGAGGCCACCGCGAAGACTTCGGGATCCAGGAACGGCACCCGAAGTTCCAGTGAGTTGGCCATCGTCATCTTGTCGGCCTTGACCAGGATGTCCCCGCGCAGCCAGGTGAACAGATCGACATGCTGCATGCGGGCCACCGGATCCCAGCCCTCGGATGCGGCGTACAGCGGAGCGGTGACGTCGGTGTGCGTCCACTCCGGGCGGAACCCGGGCAGCACCGAGCGCAGCTGGGCATCGGAGAAGCTGCGGGCATTGCCGTAGTAACGCTCCTGCAGCGCCAGCGACCCACGGTGCAGCAGGCTCTTACCGCGCATCCCGTCGGGCAGCGGGACGGCCATCTTGCCGACGGATTTGCGCAGGCTGCGGGGCAGGTAGTCGAAAGGCTTCAGCGACAACGGTTCCCGATAGATGGTGTAGCCGCCGAACAGTTCGTCGGCGCCCTCGCCGGAGAGCACCACCTTGACGTGTTTGCGGGCCTCGCGCGCGATGAAGAACAGCGGCACCAACGCGGGGTCGGCGACCGGTTCGTCGAGATACCAAACGATCTCGGGTAGTGCGGCGACGAACTCGGTTTGGCTGACCACCTTGGTGACATGGCGCGCGCCGATCGCCTTCGCCGACTCCACGGCGACGTCGACCTCGGAGAAGCCTTCGCGCTCGAAGCCCGTCGTGAACGTGATGAGCCGCGGGTTGTGCCGCATCGCCAGCGCGGCGATGGCCGTCGAATCGATGCCACCGGAGAGGAAGGCGCCCACGGTCACATCGGCCCGCATGTGCTTGGCGACCGAATCCTCGAGTACCGCGGTGATCTCGTCGTAGCGGGTCTGCTCTTGTCCGGCCACGAACGGAACCGCCGCGAACTTCGGCTGGAAGTACCGCGTCACCACCGGCGCCTCGCCCGGACGGATCCGTGCGTAGCTGCCCGATTCCAGCCGACGCACCCCGCGCTGCAGGGTTTCGGGCTCGGGCACGTACTGCAGCACCGTGTAGTGCTGCACGGCGCGCTCGTCGATGTTCAGATCCAGCCCGGCCGTCGCGGCCAGGTCGAGGAGGCATTTCTTCTCGCTGCCGAGCACCGTGCCGCCCGGGCCGGTGGCCAGGTAGAGCGGCTTGATCCCGAACGGGTCCCGCGCGCACAACAGTTCGCGGGTCTGGGGGTCCCACAGGGCGAAGGCGAACATGCCGCGCAGCCGGGTCAGCGCGTCGGTGCCCCAGAAGTGATATGCCGCAACGATCGCCTCACCGTCACCGTCGGTGTGGAACACCGCTCCATGCTGAGATCGCAGTGTTTCGCGAAGTTCCAGATAGTTGTAGATCTCGCCGTTGAACACCAGCGCGTACCGGTCCGGCGTGTCCGGTGGACCCCAGCGCAACGGCTGATGGCTGTGCGCGATATCGATGATCGAAAGTCGGTTGAAGCCGAGCACGATATCGGCATCGGACCAGGTCCCGGGTTCGTCAGGACCACGATGACGCATCAGGTGCGAGGCCCCCGATACCGCATCGACCAGCGCGGGGGAGGTCTCGACGGGCGGGTCGGTCAGATACGCCAGCAGTCCGCACACCGAGTCAGTATGCCGAATCGCCCGGTCGCTTCGCTCGACCCGCCCGGTGTGGTCTACGCTGCGTAGTATTCGCCAAGTTTCACCGACCGCCCTGCGGTTCAACGACTTCATTTAGGAGGCGCCAACGTGACCGCTCGCGGGTACCGTTTGGTGGCGTTGTCAGTGGTACTGGGTGGCATGACCATCCTGCTCAGCGGTTGTGGCTACCAGGAGATCTTCGGCCTGGGCTGGCCCGAGGGCATCACCCCGGAAGCCCGGCTGAACCGTGACCTGTGGGTCTGGTCGGTCATCGCGTCATTCGTCGTCGGCGGCATCGTGTGGGCGCTGATCTTCTGGACCAGCGCGTTCCACCGCAAGAAGAAGACCGACACCGAATTTCCGCGTCAGTTCGGCTACAACATGCCGCTGGAACTGGTGCTCACCGTGGTGCCATTCCTGATCATCTCGGGGCTCTTCTACTTCACCGTTGTCGTGCAGGAGCGGATGCTGCACAAGGATCCCAATCCCGAGGTCGTCATCGACGTCACCGCCTTCCAGTGGAACTGGAAGTTCGGGTACCAGAAGATCGAGTTCGGTGACGGCACACTGTCTTACGACGGCGTCGACAACGAGCGCAAGGAGGCGATGGCCTCTGCTCCCGAGGGTGTGGACGCCCACGGTATCGAGCAGGTCGGCCCGATCGCGGGCAAGAACTCCGAGGATCGCACCTACCTGAACTTCGACAAGATCGAGACGATCGGCACCAGCACCGAGATCCCGATCCTGGTGTTACCCAAGGGCAAGCGCATCGAATTCCAGGTCGCTTCCGCCGACGTGGTCCATGGTTTCTGGGTGCCGGAGTTCCTGTTCAAGCGGGACGTGCTGCCCAATCCCAAGGCGAACAACTCCGACAACACCTTCCAGGTCAGTGAGATCGAGCAGGCCGGCGCGTTCGTCGGCCGCTGCACGGAGATGTGCGGCACGTACCACTCGATGATGAACTTCGAGGTGCGCGTCGTGGAGCCCAACGACTTCAAGGCCTACCTGGATGCCCGGGCCGACGGCCTGACCAACGCTCAGGCACTGAAAGCCATCAAACAGGCTCCGCTGGCCACTACCACGGCTCCGTTCGACACCCGACGTGGTGAGCAGGTCGGTGTTCCACCGCAGGCGAGCAAGTAAGGACGACGCATGCATATCGAAGCCAGGCTGTTCGAGATCCTGACCGCATTCTTCCTGTTGGCCGCGATCGGGTACGGCGTGCTCACCGCGATGTTCGCCCCCGCCGGCATCGAGTGGGCGGGTACCACCGCTCTGGTGCTGACCACCGGCCTGACCCTGATCACCGGCACCTTCTTCCGCTTCGTCGCGCGTCGGCTGGACACCCGGCCCGAGGATTACGAAGATGCCGAGATCAGCGACGGCGCCGGCGAGCTGGGCTTCTACAGCCCGCACAGCTGGTGGCCCATCCTGATCGCACTGTCCTTCTCCACCGCGGCCGTCGGCGCAGCGATGTGGCTGCCCTGGCTGATCGTCGCCGGTCTCTGCTTCGTCCTGGCCTCGGTGGCCGGGCTGGTCTTCGAGTACTACATCGGACCCGAGAAGCACTGAGGTTCTTCCACCAGGTCACAACCGTGCGTCAGTTCGTTGACGTGGCACCCTGGCGTGGTCCCCGCCGTCGCCTGGTTGGGTAGTGTTGCCCAGGCAGCAGTCGAGAAGGATAGGCCGAGGTTTAGTTGCAGATGAGCGGGCCGTCAGGACCGGAGTCTTCGGGCGGGGAAAAGGATCGGAAATCCCGCACCGACGAGACCGACATGCAGTCGCGGGCGTACTCCGCCCCGGAATCCGAGCAGTTCACCAGTGCACCGTACGTACCGCCGGACCCGGCGTTGTACGACTACGACACCTACGCGGACACCTACGCGGACACCTACGCGCAGACCGAACCGGACCAGGGCGTCCCGCCGCGCTGGCCATGGGTCGTCGGCGTGGCCGCCATTGTCGCCGCGGTCGCACTGGTGGCGTCGGTGGCGCTGCTGGTCACCCGAACCGATAACACCGGGCTCGCCAACCCCGAAACCTCCACCACGACGACCCCGCCCGTGCAGGACGCGATCACCACGACACCGCCGCCGCCCAGCAGCGAGCCACCACCACCACCACCACCACCGCCGACGGAGGAGCCGCCGCCCCCGCCGCCGGAGACCGTCACGGTGACGCAGGAGCCAGCGCCGCCCCCGCCCAGCGAGGAGCCGGCCACCACGGAGGCACTACCGCCACCGACGACGACGACGACGCGGCCGCCAGGACCCCGGCAGGTGACCTACTCGGTCACCGGCACGAAGGCACCCGGTGACATCATCACCGTCACCTATGTCGACGCGTCCGGGCGCAGCCGCACCCAGCGCAACGTCTACATCCCGTGGTCGTTGACCGTCACCCCGATCTCGCAGTCCGAAGTGGGTTCGGTGCAGGCATTCAGTCTGTTCCTGGTCAGCCGGCTGAACTGCTCGATCACCACCAGTGATGGCACCGTGCTGTCGTCCAACACCGGGAATGCCGCCCAGACACGCTGCTGATGCTCACAGACACCGAATTCGCGCACGCTCCGCGACGCACCCTGTCCGGTCCAGGCAACCTGGAGCGCATCCTGCTGGGGGCGTGCGCCATCATCTGGCTGGGCGCCCTCGCGGCCGCGGTGGCCGCCACCGTGACCCTGGTGGATTTGGCAGGCGGGCGCGGCACCGTCCGTGCCGAATTGTCGGAGGCATCTGGCTCGGACACCCCGTGGGTGCTGTACACGGTGATCGGCGTGTCCGCGGTGGTGATCGCAGTGGCGATCCCGCTGTTGGTGCGGGCCCGTCAGCAGAGCACCCATCGGCCGATCCGCGACCACACCCCGTCCGGGGGATCGGTGGCCGACCATATCGCCGCGTTGCCGACGCCCGAGGCCCGGCGCCGCGATACCGAGGTCGCACTGAAGACCGATACCCGCAGTGCCGCGCTGCCGGCCGTCGTCGACCAGGTCTACGTCCGGTGCGCGTTGTCGATCGGCTGCACGGTGGGTGCGGGCACCCTCGCGGTCGGTGTGGCCACCTATCTGATGGCAGGCGGCAGCTCCAGCGCCGCCGTCGCCTTCTACATCGTCGCCGGCATCATCACCGTGGCGATGCCGGTGCTGCCCTGGTTCTATCTACGTGAACTGCGCGCAGTGCTCGGTCTGGACGCACCCGCCGCTTAACTCCGTTCTCCCGCGAAGTACGCGAAATGGCGGCTCTTGCTGCAGGTTTCGCGACCATAACGCGCATCTCGGCGCCGACTGCGAGCGTCCATGCGGTCAGGGCTAGACCGTATGGGGAGGCTGGGGGTGCCCGTTGGACCCGTTGCTGCCCTGATGCTCTGCGAGCACGGCCAAGGCCTTGTGCTCGGAGGCATGAGCCGCCTCGGTCAGTGCGTCGTGTTCTTCGACCGGGTCGGCGAACAGGAAGCTGCCGCTACCCGGTGCTCCACCGGAGCCCAGCTTGTTCATCCGCTTGGGCAGTGCTGCGCCCTGGTACTCCAGCGGAATCGGGTGGCCATGGTCGTCGACCGGGCCGAGCGGCTGGTGCAGCTCGATGTAGGCACCGTGCGGGAGCCGCGTGATGATGCCGGTCTCGATACCGTGCTCAAGCACCGCACGGTCGCTGCGCTGCAGGCTGATCGCCCACCGGTAGGTGATGTAGTAGACGATCATCGGCAGTACCACCATGCCGATGCGGCCGATCCACGTTGTCGCGTTCAGCGAGATGTGGAACTTCAGCGCGATGATGTCGTTCATGCACATGAACGTCAGCAGGAGGTAGAACGAGGTCGCCGCGGCGCCCACAGCGGTACGCGTCGGTGCGTCACGCGGACGCTGCAACAGGTTGTGGTGTGCGTTGTCGCCGGTGAGCTTGCGCTCCACGAACGGGTAGATCGACAGCAGTATGAACACCAGGATCATGCCTACGGCCACCCAGACCGACTGCGGGATGGTGTAGTTGCCGATGTAGAACTCCCAGGCCGGCCAGGTACGCGCCAGGCCGTCGGTCCACATCATGTAGAAGTCGGGCTGGCTACCCGCCGAGATCTGCGAGGGCTTGTACGGGCCGAGCAACCAGATCGGGTTGATCTGTAGCAGACCGCCCATCAGGCCAAGTAGGCCGGTGATCATCGCGAAGAACGCACCCGACTTGACCGCGAAGACCGGCATGACGCGCACGCCGACGACGTTCTTCTCGGTCCGGCCGGGGCCGGGGAACTGGGTGTGCTTCTGGAACCACACCAGCGCCATGTGAGCACCGATGAGCGCCAGCATGATCCCCGGGATCAGCAGGATGTGCAGGGCGTACAGCCGCGGGATGATGATCTCGCCGGGGAAGTCGCCGCCGAAAAGCGCCCAGTGCAACCAGGTGCCGATGACCGGCATGCCCAGCGTGATCGAGGAGAACGCGGCGCGCAGGCCGGTGCCCGAGAGCAGATCGTCGGGCAGCGAGTACCCGAAGTAGCCCTCGAACATCGCCAGGATCAGCAGCAGTGAGCCGATGACCCAGTTGGCCTCGCGGGGGCGCCGGAACGCGCCGGTGAAGAAGATGCGCGCCAGGTGCACCATGATCGACGCCGCGAAAAGCAGTGCGGCCCAGTGGTGGATCTGACGGACGAACAGACCGCCGCGCACTTCGAAGCTGATGTCAAGGGCCGATTCATAGGCCCGCGACATCTGCACACCGCGAAGAGGCTGATACACACCCTCGTAGGTCACGTGCGCCATCGACGGGTCGAAGAACAGCGTCAACCACACGCCGGTGATCAGCAGCACGATGAAGCTGTACAAGGCGATCTCACCCAGCAGGAATGACCAGTGGGTGGGGAAGACCTTGTTCAGGATGCCGCGACGGACGGCCTCCGAGGGGTGGTAACGGGAGTCGATCGCGTCGCCTTGAGCGGCTGCGATATCTCCGAGCTTGGGACTCATGATTTGCGCTCCCAGAATGCCGGTCCGACAGGTTCGATGAAGTCGCCGTTGGCGACCAGGTAGCCGTCCTTGTCAATGGTGATGGGCAACTGTGCCAGCGCACGCGCGGCCGGACCGAAGATCGGCCGGGCGAAGTGCAACGCGTCGAACTGCGACTGATGGCACGGGCACAGAATGCGGTAGGTCTGCTGCTCGTAGAGCGAGGACGGGCAGCCCAGGTGCGAGCAGACCTTCGTGTACGCGAACAGCTCGCCGAAGTTGAAGCTCTCCTGGCCCTGCCGCTTGACGACCTTCCTCATGTCCTGGGTCTTGATGCGGATGAGCATCACCGGGTTGCGGACGCCCATGGCGACCTCGAACAGGTGATGGCTGGACTCCACCGTCGTGCCGTCGCCGTCGGCCTCACGCCACGGGAACACCGTCTCCATACCGCCGGCGTCGATGTCCTCGGGACGCATCTTGACGAACGGCGATTCGCCGGGGATACCGGTTGCGCGGGCCAGGAAGATGGTCTCGCCGTGGAAGCGCGGGGTCCACCCCGACGTCCACAGCACGGCCTTCTTGCCTTCTGCGGTCTGCACGACGGGCTTCCACGGGTTCTTGATCAACCCGCCGGCGAAGGCCACCAGGGTGCCCAGGCCGAATGCGCCGAGGCCGATGCCCATCGACAGCCCGATCAGCTTGCGCCGCTTGATGGTCGAACCCTCAAGGGCGTCAGTCAGATTGGCGACGATGGTCTTGCGATGGATCTCAGCGGATGCGCCGTCGTGACGATCCTGGATGGTGATCTCTTCGGGGATGAACTTCTTCTGGAAGAGCACCGCGCCGACGCCGATCGACAGGATCGACAGGCCGAAGGTCAGGCCGTACAGCGGGGTGGCCAGCGTGTAGATCCGCTCGCCCTCGCCACCGTAGGGGACGTACTCCCAGGGCCAGAACAGGAAGATCAGCAGCAGCGCCAGTCCCGAGAAACCGCCGAAGAGCAGCCAGTAGGAAACAGTGCGCGACGCACGCTTCTCGGCCTTGGTGCCCTCGACCGGCCACCGGGGTTCCTTGAAGACGACGTCGACTCCGTCGAGCTTGCCGCCGAGCGCGAGCAGTTCCTCGCGTGACATCTCCGCCAACTGTGCGTCGGTGGGAGTGTCCGGGCTGTTGGACGTCATGCGCGTGCTCCGATCCACAACGTCATGCCGACGGCGGCCACGATCCCGATGATCCAGATGGCCATGCCCTCGGTGGTGGGGCCGAATCCGCCGAGGCCGTAGCCGCCCGGATCCGGAGTGCCCGCCGCCTGCCTCACATAGGTGACGATGTCGGCCTTCTCCTCGGGGGAGAGCTGACGATCGGAGAACTTCGGCATGTTCTGCGGGCCGGTGAGCATCGCGGTGAAGACCTGCGCGGGCACCTTGGAGGCCTCGCCGAGGTCCGGTGCGTACTTACCGGAGGACAGCGCGCCGCCCTTGCCGGTGAAGTTGTGGCAGGAGGCGCAGTTCAGCCGGAACAGGTCGCCACCGCGGGCCACGTTGCCCTGCAACAGGGACCCGTCGGCGATGTGGCCGTTGGCCTCCCGGGGAACGACGGGGCCGCCGCCGTTGGCCTGCACGAAGGCGCCGAGCGCGTCGATTTGGTGCTCGTCGAACACCGGGGCCTTGCGGGGAGGCTGGGCCTCGCCGCGCATCGCGGGCATGCGGCCGGTGGAGACCTGGAAGTACACGGCGGCCTCGCCGGTGCCGATGAGGCTGGGACCGCGGTCGGGCACGCCCTGCAGGTTGGCGCCGTGGCAGCTGATGCAGGAAGTCTCGAACAACTGCTTACCGGTGCGCAGAAGTGCGGACTGGGACTCATCGGCGACCGCGACCTGAGGTGTGGGCGTCAAGGTGGCGGCGACGGCGCCGGCAGCGGACAGCCCGATCAGCAGCAGCACGGCCGCGGACACGCGCCGACGCAACCGACGTTGCTTGATCCTCGCAGGTTTCCCGGCTGTGCGGGACTTGCTGATCATCGAACCCCTTCTCATCGACGGACTGGCGGTCATCGCACGAAGTAGATGACGGCGAACAGCGCGATCCACACGATGTCGACGAAGTGCCAGTAGTACGACACCACGATCGCCGCGGTCGCCTGTGCAGGAGTGAATTTCGACAATCTGGTGCGGATGAGCAGGAAGATGAACGCGATCAGACCGCCGATGACGTGCAGGCCGTGGAAGCCGGTGGCCAGATAGAAGACCGAACCGTAAGTGCTGCCCGGGATGGTGGTGCCGTGCTCGACGAGGTGGACGTACTCGTAGGCCTGGCCGAGCACGAAGAACAGTCCCATGAAGAACGTGAGCACGTACCACCGGCGCAGCCCGAACACGTCGCCGCGCTCGGCGGCGAACACGCCCATCTGACAGGTGAAGGAAGAGGCGATCAGCACCGCGGTCACCGGCACGGCGAGCCACAAGTTCAGCTCGGTGGGCTCGGGCGGCCAGACGCCGTGCGCCTGAGCCCGCGCGGTGAAGTACATTGCGAACAGTCCAGCAAAGAACATCAGCTCACTGGAAAGCCACACAATGGTGCCGACACTGACCATATTCGGTCGGTTCAGCGAATGTACGCGGGAAGTGATCGCGGTACCCGAGGTCCCAACAGCGCTCGTCACAGAAGCAAGTATGACGCTTTGTAGTTGATTAACTCCACCCGGGTACGCAATTGACGTGAAACGTGTCCGCGTATGCAGTCGTGACAGGCTCAGGACACGGCCCGCCCTGGGGATAGCATCACGGCGTGTCATCCGCTCAGAGCGCGTCCGATAGTCCGATCACCTGGCCGCAGATCCTCGGCCGCCTCACCACTCATCAGGAGTTGGGGCGTGGTCAGTCGGCGTGGGCCATGGACCAGATCATGACCGGGTCGGCCACTCCGGCGCAGATCTCGGGATTCGCGGTGGCCATGCGGATGAAAAGGCCCACCTCCGCCGAGGTGACCGAACTCGCCGACACCATGCTCAAGCACGCCCGCCAGTTCCCGGCGGGCGCCATCGGCGCCGACGCGGTCGACATCGTCGGCACCGGCGGTGACGGTTCCAACACGGTGAACCTGTCGACCATGGCGTCGATCGTCACCGCAGCGGCCGGCGTGCCGGTGATCAAGCACGGCAACCGGGCGGCGTCCTCGTCGTCCGGCGGTGCCGACACCCTGGAGGCGCTCGGTGTCCGGATCGACCTGGGGCCCGAAGAGGTGGCCCGCAGCGCCGCCGAGGTCGGCATCGCCTTCGCGTTCGCGCCGCAGTTCCATCCCTCATACCGGCATGCATCGGTGGTCCGCCGCGAGATCGGCGTGCCGACCGTCTTCAATCTGCTCGGGCCGCTCACCAATCCGGCCGCACCCCGGGCCGGCCTCTACGGGTGTGCCTGGGGCGATCTTGCCGAGGTGATGGCCGGGGTGTTCGCCGCCCGCGGAGCCAGCGCCCTGGTGGTACATGGCGATGACGGCCTCGACGAACTCACCACCACGACCACCAGCACTATTTGGCGGGTACAGGCCGGCACGGTCGATCGCCTGACCCTGGATCCGGCGGCTTTCGGGTTCCGTCGCGCCGATCTGAGCGAACTGGTCGGCGGGGACGCCGAGGCGAACGCCGCCTCGGTGCGCGCGGTGCTCGGCGGCGCCAAGGGGCCGGTGCGTGACGCCGTGGTGCTCAACGCGGCAGGCGCGCTGGTCGCCCATGCCGGGCTGGCCGGCGGTGCGCAGTGGGCTCCTGCCTGGGAGGCTGGGCTGGCCCGCGCCACCGCAGCAATCGATTCCGGTGCAGCAGAACGACTTCTGGCGAACTGGGTACGGTTCACCCAGGAGGCCACACGCTGACTCAGACCGCTCGGGCGCGGGTCCGTCGGGGTTTGCGCACGCCGTACCGGTCGTCGAGATTGTCGGCGTGGATGTCGGGCTGGTCGGCGGCCAGGCGGGCCGAGCGTGCGGTCGCGGCCCATTCTGCCCAGCGGGCTGCCGCGCCGACGGGGCTGGCATAGCCCGGCGCTGAATCATTCCCCGGGCCGCTGCGCTCCGGCCCGCCAGCCCGGACGACGCGTACCCCGGGACCGGCCAGCCACCGTGTGATCAACGCCGTCTCCTCGACCAACGCACCGCCCAACGGGGCGGACTGCGGCAGAATCGCCTGTGCCGCAGCACCTATCGCGTCGACCACCGGCATCGGGGGCACACCGCGGCGTGCGCACCCCGCCGCCGCCAGCTGCCCGTACCGGATCACGGCCAGCTCCCAGCCGCCCCGTCCGTCGGGCCGTGCCGCGACCAGTTCGTCCACCGCGGCCAGCGCCTGCAACCGCTGACCCCGCCACATCGTCTCCACCGCCGCCGCGGTGTGATCGCGCAGCCGGGCCGCGGTCTCATAGCGGTGCAGGCCGGCCAGCTCCCCGATCTGGCTCAGCACATTCGCGAAGGCGGTGCTGTCGATGCCGTCGATCAGATCGGCCGCCCGTTGCGGCGCACCGGCGTACTGCGACATGTCGACATCGCGCGGCGCCGGGCAGGGCGAGAGTTGCCGTTCCTCGCAGGTGTGGCGGGCGCTGCGCGACAGCCGCGCCGTGCAGGTCCGCACCCCGGTGCCGCGGGCCAGCACGTCGATGGTGGTGACCGCGTCGGCGCGTGAGGTAAACGGTCCGATGGCCCGCGCACTGCGTGGTGCACGCACCACCGAGAAGCGGGGGAACGCCTCGTCGGTCAGCGTGATCCACCACCATCGCCGGGGGAATCTGGAGCGGCGGTTGTAGGGCGGGGCATGCGCGGCCAGCAGTCGGAGCTCCCGGACCCCGGCCTCGAGTTCATGGGCGCACTCGACATGATCGACCCGGGTGGCCAGCGCCACCATCTCCTTCATCCGGACGCGCGGGTCCGCACCGGTGAAGTAATGACCCACCCGGCGGCGCAGGTCCACCGCGGTGCCGATGTAGAGCACCTCATCGCCGGGCCCACGGAACAGATACACCCCCGGCCGGGCCGGAACGCCGTTGGCCAGGTGGCGCTTACGGCGCTGCGGTGCGGTGGCGTCGGGCAGATACGCCCGCAACTCGGGATAGGTGCGCACGCCCTGGTTTCCGACCCGCTCGATGAGCCCGTGCAGCACGTCGACGGTGGCCCGTGCGTCGTCGAGGGCCCGGTGGGTGGGCGTGGTGGTGGCGCCGAACAGCCGGGCCAGTGCGGAGAGCTTCACGCTGGGCGCCTCGTCGCGGGTCAGCACGCGCCGCGCCAGCCTGACGGTGCACAGCACCGGCGGGCGCGGCCAGACCAGACCGCAGCGCTGCGCGGCAGCCCGCAGGAAGCCGATGTCGAATCCGGCGTTGTGCGCGACCAGCACCGCGCCCCTGGAGAACTCGAGGAAGGCCGGCAGCACGGTCTCCATGCGCGGTGCGTCATGGACCATCGCCGAGGTGATGCCGGTCAGCTGAACGATCTGCGGCGGGATGCTGCGGCCAGGGTCGACCAGCGTCGCGAGTTCGCCGATGACCGCGCCGCCGCGGATCTTGACCGCCCCGATCTCGGTGATCGCGTCGTGGTCACTGCCGGCGGGTGTGCTTGCGGTGGCCCGGCCGCCGGTGGTTTCCAGGTCCACCACCACGAAGGTGGTGTCGGCCAGCAGCAGATCGGCCGGCGGATCACCCTCGGCGAAGCCGAGAGATGGATCCACGTCGGCGAAGCTCAGCTGCGGCACAGGGATGACGGTAGGCCCGCACCCCGACAACCGGGGCCGCGTGCCGTTCGTCGGTGGGCGTGTCGGTACCCGTCGTTACGGTGCGGAGGAATTGCTTGACAACAGCAGAAACGAGAGGACGAAACGATGGCAGATCCCAGTGTGGGGGCCGACGGGCCGCTGGATACCGGCTCCGTGGTGATCGATTGCGACGACTGCGCAGTGCGTGGTCGGGGTTGCCAGGATTGCGTGGTCAGTGTTCTGCTTGGTGTGCCGGAGACTTTGCTGGACGATGAGCGGCAGGCGCTGGAAGTGCTCGCCGACGTTGGGCTGGCGCCCCGGTTGCGGCTCGTTCCGATCCATCGGAACGAGCGTCCGGATGGTAGAATTGGTGTGGCGTGAAGACACGCGCGTGACGAGGAGAGACCGCGGGAAGCACGATTTTAATCCCGGGTGCCTGTTAAATTCACATCTCCCGTTGGACAAGCCCGATGCCGTTTCGTAACCTATTCGAGACCTGATTGCAGTTAATCGCGGCTGAAGAGCAGTTGTAAGGACGCAATATCTTGAGGCCTGATCGCACACACCGGCGTAAGAGTGGCGTCCAGCGGCCCCTAGTCGGTGCGTTAGCGGCCCTGACCGTATTGGGCGGGATGCTTGCGACCAGCGTGCAGGCCGACCCGGCCGAAGACGCTCTGGCAAAGCTCAATGAGCTGTCGCACCAGGCTGAGATCGCCACCGAGAACATGCACGCCGCTCAGCTGGATCTTGATACTAAGCTGGTCGCACAGCGTGCCGCTGAAGCCAAGCACGCGGCCGACGCCGCTGCGGTGGCCGCAGCGAAGGCCGACCTGGCAAAGTTTCAGACTTCCGTCGACAAGATCGCGGCCGCGCAGTACATGGGCGGCCGGACCGACGGTCTGAATTCGATGCTGACCGCGAGTTCGCCGCAAGTGCTGATCGACCAGCTGGCCGTGCAGCGCGTGATGGCGACCGAGATGTCGGTGCAGATGCACAACTTCCGAAACACCAACGTGCGGGCCGCGCAGGCCGAGTCGGCTTCGGCGCAGTCCGCTGCCAACGCCAAGACCACCGCCGAGCAGGCCGCCGCGGTGCGCGCCGACCTGCAATCCAAGCAAAGCAAGCTGCAGGTCGAGATCGCTGTCGTCAAGTCGCAGTACGAGGTGCTGACCCCGGCCCAGCGTGAGGCATTGGCGGCCATCCCGCCGCTGCCCGCCGCGATCCCGGCGCTGGCCCCCGAAGCGTTGCCGAACAACGATCCCGGTGTGCTGGCCGCTCCGCCCGAGGGCATCCCGCCCGGGGACGTCGCCCCGCCGGAGGCCGTGCCGGCCGCACCCGGTTCCGGTGGCGCAGCGGTGGCCATACAGGCGGCGCTGACCCGGGTTGGCTCGCCGTACTCGTGGGGCGCCGAAGGCCCTGGCGCATTCGACTGCTCCGGCCTGGTGAAGTGGGCCTTCCAGCAGGCCGGTATCGCGCTGCCGCACTCCAGCTACGCCCAGGCCGCCGGTGGACAGGCGGTGTCGACCGATCAGATGCAGCCCGGTGACGTCGTCTCCTATTACTCCGATGCATCCCACGTCGGCATCTATCTCGGTGGCGGCATGATGGTGCACGCGTCGACCTTCGGGAAGCCGGTCGTGGTCGCTCCGGTCAACAACGCGCCGATCCACAACGTCCGTCGGTACTGAGGCGCTGAGAACACTCTGCATCGGCGCGCTGATCGCCGCGGTTCTGCTGTCGGGGTGTGACGCCGAACCGGCACCGGTCGCGCCGACATCCAGCACCGCTTCGAGTACCGCCGCAACCACCACGATTTGGCTGCCCGACGGCCGCACCGCGCAACTACGGGGCCTCGGCGGGACGCGCAGCGAGCGGATGATCCGGCGGATCGGTGCCGAACTGCCCGGCGCCGCGATCGCGGTCACCGACTTCTGGGGCCCCGACTGGCCACCCGAGATCGTGGTCGTGGTGACCGAATCCGACGAACAGTTCCGTGTGCTGGCCCACGGCAGCGCCGATATCGCAGCGGCCACCACCGCCGACGGCATGGTGTTTGCGCCGGGTGCGTCTGCGATGAGCGATTCCGCGTTACGAATCGTGCTGCGCCACGAGCTGTTCCACTACGCGGCCCGGCCGCAGACGGTGGTCGACGCGCCGCTGTGGCTCACCGAGGGCGTCGCCGATTACGTCAGCCGACCGCCCACCGGCCCGCCCGGCCCCGAGCAGGCGGACCTGCTCGCCCGGCTGCCCACCGACACCGACCTGCAGACCGAGGGCGCGACGCGCTCGCTGGCCTACGACCGGGCCTGGTGGTTCAGCAGCTACGTCGCCGATCGGTACGGCCCGGCGACACTGCGTGCGCTATACCTGCGTGCCTGCGGGCCCGGGCATCCCGACCCGGCCACCGCGGTCCGCGAGACGCTGCACGAGGACATCGATACGGTGCTGACGCAGTGGCGCCGGTTGATGACCGGATAGCGTTGACCCGATGACACGGGTGCTGTTGGTGACCAACGACTTTCCCCCGCGCCGCGGCGGCATCCAGTCTTATCTGGAGGCCCTCGTCGGCGAGCTGATGGCGGCCGGCACCCACGAGCTGACGGTGTACGCGCCGAAATGGAAGGGCGCGCGGGACTACGACGAGCAGGCCGGCTACCGGGTGGTGCGGCACCCGACAACGTTGATGGTGCCGGAGCCGACCGTCGCCACCCGGATGCGCGCACTGATCGCCGAGCACGATATCGAGACGGTGTGGTTCGGCGCGGCCGCACCGCTGGCGCTGTTGTCACCGCTGGCCCGCCGAGCCGGGGCCACGCGGGTGGTGGCCAGCACGCACGGCCACGAGGTCGGCTGGTCGATGCTGCCGCTGGCCCGAACGGCATTGCGCCGCATCGGTGATGACACCGACGTCGCCACCTACGTCAGCGGCTACACCCGGGGCAGGTTCGCCGCGGCGTTCGGCCCGCAGGCCTGTCTGGAACGGCTGTCACCCGGAGTGGACGTCGACCGCTTCATCCCGGATGCCGCCGCCCGCTCGGAGCTGCGCGCCCGGTACGGGCTGGGGGACAGGCCGGTGGTGCTGTGCGTGTCGCGGCTGGTGCCGCGCAAGGGGCAGGACATGTTGATCCGCGCATTCGGCCGTATCCGGGCACGGGTACCCGGCGCGGCGCTGGTGATCGTGGGTGGCGGGCCCTACCGCGAGGACCTGCAGAAGCTGGCGCAGCGGTCCGGGGTCGCCGACGACGTGCTGTTCACCGGGGGCGTCCCTGCACAGGAGCTACCCGCGCACCACGCGATGGCCGACGTCTTCGCGATGCCGTGCCGCACCCGCGGCGCCGGCCTGGATGTCGAGGGCCTCGGCATCGTGTACCTGGAGGCCTCGGCGTGCGGTGTGCCGGTGGTGGCCGGCCGTTCCGGCGGCGCCCCGGAGACGGTGCGCGACGGTGAGACCGGCCGGGTGGTCGACGGCACCGACGTGGACGCCATCGCCGCGGCGGTCGGTGATCTGCTCGCCGACCCGGACACCGCGGCCCGGATGGGAGCCGCGGGCCGGGAGTGGGTCGTGCAGAACTGGCAGTGGCGCACCCAGGGGGCACGGCTGCAGCGTCTGCTGACGCCCTGAAACCAGGGGATCAGGCGTAGATGGCCGCGATCTGGTCGGCGAACTTCTCCGCCACCACCTCACGCTTGACCTTGAGCGTCGGGGTGAGCTCCCCGGTGTCCTCGGTGAAGTCGACCGGCAGGATGCGGAAGGTGCGGATCGACTCGGCCTTGGACACGGCCTGATTGGCCTCCTTGACCGCCGATTCGACCTCGGCCAGCAGGTCTGGGTCCTCGGTCAAGGAGGCGACATCGGCCTTCTCGTCCTTGCCGTTGCGCTGTTTCCAGCCGACGAACGCCTCCGGGTCGATGGTGATCAGCGCGGCGATGAACGGCTGCGCGTCGCCGACCGCCATCGCCTGGCTGATCAGCGGGTGCGCCCGCAGCCTGTCCTCCAGCAACGCGGGCGCGACGTTCTTACCACCGGCGGTGATGATGATCTCCTTCTTGCGTCCGATGATCGTCAGGAAGCCGTCCGCATCGATCGCGCCGAGGTCACCGGTATGGAACCAGCCGTCGGTGAAGGCGTCCTTGGTGGCCTCGTCGTTGCGCCAGTAGCCGCTGAACACCACGCCGCCGCGCAACAGCAGCTCGTCGTCATCGGTCAATCGCATGCTGTTGCCGCGCAACAACTTTCCGACCGATCCGATCTTGATGGCACCGATCTGGTTGACGGTGACCGCGGCGCTGCTCTCGGTCAGTCCGTAACCTTCGTAGATGGTCAGGCCGACGCCTCGGTAGAAGTGCCCGAGCCGGGCCCCTAGTGGCGCGCCGCCGGAGATCGCGGCCCGGCAGTTGCCGCCGAGCGCGGCCCGCAGCTTTCCGTAGACCAGCTTGTCGAAGAGCGCGTGCTTGAGCGTGAGCGCCAGCCCCGGCCCGTTTCCATCCTGCGCCTGGCTGAACTCGATGGCGGTGTTGGCGGCGATCTCGAAGATGCGGCCCTTGCCGTCGTTGCGGGCGTTCTGCTCGGCTGTGTTGTACACCTTCTCGAACACCCGCGGCACCGAGACCACGAGTGTCGGCTTGAACACCCCGAGGGTGGGCACCAGGTTCTTGATATCGCTGGTGAAGCCCAGGGCGACCTTGTTGGCGAAGGCGCTGATGGTGATGGCCCGGGCCAGCACGTGCGCCAGCGGCAGGAACATCAGCAGCCGCTCGCCCTCGCGCAACAGCGACGGGAATGCCGCCTTGTTGCCGCGAATCTCGTAGAGCAGGTTGGAATGCGTCAGCTGGCAACCCCTGGGCAGACCGGTGGTGCCCGAGGTGTAGATCAGCGTCGCCAGGTCGGAGGATTTGACGGCCGACAACCGGGCGTCGAGCTGGCCGGCCTCCACGGACTGCCCGGCCTGGTCGAGCACGTCCAGCGCTGCCTCGGTCGTCGTGCTCTCGATGCGCAGCACCGCGCGCACATCGGGCAGCTGGTCGGTCAGTTGCTCGACGCGAGCGGCATGGTCATCGGTCTCGGCGAACACCAGTACCGCGCCCGAATCGTTGAGCACGTACCGGATCTGCTCGGGAGCCGAGGTCTCATAGATCGGCACGGTGACGGCACCGATGGTCAGGATGGCGAAGTCGATGATCGGCCACTCGTAACGGGTCGCCGAGAGGATCGCGACCCGGTCCCCGGGCTGCACGCCCTGGGCGATCAAACCCAAAGCCGCCGAACGGATCTGGGCGGCTGCCTGCGCGCAGGTGACATCGATCCAGGATCCGTCGACCAGCCGCTGGAAGATCACATGGTCGGGATCGTCGCGTTCATGCGAATAGACCGAGCTGACGACGGTGTCATACTCGGCGATCTCAAACGACGCCGGAACGGTGAACTCACGCACGATCTTGGCCCCTAGGTCCTGGTTGCGGATCTTCTCCGGCGACAGCCTAGCCGGTTAGGTCAGAGCACCTGGAACACATGTGTGAAGCTATTGGGCCATGAACAGCGTCCAGATCGCCGATGAGACCTTCGTGTGCGCCGACCCGGCCGATGTCGGGCGGGCGATCGCCGATCCCGCAGGCTGGCGGCGTTGGTGGCCGGATCTGCGCCTGACGGTGGTCGAGGATCGCGGTCCGGCGGGTCACCGCTGGACCGTGGCCGGGGCGCTGACCGGGACAATGGAGGTCTGGCTGGAGACGATGATGGACGGTGTCATCCTGCACTACTTCCTGCACGCCGAGCCCGCAGGCGCATCGGCCAAGGATCTGGCCCGTCTCGACCTGGCCAAGCTCAACCACCGCCGGCGGGTGGCGGGCAAGCGAATGGCCTTCGAGGTCAAGACGCGGTTGGAGGCCCAGCGCCCGGTGGGGGTGTCACGGCTGGCGTGAAGCGAGCCGGGCCCTGCAGGGGGAGGGTAGATTTCTGGGCGTGGCGGAGAAGACGGCGCAGACAATTTACATCGAGGCCAGCCCCTCGACGGTGATGGACGTGATTGCCGATATCGGCTCTTACCCGGAGTGGGTGGCCGAATACAAGGAGGCCGAGGTGTTGGAGGACGACGGCGCCGGTAACCCGAAGACCGCCCGGTTGGTGCTGGATGCGGCGGTGCTCAAGGACACCATGGTGCTGGCCTACGACTGGCCCGCGGACCGTAAGTCCGTCACCTGGACGCTGGTCTCCAGTTCGCTGTTGCGGGCGATGCAAGGTGCATATTGGTTGTCTCCCAAAGGTTCTGGCACCGATGTCACCTACGAACTCTCGGTGGACCTGGTCATTCCGATGATCGGTCTGCTCAAGCGCAAGGCGGAGCGGCGCCTCACCGATACCGCGCTGAAGGACCTCAAGAAGCGAGTCGAGGTGCAGTGAGCTGAATGCGGAGCGATCACCCGCGCCCGCCCGGATCAGCCTTTTCGTCGGCAAGGGTGGGGTAGGCAAGTCCACGTTGGCCACCGCCACCGCTGTGCGTGATGCGCGTAGTGGCCTGCGGGTAATCGTCGTCTCCACCGACCAGGCGCATTCCACCGGCGATGTGCTCGGCGTCACCATCGTGCCGACCGGGCAGCGTAAGCCGACCCGGGTGTTCGCCGATCTGCATACCGGCGACGGCGGAGGCGGCTTCCTCGACGCACTGGCGTTGGACACCCGGGCACTGCTGGAGGCCCGCTGGCGTGAAGTCGCCGGAATCCTTTTGGAGAAGTTCCCCCGGTCCGACCTGGGAACAGTTGCTCCCGAAGAACTTTCGGCGTTTCCCGGCATCCAGGAGGTGCTCGGACTGCACGAGGTCGGCGAGCTCGCCGATTCGGGCAATTGGGATCACGTGGTGGTCGACTGCGCCTCGACCGCGGACGCCCTGCGGATGCTGACCCTGCCAGGGACGTTCGGGCTGTACCTGGAGCGGGCTTGGCCGCGGCACCGCCGCCTCGCGCAACCACCCGCCGACCTGGCCTCGGCCGCGGCGGTGGCTCTGCTGGAGCGCGTCGCCGACGGCACCGACAAGCTCTCCACGCTGCTCGCCGACGCGTCGCGGGTCAGCGCCCACCTGGTGCTCACCGCCGAACGTGTGGTGGCCGCCGAAGCCGCCCGAACACTGGGTTCGCTGGCTTTGATGGGTGTGCAGGTGGTCGAGCTGTTGGTCAATCAGATTCTGGTGCAAGATGATTCATTCGAGTACCGCAACCTTCCCGCGCATCCCGCGTTCGACTGGTACTCCGAGCGGATCGCCGAACAACAGACGGTGCTCGACGAACTCGACGCGGCCATCGGTGACGTCAAGCTGGTACTCGTGCCGCACCTGGCGGGGGAGCCGATCGGACCCAAGGCGCTGGGTGAACTGCTCGACGCCGCCAGGCTGCGGGACGGTTCCCCGCCGCCGGGACCGCTGCGACCGGTGGTGGATCTCGAATCCGGAACCGGCCTCGAAGCGGTGTACCGAATGCGCCTGGAGTTGCCGCAGGTCGACCCCGGTACGTTGACGCTCGGCCGGGTCGACGATGACCTGATCATCGGCTCCGGCGCTATGCGGCGACGGGTTCGCCTGGCGTCCGTACTGCGACGGTGCATCGTGATCGATGCACAGTTTCGAGGCGGGGAGTTGACGGTACGTTTCAGACCGAACCCGCAGGTGTGGCCCAAATGACCGGCCCGCATTCGGACGTGCCACCGGAGCTGCGGCAGCTGGCACAGGCGATTCTGGACAAGCTCGATCCGGCGCTGCGTATGGCGGCGGCCCGCGCGTCGGCGGAGGGCTCCGGACCCGGTGCGTGCCAGCAGCTGTGGTGCCCGGTCTGCGCGCTGGCCGCGCTGGTCAACGGCGAGCAGCACCCGTTGCTGACGGTGATCGCCGAGCACAGCGTGGCGCTGCTGACGGTGATCCGGGCGCTGGTCGGCGAGCCGGAGCCGCCGCCACCTCCGCCACCCCCGCCCGTCGACGGCGATCGGCCGCCGAGTGGATTCAGCCGCTATGAGCAGATCCCGGTGGCGCTGGACGACTGAAGCGGACGCCGCAGTGTGGTCGCACTCACTACGGCTGGGTAGAGTTGATCCCGTCCGGCCCGGTCTCGGTGCCCGGCGCCGTCGCAGGAGGGTCCATGTTCTTGTGGTTCTACAAACACATCTTGATGGGCCCTTTGCTGTCCCTATTGGGCCGGCCGAAAGTGCAAGGACTGGAATACCTTCCGGACTCCGGTGCGGTGATCCTGGCCAGCAATCACCTGGCGGTTGCGGACAGCTTCTACCTGACACTTGCGGTCAAACGTCGCATCACCTTCCTGGCTAAGGCCGAGTACTTCACCGGCACTGGCCTCAAGGGCAAGCTCACCAAGTTCTTCTATTCCTCGACCGGCCAGGTACCGATCGACCGGACCGATGCCGACTCCGCGCGCGCTGCGCTGACGGCGGCACAGCGAATCCTCGGTGAGGGCAAGCTGCTGGGCATGTACCCGGAGGGCACCCGTTCGCCCGACGGTCGGCTGTACAAGGGCAAGACCGGGCTGGCCCGCGTCGCCCTGGAGAGCGGCGTCCCGGTGATTCCGGTCGCGATGATCGGAACCGACGTCGTCAACCCGCCCGGCAGCAAGATGTGGCACTTCGGCCGCGTCGAGGTCCGGTTCGGCAAGCCGATGGACTTCGGCCGGTTCGAAGGCCTGGCCGGCAACCGGTTCATCGAGCGGGCCGTCATCGACGAGGTGATGTACGAGCTGATGCAGCTGTCCGGGCAGGAGTACGTCGACCTGTACGCCGCCGATCTCAAGGAGAAGGCGGGCCAGGATCCAGCTCCCGCCGAAGTGCCTGCCGGAATCTCGGCGGCCAAGGCCGGTTAGTTCGGCGCGGGTAGCGCATCAGCGGGTTCGGCGCCGTCGGCCTTGCTGGTGGCCGCGGGCAGCGTGCCTGCCGCGATGATCACCGCCAGTGCCCACCACAGATATGAGCCGCCTGCCAGCCGTCGCCACAGCGATGCCCCGATCTCCTGGTGTTCGGGCATCAGGGTGATCGGCGTCCAGATCGTCAGTGCCAGGCTCGCCAGCCCGATCAGCGCCAGCGCCACGGAGCGGCGACGAGTTCCCACCACGATGGTCACCACCACCGTGGGCACCACCCACACCCAGTGATGCGACCACGACACCGGCGATACCACCAGCCCGAACATCGCGACGCAGATCAAGGCCAGCACCGCTTCGTCACCCTCGGGCCGATCGCGCAGTAACCGCAGCACCGCCCAGACCGTCAGGCCCAGCACGGCGAAGCACAGCGCGATCCACATCACGAAACGCGCGTCCTCACCGGCACCGAGCCGGGCCAGCATGCCGGAGATGTTCTGGTTGGTGTTCAATGTCGCGGAACCGATGCGGTCGGTGTCGAGCAGCGTCTCCGTCCAGTACACCCACGAGTCCCGCCAGGCGAGTGCGAATCCGAGCAGGGTGGCCGCCACCGCCGAGGCCGTGGTCACCAGCAGGGCCCGCACATCGCGGCGCAGCAGGAAGTAGAGCAGGAACACCGCGGGAGTCAGTTTCACGGCGATGGCGAGTCCGAGCAGCAGCCCGCGCGGCCACGGCGTGCGGCGCGGGACGCAGTCGGCGATCACCAGCGTCATCAGCACCACGTTGATCTGGCCGAACTCGAAGTTGGCCCGGATCGGCTCCACGAAGATCGCGGCCGGCGCAACCAGCGCGGCGGCCAGCCAGCCGCGGCGTGCCCAGGCCGGCGCGCGCAGTGACGAGTGCTCCCAGACCTGCAGCCGGGTCAGCACGATATGCGTCGAGACGATCAACAACACCAGGGTGGTCAGCGTGATCGCAGCGCTGGCGGCGGGCAGCGACAGCCAGGCGAATGGGGCGAACGTGGCGGCTGCCAGCGGCGGATAGGTGAACGGCAGATCCAGGCCCGCCTGGGTCTGGAAGACGGTGGCGTCGTTGTACAGCTCCGTGCCGTCCAGCCAGGCTCGCCCGCCCATCCGGTACACGTCGATATCGATGCGATAGATCGCATGGCCGAGCAGTTGCCAGGCCGCCCCGGCGAGCATCGCCAGGGTCGCCAGCTGGAAGAGTCGCCAGAGCAAGGTCGACCGCCCACCGGCCCCGACGGGCGTCAACCGAATCTTCATTTCGCCGACCAGCCTATCGGGGGCGGGCGACGCGGAGGACGGCAGACGGCGGCCGATGGCGCGAACACGGGGTTGACCGGCGTATCTTTTGCGACCGTGCATCTGAACGTCCAGCTGGACTTCATCACCGGCGACCGCCTGCCACTACTGTGCTGCCTGATCGCGTTCATCCTGACGTTCTTCGTGACACGCCTTATCGTGCGTTACATCCGAAGCCACCCGAGCACCGGCGGGCCGCGCAGGTGGTGGCAGCCGCGCAACATGTCGGTGGGCGGTGGGGTGCACCTGCACCACGTGGTGATCGGCGTGGTCCTGGTGATGGTGTCCGGGGTGAGCATGGTGACCCTCGCCGTCAACGGGGGGATAGCGGAGTTCACGGTCACCGCAATACTTTTCGGTATCGGTGCGGCCCTGGTGCTCGACGAGTTCGCGCTCATTCTGCACCTGCAGGACGTATACTGGGCAGAGGACGGTCGCACTTCGGTGGATGCGGTGTTCGTCGCCATCGCCGTCGCGGGATTGCTCATCCTCGGGTTCAACCCGCTGTCCTTCTTCGATATCAACATCTGGCGATCCGATGACACGCTGACCGCCAGGACGCTGGTCATCGCGCTCGCGGTGCTGACGCTGCTGCTCGCGGTGGTGGTGCTGCTCAAGGGCAAGGTGTGGACCGGCCTGGTGGGCATGTTCATCACCCCGCTGCTGTTCATCGGCGCCATCCGGCTGTCGCGACCCCATGCGCCATGGGCCCGCTGGCGCTACACATCGCGGCCGCACAAGATGCACAAGGCGCTGGAACGGGAACGCCGGTTGCGCAGGCCGGTGGTTCAGGCGAAGTTGTGGGTTCAGCACATCGTCGCCGGCGAACCGCATTTCCCCGACGATGCCAAGGTCAACGAGGAACTGGATCGCGAGATCCACGCCGCCCCAGCTCCCGCCGACACCCAGGGAGCCGCCTGACATGCGCTTTTTCTACGACACCGAGTTCATCGACAATGGTTGCACCATCGAGCTCATCTCGATCGGGGTGGCTGCCGAGGACGGTCGCGAATATTACGCGATCTCAACGGAATTCGACCCGGAGCGAGCCGGTGCCTGGGTGCGCAAGAATGTGCTGCCCAAGCTGCCGTCGCCGGCTTCCAAACTGTGGCGCTCGCGACGCCAGATCCGCAGTGAGCTGGAGGACTTCTTCGATATCGACGGTGGCGAGCCGATCGAGCTGTGGGCCTGGGTCGGCGCCTACGACCACGTGGTGCTGTGCCAGCTCTGGGGGCCGATGACCGATCTGCCGCCCGCGATACCCCGGTTCACCCGCGAACTGCGCCAGTACTGGGAGGAACGCGGTTCACCGCGGATGCCACCGCGGCCGCGTGACGCTCATGACGCGCTCGTGGATGCACGGCACAACCTGCGCCGCTTCGAACTGATGTCGGACCGGGGGGACTGGGCGGTACGTTCCGAGGGGTAGGAGCGAAGCGACTGGGGAGTATTGCCAGCTGAGCTGCGGGTATGGCCGTAAATCGGCAGCGGTCGCGCGGTTACCATGGAGCGGTGAACTGGACCGTCGACGTGCCCATCGACCAGCTGCCCGCGCTCCCGCCGCTGCCCGAGGACCTGCGCCGGCGCCTGGACGCCGCGTTGGCCAAGCCGGCGTTGCAGCAGCCCAGCTGGGATCCGGATCAGGCCAAGGCCATGCGCACGGTGCTGGAGAGCGTCCCGCCGGTCACGGTGGCGTCAGAGGTCGAGAAGCTCAAGACCCAACTGGCCGCCGTCGCCCGCGGTGAGGCGTTCCTGCTGCAGGGCGGCGACTGCGCCGAGACGTTCGTGGACAACACCGAGCCGCATATCCGGGCCAATATCCGGACCCTGCTGCAGATGGCCGTGGTGCTGACCTACGGCTCCAGCATGCCGGTGGTCAAGGTGGCCCGGATCGCGGGCCAGTACGCCAAACCGCGGTCCTCGGACACCGATGCGCTGGGACTGAAGTCCTATCGCGGCGACATGATCAACGGGTTCGCCCCCGATGACGCCCTCCGTCGGCACGACGCGTCCCGACTGGTACGGGCGTACGCAAATGCCAGCGCGGCGATGAACCTGGTCCGGGCGCTCACATCGTCGGGGCTGGCTTCGCTGCACCAGGTGCACGCCTGGAACCGCGAGTTCGTGCGCACCTCGCCGGCCGGGGCCCGCTATGAGGCGCTCGCCGGCGAGATCGACCGCGGGATGAGCTTCATGACCGCCTGCGGGGTCAACGATCGCAATCTGGACACCGCGGAGATCTACGCCAGCCACGAGGCGCTGGTGCTCGATTACGAACGCGCGATGCTGCGGATGGATTCCGGGGCTTCGCCGGTCGATCTGGCCGATGTCGCCGACGCCCTCAGCAAACAGAAACTGTACGACCTGTCTGCGCACTACCTCTGGATCGGTGAGCGCACCCGCCAGATCGACGGCGCCCATATCGCGCTGGCCGAGGTGATCGCGAACCCGATCGGTATCAAGATTGGCCCGACCACATCGCCGGAACTGGCCGTCGAGTACGTCGAACGACTGGACCCGCGCAACGAGCCGGGCCGGCTGACCCTGATCAGCCGGATGGGCAACCAGAAGGTCCGCGAGGTGCTGCCCGGCATCATCGAGAAGGTGCAGGCCTCCGGTCATCAGGTGATCTGGCAGTGCGACCCCATGCACGGCAACACCCACGAGTCCTCCACCGGCTACAAGACGCGGCATTTCGACCGCATCGTCGACGAGGTTCAGGGCTTCTTCGAGGTACACCGCGCGCTGGGCACGCATCCGGGCGGTATCCACGTCGAGATCACCGGGGAGAACGTCACCGAATGTCTCGGCGGCGCACAGGACATCTCGGATTCCGATCTGGCCGGCCGCTACGAGACGGCCTGCGATCCGCGGCTGAACACGCAGCAGTCACTTGAGCTGGCGTTCCTGGTGGCGGAGATGCTCCGCGACTGACGCTTAGAGGAGGTTCGGCAGGTTCGTGCCCAGCGTCCAGGCGCCCACCGCGAGCAGCCCGGCCAGGATGACCACGATGGCCACCCAGCCCAGCAGCACCCGTTCATCGCGCCGCCGGGCCCAGCGGAACTGCTCGATATCGATACCGGCGAATGTGACGGAATGGTATTCGGGATCGTCAAACGATTTCGGCGGGAGTGGCAATTCGGCGGGGGTGAGGACCCGGGTGTCACGGCGCGGTTCCGGGGGACGCACGCCATCGGTGCCGGCATGCTGCATGACTCGGCTGTGGAACTCCGTGGCGGCGCGATGCTGCGCCGATTGTTGGGGTGCCGGCACCCGGAACGACGGCAGCCCGAGTTCGTCGATCACCTTGGCGAGTCCCTCGCCCAACTCGGCGGCATCGGCGAACCGGCCCGCCGGGTCACGATCGGTCGCCCTGCCGATGAGTTCATCGAATTGCGCAGGCACCCCGGCGATCGCCGAACTCGGCGGGGGCACATCGTTGTCCATCCGTTGGTAGGCGACCGAAAGCGCCGTGTCTCCGGTGAAAGGGGTACGCCCGGTGAGCAATTCGTAGGCCAGGATGCCGACGGCATACACATCGCTGCGCGGACCGGCCGCACCGGAGCCGACCTGTTCGGGGGACAGGTACGCGGCGGTGCCGAGGATGACGCTGGTCGAGGTGATACCGGCCTCCGCAACGGCCCGCACCAGGCCGAAGTCGGCGATCTTGACCTCACCGTCATCGGAGATCAGCACGTTCTCCGGTTTCACATCGCGGTGCACCAGCCCCGCGGCATGCGCGGCGGCCAGGCCTCGGCAGATCGGCGCCAGTACCGCGGCCACCGCGTGCGGGGGCATGGGCCCGCGTTCGCGCAGCAGCTCGCGCAGCGTGCCGCCGTCGATCAACTCCATCACCAGGAACGGGTGTTGTCCGTCGACCCCCTGGTCGTAGACCGTGACCAGGCCGTCGCCCTTGAGTCGGGCCACCGCCTTGGCCTCACGCTCGAACCGGGTCAGGAATTGCCTGTCGCCGGAGTACCGCGCGTCCATCACCTTCAGCGCGACCGGCCGGTCCAGCCGGGTGTCCAGCCCGCGGTACACCGTCGACATCCCGCCGGTGGCGATCACGGCGTCGACGCGGTAGCGCCCCTCCAGCGCAATGCCGACGAGCGGGTCCGATCGCGGGGTGGTCTCCACCGCCGTCATGGTACGGATCTCGCTGTCGTCCTCCGGCCAGGATGTCGGCGGTCTTCGGCCTACAGGTGTTCGGCGCAGACCCTTACAATCTGAGCGGTGAGCATTCCGGCGGCCCAAGACATCCTCGACCCTGACGAAATCGTGCTCGAACTGTCCGAGGTGTCGAAGCTTCTCGGCGTGTCGGTCGCCAAGGTGCACCAGCGCCTGCGCGACGGGCACCTCATGGCCGTGCGCCGCAAGGGTTCCATCGTCGTCCCCAAGGTGTTCTTCGACGACAAGGGCAATGTGGTCAAGCCCCTTCCCGGGCTGCTGGTGGTCCTGCGGGACGGCGGCTTCGACGTCACCGAGTCGATGCGCTGGCTGTTCACCCCGGATTCGTCGTTGACGCTCAGCAGGGACGGCAGCACCGAACGTCAGGAGAACGCCAGGCCGGTGGACGCGTTGCGTTCACATCAGGCCCGCGAGGTGCTGCGTCGCGCCCAAGCCATGGCCTACTGACGTGGCACCGGTCGGGGCCCACCGACCGCAGCGACTGCTGGTTCCTCCGGGGCACGGGACAGCGAATACCAGGCCGCCACGGCGCATGCGGCCGCCAACGCCACGTGAATCCACGAATACATGCCGTGCGAGCCGTCGGGTTTGAAGATCACCATGATCCACGTCGAGAACCCTGCGATGAGCGCGATGGCGGCGCGACTCTGCCACAGCGTCGACAGCACGGCGAGCGGCCAGGTGTAGTACCAGGGCAGCGCGGCGGGCACGAACAGCACCACCACTCCGAGCGCCAGCGTGATCCCCGTCAGGGCGTCGCGGTCGGTGTGCCGAAAGCGCCACCACAGCAACGGAAGTGAGATGACGATGATGGCGATCCCGATGATGCGGGTGACTTCCAGTACCGCATAGAAGTTGACCGGCAGGAACAGCCCTCCGATGGCGTTGATCATGTTGGCCGCGGCAGTGGGCAGCGTCAGCCAGTTGATGATCTTCACCGATCCGGCCAGTGCGGTCAGCCAGCCCAGGCCGACGCCGGCCAGCCACGACAGCACCGCGAACACCGCACCGAAGATCACCGCCGATGCCGCGGTGGCGACAGCGAAGGCCGCCACCGGCTGGTACCCGCGGGTGTCGCGCAGGCGCCGCATCCACACCCACACCATGAACGGCAGGGCGATGCCGGCGGTGGCCTTGACCGCCACGGCCGTGGCGATGAAACCCACCCCGAGTATCGGCCTGCCGCCAAATGTCAGCGCGATGGCGGCCATCATCAGCCCGACCATCAGCATCTCGTTGTGCACACCACCCATGAGATGGATGATCACCAGTGGATTCAGCACGCAGATCCACAGTGCGGCAGCGATGTTCGCCCCGATGTGCTGTGCGATCCGGGGCGTGGCCCAGATCAGCAGTGCCAGCCCGGGCAGCATGCACAGCCGCAGCAGCATGGTGCCCTGGACGACGTTGTTGCCGACGATCATCGTGACGAATTTGGCGATCAGGATGAAAGCCGGGCCATACGGGGCGGTGGTGGTCGTCCAGATCGGGCTGACATCATCGAGCAGGGAGTTCGGGTTCTCGATCGGGCCGACCACATACGGGTCGAATCCGTCGCGCAGCAGCGCACCCTGGGCCAGATAGGAATAGGTGTCTCGGCTGAACACCGGTGCGCTCAACAGCAGCGGCGCCAACCAGAATCCGGTCGTCGCCAGCATCGTGTGCGGGGTCGCCGAGCGGTCGACCACACGCCGGCCCAGCCACAGCCACGCCATCAGCATCAGCGCCACCCCGCCCCATAGCAGCAGCGACGACAGCACCAGACCGTGCCCGAATCGCAGCCACGACATGTGCAGGGATTCCAGCAGCGGATCGTGCAGCCGGGTGCTGCCTGCGCCGAGGCCGCCGGCGGTGATCAGTACCGCGCCGAGGAATCCCAGTCGTGCGGGCCGCGCCTCCGGCGAGGCCGCGAACACCAGCAGCTTGGAGATCTGCCTGCTGAACCCACTTTTCGTGGGCTCGACCGATACCGGAGCGGTCATCTCCTCAGGCGGACCGGTTCGACGCCAGGGCGGCCAGCTCGGCGAGGCCGATTTTGGCCTGCGGGTCGATCTGTGCCTCGTTGATGGCGTCGAGAGCGCGGTGGTGCAGCAGGTCGATGCGGTTCTCCACGGCGGCCAGCGCGCCGACCGATTCGATGGCCACGCACACTTCCTTGACCGCCACATCGCTCAGTTCGGTGCCGATCGACTCACGCAGCAGCTTGGCCGCCGCCGAATCGGTGCGCTCGGCGAGTTCGACGGCTTCGGCCAGCAGCACCGTGCGCTTGCCGGATCGAAGGTCGTCGCCGGACGGCTTGCCGGTGACCTGCGGGTCACCGAACACGCCGAGGACATCGTCACGGAGCTGGAACGCGACTCCGAGGTCGGTGCCGATCCGGTGGAAGATGGCCTGCACGTCCGGCCGGTCGGCCGCCGCGGCCGCGCCCAGCTGCAGCGGCCGCGACACCGTGTAGGAGGCGGTCTTGTAGGTGTTGACGGTCATCGCCGACGCCACCGAGTCCGCGCCGCTGGATTCGGCCACGATGTCGAGGTACTGCCCGCCCAGGACTTCGGTGCGGATATCGGCCCACACCTTGTGCACCCGCAGGTGCGCGTCGGCGGGCAGGTCGGCGGTGGCCACGATGTCATCGGCCCACACCAGTGACAGGTCACCGAGCAGGATCGCCGAGGACAACCCGAACTGTTCAGGGGCCCCGCGCCAGTTGTTGGCGCGGTGCAGGTCGGCGAAGTGCCGGTGCACGGTCGGCAGCCCGCGGCGGGTGGCAGAGGCATCGATCACGTCGTCATGAGCCAGGGCGCAGGCGTGCAGCAGTTCCAGTGCAGAGAACAAGCGCAGCGCGTGGGCATCGGACGGGCGGTCCGCACCGGCCACGGCACGCCAGCCCCAGTACGCGAACAGGGGTCGCACCCGTTTGCCGCCGCGCAGGACAAATTCCTCAAGAGCCGCGGTGAGCTCGGCGTATTCGGCACCGATGTAGGCAGAATCGCGCCGGCGTTCGGCCAGATACTGCCGGAGCTGCTCGATCACGGCGTTCACCAACTCGACGGCTGACGGAGCCGCTGTGTCCACGCTCAGCGGTCGCCCCTTTCTTGATCCCGATTTGCTCCCCCCGAGTCTGTTGAGCGTAGAGCGTCCCCGGTGGCTCATGGGAGCCAGGCGCGCTTACCGCCCCGCAATCATGCTGTCGTGAGAGATGGCGGAGTTGTTCCGTGGCCTCGGCGACTTCCATGTCGGCTTCGCCACTCAGGCTGTTCTGTCGGCTTCGCCGCTCAGGCTGTTCTGTCGGCTTCGCCACTCAGGCTGTTCTGTCGGCTTCGCCACTCAGGTTGTTCTGTCGGCTTCGCCGACGCGAGGCGATCGGTCTCGGCTGACCCATGCCACCGAGGCGATGATGCCCGCCACCACCAGCGACCCGATGCCGAGCCCGATGGCCGCGCCCGTGAAGGACCGGGCGCTGGGGTCCGTGTAGCGAGCCTGGGCATTCATCGAGGTCACCACGCCGGGCTTGAGCTTCCACTCGACGACTTCGGCCGACACCTGGTCGCCGTTGGTGGACGTCACCTCGCCGGGGAACGACACACTCAGCGAGACATCGGCCTCGGGGTCGCTGAGCGACGTCAGATCGACCCGGCCCTCGAGGATCACCAGGTCACCGGCCCGCCGCAGCGAGATGTCCACCCCGGCGGCATCGCGGTTCATGTTGGCCAGTTGCGGCAGTTCGGCGAACGTCAGGTCGGAGAACACCGCCTGGGAGCCGACGTAGTCGCCGCGTTCATATCTGGAGACGGCCACCTTGTTGCTGAAGGGCAGAGAGTTGAGCAGCTGCGGCCCCTTGTCCTCACCGTCGCGGGCCATGGCGGCGGCAACGATCTGACCGGAGACCCGGTCGTCGGGGGACACGGTGATCGAGGCGCGCACCCGCACGCATCCGACGGCGAACGGAACGAGGATCAACAGCAGCAGGACCAGGGCAGGAAGCCGGTGGCGGCTGGGGCGCGCGGACACCCGGTCATCGTGCCAGACCCGGTCATTCCAGGGGCAGTGACCGGCCAAGGATGGCGAAGGCACGGGGGTCGCCGGCGAAGTGATAGTCGCGGATCACATCGCCGAAGCCGAGCCGGCGGTAGAGCCGCCAAGCGCGGTTTGCCTCGCCGTTGATCTCGGGTGTGGACAGCAGCACGTGCGCCTCACTGCGTCCGGCCAGCAGCCGGCGGGCCAGCGCCTCACCCAGTCCGTGCCCCTGCGCGCGAGGGTGAATGTGCAGCTCGGTGAGCTCGAAGTAGTCCGAGAGCAGCCTGTCGACCCGGTCGTGGTCGCTGCCTGTCCGGCGCAGACCGTGCACGACCTGCTGCTGCCACCACTGATCGGGGGCGCCGCTGTAGCCGTACGCGACACCGAGCAGTTCGGCGCCGTCGAGCGCGTCGGGGGAGTCCGGGCCCTGGTCGGCGGCCGTGCTCACGACCGCGACGGCCTTCCAGCCGACCCTGCGGGTGTGCTCCAGCCACATCGATGCGCGCTGCTCCTCGGTACCGCGCGGATAGCGCATGGCCTCGACGTAGACCGACAATGCATCAGCCAGTCTCTGGCGCATGAGGTCGGCCGAGAGGTCCAACAGATATGTCCCCAACGGGTGTCCTCCGCGGTGTCGGTCCGTGCGGTTGGTCACCGCCCATTATCGGACCCGAGTTCGGGGTAGTCGTCATGCGGGTGAGGTGATGATCGACTTTGGTGCCGAACGTCATACAATCGTGTACCAAGTGGGTGGTATGGGTCAGATTGACCTCGTATCATTGAGATCGGACGTTCGCGCACGCGGGCGCAGCACACGTTGACGACACGGTTTCCGGAGCAGACCGGAACCAGGGCGCGGACAAGGAGGGAAGGATGCCACTCTCCGATCATGAGCAGCGCATGCTCGACCAGATCGAAAGCGCGCTCTATGCCGAGGACCCCAAATTCGCCTCCAGCGTTCGTGGCGGGAATCTGCGGGCACCTTCGGGCCGACGTCGGTTACAGGGTGTCGCACTCTTCGTGATCGGGTTGGCGATGCTGGTGGGCGGTGTCGCCATCAACGCGACCTGGATCGGTGGCCTGCCCATCCTCTCGGTCATCGGCTTCATCGTCATGTTCGGTGGCGTGGTCTTCGCGATCACCGGTCCCCGTGTCTCCGGTGCGGCCGAGAAGTCGGCACCCTCATCGGGTTCGGCGCGCGCCAAGCGCGGAAAGAGCGCCGGCGGTTCGTTCACCAGTCGCATGGAGGACCGCTTCCGTCGTCGCTTCGACGAATAGATCCCCACATCTCCCCACCCGGGGAGAGTGCGGGTCGATACGGGGTAGCTCCCAGCCGAGCTGCCCCGTTTTTTATGCCCTCCGGTCGCCCAGGTGCCCCGGCGTGTCGGATGGGGCAGGGCAGTTCCCCCACAACTGCTGCACCGCTCCCCACCCGCGCCGCTGCGCCCTGATACAGGCCGTCTAGCTGCGATCTCAGGTTCTCAACCCGACGCTGCGGGCTGTGCGCCGATGTGGGCCGGTCGTGCTTTTTCATCTCCGGGTAGGCAGGGTCGACAACTTGGTGGCAGCGGATGGAGCTAAGTGGGGGAATGTGGGGTAAAGTGGCGGATAACGGAGCAACCGGAGCTCCGTCCAGCGGGTAGGAGCGACTCGGGATCCAGCCGAGTGGTGGGAGGCGGCGGGATGTTTCTCGGCACCTACACGCCCAAGCTCGACGACAAAGGGCGGCTCACGCTGCCCGCCAAGTTCCGCGACGCACTGGCAGGAGGGTTGATGGTCACCAAAAGTCAAGATCACAGCCTGGCTGTGTACCCGCGGACCGAGTTCGAAAAGCTCGCAGAGAAGGCCATGCTGGCGTCGCGCAGCGACCCACAGGCTCGTGCTTATGTGCGCAACCTGGCGGCCGGTGCCGATGAACAGCATCCCGACGCGCAGGGTCGGATCACCTTGTCGGTCGAACACCGCCGCTACGCCAACCTGTCCAAGGAATGCGTGGTGACCGGTTCGCTCGGTCACCTGGAGATCTGGGACGCGCAGGCTTGGCAGCAGTACCAGGAGACCCACGAAGAGACCTTCTCCGCGGCCAGCGATGACATTCTTCGCGACATTATCTGACCCCCAAGCCCGTGCAACGAGGCCTCTGTCCGAACCGGCCCTGGCGTACTTCCCCGACGCCAGGTCCGCATCCTCGGACAGGGACCCCGTTGCAGGGGCGCCCCTTGACCACAGGGGAGTCTCAGTGCCTCACGATCATGGCCACGTCCCCGTCCTCCTCGACCGCTGTGTCGAGTTACTGAGGCCGGCGCTGACCCGTCACCACTCCGACGGCACCGGTGCCGTTCTGGTCGACGCCACTCTCGGTGCCGGCGGACACACCGAACGGTTTCTCGGCGAGCTGCCCGGACTGCACGTCGTCGGCCTGGACCGCGATCCCAACGCGTTACGCATCGCCACCGAGCGACTGGCGCCGTTCGGTGACCGGTTCCGATCGGTGCGCACCCGTTATGACGGCTATTGGGCCGACCGGGATGAGATCACCATCGACGGGGCGCTTTTCGATCTGGGTGTGTCATCGATGCAGCTGGATCTCGTCGACCGCGGCTTCTCCTATTCGCACGACGCCCCACTGGACATGCGGATGGATCCCGACGCCGAGCTGACTGCGGCCGACATCCTGAACACCTATGACGAGCGGGCGCTGACTCGGGTGTTGCGCGAGTACGGCGAGGAGCGGTTCGCCAGCCGCATCGCCGGCCGCATCGTCCGGCGCCGGGCGCGGCAGCCGCTGAGGAGCACCGCCGAACTGGTGGAGCTGCTCTACGAGGCGATTCCCGCCGCGACGCGGCGCACCGGCGGACATCCGGCCAAGCGCACCTTCCAGGCGCTGCGGATTGCGGTCAATGCCGAGCTCGACTCCCTGCGGGACGCATTACCTGCCTCATTGGCCGCGCTGTCCGGTGGCGGGCGCGTCGTGGTGATGGCCTATCAGTCATTGGAAGACAAGATCGTCAAGGGGCTGTTCGCTGCCGCGACGGCATCGCGGACGCCACCCGGCCTGCCGGTCGAATTGCCGGGCTATGAGGCCGAATTCGTATCGCTGACCCGCGGCGCCGAGCAGGCCGGCGCCGAGGAGATCGAACGGAATCCGCGTAGCGCTTCGGTGCGATTGCGGGCATTGGAAAAGGTTGCCGGAAGGGATGGCTCATGAAGGGGAAGCGATCTGCGCCGGTGCGCGGCATCGATGAGTATCGACGCGGCAAGCAGCAGGGTGCCCGTGCCCGGACCGATGCGCCGGCGCGCAAGCGCCGCAGTGCACCCGAACGGCGGCCTCAGCGGTCGGCTCCGAAGACCACCCCGATCCGGCGGCCGGTCGACGGGCCCGCGCGACCCAAGAACGCCAGCCAGGCCAAGGCTCGCGCCAAGGCACGTAAGGCCAAGGCCCCCAAGGTTGTCCGGCTTCCGCTGCGGGAACGGCTGATCGCCCGGCTCGCTTCCATAGAGTTCAACCCGCGGACGCTGGCCGCACGAGTGCCGTTCGTGGTGCTGATCATCGGTGCGCTCGGTCTCGGGCTCGGTGTCACGCTGTGGTTGTCCACCGATGCCGCCGAACGCTCCTACCAGCTCGGCAACTCACGCCAGCTGAATCAGGCTCTGCTGCAGCAGAAAGAGGCGCTCGAACGCGATGTGCTTGAGGCCCAGGCGCCGCCCGCGCTGGCCGAGTCCGCGCGTGAGCTGGGCATGATCCCATCACGCGATACCGCGCATCTGGTGCAGGACCCCACCGGCGCCTGGATGGTGGTGGGCACTCCGAAACCGGCCGAGGGTGTACCGCCGCCGCCGCTGAATTCGCCGCTGCCCGATGAGCGAGCAGCCGCCCCGGCGGGTCCTGCGGCAAACGGCCCACCGGCGCCGCGGGTCGTCGACCCCCGTGAGGTGGTGGTGCGGATGCCGCCGCGGGCGCTGCCGCCCGCTGCCGCGACACCGTTGACCGCCCCGGTCGCCCCGGTCGCCCCGGTTGCACCGTTGGCCGTCCCGGTCGATCCCGCTCCGGCCGCCGTCCCCGGGCCGATCGATCTGCTGCCCGCGCCGCTGCCCCCGCAGCCCGCACCCTCGGATGGGCTTCCGCATCTGGCGTCACCCGCACTACCCGCGCAGCCCGGACCGGTCGGCGGCCTCGAATACGTAGCTCCCGCGCCGCCGGTCGTTCCTGAGATTCCCGGACCGCCCGCATGAGTCGTGCCGGCGAATCGCAGGAACACGCCGCAACCGACCGGCGAATCCGTCGGCCGGAACCTCAGACAGGTTTGCGTAGTTCATCTTTCGTGTTCCGGCACCGGGCCGGGAACGTCGTCATCTTCCTGGTGCTGGTGGTGGCCGCCGCGCAGCTGTTCAACCTGCAGGTCTCGAATGCCGCCGGTCTGCGCGCCGAGGCGGCGGGTCAGCTCAAGGTGACCGATGTGCAGAAAGCTGTGCGCGGCAGCATCGTCGACCGTAATGACAACAAACTCGCCTTTACCATCGAGGCCAGGGCGCTGACCTTCCAGCCCGTCAAGGTTCGCAAGCTTCTGGAGGAGGCCAAGGCTAAGGATCCCGACGAGCCCGACCCGGACACCCTGTTCCGCGAGATCGCGGCCGAGATCGCCACCCGGCTCAACAACCGGCCCGACGCGAAAACCGTCCTGGCCAAACTCACCAGCAGGGACTCGTTCGCCTACCTGGCCCGCGCGGTCGACCCGGCCGTCGCCGAGGCGATCACGGCCAAGTTTCCCGAGGTCGGTTCGGAGCGCCAGGACATCCGCCAATACCCGGGTGGCTCATTGGCCGCCAACATTGTGGGCGGTATCGACTGGGATGGCCACGGTCTGCTCGGTCTGGAAGACTCGATGGACTCCAGGCTGGCGGGCACCGACGGTTCGGTCACCTATGACCGCGGCTCCGACGGTGTGATGATCCCGGGCAGCATGCGCAACCGCCACGAGGCGGTCGACGGTTCGACCGTGCAACTGACCCTGGACGACGATATCCAGTTCTACGTGCAGCAGCAGGTGCAGCTGGCCAAGGATGCCTCCGGTGCCGACAACCTCTCGGCGGTGGTGTTGGACGCCAAAACCGGTGAGGTGCTGGCGATGTCGAACGACAACACGTTCGACCCCTCACAGGACATCGGTCGGCAGACCAATCGTCAGATGGGTAACCCCGCGGTCGCCTCACCGTTCGAACCGGGTTCGGTGAACAAGATCGTCACCGCCGCAACGGCCATCGAGATGCGGCTGACCAATCCCGATGAGGTGCTGGCCGTTCCGGGTTCGATCGACATGGGCGGTGTGACGGTGAAGGACGCCTGGAACCACGGCGTCGCCGCCTACACGACGACCGGTGTCTTCGGTAAGTCGTCCAATGTCGGCACCCTGATGCTGGCCCAGCGGATCGGACCGGAACGTTTTGCCGAGATGCTCACCAAGTTCGGTCTCGGCGAACGCACCGGCGTCGGGTTGCCGGGGGAGAGCGCGGGCCTGGTGCCGCCCATCGATCAGTGGTCGGGCAGCTCCTTTGCCAACCTGCCTATCGGACAGGGTCTTTCGATGACCTTGCTGCAGATGACGGGCATGTTCCAGACCGTCGCCAACGACGGTGTGCGGATACCGCCGCGAATCATCAAGACCACCGTCGCCGCCGACGGCACCCGCACCCCCGAAGAATCTCCCGAACCCATCAGGGTGGTGTCACCGGAGACCGCGGTCACGGTGCGCAACATGCTGCGCGCCACCGTGCAACGCGACCCGCGCGGCGTACAGCAGGGCACCGGCTGGCAGGCCGCCGTCGAGGGCTACCAGATTGCGGGCAAGACCGGCACCGCCCAGCAGATCAACCCGAACTGCGGCTGCTACTACGACGACCACTACTGGATCACCTTCGCCGGTATGGCCCCCTCGGACGATCCCCGCTACGTCATCGGCATCATGGGCGACAACCCACACCGTACGGCCGAAGGTCAGCCGGGCACCACCATGGCCCCGCTGTTCCACAACATCGCCGCCTGGCTGCTGCAGCGTGAGAACGTGCCGCTCTCGGCGGATCCTGGTCCACCGCTGACGCTGGTGGCCGAGTGAGTGGCACTGCCTGAAGGTTCACTGTGTCGCGTGGATCCGATTCTGCTGCCCGGTACTGTGGCAAGGCCATGAAACTGCGTCCCTCCCATCCCGCCGGTGAGCTGCTCGGGCGGCTGGCCGAGCGGATCGGAGTCCAATCCGGCAGCGCCGGTACCCGGGTCACCGGAGTGACGCTGCGCAGCCAGGACGTCCTGCCGGGGGATCTGTTCGCCGCGCTGCCCGGCGTATCCGCACACGGAGCCCGGTTCGCCGCCGAGGCCGCCGCGGCCGGTGCGGTTGCCGTGCTGACCGATCCGGCCGGTGCCGAACAGTTGCCAGCCGATCTCGGCGCGCCGATACTGGTGTATCCGGACCCGCGCGCGGTGCTCGGTGTACTGGCCGCCGACGTCTACGGAAACCCGTCCCGGTCGCTGCGGGTCGTCGGTGTCACCGGTACTTCCGGCAAGACCACCACCACTTATCTCGTCGAGGCGGGGCTGCGGGCCGCCGGACGGATCGCGGGTCTGATCGGGACCGTCGGGATCCGCATCGACGGCCGCGATGAGCCCAGCGCGCTGACCACGCCGGAAGCGCCCGATCTGCAGGCGCTGCTCGCGGTCATGCTGGAACGCGGTGTGGACACCGTCGTGATGGAGGTTTCCAGCCACGCGCTGACGCTGGGCCGGGTGGACGGGACCGTCTTCGAGGCCGGCGGTTTCACCAATCTGTCCCGCGATCATCTCGACTTTCATCCGACGATGGACGACTATCTGGACGCGAAGGCCCGGCTGTTCGAACCGGACTCGCCGACCCACGCCGCACATGCGGTGGTGTGCGTCGACGATGACTGGGGCCGCAAGATCGCGGCCCGATCCCGGTCGGCGGTGCGGGTCAGCGCAAGCGGCGCGGACGTGGACTGGCGGATCGAGGCGGTGCGCGCGGTGGGTCGGGGCGGTCAGGAGTTCGTCGCCGTCGACCCCGCCGGTGTGCACCACACGCTGCGGATCGGTCTGCCCGGGCACTACAACATCGCCAACGCGCTGCTGGCGGTGGCGTTACTCGATGTGGTCGGGGTGTCGCCCGAGCAGAGCGCGCCCGGCCTGAGCGCGGCGGCCGTGCCCGGCAGGCTGGAGGCCGTCGAGGGTGCCCAGGATTTCCTGGCGCTGGTCGATTACGCGCACAAGCCGGGGGCGTTGGAAGCGGTGCTGCAGACACTGCGGGATCAGCAACACGGAACCGGCGGGCCGGAGCGCAGCGACCCGGGGAATCGACACCGCAGGATCGCGGTGGTGTTCGGTGCCGGCGGAAACCGTGATATCGGTAAACGCGAGCCGATGGGCCGGGTCGCCGCCGAACTGGCCGATCTGGTGGTCATCACCGATGATAATCCGCGCGACGAGGACCCGGCTGCGATCCGGGCCGCCGTGCTGGCCGGTGCGGCCGGACATGCCGCCGAAGTCGTCGAGATCGGGGATCGCCGCGCCGCCATCGACTTCGCCGTCGCCTGGGCCCGCACCGGGGATGTGGTGCTGATCGCCGGTAAGGGCCATGAGTCGGGGCAGACCAGTCGCGGCGCCACCCGCCCGTTCGATGACCGGCTGGAACTGGCGGATGCGCTGGCGGCACTGCGGCGGAGCCGATGATCGCGCTGACACTGGCACAGGTCGCCGAGATCGTCGGCGGCGAGCTTTCCGGTATCGCCCCGGCCGAGGCCGCCACGCTGCGGATCACCGGCACCGTCGAGTTCGACTCCCGGGCGCTCACCCCGGGCGGGCTGTTCCTGGCATTACCCGGGGCGCGATCCGACGGTCACGATTTTGCGGCCGATGCGGTGGCCGCGGGCGCGGTCGCAGTGCTTGCCGCGCGCCCGGTCGGGGTGCCCGCAATCGTCGCGCCTGCCGTCGAACATCGCGACACCGGCTCCGGCGCCCTCGAGCATGATGACGCCGTCGGGTCCGGTGCCGCGGTGCTGGCCGCGCTGGCCAAGCTGGCGGGCGCGGTGGCCACCGAGTTGGTGGCCGGCGGACTGCGGATCATCGGTGTCACCGGTTCGTCGGGCAAGACATCGACCAAGGATCTGCTCGCAGCGGTGCTGGCGCCGCTCGGTGAGGTGGTGGCACCGCCGGGGTCCTTTAACAACGAGCTCGGTCATCCGTGGACGGTGCTGCGGTCCACCGCCGACACCGACTTTCTGATCCTGGAGATGTCTGCCCGCCATCCCGGGAACATTGCGGCACTGGCAGCCATAGCGACACCGTCGATCGGTGTGGTGCTCAACGTCGGCACCGCCCATATCGGTGAGTTCGGTTCGCGGGAGATCATTGCGGCTACGAAATCTGAACTACCCCAAGCTGTTCCGGAGTCGGCTGTGGTGATTCTCAACGCCGATGATGCGGCGGTCGCCGCGATGTCCGAGCAGACGGCGGCGCGCGTGGTGCGGGTGTCGCGCAACCCCGGCGCCGACATCTGGTCGGGCGACGAGACGCTCGACGAATTGGCCCGCCCGCGTTTCACGCTGCACGCCCCCGGTGGGGCGGTCGATGTCGCGCTGGCCGTGCACGGCGAGCATCAGGTGTCCAATGCGCTGTGCGCGGCGGCGGTGGCACTGGAATGCGGCGCGAGCCTGGAGCAGGTGGCCGCGGCGCTGGCCGGCGCGGGCCCGGTCTCGGCGCGGCGGATGCATGTCAGCACCCGTTCCGATGGCGTCACGGTGATCAACGACGCGTACAACGCCAACCCGGACTCGATGGCGGCAGGATTGAAGGCGCTGGCCTGGATGGCGCGGTCCGGTAGCGATGGGAAACGCCGTAGCTGGGCCGTCCTCGGTGAGATGGCCGAACTCGGCGAGGACTCGATAACCGAACACGATCGCATAGGCCGGTTCGCGGTGCGCTTAGATGTCTCTCGACTCATAGTCGTGGGAACCGGGAGGTCGATGAGCGCCATGCAGCAGGGGGCGGTGATGGAAGGGTCGTGGGGCAGCGAGGCTGTACTGGTGCCCGACGTCGATGCCGCCTTCGCTTTGCTGCAGGCCGAGTTGGCCGAGGGAGACGTTGTGCTGGTGAAAGCCTCGAACGCGGCCGGGTTGGGCGCACTGGCCGATCTGCTCGCTGAGCAGGGAGGTTCGTAGCGGTGAAGCAGGTCCTGTTCGCGGTCGCGATCGCGCTGGCGGTCTCGATCATCCTGACACCCGTGCTGATCCGGCTGTTCACCAAGCAGGGGTTCGGCCAGGAGATCCGCGAGGACGGTCCGCCGAGCCATCAGAAGAAGCGCGGCACCCCCTCGATGGGCGGTGTGGCGATCGTCGCCGGCATCTGGGCCGGCTACCTGGGCACCCACCTCGTCGGGCTGGCTTTCGACGGTGAGGGTCCCTCCGCGTCGGGGATGCTGGTGCTCGGTCTGGCCACCGCGCTGGCGATCGTCGGGTTCATCGACGACTCGATCAAGATCCGCCGGTCCCGCAACCTGGGCCTGAACAAGACCGCCAAGACCGTCGGGCAGCTGACGGCCGCAGTGCTGTTTGGAGTGCTGGTGCTGCAGTTCGGCAACGCCGAGGGGCTCACCCCGGGCAGCGCCCAGCTGTCCTATGTACGCGAGATCGCCACCGTCACCCTGGCGCCGCTGGTGTTCGTGGTGTTCGTGGTGGTGCTCGTCAGCGCCTGGTCGAATGCGGTGAACCTCACCGACGGCCTGGACGGCCTGGCCGCAGGTGCGATGGCAATGGTCAGCGCCGCGTATGTGCTCATCACGTTCTGGCAGTACCGCAATGCCTGTGCGACCAGCCCCGGACTGGGTTGCTACAACGTGCGGGACCCGCTGGATCTGGCGCTGGTCGCGGCGGCCACCGCGGGCGCCTGCATCGGCTTCCTGTGGTGGAATGCCGCCCCCGCCAAGATCTTCATGGGCGATACCGGATCCCTGGCCCTCGGCGGCATCATCGCCGGTCTGTCGGTGACCAGCCGGACCGAGATCCTCGCGGTCGTGCTGGGCGCGCTGTTCGTGGCCGAGGTGACCTCGGTGGTGGTGCAGATTCTGGCCTTCCGGACGACCGGGCGCCGGGTGTTCCGGATGGCGCCGTTCCACCACCACTTCGAGCTGGTGGGCTGGGCGGAGACGACGGTGATCATCCGGTTCTGGCTTCTCACCGCAATTGCGTGCGGTCTGGGTGTGGCGTTGTTCTACGGCGAATGGCTGAGCATCGTCGGCGCGTAGGCGCCGCGGTCGGCCGTAGTCGGCGCGTAGGCGCCGCGGTCGGCCGTAGTCGGCGCGTAGGCCGCGGCCTTCGCCGAGACACCCGAAATGGCTGCTTCTATGGCGGTCGCGACGACCATTTCGCGTGTCTCGGAATAGCTGGCATCTTCTGTCGGGCGACACGCCCCCGATATCCGGTCCGGGCGGCGCGGGACGGGGGAGGATTCTGGGGTGCAGGGGACTAGTGGGGCTGGCGTGACGCCTGTGACTCTGATGAGTGGCGGGTGAAGAATCTGCTGACCACGGTGCGGTCGCGGTTGCGGCGCTCCGACACATCCGACGGAGCCGACACTCCGAAAAAAGCCGCCAGCGTCCCTTCGGCGCAGCCGCGCACCCGGTTCGGCGTCTGGCTGAGCCGGCCGATGACGTCATTCCACCTGATCATCGCGGTGGCCGGCATTCTGGTCACGCTCGGACTGATCATGGTGCTGTCCGCGTCCGGGGTCTACTCCTACGACGAGGGCGGCTCGCCATGGACGGTGTTCGCCAAGCAGGTGCTCTGGACCCTGGTCGGCCTGGTGCTGTTCTACATCGCGCTGCGCATGCCGATATCGCTGATGCGCAAGCTCGCCTTCCCCGGGTTCGCGTTCAGCGTCGTGCTGCTGGTGCTCGTGCTCGTCCCGGGAATCGGCAAGATAGCCAACGGTTCCCGAGGGTGGTTCGTGTTCGGCGGATTCTCGATGCAGCCTTCGGAGCTGGCGAAGATCGCGTTCGCCATCTGGGGTGCACACCTGCTGGCGGCACGCCGGATGGAACAGGCGAACCTTCGCGAGATGCTGATTCCGCTGGTGCCCGCTGCCGGGCTGGCGCTGACGCTCATCGTCATGCAGCCCGACCTCGGGCAGACCGTCTCGCTGAGCATCATCGTGCTCGGCCTGCTCTGGTACGCAGGCCTTCCGTTGCGGGTGTTCGTCAGTTCGCTCGCCGCGGTGACGGTGGCCGCCGGTGTGCTCGCGGTATCAGCGGGTTATCGCTCCGACCGGGTGCAGTCCTGGCTCAACCCGATGGCCGATCCCGGCGGAGCCGGCTATCAGGCGCGACAGGCGCGCTACGCACTGGCCAACGGCGGTGTGTTCGGTGACGGCCTCGGCCAGGGCAGCGCCAAGTACAACTACCTGCCCAACGCCCACAATGACTTCATCTTCGCCATCATCGGCGAGGAACTCGGCTACATCGGTGCGGCGGGTCTGCTGGGCCTGTTCGGCCTGTTCGCTTACACCGGCATGCGCATCGCGCGCCGCTCGGCCGACCCGTTCCTGCGTCTGCTGACCGCGACGGTGACGCTGTGGGTGATCGGGCAGGCCTTCATCAACGTCGGCTACGTGGTCGGGCTGCTTCCGGTCACCGGGCTGCAGTTGCCGCTGATATCCGCCGGCGGAACGTCCACGGCGACGACCATGCTGATTCTCGGTGTGATCACCAACGCGGCCCGCCACGAACCCGAGGCGGTGGCCGCGCTCCGGGCAGGCCGCGATGACCGCGTCAACAAGATTCTGCGGCTACCGCTGCCCCAGCCTTATGTGCCCAGCCGACTCGAGGTGGCCCGTGACCGGCTGCGGACCAAGGACGCCAAGGCTATCAAGCGGGCACCTGCAAAAGCGGCCGTAAAGGCCGCCGAGAAAAGCAGAGCCAAGCAGGCCCGGAAGTCCTCGGCTGGTGAACAGCGCCGAACTGCCCATCCGGACGAAAGGGCGGCAAGGCGCGCAGGGCATCATGGAGATGGTCGAAGCTCCGGCCGGCCGGTGAAGGCTGCGCGCCGGGGGCAGCCATCAGAGCAGCAGGGGCGCAGTCAACAGGGGCGAGCCCGGTCATTGGAAGGTCAGCGTTACGGGTGAGCACCATATCGGTCGTTCTGGCAGGGGGCGGCACAGCGGGGCACGTAGAACCCGCGATGGCTGTGGCCGATGCACTGACCGAGTTGGACCCGCAGGTACGAATCACGGCGCTGGGCACCGCGCGGGGCCTGGAAACCCGGCTGGTCCCCGAGCGCGGCTACGACCTGCAGCTCATCACCCCGGTGCCGCTGCCACGCAAACCATCCGCGGATCTGCTGCGGTTGCCGTTTCGGGTGCGCACCGCGGTCCGGCAGACCAGGGCGGTGTTCGACTCCGTGGATGTCGACGTGGTCATCGGGTTCGGCGGCTATGTCGCGGTGCCCGCCTATCTGGCCGCCCGGCGCGGACTGCGCAGGCCGCGGGTCCCAGTGGTGATCCACGAGGCCAATGCCAGCTCAGGCTGGGCGAACCGGCTCGGTAGTCGCACCGCACAGCGCGTGCTCTCCGCGGTACCCGACCCCGGTCTCGGTGAGGTCGAGGTGGTCGGCGTACCAGTGCGCGCCAGCATCACCGCTCTGGACCGGGCCGCGTTGCGAGCGGAGGCCCGTGCGGCATTCGGATTCGCTGACGATGCCCGGGTGCTGCTGGTTTTCGGCGGATCCCAGGGTGCCCAGTCGATCAACCGCGCCGTCTCCGGTGTGGCGGAAGAGCTTGCTGCCAAGGGTATTTCGGTGCTACACGCGCACGGCCCGAAGAACACCCTGGAACTGCCCGAGCCATCAGGTGCGCCCTATCTCGCGGTGCCCTACCTGGACCGGATGGACCTGGCTTACGCCGCAGCCGATCTGGCGATCTGTCGGTCCGGTGCGATGACGGTCGCCGAGGTCAGTGCGGTCGGCCTGCCCGCGGTCTATGTGCCGTTGCCGATCGGCAACGGGGAACAGCGGCTCAATGCGCTGCCGGTCGTCGATGCCGGTGGCGGACTGCTGATCGATGACGCCGACCTGTCGCCGTCGCTGATCGCCGAGACCGTGGTGCCGGTGCTCGCCGACACCGATCGGCTGCAGCGGATGGCCACGGCCGCGGCGCTGGCCGGGCACCGTGACGCCGCCCGCCGGGTGGCCGAGGTGGTGCTCGAGGTGGCAAGGCAGGGTCGTGCGGACCGAAAGAGACTGCGGTGAAAGGGCTTCCACCGGAGCTTCAGCGGGTCCACATGGTGGGCATCGGCGGCGCCGGAATGTCCGGCATCGCCCGCATCCTGCTCGATCGCGGCGGTCAGGTCTCGGGGTCGGACGCCAAGGAATCGCGCGGCGTTGCGGCATTGCGCGCCCGCGGCGCCCAGATCCGGATCGGGCACGACGGCTCGGCACTGGACATGCTCGACGGCGGCCCGACCGCGGTGGTCACCACCCACGCCGCCATCCCCAAGACCAACCCCGAACTGGTGGAAGCACGCCGCCGCGGCATCGACGTGATCCTGCGCCCGGTCGTGCTGGCCAAACTGATGGCCGGTGACACCACGCTGATGGTCACCGGGACGGCCGGCAAGACGACCACCACATCGATGCTCATCGTGGCGTTGCAGCACGCAGGATTCGACCCGTCGTTCGCCGTCGGCGGCGATCTCGGCGCGGCAGGGACCAATGCGCACCATGGCAGCGGCGCCTACTTCGTCGCCGAGGCCGACGAGAGCGATGGTTCGCTGGTGCAGTACCGGCCGGATATCGCGGTGGTGACCAATATCGAGGCCGACCATCTGGACTTCTTCGGTAGCGAAGAGGCCTACGTCGCGGTGTTCGACGCCTTCATGGAGCGCCTGCAACCCGGCGGCGTGGTGGTGGTGTGCGCCGACGATCCAGGGGCGGCGGCCTTCGCCGAACGCACTGCGGCACTGGGCATCCGGGTGCTGCGCTACGGCAGCGGCGCAGATCCTGATCTTGCCGGCGCGCTGCTGGACTGGCAGCAGCGGGGAACCACTGCGGTGGCGGAGGTGCAGCTGGCGGGGGAGAGCAGACCGCGGACCATGCGGTTGTCGGTGCCGGGCAGGCATATGGCGCTCAACGCGCTGGCCGCGCTGTTGGCGGCGATCCAGGCCGGTGCCGGGCCGGAGGTGGTGCTGGAGGCCCTGGCCGAATTCGAGGGTGTGCGGCGGCGGTTCGAACTGGTGGGCGTGGCCGCCGATGTCCGCGTCTTCGATGACTATGCCCATCACCCGACCAAGGTCGCGGCCGCGCTGACGGCGGTGCGCACGCTCGCCCAGGAGTCTGGGGGACGGGCGATCGTCGTGTTCCAGCCGCATCTGTATTCGCGCACAAAGACTTTCGCGCGGGAGTTCGGCGTCGCTCTCAGCGCGGCCGACGAGGTGTTCGTGCTCGACGTGTACGCGGCGCGGGAACAGCCGATCGCCGGGGTGAGCGGGCGCAGCATCGTCGAGCATGTGAGCGCGCCGGTGCACTATGTACCGGACTTCTCCAAGGTCGCCGAACGGGTGGCCGCATCGGCCGGACCCGGTGACGTGGTGGTGACGATGGGTGCCGGCGATGTCACCCTGCTGGGGCGGGAGATCCTCGATGCGGTTGGTGTGCGGGCCAACCGGACGGCGCGGTAGATGATTGACCCCAATGAGCGGCAGCCCGGCGCCCCGCCGGCCGCAGCGGACGTCGAAACGGCACCCGAGGACACGGATGCGCCGTCCGCCGACGACGTGCCCGCGCCGGAGAACGACACACCCGATCAGGACGACGCCGACAAGGACGACGCCGACAAGGACGACGCCGACAAGGACGA
>WOYS01000095.1:114050-120825 GCA_011620645.1 Mycobacterium sp.
AGGACGACGCCGACAAGGACGACGCCGACAAGGACGACGCCGACAAGGACGAGGACTTCGAGGGACCGCGCCGCCGGGCCCGTCGTGAGCGCGAGGAGCGGCGCACCGCGCAGGCCCGCGCGATGGCCATCGAGCAGAACCGCCGCGAAGCCAAACGTCGCGCGTCGGGACGCACCGAGCAACAACCCAAACCCAACAACCGCGGGGTGATCCGCGGGCTCAAGGTGCTCATGTGGTCGGCGCTGATGGCGGTGCTGGCTGTCGGGGCGGGTCTGCTGCTGTACTTCACGCCGATCATGTCGGCGCGCGAGACGGTCATCACCGGGTTGACCGCCATCACCGAGAACGAGATCCGGCAGGCCGCGAGCGTGCAACCCGGCACACCGTTGCTGCAGATCGACACCGATACGGTGGCCGAGCGGGTGGCCTCGATCCGGCGGGTCGCCAGTGCCCGGGTCCAGCGGGAGTATCCGTCGACGCTGCGGATCACCGTCGAGGAACGGATTCCATTGGTGGTCAAGGACTATCCGGACGGTCCGCACCTTTTCGACTGTGACGGCGTCGACTTCGTGACCGGACCGCCGCCGCCCGGCCTGCCCTATATCGACACCGAGACACCGGGGCCCAACGATCCGGCGACCAAGGCGGCACTCGAGGTGCTGACCTCGCTGCCCCCGGATGTGTCTGGCCAGGTGAGTCGGGTCGAGGCGCCGTCGGTCGCGGCCATCACACTCATCCTGTTCGACGGCCGGAAGGTGGTGTGGGGCACAACCGACCGCACCCAGGAGAAGGCGCTCAAGCTGGCCGCGCTGCTCACCCAGCCCGGCCAGACCTATGACGTGTCGAGCCCCGACCTGCCGACGGTCAAGTAGGCCCGCAGTTCCGTCTGGGCGTACACCCAGGTGAACGTGAAGAAATTGTCGCGCGCTTCGGCGCGCCTGCAGGGTTCCTGCGCCGGGTCGCCCTACCGTTCTGTTTGCACGGAACTACTTGACATAACTCTAAGCCTATGGTTGAGGTTAAGGGTTTTGCTCGAAGAACCAGACACCGCCCCAGGGCAAGAAAGGCGACCGATGACCCCCCCGCATAACTACCTCGCCGTTATCAAGGTGGTCGGCATCGGCGGCGGCGGCGTCAACGCCGTCAACCGGATGATCGAGCACGGGCTCAAGGGTGTCGAGTTCATCGCCATCAACACCGACGCACAGGCGTTGTTGATGAGTGATGCCGACGTCAAGCTCGATGTCGGTCGCGACTCGACCCGCGGACTCGGGGCCGGCGCCGACCCCGAGGTCGGTCGCAAGGCCGCCGAAGACGCCAAGGACGATATCGAAGAACTGCTGCGCGGCGCCGACATGGTCTTCGTGACCGCCGGTGAGGGTGGCGGCACCGGTACCGGTGGTGCACCCGTGGTCGCCACGATCGCCCGTAAACTCGGCGCGCTCACCGTCGGTGTGGTGACGCGACCCTTCTCCTTCGAGGGCAAACGCCGATCCAACCAGGCCGAGAACGGCATCCAGTCGCTGCGCGAAAGCTGCGACACCCTGATCGTTATCCCGAACGACCGTCTTCTGCAGATGGGCGATGCCGCAGTCTCGCTGATGGACGCGTTCCGCAGCGCCGACGAGGTGCTCCTCAACGGCGTGCAGGGCATCACCGACCTGATCACCACCCCGGGTCTGATCAACGTCGACTTCGCCGACGTGAAGGGCGTGATGAGCGGCGCGGGCACCGCGCTGATGGGCATCGGCTCGGCCCGCGGTGACGGACGTGCGCTCAAGGCGGCCGAGATCGCGATCAACTCGCCTCTGCTGGAAGCCTCGATGGAGGGCGCTCAGGGCGTGCTGCTCTCGGTGGCCGGCGGCAGCGACCTCGGCCTGTTCGAGATCAACGAGGCCGCCTCGCTGGTGCAGGAGGCCGCGCACGTGGACGCCAACATCATCTTCGGCACCGTGATCGACGATTCACTGGGCGATGAGGTGCGCGTCACCGTGATCGCCGCCGGATTCGACACGTCCGGCCCGAGCCGCAAACCTGTTGTCGGCGAAGGTGCACCGGCCGTAGCCCCCGAGTCCGCGGGCAAGGCGCGCTCCAGTGTGTTCGAGCCCGCCCACGCGATGTCCGTCCCTCCGCTTACCAATGGAGCGACGGTGAAGATCGGCGGTCCGGACGGCAGTGGCATCTCCGACGACGATGTCGACGTGCCGCCGTTCATGCGACACTGATCCGCCCGTGCCCGTTCGGGTTCGGCGCGTGACCACCACCCGCGCGGGTGGAGTATCGGCACCGCCGTTCGACACCTTCAATCTCGGCGACCACGTCGGCGATGATCCGGCAGCGGTGGCGGCCAACCGGAAACGGTTGGCCACGGCTCTGGGTCTTCCCGAGGATGCCGTGGTCTGGATGAACCAGGTGCACTCGGCAAACGTCGCCGTGGTGGACGGACCGCGATCGACCGCAGTGGATGCCACCGACGCGCTGGTGACCACTGCGCGTGGGCTGGCGCTGGCGGTGATCACCGCCGACTGTGCGCCGGTGCTGCTGGCCGATGCCCGGGCCGGCGTCATCGGTGCCGCACACGCCGGCCGGGTCGGTGCTCAGGTCGGGATCGTGCCCCGCACCCTGGAGAAGATGGTGGAACTGGGTGCTTCGGTCGCCGATATCTCGGTGCTGCTGGGACCGGCGGTGAGCGGACGCAACTACGAGGTGCCCGCGGAGATGGCCGCCGAGGTCGACGCCGTGCTGCCGGGCAGTCGGTGCAGTACCGCCAAGGGCACCCCCGGCCTGGATATCCGCGCCGGAATAGCACGACAGCTCACCGAATTGGGGGTCAAGTCCATCGGCACCGATCTCCGCTGCACTGTCGAGGACACCGATTTGTTCAGTCACCGGCGGGACGCGCCGACCGGGCGACTGGCATCATTGGTATGGATGGAATGAGCGCTCACCGCGACGTCGAATTGGCCGGGACGCTGGCCTCGGTGCGGACTCGGCTGGCACACGCCGCCGAGGCCGCCGGCCGTTCCGTCCGGGAAATCGAACTGCTGCCCATCACGAAATTCTTTCCGGTCTCCGATGTCGTCATCCTGCGTCGTTTGGGCTGCACCGAATTCGGCGAGTCGCGTGAGCAGGAAGCCGCCCGAAAAGTGGCCGACGTCAAAGCGGTATTTCCCGCCGACGATATTCGCTGGCACATGGTCGGCCATATTCAGCGCAACAAGGCACGGGCGATAGCCCGGTGGGCCCATGCCGTGCATTCGGTGGACAGTGCCCGAGTGATCGCCGCCTTGGGGACCGGCGCCGAGCAGGAGCTGTCCGCCGGGCGGCGCAGGGGACCGCTCAAGGTCTATCTACAGATCAGCCTCGACGGTGACCCTGACCGTAGCGGGGTGGACGCCGCCATGCCGGATCTGGTCGACGAGCTCTGCGCCGCAACACATGCCATCGAAGCGCTGGAGTTCACGGGACTGATGGGTATCCCGCCGTTGAATTGGGATCCCGATGATGCGTTCGCGCGGCTGCAGGCCGAGCGTGACCGGGTGCAACAGTTCTACGACCAGCGACTCGGGCTGTCGGCGGGCATGTCCAACGATATGGAGGCCGCTGTGCGACACGGATCCACGTGTGTGCGTGTCGGAACCGCGTTGATGGGTCAACGTCCTCTAACCTCACCCTGAGTAGTCACTCCAGTCACATCTTCATCACAGATAACATAGACACAAGTCGTTAGAAGGGGCAGGCGATGAGCACTCTGCACAAGGTCAAGGCCTACTTCGGTATGGCGCCGATGGACGATTACGACGATGAGTACTACGACGACGAGCGCTCGGCACGCGGCTACCCGCGCCGCGCCGCCGAAGAGCGTTTCGAGGAGGACGGCTACGGCCGCGAGCCCCGGGCGTTCGACGACAGGATCCCCGGTCGCGAGTACGAAAATGTCCCCGGCGCCTATCGCGGTGGCTACGGCGACGCGCCCCGCTTCGAGGGCAGGCTGCGCGCGCCCCGCGAGTTCGAGCGTCCTGCACCGCGTTTCGCCGGAGCGCCGACGCGTGGCGCGCTGGCAATGGAGCCGCGCCGGATGGCCGAGCTGTTCGAGGCCGGCAGCCCGCTGGCCAAGATCACCACACTGCGGCCCAAGGATTACAGCGAGGCCCGCACCATCGGCGAGCGGTTCCGTGACGGCACTCCGGTGATCATGGACCTGGTGTCGATGGACAACGCCGACGCCAAGCGTCTGGTCGACTTCGCCGCAGGCCTGGCCTTCGCGCTGCGTGGGTCCTTCGACAAGGTCGCGACCAAGGTCTTCCTGCTGTCGCCTGCCGATGTCGACGTCAGCGCCGAGGAGCGCCGCCGAATTGCCGAGGCGGGCTTCTACTCCTATCAGTAGAGCTCGTGCGGGCTGCGACCCGGGTTTGTCTCAGCCCGGCAGGTAGGCTGACGTCCTGGGATCCCACGCGTGTCCCAGCTGCTCGAATGTTCCTAGTAGTCGAATGTTCCTAGTAGTCGAATGTTCCTAGTACCTGCCCGTCTGTGTATGCAGTAGTGAGGTCGGCTCAGTTGTCGATGGTCTTTCAAATCCTAGGTTTTGTGCTGTTCGTGTTCTGGCTGCTGCTCGTCGCCCGGGTTGTTGTCGAATTCATCCGGTCGTTCAGCCGCGACTGGCAGCCCAAGGGCGCGACGGTGGTGGTCCTTGAGCTCATCCTCACCGTGACCGATCCGCCGGTGAAGCTGCTGCGCCGGATCATCCCGCAGCTCACCATCGGCGCGGTGCGATTCGATCTGTCGATCATGGTGTTGTTGCTGGTCGCGTTCATCGGCATGCAGTTGGCTTTCGGCGCCGCTGCCAGCGCGGTCGCCTGACCGGCCGTCGTCTGACCGCCGTCGCGTGACGGGTGGCGAAATACGGGGCAATTCCGGTGCATTTTCGGCGATTCATTCAAGCCCGGAACAGTCACCGCATGTCACAATTCGCTCTTAATTAGGCGCCTCCCCTGCAACCGCAGAGTCTCCTGTGACAGGATGGGCGCCAGTTACTTCCACAGACGCTCTACACTTCGAAACCGGTTGACGGTCCAGACTTCAAGGGGGCAGACAATGCCGCTCACTCCAGCCGACGTTCACAACGTCGCTTTCAGTAAGCCGCCTATCGGCAAGCGCGGCTACAACGAGGACGAGGTAGACGCTTTCCTCGACCTGGTCGAGAACGAGCTGACCAGGCTCATCGAGGAGAATGCGGACCTGCGTCAGCGGCTGTCCGAGCTCGACTCGGAGCTGGCCGGCGCACGCGCCGGCGTTCAGTCGGCCCAGTCGATACCGGCCTACCAGGCGCCGCAGCCCGAGCCCGAACCGGTTCAGGCGGTGTACGAGGCTCCTCAGCCCGTCGCCCCGGTGGCCCCGCCCGCGCCGGTCTCGGAGGAACAGCACCTCCGCGCGGCCAAGGTGCTCAGCCTGGCTCAGGACACCGCGGATCGCCTGACCAGTACCGCCAAGGCGGAGTCGGACAAGCTGCTCGCCGATGCCCGCGCCCAGGCCGATGCGCTGGTCAGCGAGGCGCGTCACACCGCCGAGACCACAGTCGCCGATGCCCGCGCCAAGGCTGACGCGCTGCTTTCCGATGCCCAGACCCGCTCCGAGACGCAGCTGCGTCAGGCGCAGGAGAAGGCCGACGCGCTGCAGGCCGACGCCGAGCGCAAGCACTCGGAGATCATGGGCACCATCAACCAGCAGCGCACCGTGCTGGAAGGCCGTCTCGAGCAGCTGCGCACGTTTGAACGCGAGTACCGCACCCGCCTCAAGACCTACCTGGAGTCTCAGCTCGAAGAGCTGGGTCAGCGCGGTTCCGCGGCGCCGGTCGATTCCGCGGCAGGCAATGAGGGCGGCGGTTTCAACCAGTTCAACCGGGGCAATAACTGACCCGCTCAGCGTTCAGCTAGGTTCGGTCAATGCTGATCATTGCGCTCGTCCTCGCTGCCATCGGTCTGGCTGCCCTGGTGGTCGCCGTCGTCACCAGCAACGAGCTCATCGCGTGGGTGTGCATCGGCGCCAGTGTCATCGGTGTGCTGCTGCTCATCGCCGACGCGTTGCGGTCCCGTCGTGGCGGTGCCGAGACTGACGCCGGAGCCGAGACCGACGGCGGAGCCGAGACCGAGATCGTCGGCGTCACGGATACGGATGCCGACGGCGAGACCGATGCCGACAGCGAAAAAGGCGATGTGCTCAAGGTCTCGCCCGATCCCGAGGCACCGCCCAAGAGTTAAGACATCGGGCGGCAGCCACCTCTCAGCCGACGGGCACACCTCCGCGAGCCAGGCCCAGAGCATCGGCACTCCTGGTTCGGCGCGATAGGACAACAGCCAGCCTGCCAGGACCCTGACGGCTTGGCGGCGATCCCGGTACCTGACTCCCGCGTCGCTGCAGGTGCGCCATGTTGCCCTCGCGGTACGTTCCCGGGAGCAGGGGACAGTTTCCGTAGTACGACCTGCGGGTACCCGCGGCCGGAAAGGAGCAATCACACATGGGTATCGAGTACGAGGGTGTCATCGAGCATCCGTTGGACGAGGTGTTCGCCTGGCGCACCAGGCCCGGAGCCATGCGGCCACTGGTCCCACCATGGCAGCCTATGACGGCGGTCGAGGAGACCGATTCACTGGACGACGGTCGTGCGGTGCTCGGGCTGCCTGCCGGGTTGCCGAGGCCTTCTTCACCGCAGTGCCGGTGATGGTGATGTGCCCGGTGTTGATGGTCCCGGCGGCCAGGGCCTGGGCGCATGCCGGCA
>WOYS01000102.1 GCA_011620645.1 Mycobacterium sp.
CGGGGCAGTTTGTCGCGCAATGCTTGGGCGATGCGCATCTGTTTGGACGCGGCGTGCCTGCGACGATCTCGCAGGCATCGATATCCCAGACGTCGTTGAGATTTCGCGAGTGCAGCCGCTCCAGCAGCATCGCCCGGCGATGAGGATTGGCTCGCAGCAGTCGTACGGCGCCATTGCCGTCCCAGCGGCGGAGCGCCAGGTGCTCGTGTTCGGATTCATCGTCGGGCAACGCGACCTTGAGCATCGCCGCTACGCCGTCGCTGCTGCGTACCGGCAGCACAACAGAGCAGAAACGGTGCATGGGGTCACCTTCGGGGGCGAGATCCCAGTCCTCGAGTTGACCGGCGACCAGCTTGGGAAGCTGATCCACCCAGGCCTGCCACTGCGGCCCGCGGGCGGCCATGGCCCTGACCGCGGCGGGCAGCTCGATCACCCGACCATCGTGTCATGTTGCCGTGGCCGACCCCTGCGCCGGACGCAGTGCGGCTCCTTTGACAGACTGTCGTCATGGCACAGATAACGATCAAGGGAAACCCCATCAACACGGCTGGCGAACTGCCTGCAGTCGGCGCGTCGGCCCCGGCTTTCACGCTGGTCGGCACCGACCTCGGTGCGGTCGGCAACGACGAGTACAGCGGCAAGGCTGTGCTGCTCAACATCTTCCCCTCAGTGGACACCCCGGTGTGCGCGACGAGTGTGCGGACCTTCAATGAGCGCGCCGCGGCCACCGGTGCCGCCGTGCTGAACGTGTCCAAGGATCTGCCGTTCGCGCAGAAGCGTTTCTGCGGTGCCGAGGGTATCGAGAATGCGGTGACGGCCTCTGCGTTCCGCGGCACCTTCGGCGAGGACTATGGGATCACCCTCGTCGACGGCCCATTCGCCGGCCTGCTGGGTCGCGCCGTAGTGGTGATCGGTGCCGACGGCAACGTCGCCTACTCGGAGCTGGTCCCGGAAATCGCTCAAGAGCCCGACTACGAAGCTGCGCTCGCCGCGCTGCGGCAATCGGCTGAGCAGTAGTCAGATTTGCCGCAACGGCACCCGTCCACCCCGCCCGATGGCGGCGTGAGCCGGTGCCGTTTCTGCGTCGTGGCAGGGGTTCGCGATAATGTCGGAACGGTCCCGGATCCGTCACGATCCGGGCGCGTCGGTCTCTAACAAGTCACGGATCTGCATCTCATTCATGTTGTGCCGCAATCAGATTGGGAAACAGGCGGACCGGTCGGTAGAAATAGCGTTGATGACCGTCAAGTAGCGGTTATCGCATTTGCCGCCCTGATCGAAAGAGTTGACTTCTTCCATGAGACGCTTCTGTGCCCTGCTGCTCGGCCTGGCTGTGTTGACAGTGACTCCTGGTGTCGCATCGGCTGATCCGTTCAACGTCCGTCCGGCGCGCAACCAGCAGGCTGTCGACTTCGTGATCGCGCGGGCACTGTCCCAGCGCGGAGTCCCGTTCACCTACGGTGGCGGCGACGCCAACGGTCCCACCCGCGGCGTCGTTCGGGAAACACCGCCCGCCGAGCCGGCCGCAGCTGCGATCCCCGGTGGCGTCCCCGGGCTGAACTTCCCCGGGCTGGCCCCGCCAGCGCCGGTCGCGACCCCGCTGATCCCGAGCGTCCCTGACCCGGCCGCCAACGTGGTGGGCTTCGATGCCTCGGGCATCATCGTCTATTCCTTCGCGGGCGTCGGAGTGAAGCTGCCGCGGTCATCGGGTGAGATGTACAAGGTCGGCCAGAAGGTGACTCCCGCGCAGGCGTTGCCCGGTGATCTGATCTTCTTCGGTCCGGAGGGCACCCAGAGCGTGGCGCTGTTCTTGGGCAATGGACAGATGCTGGAGGCCACCGATTCCGGGGTCGCAGTCTCGGCCGTGCGCACCGCCTCGATGACGCCCTACCTGGTGCGCATCATCGCCTGAGTTCCTTGTAAGGCTGTTCTCCCGTGCTCCGGTCACCCGGATCAGGTCACGGCTGTCGGCGGCACGCGGCGGCGGATTGCCTGAATGCCGGGTGCTAGGCGCGGACGGATCGCCGCTCCGAATCGCGGTTTCCGCCAAAATTAGGTCGTCAGGCGCCATATTGATACGCTTTGTCAGTACGTCGCATTCGTGAGGCGGCGTGTCTGTGTTCGGCCGAGTCCCGGCCGGGTGTCAGTATCACCCGCGTTACGGCCTGTGCCGGCATCACCACAATCTCTGATCTCCATCGATTCGGCGACCTGTTGGTCGCACCCCAGGCTTGGCCGGCACGACGTTCGGTCAGTGTTAGAAAGAAAGAAGTAAGACCATGGCAGAAGGAACCGTTAAGTGGTTCAACAGCGAAAAGGGCTTCGGCTTTATCGCTCCTGACGGCGGTGCACCGGACGTATTCGTGCACTACTCCGAGATCCAGTCCGGCGGATTCCGCAACCTGGAGGAGAACCAGCGGGTGAAGTTCGAGGTCACCCAGGGCGCCAAGGGCCCCCAGGCGGTCGGCGTCACCGGCCTGTAGAAACCTACTCGGACCCCCGGGTCGACCGTCGAGCTCGTCGCGAGCACCAACGGTCGGACCGGGGGTTTCGTGCATTCTGGACCATCCACGATGACTTTCGCCGCACACCCCGGTCTGACTGCTGCCGGTTGACAGACGGGGGAGGAATGCGTGGTCCAGCTACTGAGAATATGATCCGGAATCGCAGAATTCATGCGGTCATCTTGAGGTGTCACCGAAACCCGCGGTGCGCTGGGTAGATTCGTTCACCAGCGGTCCCATGCTGGACAAGTTCGCGGGCCGTGCCGGCGCTATCGGTGACGCCGGCGTAGACGAGGCGCTAGCCTTCTGTTTCATGACCGATCGACAGCGTGCCGCGGCGCGCTCCTCCGTCAGGCTCACGCTGGCGGCGACGTTCCTCGCCGGTGGTGCCCTGCTCACCGCCGGCCTGGCCGGCGCAGAACCGGCGCCGCTGGTACCCGGCGACCCGGCCGCGCCGATTCCCGGTCAGCCGGTCGCGGTCGACCCGGCGCTGCTGGCCGCCGCGCCGCCGGCGCCGCCGCCCGTCGGTGCACCCCCCGTGCCGCAGATGAGCAACCCCGCGTATGGCCAGGGTTCCTCCGGTGGCGGGCTCGGTTACATCAAGGACCTGTGGAATGCGGCCAGGTCGAATGACCCGACGGCGGCATTCTCCGAGGCGGGAACGGCCGGAATGCCGACCGGCGCGCCGCCCGGGGCCGGGCCTGCGCCCAAGCTTCCACCCGGCTACCTGTCGTTGACCGACCCGGCCTCGTCGACACCGTCACTGCAGGGCGCCCCGCAGGTGGGTGGCCCGCCGCTGCCGCCGGGATTCGTGTCGCTGTCGGATCCGAACCCGTCGGCGGATGTGCTGCCCATCGGCGCACCCGGTGCGGCTCCGCCCGCAGCACCGGCTCCTGGCGTACCACTCCCGCCGGGAGCGGTACCGCCTCCGCCGGCTCCTGCGCCGCTGCCGCCGACGATTATTCAGCAGGGTCCGCAGCGCTGATTCAGCCCAGTCCGGCCCGCCATTTTGCAAGGACTCGCCGGTCGCGCTTGGTCGGCCGCCCGGCGCCCCGATCGCGCACCCCCACCGGAGCAGCGACCGTCGGGGGCGGGGCGGGCGTGCGGTCGAAGTAGCACGTCACCGCGTCGGCGGCTCCGACGCGTTTCTGGATCACCCGCACCACCTCGACGATGCGGGTGCGCTCGCCCAGCAGGGCCCGAACCTGATCCCCGGGGGCGACCATCGTCGACGGTTTGGCGATCCGATCGTTGACCCGCACATGCCCGCCTCGGCAGGCCGCTGCCGCATCGGGGCGGGTCTTGGCCAGCCGGACCGCCCACAGCCAGCGATCCACCCGCGTCGACTCCATGGCTCCATCATCGTCCACTGAGGTCGACGGGCGATCACGCCTTGCCGGCCGCGTAAGCGGCGGCCTCGCCGACCATTCCGTTCAACGGGTACATCGCATGCGCCATCGAGGGCATGGCGCCAGGCGTGCCGTCGCAGATGGTGTCACCGGGCGCACACAACTCGATCGTCTTGGGTGCGTACAGCGGGCCGATGGTCCCTATCGGGGCGCCGAACTGGTTCAGGAACTCATCGGAAGGGCCGCCCAGCAACACCACTGCGGCGACGTGGTCGGCGACCTCTGGGGGAAGGGGATTCGGGATGTAGGCGATGTATTCGTCGGGGATGCCATCCGGGATCGCGGCGGCGGTGACATAACCGGCCACCGCCGCGCCCTGTGAGAATCCACCGAGAACCATGCGGGTGTCCGGACAGGCCGCGGACATCGACTCGAGGCGGGAGCCGGCGTCGCGAACCCCGTCGACCACATTCTGGGCGAAAGCGATCCGGTCGCTGAAGTTGTCGCTGGCGGGATAGTTCACCGGATACACGGCCACGGACTTACCGGGGGTCAGATTGCGGAACGTATCGACGAAGGCCTGGCCGGTACCGCCGACGCCGGGTGCCTCGCTGGTACCGCGAGCGAAGACCACCTCCACGTCGGGACAGGGTTCTGCCGAAGCGGCGGGAGCGACGGTGCCGATCACCATCCCCGAGGCGATCAGGGCGCCGGCTCCGAGAAACCGTACGGATTGACGAAGACTCATCAGCGAACTCCTCCGGGATACGGCTCGCGTTTCTGCTGGCAGCTGGCGGCCTGCTTCATCATTACCCGCGAAGTTTGCCGCCGAAACCGCAGCCGGTCCGGGCTGGTGAGACGGCGACCCAGCCTGAACCTGAATAGACTCACGTTGCCGCGTGTGGATAATCCACCTCGCTGAGTTACGAATGGCCAGTTGGCTGTAAAGTGTTTGTGTATGCGTGCCGAGCCGTCTGGTTCAGTCCAATGCCGGGAAAGGCAACCATTGAACGCGGTCCTGTCGCGCACCGCCATTTTTCAGGATGTCAACCGGGATGCGATGGCGGCACTGGAAGCCGAACTGGAATGGATGACGTTCCCGCGCAATCACACGGTGTTCGCCGAGGGTGAGCCTGGCGACCGGTTGTATGTGGTCGTCCAGGGCAAGGTGAAGGTCGGTCGCCGGTCAGGGGACGGACGAGAGAGTCTGATCGCGGTGATGGGTCCGGGGGAGACGTTCGGCGAACTCGCGTTGTTCGATCCGGGTCCGCGGACGGCGACGGCGACGACGCTGACCGAGGTGCGTGTCGCGGCGGTGTTGCGTCAGGCGCTGAGCGGCTGGATCGCCGAGCGCCCCGAGATCTCCGAACAGCTGCTGTTCGCGAGCCGGGGATGGATACGCCAGCAGGGCAAATCGGTTTTTGTGCTGGAGCCCGCGAAGCTGGCCCGCCGCGCCCGATAGCCCAGGCGAGCAGGGCACCACCCATGAGTTCCTCGGCGGCCATCGGGCGCTCCCTGTGGTTAGCCGGTTGCGCGACGCACGGTGTGCCCGACGTTTTTTGGCTAGCGGTGAAGACCACAGCTCGTTACGCTTGAGACCGGCGACGCCGCGACGCCGCGATGCCGCTTGGCGCCGCCGTTTTCGATTCGCTTCAGCGGAGACAGCGGATTCCGGCAATTGATTCTAGGAACGATTGTGAGCGAGCGACTGTTTTCCGGTTTCGGGGATTCCGGGTGGGATCACGCACCGTGGGAGGAAGAACCGCATTTCTCTGCTGCGGAACTGGACATTCTGCTGGATCCAATGCTTTCGGCGGCCGAAGCAGCTGAACGGGTTGGCTGTGTACAACGCGATGTCGAGAGATTGCGTCGCACCGCGTAGCCACGCCCGACGGTCCAGCGCGCAAGCCCGCTGGTGCCAGACGTGGACACCAGGCGGGCTCGACGCACTGAAACTCAGTTCGAGGCTTTCAGAATCTTGATCGCGAAGATGAGCGTGTCGCCCTTCTGGATGCCCGCCGAAGGCTGACCTTCGGCGTAACCGTCGGCGGAGGTCATTGCGACGGCGACGGTGGATCCGACCTTCTGTCCGGCAATGGCCTTCTGGAATCCCGGGATGACGCCGTCGAGCGGGAAGTCCACCGGTGCGCCCGACTTATAGCTGCTGTCGAAGACGGAACCGTCACGACCATTGACACCCATGTAGCAGACCGACACCGTCGCAGTTTCCGGGACGACCGGGCCATCTCCGGGCTTGAGCGTGTGCACCTGGGTCTCCGTCACACTGAACGGGCCGTTAACGTCCACTATCGGCGAGGCCGTGTCGGTGGAACCGGTGACGGCGATGCTGCCGGTGGCGCCGGACAGTGTCCACTCGGGCGTTCCCGGGGTTTGCGGGGCGGCCGACGGGCAGGGGCTCGCGACGGGCGCCGTGTCGACGGCGGGCGGGTCGAATACGTCATTGGGGCTGGGGCTGGTGCTGGTGGTGGAGCTGGTCGATGCGGCGCTTTCGGTGTCCGAGCCGCAGGCGGAGACAGTCATGGTGAGCGCCGCGGCGCCGGCGAGCAGTGCGATGGAGGAGGGGACGCGAGAACAATTCACGTTCGCCACGCTACCGGCGCGGCAGTTCCGTCCGACCAGAAGGCCGGACCAACCAGGCGCGACTTCTCGGTTTGGGGCGGGCTGGGCGATGCGGTCCGAGCATCGGTTCAGCCGGGCCGGCCGGGCTCAGCCCGGCTGGATTTGCATGACCACAGCCTTGGGTTCGGTGAAGAATTCGCGGCTGAAGGTGCCGCCTTCCCGGCCGATGCCCGAGTCGCCGACCCCGCCGAAGGGTGCGCGCAGGTCGCGGACGAAAAAGCAGTTGACCCACACGGTGCCGGCCCGCAGCGCTGCGGAGACCCGGTGGGCGCGGTGCACGTTGTCGGTGAACAGCATCGCGTTCAGGCCGTAGCGGGTGTCGTTGGCCAGCCGGATCGCCTCGGCTTCGGTGTCGAATGGGATTACCACCGCCACCGGGCCGAAAATCTCCTCGCGGCTGCAGCGGGCCTGCTGGCCCAGTCCGGTCACGACGGTGGGCAGCACGCCCCCGCCCTCGCCGAGCCCACCGGTGACGATGGAGCCGCCTTCGGACTCAATGGTGTCGACGTAGCTGCGCACCTTGCGGTAGTGCTCCTGGGAGGCCAGCGGCCCGATCTGGGTGGCCTCGTCCTTCGGGTCACCGACCACCATCGCCTGCGCGGCTTGGGTGAACCGACCCAAGAACTCGTCGTAGATGTCGCGCTGCACGTACAGCCGCGACCCCGCCAGACACACCTGGCCGGTGTTGGTGAAAATCGCCTTGATGGACCACTCGACGGCGACGTCGAGGTCGGCGTCGGCGAACACCACGTTGGCGCCTTTGCCGCCCAGTTCCAAGCTGACCGGTGTCAGGTTGCCCGCCGCCGCCCGGGCGATGGCCCTGCCGGTGCCCGATTCGCCGGTGAAGGTGATCCGATCGACATCGGGGTTCTCGGTGAGCGCCTGCCCGGCAGAGTCGGGCTTGTAACCGTGCACCACATTGAACACCCCCGCCGGCATACCGGCTTCGAGCGCAAGCCGCCCTAGAATCGTGGCCGAAACTGGGGTGTCCTCGGCGGGTTTGAGCACCACGGTGTTGCCCCACGCCAATGCCGGGGCAACCTTCCAGGTCTCCAGCATCAGCGGGAAGTTCCACGGCGCGATGGCCGCCACCACCCCGGCGGGTTCAAACCGGGTGTAGGTGTGGTGGCCGCTGTCCATGGGCAGCACCTCCGCGGTGGCCAGCCGCGCATGATCGGCGAAGAACCGGAAGTTCGCCGCCGCGCGGGGCACGTCGTTGCCGCGCGACTGGCTGATCGGCTTGCCCATGTCACGGGTGTCGGCCATGCCGAGCTCGTCGGCGTGCGCCTCGATCAGATCGGCCAACCGGTGCAGGATACGGCCGCGCTCGCCGTATCCCAGCCGCGGCCACGGTCCTTCGTCGAAGGCGCGCCGCGCCGCGGCCACCGCGCGGGCGGCATCCGTGGCGTCACCCAAAGCGACCTCGGCCCACTGCTGGCCGGTGTAGGGGTCGATGGAGGCGAACGTCGCATCCGAGGCCGACTTGACCTCTGCGCCATCGATGATGTGCCCGAAAAACTCCGTCACGCTTTCGTCTCCTTCGCTGTCGCCGCGCGTTCGGCCAGGGTTACCCCACCGGCCGACCAGTGGGTGGCCGGGACTTCGCGCACCACCACCCGGATATTGGCCTCCGGCGCGCCGATCGCCCGGTGCACCGCAGAGTGCACCTCAGCAAGCAGCGCCCGGATCTGCTCAGGACGACGCCCCTCGGCGAGCGTGATTTCCACCAGCGGCATCACTGACACCTCAACATGACCGAACCCAGGTTGGAGAAGTCGGCGCTGACTAGACTGCCCCGTTCGACGAACACGGCGTCGGTCATGCCGCCCGTTAACACCACCCAGCCCGGCTCCAACGCCAGCTGCCGCTTGGCCAGCGCGTTGGCCGCCAACGCCAATGCCTCCCCCGGATGGCCCTGCACCGCGGCGCCCGTAGCGGAGTCGACGACTTCACCGTCCACCGCCAACAGGCACGCTTCCAGCGCGACGTCGATTTCGTCGGGTTTGCGAGCGACGCCCCCGATCACGAACAACGCCGAGGAGGCGTTGTCGGCCACCACATCGGGCAGGGTGAACTTGAAGTCGGTGTAGCGGCTGTCGATGATCTCCAGCCCGCCATAAACGTGCGATACCGCTTCCATCGCCCGCGCGGCCGTGATGCCGGGCCCGGCCAGCCGCTCGCCCAGCACGAACACGATCTCCGGTTCCACCCGCGGATGAATCAGCTGCTCAATGACCAGCGGCGCGCCGGCGGGTAGCACCATCCGATCTGTCAGCCACGCCGTCGACGGCGAGTTCACGCCCATGCGTTGCTGCTTGGCGCGCGACGTCAGCCCGAGCTTCACTCCGACGATGTGCTGCCCGGATTCCACCTTGGGCACAAGATCTCGTCTTGCACCTGGTAGGCAGTGTCCAGATCCAACCCAGCCCACTCGGCCGTGATCGGGCCGCGATCAACACGCGCAGCCTCCGCGTCCAACAGCACC
>WOYS01000061.1:0-4224 GCA_011620645.1 Mycobacterium sp.
CGCAGGCCGATGTCGAGGATCAGGCCGCCCTTGACGACCTCGATGACGGTGCCCTTGACGGCCTCGTCCTTCTCCTTGAGCTCCTCGATGGTGCCCCAGGCGCGCTCGTACTGTGCGCGTTTCTTGGACAGGATCAGGCGCCCCTCCTTGTCCTCCTTGGTGAGAACAAGGGCCTCGACCTCATCGCCCACGGAAACGACCTCATTGGGGTCGACGTCGTGCTTGATGGAGAGCTCGCGGGAGGGGATGACACCTTCGGTCTTGTAACCGATGTCGAGCAGAACCTCGTCGCGGTCGACCTTGACGATGGTTCCTTCGACGATGTCGCCATCGTTGAAGTACTTGATGGTCTTGTCGATTGCGGCGAGAAAGTCCTCAGCCGAGCCAATGTCGTTGATGGCTACTTGCGGTGAGGTGATGGAGGGACTTGGCATGTGGTGGGTTGCTCCGGACAGGTTCAATCGTAGGGACAAGTGTTGTTGTTCTGCGACGCGCGAAGCGCCGAGATGATGCAGCGTTCCTGCAAGGCCCGCACACGGCTGAACACACAGGTACCTGTGAAGGGTACTAGAAGCGGTACACGCTGGACAAACCCGGTCGTCACAGCCCGCCGCTGGTTAGCATTCTCCGGTGTCCGTGACGCCGCAACCACCGCACCCCCACCTGCCGACCTGGCCGCCAACCGTTCGCAAGGTCGGCGCACCGCTGGCGGTGCTGATCGGGCTCAGCGTCATCGTCGGCCTGCTGATGATCCTGCTGACCGCGACGAATCCGCTGGGCACGACCATCGGTTTCGTGCTCTCCAGCGTCGCGACCACCGTGGTCGTGCTGCGCTACCTGTGGGTGGACCGCTGGGAACCCGAACCCCCGCGACTGCTGATCCTGGCGTTCCTGTGGGGTGCGTCGGTCGCGATCATCCTGTCGCTGGCCCCGGAACTGTGGGCCGACACGGTCTTACTGCCCATCCCCGGGCTGCCGGCGGGCCATCCCCGGGCTGCCGGCGGGCTTTGAATCGACCGCACTGCGCGCACCGCTGATCGAAGAGGCCGCAAAGGGTCTGTTCCTGCTGATCATGATGAGCGGCCGGCGCCGCAACGGTTTACGCCATGAGTAGCGCGTTACTCGGATCGACGCGTGAGCGCTGAACTCGTGGTGAACTCCGGGCGTCGAGCCGGCTAATGCGCCGCGGCGTCCCAGCTGCGCCCGTATCCGATCGACACCTCCAGCGGCACATCGAGCGGGTAGGCGTTGCCCATGTGCTCACGCACCAGCGCTTCCAGGGCGCCGCGCTCCCCGTCGGCCACCTCGAACAGCAACTCGTCGTGCACCTGCAGCAGCATCCGCGATTTCAGGCCGGCCGACTTCACCGCCTCGTCGACGTTGATCATCGCCACCTTGATGATGTCGGCGGCGCTGCCCTGGATGGGGGCATTGAGGGCGGCACGCTCAGCGGCCTCGCGGACATTGCGGTTGCTGCTGTCCAGTTCGGGCAGATACCGGCGGCGGCCCAGCACCGTTGAGGTGTAACCGTCCTTGCGGGCCTGTTCGACGACATCGCGCAGATAGTCGCGAATCCCGCCGAAGCGGTCGAAGTACTGCTCCATCTGCGTCTTGGCCTCTTCGGTGCTGATCTTCAGCTGCGACGACAGACCATAGGCACTCAGTCCGTAGGCCAGGCCGTACGACATCGCCTTGACCCGGCGGCGCAGTTCGGCATTCACCTTGTCGATGGGCACGTCGAATGCCCGTGACGCCACGAACGAGTGCAGGTCCTCACCGGTGTTGAACGCCTCGATGAGCCCCTCGTCCCGCGACAGGTGCGCCATGATCCGCATCTCGATCTGGCTGTAGTCGGCCGTCATCAGCTCGGCGTAGCCGGCACCGACGACGAACCCGTCGCGAATCCGGCGGCCGGCCTCGGTGCGGATCGGGATGTTCTGCAGGTTCGGATCGGTCGAAGAAAGCCGCCCGGTCGCCGTGATCGTCTGATTGAACGTGGTGTGGATGCGTCCATCGGAGGCCACCGAGTTCAGCAGCCCGTCGACGGTGACCTTGAGCCGGGTGGCGTCGCGGTGGGCGAGCATGTGCTGCAGGAACGGGTGCCCCGTCTTGTCGAAAAGACCCTGCAGGGCGTCCGCGTCGGTGGTGTAGCCGGTTTTGGTCTTCTTGGTCTTCGGCATCTCCAACTCGTCAAACAGCACGACTTGTAGCTGTTTGGGCGAGCCCAGATTGATCTGCTTGCCGATCACCGCGTAGGCGGCCTCGGCCGCATCCCGGATCTGGTCGCCGAATTCGCTCTGCAGTTCCTGCAGGAAAGATACATCGACGGCGATACCGGTGCTTTCCAACTCGGCCAGCACCCGCTGCACCGGCAGTTCCATCCGGCCCAGTAGCGACGAGGAGTCGATGCGGGCCAGTTCTTCGTCGAGCGCGTCGGCGAGGTCCATCACCGCGCCGGCCCGCAGCAGTACTGCCTGCACGGCTTGTGCGTCGACTCCGTCGTTGTCATCGAGCAACGAAAGTTGCTGCTGCTCAAAGTTGTCCGCGCGCAGCTCACGTTTGAGGTAGCGCAGCGACAGGTCGTCGAGGGCGAAGCTACGCTGCCCCGGCCGCACCAGATACGCCGCCAGGGCGGTGTCGGAGGTGACACCGGACAGTTTCCAGCCGCGTCCCTCCAGATCGTGCATGGCCAGCTTCGCCTCGTGCAGTGCCTTGGGCGGGCCGGGATCGGCCAGCCAGGAGGCCAGCGCCGCCTCGTCAGCGGGGTTCAGGGAACTGGTGTCGATATAGCGGCCGTCGCCGTCATTGGCGACGATGGCCAGCGCCGTTGCGTCGCCGTCGAACGCCAGATGGGTCCCGACCACGGCGACGCCGAACCGATTGCCCAGGCTGTGCTCGGAAAGCCAGGCCGCCAGCTCTCCCGGTACGAGCGCACCGCCGCGCACCTCGAAGCCCTGATCCACCTCGGGGTCGGCCGAGGCCAACGTGTCGAACAGCCGGTCGCGCAGCACCCGGAACTCGAGGTCGTCGAACAACCGGTGAATCTGGTCGCGGTCCCAGGGCAGCATGCGCAGCGTGTCCGGCGTCTGCGGCAGCGGCACGTTCTTCACCAACTCGGTGAGTTCGCGGTTGAGCACCACCGATGAGAGGTTGGCGCGCAACGCATCTCCGACCTTGCCCTTGACCGTGTCGACGTTGTCGACCAGCGTCTGCAGCGAGCCGTGCTCGACGATCCATTTGGTCGCGGTCTTCTCCCCCACCCCCGGGATGCCCGGCAGGTTGTCACTCGGGTCACCGCGCAGTGCCGCGAAATCCGGGTACTGCGCCGGGGTCAGCCCATACTTGGCCTGCACGGCCTCCGGGGTGAACCGGGTCAGTTCGCTGACGCCCCTGACCGGGTAGAGCACGGTCACGTCATCGCTGACCAGCTGCAAGGAGTCCCGGTCGCCGGTCACCACCAGGACGCGGTAGCCGTTGTTCTCGGCCTGGGTGGCCAGCGTGGCGATGATGTCGTCGGCCTCGAAGCCCTGCTCGGCGAGCACCGTGATACCCAGTGCGACGAGCACCTCCTTGGTGATGTCGATCTGGCCGCGGAACTCATCCGGGGTCGCCGAACGCCCCTCCTTGTACTCGGGGTACTTCTCCTTGCGGAAGGTCTGCCGGGACACGTCGAATGCGGCGGCGATATGGCTGGGCTGCTCATCGCGGAGCAGGTTGATCAGCATGGCGGTGAAGCCGTACACGGCATTGGTGGTCAGCCCGCCCCGGGTCTTGAAATTCTCCGCGGGCAGCGCATAGAACGCGCGAAAGGCCAGCGAGTTGCCGTCCAGCAGCATCAGCGTGGGCTTCTTGTCGGACGTCTCGGCAGCGGTTTTGGCGGGGCTCACGCACCCAACTCTAGGCAACCACCCCGACACGGAGTCACCGCTGTTCGACTTGCCGGGTCACCCGATCCCGCAGCGGCCGCGCCGCCGGGTTCGCCCGGGTCGAGCTCGACCAGCCGCACGGTGACCCGGGCCCGGTACCGACGAATACCCCGCCAGGACTCCAACGCGAAGAAGTCACGTCGAGACAAACGATGAACATGTTGTCACGCCCCCTTTCTCGTCAACCGTGACGTGTTCGCTCCGACGTCAGGTCCGTGCGGGATGGTCCCCTTGGTACACCGGGGGGAATGAATCCATGCGTGACTGCGTTGGGCACGACATGTGCCCTGGGCGTCAC
>WOYS01000061.1:4324-42553 GCA_011620645.1 Mycobacterium sp.
CACGACATGTGCCCTGGGCGTCACCTGGCCCGACGATAAGCAGGCTGGCCCGACGACAGGCAGGCGACGACAGGCAGGAGTGTGCGAAGCATGACCGCTACCGAGACCGTAACCTTCGAAGCCGCCCGGCAGCGGTGGCGCCGCCCGAGAACCGTCCGGCGGTTGCGGTGACGGCCGGCGAGAGGAACCCGCGATGAAGGTGCTCGTCCCGGATGATCTCGGCCTCCGAGCGCTGAGCGCCATACCTGGCGTCGAGGTGTTCCGCTACGAACCCGGCGCGGCGTGGCCTGCCGGGCACACCGACGCGTCGGTGGTGGTGGTCGGCTACGAGAATGCACCGGCGGTCGCCGCCAGATTCCCCGAACTGCCGCAGCTGCGGCTGGTGCAGACCCTCAACGCCGGCTACGAGCAGTGGCTGCCGCTGCTGCCCGAAGGGGTTTTGCTGTCCAACGGTCGTGGGGCGCATGGTGGTTCGACAGCCGAATGGGTGGTCGGCGCGCTGCTGGCGATCTATCGGGACCTGTCCCGCTACGTCGACGATCAACGCGCCGGGGTGTGGAAACCGAGGTACACCGACACCTTGATCGGCACGCGCGTCGTGGTGCTCGGCGCCGGCGATCTGGCCGAGAATCTGGCGGCCCGGCTGGCTCCGTTCGAGACCGAGGTCACGCTCATCGGCCGGCGGGCGCGGCCGGGTGTTCATACCCTCGACGATCTGCCCGCACTGCTCCCCATCGCCGATGTGGTGGTCTCTGTGCTACCGGCCACCGATTCGACGTACCGCATCATCGATGCCGAGTTCCTCGCCCAGCTGCCCGACGGCGCAGTGGTGGTCAACGCCGGTCGCGGCGGCGCGGTGGACACCGATGCGCTGCTCGCCGAGCTGACGGCGGGCAGGCTGCGGGCCGCCCTGGATGTGACCGATCCCGAACCACTGCCCGCCGGTCACCCATTGTGGTCGGCTCCCGGACTGCTGCTGACACCGCACGTGGCGGGCTGCACCAGGGGCGCCGACTCACGGGCATTTGCGGTCGCCGCACGCCAGATCGAGGCCTTCGCCGGCGGAGAGTTGCCGCCGAACCTGGTGGCCGGCCAGTCCGTTCAGGCCACGCCGAGGTAAGCAGCGCGAATGCTGTCGTCCTTCAACAGGTCCCGCGCGACTCCGGTGCGGGTGACTTCGCCGGTTTCCAGGATGTAGGCCCGATCGGATCTACTGAGCGCCTGCTGCGCGTTCTGCTCCACCAGCAGCACTGTGGTGCCCTGGCTGTTGATCTCGGAAATGATGCGGAAGATCTGCGAGATCACCATCGGCGCCAAGCCCATGGAGGGCTCGTCGAGCAGCAACACCTTCGGCCGCGCCATCAACGCCCGACCGATCGCCAGCATCTGCTGCTCACCGCCGGACAGCGTTCCGCCGACCTGGTTGCGCCGCTCGGCCAGCCGGGGAAACGTCGTCAGCACCCAGTCGAGCTTTTCATCATGCTCGGCCTTTGACGGGAATTTCCTACCATAGCAACCCATTTCGAGGTTCTCGATGATGGTCATGCCGGGAAAGACGCCACGCCCCTCGGGTGCCTGAATCAGGCCGTCGGCAACCCTGCGGTGCGCTTTGACCTTGGCGATGTCCTTGCCGTCGAACCACACCGACCCCGACGTGAGGGGCAGCAGTCCCGAGATGGCGCGCATCATGGTGGTCTTGCCGGCACCGTTGGAGCCCAGCAGCGTCACCAGTTCACCTTGACGCACCTTCAGCGAAACGCCGTGCAGGGCACGAATTCTGCCGTACTGCACGACGACGTCGCGTGCCTCCAGCAGGACTGGGCGGTCATCGGCCTCAGGCGAGTTCGTCATCGGGCACTCCCAGATAGGCTGCGATGACCCTGGGGTCCTCGCGAATTTCGGCAGGCAAACCGTCGGCGATCTTTCGACCGAACTCCAGTACCACGATGCGGTCGGTGACCCCCATGACGAGCCGCATGTCGTGTTCGATCAGCAGCACGGTGTAGCCGTCGTCGCGGATCTTGCGGATCAGATCGATCAGGGCCGACTTCTCACTCGGGTTGAACCCTGCCGCCGGTTCATCGAGACACAGCAGCTTGGGTTCGGTGGCCAGCGCCCGGGCGATCTCCAGGCGCCGCTGGTCACCGTAGGGCAGGTTCTTGGCCTTCTCCTCACCGCGGTGGGCGATGCCGACGAAATGGAGCAGCGCGGCCGATCTCGCGATCGCCGACTTCTCCTCGCGGCGGTGCCGAGGCGACCGGAACAACGCGCCCGGCACCGAGGTGTGGTGTCGCGCGTCGGTGCCGACCATGACGTTCTCCAGCGCGGTCATCTCGCCGAACAACCGGATGTTCTGGAAGGTGCGGGCGATGCCGAGCCGGGTGATCTGGTGGCGTTTGATGCGCCCGATCGTCGAGTCGTCGAATGACACGGATCCCGAACTGGGCCGGTACACACCGGTGATGGCGTTGAAGCAGGTGGTCTTGCCTGCACCGTTGGGGCCGATGAGGCCGAGGATCTCGCCGCGCCGGATGTTGAACGTCACCGCATCCAGTGCGGTGAGCCCACCGAACTGCACGGTGAGATCGTTGGTCTGCAGCAGCACTTCGCCTTCGCCGGCGTTGATCTCGCGGTGCACACTGGCGATCTCGGCGATGTTGTCGAAGCTCTCAGGGCCCTTGGGGTCGTCGGGTGCGCTCATTTCGCCGGCTCCGTGTCGGTCGGCTGCTTTCTCAACAGTTCACGCGCGGCCTTGGCGTACGTCAGCAGATGCTGGCGCGCCGGGAACAGACCCTGCGGCCGGAAGATCATCAGCACCACCAACGCCAGCCCGAAGAACAGATATTTCAGGTTGCCCATGTCGACACCGAGGAAGTGCACCCCGAGTAGCCGGTTGGGCAGGTAGACGATGATGAACGCGCCGAGGATGACGCCGAGCTTGTTGCCCTGCCCGCCGAGCACCACCGCGCACAGGAAGAGCATCGAGTTGATGATGTTGAAGGTCGGTGGTGCGACGTACTGCACCTGCCCGGCATAGAGCGCTCCGGACAGCCCGCCGATCGCCGCGCCGATGGTGAACGCCCACAGCTTGAACTTGAAGGCGTTGACGCCCATCACTTCCGCGGCGTCCTCGTCCTCGCGGACCGCGATCCAGGCCCGGCCCACCCGGCTGCGTTCGAGATTGCCGACCAGCAGCAGGATGCCGATGATGAGGGCGAGTCCCAGCCAGAACCACCAGGTGCCGTAGTTGGCGTCGCCACCGGAGTTCGACACGGAGAACACCCCCTCGGGGTGCTGCTCGCTCTCTCTGAAGTGTGGGAAGGCCACCTCGTTGAGTCCGCGTGGACCGTTGGTGATGTCGGACAGGTTGTCGGCCAGCAGGCGGATGATCTCGCCGAAGCCCAGGGTGACGATGGCCAGGTAGTCACCGCGCAGGCGCAGCGTCGGCGTGCCGAGGATCAGCCCGCTCAGAGCGGTGACGGCCATCGCGATCGGTACGCAGGACAGCCACGCCCAGGGTGTGCTGAAGAAGCCGTCGGGGCCGACCTGGTTCCACGGACTCTCCGGGCTGGTCAACAGCGCCACCGTGTAGGCCCCGACCGCGTAGAACCCGACATAGCCCAGGTCGAGCAGGCCGGCCTGACCGACGACGACGTTGAGCCCGATCGCGATGATGGCGACCATCGCGAACTGGGCCATGGTGCCGCCGAAACTGATGCCCGGGGTGTCCAGGAAGGCCGGCGTGAACAGCGGGGACAACGCGATCCCGGCAAACAGGACGATGCCGAACACCCACTTCTGCGGCCGGCTCAGGCCGTCCCACCAGTCCGTGACGCGGGCCCAGGTGGTGCTCATGCTCGTGCCTTCCCGAGGCTCTCGCCCAATATCCCGGTCGGTCTGATCAGCAGCACCAGGACCAGCAGGACAAATGCGACGACGTCACGCCATTGGGTACCGAAGACCGCCTGGCCGTAGTTCTCCATGACGCCCAGCAGCAGACCACCGAGCAGCGCGCCGCGCAGGTTGCCGATACCGCCGAGCACCGCGGCGGAGAATGCCTTGATACCCAACAGGAATCCGCCGGAGTAGATGATTCCCTGCGGCACCTTCAGGGTGTACAGCAGCGCCGCGGCGCCCGCGAGCAGACCGCCGATGAGGAATGTCGTCATGATGACGCGCTCCCGCGAGACCCCCATCAGGGTCGCGGTGTTCGCATCCTGGGCCACAGCGCGCACGCCGCGGCCCAGTTTGGTGCGGTTGAGTGCGAGATCGGTGAGCAGTGCCAGCACCAGTGCCGACCCGATGATCACGATGGTGGTGTTGGAGATCGCGACGCCGAACAGTTCGAACTGGGTTTTCGGTTGCACCAGCACAATCGGCTGTTGGGCGTTCGGGCCGCCATAACCCGGTATCAGCTTCGGCAGGATGAACAGCACGAACTGCTGCAGCACGAAGGACATGCCGATCGCGGTGATCAGGAAGGTCAGCGCCTTTGCGTTGCGCTTGCGCAGCGGGCGGTAGGCGATGAACTCCAGCCCCACCGCGGCGCCGCCCGAAACCAGCATCGCGAACAGCATGGCGACGCCCAGATACAGAATCGTCAGCGCGACGCCCTTGTTGTAGGCGTTGCCGCTCGGGGTGAAGCCCAGCAGGACGTCCAGCGCGAAATAGGCGCCGAACATGCCGAGCATGAAGATCTCCGAGTGCGCGAAGTTGATCAGGCGCAGCACGCCGAAGACCAGGGTGTAACCGACAGCGACCAGGGCATAGATCGCACCCCAGGACAGGCCGTCGATCGTCAACTGCCAGAAGCTGTCGAACAACGCTCCGACATTGAAGTTGATGTTGGCGGCCAAATTCATCCGGTGGTGAACTCCTCAGCGTGGGGCTGGACGTCCGCAGTGCGCTGGCTGTGTAGCCGAAAGCGCGTCCGAGGCATGCGCTCTCGGACGCGCTTTGGTCTCAGCCGTTACTTGACCTCGTAGATCCAGATGAGCGTCGAGGTGAGCTCACCCTCAGGGGTCCACTGGTATTCGCGCGCCACACCCTGGCCCTTGTAGTTGCGGACGAACTCCAACAGGGCCGGCCGGGTGATCGCCCCCGAGTCGATGCCCTTGAGCAGGATGGTGCCCAGGTCATAGCCCTCGGTGCTGTACGTGCCGGGTTCGGTGTTGAACTTCGCCGTGTACTCCTCGGCGAAGGTGCCCGTCGCCGGGCCGCACGGGCAGGCCAGCAGGGCTCCGGCGGAGGATTCACCGGCCTGCTTGACGAACTCGTTGTCCTTGCTGCCGTCGGCGCTGACGAACGTGCCTTCGAAGCCACCGTCCTTGAGCTGCTGGACCAGCGGTGCGGCCTCGGCGTAGTAGCCGCTGAAGAACACCGAATCCGGCGCAGCGCCCTTGATCTGGGTGACCGCGGCGGAGAAGTCCTTGTCGCCCTTCTTCACCGAGATGTTGCACGCCGAATCTGCGACGGGGCCGAGAGTGTCGCGCACCGCGGTAGCCAGACCCAGACCGTAGTCGGTGCTGTCATCGACCACGCAGATCTTCTTGTGGCCCATCGTGTTCTTCAGGTAGTTGGCGACAGAGGGCCCCTGCACGCCGTCATTGGCCAGCCCACGAAAGAAGGTCTTCCAGCCGTTTTCCGACAGCGTCACGTTCGTCGCCGATGCGGTGGTGGAGACCAGGCCGGCCTGATCGAACACGCCGCCGGTGGCCTTGGTCTCACCGGAGAAGGCAGGGCCCACCAGACCGATCGTGTACTGGTCCTCCACGATGCGCGGCGCGATGTTGGACGCCTTCTGCGGATCGCCTTCGGTGTCGAATGGCTTGAGCTGCACCTGGCAGCCCGGGTTGGCCGCGTTGTGCTGATCGATGGCGAGCTGCACACCGTTTTTGATGTTGATGCCGAGCGCGGCGTCGGGGCCGTTGAGGGCGCCGGCCATCGCGATGGACACCGGCGGGCAAGTGGCCTTGCCATCACCGGCGGGATCGGCGGGTGCAGCGCCCTCGGCGGGCGTGACCTCGCCGCCGTTCTCGTCGATCTGCACCTTCTCCACGATCCTGAGGTTCGTCTGCGACGCCTCTTCTTCGGGCGTGCTCTGACTGCAGCCGGCAACCGCCAGGGCCATCAAGCCGGCGCCTCCGAGAGCAAATGCCTTGCGTGCCACGTGACCGCGCACGTCTCACCTCCGGTTCCGTTTTCAAGTCGGCATCTTCGTACCGGTCGGGACGGCCCGAGGCGGCCCGGGGCGGCGATGCTTCGCCGAAAACCATAACCAAACCGCCGCTCCATCGCGTGATGTTGCGCGACGCGTTGCGCAGATCGACGAGGTAAGCCGATCAAAAAGCGAAGCCGGAAACGCAGACTTAACCCGCGAGGCCGGGTGAGGCGTTCATTTCTCGGTGCCCGCGGCATCCGCGGCGGGCGCATCGAGGGTTTCCAGTACGACCTCGGCCACCCGCTTCATGGTGGTGCGCCGGTCCATCGCGGCACGCTGGATCCACTTGAACGCCTCGGGTTCGGTCATCCCCTGGTTCGCCTGCAGCAAACCTTTGGCGCGTTCCACCAGCTTGCGCGTCTCCAGGCGGTCCGCGAGATTCGCAACCTCGTTCTCCAGAGCGGCGATCTCACCGAACCGGCTGACGGCGACCTCGATGGCCGGGATCAGATCGGAGATCGAGAACGGTTTCACCAGGTAGGCCATCGCCCCCGCATCGCGGGCCCGTTCCACCAGCTCACGCTGCGAGAACGCGGTCAGGATGACAATCGGCGCGATGCGCTTGCTGGCGATCTCCGATGCGGCGTCGATCCCGTCCCGGCGCGGCATCTTCACGTCCATGATCACCAAGTCCGGTTTCAGGCTCTCGGCGAGGTCGACGGCTTCCTGGCCGTCACCGGCCTGGCCGACGACCTCATACCCTTCCTCGCGCAGCATCTCGGCGAGGTCCATTCGGATGAGCGCCTCGTCTTCGGCGATGAGCACGCGGTGGGGTGCGGGAGCGTCGGTCATGACGCACATTGTCGCGCCTTTGCCGGCACGGGGCGAGCTTGGGGTTAACAGTGCCTGCCGGTGAGGGCAACTCCAGCCATCCTTTAAGGTGATAAGCCGCGCCCTCGTATCCCAACTGGCAGAGGAAACGGATTCAAAACCCGTGCAGTGTGAGTTCGAATCTCACCGAGGGCACCATCATTCCCAGCACAATCTGAGGATCGTGCTAGGAACCCTCGCTTCGGGCCCGCGCCTCTTCCCCGCCGGCACCGCGGTTCGCATTCTGGGCTGAACACCGGCAAGGGGGCCCACCATGACGAATACCGACTCACACGCCGTCTCCGGCGGGGCCATCCGGCGGATACGGGTACAGAGCGCCGATGTCGGCACCGACGGACTGCTCGGAGCCGGCACACTGCTGGAATGGGTTGAATCCACCGCTCACGCCACCGCGGCGTCGTGGTGCGGCGGGAGCTGAACCCCGCGTTCTCTCATATGGATTGGTTGTCCTTGTTGCCACCGCCTCTTCCACATTTCGCGGTCGCGAACGCATGATGTAACCGGCCGGCGAGGTGAGGAGGACACCATGACTCGCAAAATGGCGTTCATCGCCACTGTCACGTCGCTCCGGCGACACCGGCGCGACCACAAGCTCACCCGGTCGCGTTCTGCGGTGGACGAACTCGAGCTACCGCCCGCGGTGTTCAAGACGTGCCCGTGGCAGCCACGGGATCTGGTCGAGATCGGCCTTCGGCAGTGGTTACGTTGCTGCGCAGCGGCTTACGCGACAACGAGCTCATCGGGATGCCCTCACGCGCAGTCGATGAAGCGTGGCACGGGCTGATCCTGCGCACCGCGCGATACCAGACGTTCTGTGACGCGGCGTACGGACAGTTCATGCACCATCATCCGGTCGGTGGAGCACCGAATGATAGCCCGGCAGCCACCGCATCGATGGACGAACAACTGCGGCACACGGTGATCGCCTGGGAACTGGTTGCAGAGCCCGGCGAACAATGCGTCCTACCCATGCGCCGTCTGGCGAGTGCCGAGCGGAAGTTATGTGCCACCCGGGATTCGGTCGATCGGCGTGCCCAACTTGCTGCTGTGCCGTCAGGAGGTCAGCACGGCGCTCGTCGCCGCACTGGCGAACGTCATAGCGACCGAATCACCCCACTCGGTGCCGCCCTATGTGCGCGGACTGCAGTATCTCGACGCTGCCTCGATGATCCAGACCGGCGCCATACCACTGCACGCAGGTGCCGTCGCTGCGTATCGCGGGCTGCACGGATGACCAAACCTGTGAATCCTGCGAGAAATGGCGAGTTGCCCGACGTCGGCCGTTCCGCACCGGGAGTCTTCCAGAGAAGATAGGCACAACCACGGCGGCAACGATGCAGCCGTATCAAAAGGGGGTAAGCGATGAATCTCGGCAAGGCATCACTGGGCGCAACCTTAGGCGCAATGCTGTTGGTACTGAGTGGTTGCGGCGGGCAACGCGATGCGGATGAACAGGCCGCCTCGGCCGAGCCGACGAACTGTGAGGTGACCACCGACGCACGACTGAGCATCGCCACCGGGAACACCACCGGTGTCTATTACACCCTCGGCGGCGCCTACGCCGAGGCGATCAACGCCCAGACCAAAGGAGTACTGAAGGCCGCCGCGGCGGAAACCTCGGCCTCCCTGCAGAATATCCAGGAACTGGTATCCGGGACGCATCAGATCGCCTTCTCGCTCGCCGACACCGCGGCGGACGCAATCAACGGCTCGTCGTCCTTCACCGAGAAGCAGCCCATCGCCGCGCTGACCCGGTTGTACCCCAACTACACCCAGGTCGTCGTGCGCAGCGACGCCGGCATCGACTCGATCGACGATATGCGCGGCAAGCGGGTGTCGACCGGAGCTCCGAACTCGGGCACCGAGGTGATCGCCAACCGCATGCTCGAGGCCGCCGGACTCAACCCCGGCAGCGATATCCAGGCCCAGCGCACCGAACTGGGCAAGACCGTCGAGGGCATCAAGGACGGCTCCATCGATGCGATGTTCTGGTCGGGTGGGCTACCCACCGGCGGTATCACCGACCTGTTCGTCAGTGAACGGGGCAATGTCAGATTCCTCGACGTGACCGAAACCCTGCCGAAGTTGCAGGAGATCAACGAGATCTACGAGCGCGGTGTCATCCCGGCGAGCACCTACCAGACCCCCGCGGACGTCCCGACCGTCGCCGTACCCAACGTGCTGCTGGTCCGCGACGACATGGACGGCAACACCGCGTGTGTGCTGACCAAGGTCCTCTTCGATCATCAGGCCGACCTCGCCAAGGCCAACAAGGCCGCCAACGGCATCTCGCTGGACACCGCCGGCCAGACCAGCCCGGTGCCATTGCATCCTGGCGCCCAGAAGGCGCTGGATGACCTCGGCGCACCATGATGAGCGCGCGCGCCGACGTCTCCGACCGCGACCACGACTCCGACCACGGCCACGGCCACGGCGACGTCCTCGCAGCGGACTATGAGGCGGAAAAACCCGCCAGGAGAATGACCGGACGGACCCGTCAGCTGGTGAACGCGGGTTGCGTGTTGATCGGCCTGTCCGCGCTCTATCAGGTGTTCTTCCCCCTCGCTCAGGGCAACCAGTTCTCGCTCACGTTGTTCCTGGCGTCGGTGCTCGCGTTGACGCTGTTGTGCTACCGCTCAGGGTTTCGTCGGGCCAACACCGACCCCGACCGCACGGCCGGCGACAATCCGACTCCGCTGGACTGGGTGTTGGCGGCGGTGGCGTTCGCCGCCTGCATCTATCCGGTACTGCCATTCCAGATCGCCGATGGCGGTGGCGGTTTCAACGATTTTCTCAGCAGGCAGGGCACACCCGCGATTGCCGACGTGGTCGTCGGAACGCTGGTGCTGCTGCTGGTGCTGGAGGCCTGTCGCCGAACCACCGGCCTGGCGCTTCCGATCGCCTGCCTGCTGGCACTGGCCTACGCGTACTACGGCGGCTACCTGCCACAGGGCGCGGCGATTGCACATGCCGGCGTGGATTGGGATCAGATCATCACTGCGTCGTTCATCCAGTCGACCGGTCTGTACGGTGTGCCACTGGATGTGGCGGCCACCTATATCGTGCTGTTCACCATCTACGGTGCGGTGCTCGACGCCTCGGGGGCCAGCAAGTTCTTCGTCGATCTGTCATTCGCTGCGTTCCGCAGGTCCCGGTCGGCGCCGGGCCGAACCGTCACGCTGGCCGGATTCCTGCTCGGCAGCGTGTCCGGGTCCGGCACCGCCACGACCGTGAGCCTCGGGTCGGTGACGTGGCCGGTGCTGCGGCGCGCGGGCTATCCCGCCGAGAACGCCGGCGGCATGTTGGCCGCCGCGGGCATCGGCGCCATCCTGTCGCCGCCGACCCTGGGCGCGGCGGCCTTCATCATCGCCGAATACCTGCAGGTGTCCTATCTGACCGTGCTGCTGTGGGCCGTGGTGCCGACCCTGTTGTACTATCTCGGAATTCTGCTCGCCGTCGAGATCGACGCCCGCCGTTATGGCACCCGCGAGGTCGACACCGGCTCGGAGTCCGCCCGCCGACTGCTGATGCGCCACGGCTATCACCTGATCTCGCTGTTCACCATCGTGGGCTTCCTGGCCTTGGACGTCTCGGCGATCCGTGCGGTGGTGTACGCAACAGTCGTGCAGATCGCGCTGTCATTTCTGGATCGCGAACACCGACTCACACCCGCACGGCTCTACAGCGCGTTGGCCAACGGGGTGCGCGGCGTCTTGGCGGTGGCCGCGGTATGCGCCGCCGCCGGCGTCATCGCCGCGATGATCACCAGGACAGGTCTTGGCCTACAATTGAATTCGATTCTGGTGAACACCGCCAAATCGGTCACCGAGAACCCGGCTGCGGTACTGATTCTCACCGCGTTCTTCGCTGCGCTGGCTGTGACGGTACTCGGACTCGCCGTACCGGTCACGGCGTCATTCGTGATCAGCTGGGTGATCATCGGACCTGCGCTGCAGGATCTCGGCGTCGCCGCGCCGGCAGCGGCGATGTTCGTGTTCTACTTCGCGGTGCTGTCGGAGGTCACCCCGCCCACCGCCCTGGCCGCAGTGGCCGCGTCGGCGATCACCGGTGGGCGCGTCATCCCCACCATGTGGCAGGGGCTGAAATACACCCTGCCGGCTTTTCTGGTGCCCTTCGCTTTCGTACTGACCGAGAATGGTGCAGGCATCCTGGGCCTGCATTCATTCGCAGACATGCTGTGGACCGCAGCGGTCGGAGCCGTTGCCGTCGCCGCGCTGGCGGTGGCCACCGGCAGGCAACTCGTCGGTCCGGCGCGCTGGCCGGAACGGGTCTTGTCCGCGGCTGCGGCGGCACTACTGCTGTACATGAACCCGCTGTCGATGGCACTGGGTGCCGGGCTGATACTGGTGGCAGTGGCGGTTCATCTGGTGTCGTTCCGGATAAGGCCGCGGGTCGCCAAGGCGTAGACGCGAATCTGCCCGCCGCGGGAATGTCCGAGCTCCCCTACATCACCTTGGACAGAAAGGCTTTCGTTCGCTCCTCCTGCGGGTTGCTCATGATTTCGGCGGGATCACCGCGTTCGACGACCACTCCGCCGTCCATGAACACCAACTCGTCGGCGACCTCGCGGGCGAAGCCCATCTCGTGGGTGACCACCACCATCGTCATGCCTTCGGAGGCAAGCTTTTTCATCACGGCGAGCACCTCGCCGACCAGTTCGGGGTCCAGCGCCGAGGTCGGCTCGTCGAAGAGCATCAGCTTGGGGCTCATGGCCAATGCCCGGGCGATCGCGACGCGCTGCTGCTGCCCGCCGGACAGCTGGGCCGGGTAGGCGCTTGCCTTGTCGGCCAGCCCGACCTGATCGAGCAGATCCCTCCCCCGCTGGATCATCTGCTTCTTGTTGAGCCGCTTCACCTGGGTCGGGGCCTCGACCACATTGCCCAGCGCCGTCCGGTGCGGAAACAGGTTGAAGTGCTGGAACACCATCCCCACATCGCGCCGCTGCTTGGCGACCTCACGGGGCCTCATCTCGTGCAGTTTGCCGCCGCGCTCGTTGTAGCCGACAAGTGCCCCGTCGACGTAAAGCCGGCCCGCACTGATCGTCTCGAGGTGGTTGATGCAGCGCAGAAACGTCGACTTGCCCGAACCCGACGGTCCGACAAGTACCAGCACCTGGCCCTTCTGCACCTCCAGGGTGATGCCCTTGAGCACCTTGAGTGCGCCGAAGTCTTTGCAGACCAGTTCGGCCTTGACCATGGGGTGAGCGGCCTTCTCCGGTGTCGTCACGGTAAGGCGCCTATCTGCGCCTTTGCCAGCGCCTCGAGTTGCTTGGTGGTCAACTTGCGCGACGCGCCCCGGGAGAAGTAGCTCTCCAGGTAGAACTGGCCGACCATCAGGACGCTGGTGATCACCAAATACCAGACTGCCGCGACCAGCAGCAGCGGAACCGGTTCGAAGATGCGTGCGGCGATCTCGCGGGTAGCGATGCCGTACAAGTCCAATGCGTAGGGCACGGCGGTCACCAGTGAGGTCGTCTTGAGCAGGCTGATCAACTCGTTGCCGGTGGGCGGGATGATCACCCGCATCGCCTGCGGCAGCACGGTGCGGCGCATCGCCAGACCCCAGGACATGCCCAGTGCCGTGGACGCTTCCAATTGCCCTTCGGGCACCGACATGATGCCGGCGCGGACGATCTCGGCCATGTACGCCGCCTCGTTGAGCGCCAGACCGACGACGGCCAGCGCAAACGGGAATGACAGGCTCTGCAGGTCGAATTCGAAGAAGGACGGGCCGAACGGCACGCCCAACCGGATCTTCTGGTAGATCGTCGGCATCAGGCCCCAGAACACCAGCTGCACGTACACCGGGGTGCCGCGGAAGATCCACAGGAACACCCACGCGACCGAGCTGAGCACGGGATTCGCCGACAGCCGCATCACGGTGAGGATGACACCGAGAACGACGCCGATGACCATCGCGTAGATGGTCAGCTGCAGGGTGTTGAACACGCCGAGCAGAATCCGCTCGTTGAACAGATACTCGGCGAACGTGGCCCAGCCGTAGGCCGGATTGGTGGCGGCCCCGTAGAGGAAGAGGCCGACGATGATGATGATGACGGCCGCCGCCACCCACCTCCAGGGATGGCGCAGCGGGACCGCGTCGATGGCCTGCGGTGGGTTGGCGTGCGGTGGCCTGGTCTCTGGCGGCGAGCCGTCATCAATCATCGGTTGTGGAGTTCTGCTACGAGACCGCGCCGTTGATCACCGGCTTGTCGATCATGCCTTCTTCCAGACCCCAGTTCGCGGCGATCTCCTTGTACTTTCCCGTCTCGATGAGGTGCTCGAGGGCCTGCACCAGTGACTGCGCCAACGGGGATTCCTTCTCCACCGGCCAGCCGTAGGGCGCGGAATCGAAGGTCTCACCGGCCTGCTCGAGCTTGCCGTTGGTCTGCTTGATCGCATACAGCGTCACCGGGGAGTCCGCCGACATGGCGTCGGCCTGCCCGAGCACGACGGCGTTGGTGGCGGCGTCCTGGCTGTCGAACGGAAGGATCTCGATGGCGGGCTGGCCCGCATCGGTGCACTTCTTGCTGCGCTCAGGAAGCTCATCGGTCTCCTGGACAGTGGTCGCCTGCACCGCGACCTTCTTGCCGCACGCGTTCTCGGGATCGACGGCACCGCCGGCGGGCTGCGCCCACAGCGTGCCCGCGGAGAAGTAGGTGACGAAATCGACCTGCTGCTCGCGCTCCTTGCTGTCGGTGAAGGACGACATGCCGACGTTGAAGGTTCCGCCCTGGATGGACGGGATGATCTTCGCGAAGTCGGATTCACGGTATTCCGGGGCCAGACCGAGCGTGCCGGCGATCGCATTCATCAGGTCGACGTCGAATCCGACGATCTTGCCGGCCTCGTCCTTGAACTCGTTGGGTGCGTACGGAATGTTGACGCCCACGATGAGCTTGCCCGAGGATTTGATGGCCTCCGGAACGGTGTTGGCGATCGCCTCCACCTTGTCTGCCGACGCGGCGGTGGTCCCCGTCGTTTGCTCGGAACTGTCGGAGTTGCTCGAGCAACCCGCCGCAAGCAGCGCGCCGCTTACCGCGAACGCTGCTGCGACGCGCCACATTCTGCTCGGGCGGTTGTTACATCCAGCTGACACGGTTGCCTCTTTCTCATCGGAACGGGCGTCATCCACCGCCATGACCGTCATCTCCAAGCCCAGATGACGATAGTGACCCTGATATCAAGCGCGCTCTGCCGTAATCGAACATTAACGAGCTTCTGATCACGGTGTGCAGATATCGCGCAGTGGTGCTTGACGCTGTGGAAGACTTGCGCGCATGACGACTCTCGCTTCACCAAGTCTGTTGCCGCAACTTTGGAAATCCACCCTGATCTCGGGAGTTCTGGCTATCGGCCTCGGCATCGCCGTCGTGGCGTGGCCGAGTATCTCCATTATGGTGGCGGCCATCCTCTTCGGGGCCTACCTGCTGGTGACCGGCATCGCCCAGGTCGTCTTCGCGTTCAGTCTGGACGTGTCGGCGGGCGGCCGGGTGCTGTTGTTCATCAGTGGCGCGGCGTCGGTCGTTCTCGCCGTGCTGTCCTTCAGGCACCTGTTCGACGCGGTGCTGCTGCTGGCCATCTGGATCGGTGTCGGCTTCATCTTCCGTGGGGTGGCGACGGCGGTCTCGGCAATCAGTGACCCGACGCTGCCCGGGCGCGGCTGGAACATCTTCGTCGGCGTCATCAGCCTCGTCGCTGGCCTCGTGGTGCTGGCCTCGCCGTTCGACTCCATCGGCACGCTGGCGCTGGTCACCGGCATCTGGCTGATCGTCATCGGTGCCATGGAGATCATCAGCGCGTTCGGCATCCGGTCGGCCGGCAAGAAGGGTGCCCCGGCGCCGGCCGCGCCGGTCGAGGCTCCTGCGTCCACTGAAACCCCCGCACCGGCCGGCTCCGGACCGACCAGCTGAGTAATCCGCACCACGATCTCTGGGCATGCGGACGGGAGGGCTACTACAGTCTGTCGTAGTTGAGACTCTGTCGTAGTTGAGCGACGGAGTTCAGCCCTCCCCCCGCAGCCGGGAAGTTGGTGCACATGGACGCGCTCGACGTCGCACGGTGGCAGTTCGGGATCACCACCGTCTACCACTTCATCTTCGTGCCGCTCACGATCGGCCTGGCACCGCTGATCGCGGTGTTCCAGACGCTGTGGGTCATCACCGACAACACCGCCTGGTACCGGCTGACCCGGTTCTTCGGCAAGCTCTTCCTGATCAACTTCGCTCTGGGCGTGGCCACCGGCATCGTCCAGGAATTCCAGTTCGGGATGAACTGGAGCGAATACTCCCGATTCGTCGGTGACGTGTTCGGTGCGCCCCTGGCCATGGAAGGCCTCGTAGCGTTCTTCTTCGAGTCGACCTTCCTGGGCCTGTGGATCTTCGGCTGGACCCGGCTGCCCAAGCTGGTGCACCTGGCCTGCATCTGGATCGTCGCGTTCGCCGTCAACGCCTCGGCCTTTTTCATCATCGCCGCGAACTCCTTCATGCAGCACCCGGTCGCCGCGCACTACAACCCGGAGACCGGTCGCGCCGAACTGACCAGCATCACCGACCTGTTCACCAACAACACTGCGCTGGCAGCGTTCCCGCATGCGGTGGCCGGCGCGTTCCTGGTGGCGGGGACATTCGTCGCAGGGGTCTGCGCATGGTGGATGGTGCGCGACCCCGGCAACGATGACGCCCGGACGATGCACCGGCCGGCCGCCATCCTGGGCTGCCTGGTGGCCTTCGTCTCCGCGGCGGCCCTGACCTACACCGGCGATGTCCAGGGCAAGCTGATGTTCCAGCAGCAGCCCATGAAGATGGCGTCTGCCGAATCCCTGTGCTACACCGAGACCGACCCCGACTTCTCGGTCCTGACCGTCGGCACGCACAACAACTGCGACAGCGTCACCCACCTGATCGAGGTGCCCTATGTGCTGCCCATCCTCGCGGAGGGCAAATTCAGCGGCGTCGAACTGCAGGGTGTGCAGGATCTGCAGGCCGAGTACGAGCAGAAGTTCGGCCCCGGCGACTACCGGCCCAATCTGTTCGTCACCTACTGGTCATTCCGGGCCATGATCGGCTTCCTCGCGGTACCAATGCTTTTCGCGATGACCACGTTGTGGCTCACCCGCGGCGGACGGATTCCCCGACAGCGCTGGTTCGCCTGGTTCGCGCTGCTGACCCTGCCCACCCCGTTCCTGGCCAACAGCGCGGGCTGGGTCTTCACCGAGATGGGCCGCCAGCCGTGGGTGGTCGCGCCGAACCCGACCGGTGATCCGGTGCTGCACCTCACCGTCTCCCAGGGTGTGTCTCATCATTCCGCGGCAATGGTGCTGACGTCGCTGATCATCTTCACCGCGATCTACGCGGTGCTCGCGGTGATCTGGTTCTGGCTGATCCGGCGCTATGTCGTCGAGGGACCGCTGGAACACGACACCGAACCCATCCCACCGACCCCGCCCGGCGAGGACGAGGTCGCACCGCTGTCGTTCGCGTATTAGGAGGCGTGCCATGGCTCTTCAGATCTTCTGGTTCGTCACCCTGGCGGTGCTGTTCGTCGGCTTCCTGGTGCTAGAGGGGTTCGACTTCGGCGTCGGGATGCTGATGGCGATCTTCGGCCGGACGGCAACCGGTGATTCCGAGAAGCATCGGCGGGCGGTGCTCAACACCATCGGCCCGGTGTGGGACGGCAACGAGGTGTGGCTGATCACCGCGGGTGGCGCCATGTTCGCGGCATTCCCGGGGATGTACGCCACCATGTTCTCCGGGCTGTACCTCCCGCTGCTGGCCATCCTGGCATCGATGATCGTCCGGATCTGCGCCATCGAATGGCGCGGCAAGGTCAATGATCCGAAGTGGCGTCGCTGGGCCGATATCGGCATCGCCGTCGGATCCTGGGTGCCCGCCATCCTGTGGGGCGTCGCCTTCGCCGCGCTGGTGCGCGGACTTCCCGTCGACGCCGATCATCAGATCGCACTGGGCTTCGGCGATGTGCTCAATCCGTACACCATTCTCGGCGGCCTGGCGACGTGCGGGCTGTTCCTGCTGCACGGCGCCGTGTTCGTGGCACTGAAGACCGAAGGTGCAGTGCGTGCCGACGCCCGCCGCTACGCCGGCCGCCTGGTGCTTCCGGTCACCGCCGTCGTGCTGGGATTCGGATTGTGGACCCAGCTCGCATACGGCACCGACTGGACCTGGCTGGTGCTCGGATTCGCGGTGGTTTGTCAGCTGAGCGTGGTGATGCTGGTACTCACCGATGGCGGTGACGGAATGGCCTTCTCGACCACCGCCGCCGTGATCGTCGCGGTGGTGGTGCTGATATTCGGCTGCCTGTACCCAAACCTCATCCCGTCCACGCTCGACCCGGCCTGGAGCCTGACCATCTACAACGCGTCGTCCTCGCCCTACACCCTGAAGGTCCTGGCCTGGGCCGCGCTGGCGGTCACCCCCCTGGTCCTCGTGTACCAGGGCTGGACGTACTGGGTTTTCCGGGAACGCATCTCGGCCGAGCGGATACCCGACCCCGCGGGCTTGTCACCGCGGATACCGTGACGATCGGCAGTTCCCCGTCGCTGCGCTCGCCCCGGCAGTCTTCCCCGTCGCTGCGCTCGCCCCGGCGACATTCCCCGTCGCTGCGCTCGCCCGACTGGCAAAATTCCCCGGGTATGCGCCGCTACCTGGCGGCGGCCGTGCTGTACGGCGCGGTGATCAGCGCGGCCACCATCGCGGGCGCCTGCGTACTGGCCCGCGTGGTCGCCGGGGTCATCACCGACCCGGCCACCCGCACCCTCGGGCACTGGAGCGCCGAGCTGCTGGTCCTGGCCGGGCTGTGGGCCGTCCGTGCAGTCGCGCAACGACTTCAGTCCGGACTGAGCCAGCGGGCGGCCACTGCAGTGATCGGCGACCTGTCCGCCCAGGTATTGCGGTCGGTGACGGCGCTGCCACCGCAGCGGCTACTCGGTGTCCGTGACGAGGCCACCGTCGTGCTCACCCGCGGACTCGACGGGTTGCGGCCCTATTTCACCGGTTACCTCCCTGCAGTGATCCTGGCCGGGATTCTCACCCCGGCAACCGTTGTCGTGATCGCCGCGACCGACCTGCAGGCCGCTGCGGTGGTGGCAGTCGCGCTGCCACTGATTCCGCTGTTCATGGTGCTCATCGGCCGGCTGACGGCCGACCGGTCGGCCGCGGCGTTGACGGCCATGACCGCCCTGCAGTCCCGGTTGCTCGATCTGGTCGCCGGGATACCGACACTGCGGGCGCTGGGCCGGGCATCCGGGCCCGCGCACCGAATCGCCGAACTCAGTGCCGCACATCGCAGCTCGGCCATGCAGACACTGCGCATCGCCTTCCTGTCGGCGGCCGTCCTCGAACTGATCGCCACCCTCGGCGTCGCCCTGGTCGCGGTCAATGTCGGGCTGCGACTGGTGTTCGGGGACATGACGCTGGTCGCGGCGTTGACCGCACTGCTGCTGGCACCCGAGGTGTTCTGGCCATTACGCAAGGTAGGCGTGCAGTTCCACGCCGCCCAGGACGGCAAGACCGCCGCAGAGGCCGCGCTGCAGCTGCTGGAGCCCGAACCGGTGCGCCCAGCCGGAGAACGCACATTGTCCCGTGCGGCCATCGAGATCCGACTGGACGAACTGTCCGTGGCCGGCCGGGACGGAACGGCGCCCGACGCGCTGACCGCCGATATCGCCCCCGGGCGGGTCACCGTGTTCACCGGACCCAACGGCGCGGGTAAGAGCACCGCCGTGGCGGCCATCCTGGGCCTGACCGAGCCCACCTCGGGCCGGGTCCTGATCGACGGCCTGGACATCGCCGACATCGACGTGCCGCAGTGGTGGTCCCGCGTCGCCTGGTTACCGCAGCGGCCGGCGTTGCTGCCGGGCACGGTGCGCAGCAACCTGGAGCTGTTCGGTCCGCTGACCGATATCGACTCCGCTTGCCGCGCCTCGGGATTCGATGAGGTTCTGGCCACCCTGCCCCACGGTTTGGACGAGGCCATCGGGCGCGGCGGGACAGGTCTGTCGCTGGGGCAGCGCCAGCGACTGGGGTTGGCGCGGGCACTGGGCTCCGACGCGCCGGTGCTGCTGCTCGACGAACCGACGGCGCACCTCGATGCTGCTGGGGAATCGCTGGTATTGTCCTCGATCTCGGCACGGGCCAGGGCCGGCGCCACCGTGCTGGTGATCGGGCACCGCGGACCGGTCCTCGCCATCGGTGACCACGTCGTGTCGCTGGGGGGTGCGCGCTGTGCCTTATCGTGACGTGTGGGCACTGCTGCAACCGCGACTGCCCCGACTGCTGCTCGCGGTGCTGTTCGGCACCCTCGCACTGGGCAGCGCGCTCGCGCTGGCCACCGTCGCGGCCTGGCTGATCACCCGGGCCTGGCAGATGCCGCCGGTGCTCGATCTGACGGTGGCGGTGGTGGCGGTTCGCGCGCTGGGCATCTCGCGGGGGATGTTCAGCTACTGCGAACGACTTGCCATCCACGACACCGCGTTACGCGCCGCGGGCAACACCCGCGTCGGGCTCTACCGCCGCCTGATCGCCCTGCCGCCGGAGACCGCGCTGCGACTGCACAGCGGCGATCTGGTGGCCCGCGTCGGTGCCTCCGTCGACGATCTCGCCGACGTGTTGGTGCGCGCGATTCTGCCGATGTGCGTGGCCGCCATACTGTCCGCGGCGGCCGTCCTCATCGTTGTTCTCATCTCACCGCCGGCAGCGGTGATCCTCGCGGTCTGCCTGGTGGTGGCCGGTGTGCTCGCGCCTTGGCTGTCCGGACGGGCCGCCGCCGCCACCGAGGCCCTGGCGGCCGAGCATCACAGTGCCCGCGACACCGCCACGCTGGTGGCGTTGGAGCACGCGGCAGAACTGCGGGTGGCGGGCCGCCTCGAACAGGTCATCGCCGAATCCGCCCACGAACACCGCGGTCTGGGGCGCGCACAGGACCGGGCCGCGGCACCGGCGGCGGCGGCCGGCGCGGTGGCGACCGCAGCGGTGGGTGTCTCGGTGCTCGGTGCTGTCATCGTCGGCATCATGCTCGCCGGCCACACCAGCGCGACCTCGCTGGCCATCCTGATGCTGGTGCCGCTGTCCGCGTTCGAGGCCACCACCGCGCTGCCTGCCGCGGCCGCCCAACTGGTCCGCTCCCGGATCGCCGCAAACAGCCTCACCGACCTGACCACACCCGCGGCATCCACCCGTCACCGTCCCGGTACCGAGCAGGTCCAGCTGTCCCCCGGGGACAGGATCGCCGTCCTCGGTCCGAGCGGTAGCGGCAAGACCACGATGTTGATGGCGATCGCGGCCGGCTATCCCGAAAACCCGGTCACCGCAGCGTTCTTCGCCGAGGATGCCCATCTGTTCGACACCACGGTGCGGGACAACCTGCTGGTGGGCCGGGGCGATGCAACCGATGCCGAGCTGACCTCGGCACTGGAATCCGTCGGGTTGACCGGCTGGCTGGCCGGCCTACCCGACGGACTGGCCACCATGTTGCGCGGCGGAGCCGCCGCCGTCTCAGCCGGGCAGCGCCGACGACTGCTGCTGGCCAGGGCACTCATCTCCGATTTCCCCATCGTGTTGCTCGACGAACCGACCGAGCACCTCGACGCCGCCGACAGCGATCGCCTCAACGCCGCGCTGCTCACCCCGAACGGTCTGTTCGCCGCCGAGAAGACCGTCGTCGTGGCCACCCACCACCTGCCGCCCGAACTCGATTGCCGGGCGATCCGGCTCGCTGCCCGCGGGTAACCTCACTGATATGAGCTCCCCCGAGCCGTATCCCGCGCCCCAGCCGCCATACCCCGGTTACCCGCCCCCACCCCCGTATCCCGGATATCCGGCGCCGCAGGTCGGCCCTCGCAACGGACTGGGCAGTGCGGCGCTGATAATGGCCATGCTGGCTCTGCTGTTCTCCTGGAGCATCATCGGTGGCATCGTCGGTGGTCTGATCGCCGTGGTACTCGGATTCGCCGGGCGTCGCCGGGCCGGGCGCGGCGACGCAGACAACGGTGCGATCGCGAACGCCGGGATCGGTTTGGGCGCACTGGCCGTCGTCGTCGGCGTCGCCTTCATCCCGATCTGGATCGGGTTCCTCTCCGAGGCGGGCATCGGCGACTATGTCGATTGCATGGAGAAGGCCGGCATCGACCGACCTGCACAGGTGCAGTGCGAGAATAGCTTCCGCGGGCAAGTCAAGAAGGACTACAACATCTAGTCAGCGGCCCGGGAAGTACTTGACGATCCCCTCCTGCACCACCGTGGCCAGCGCCTCACCGCGCTCGTTGAAGAAATGCCCGGCGCCAAGACCGCGAGAGTCGGCCGCCACCGGCGATGACGTCGAGTACAGCACCCACTCGTCGAAGCGGATCGGCCGGTGGAACCAGACCGAGTGGTTCATGGTGACCGCAAAGATCCGGTCGAAACCCCATGACAGGCCGTGGGTGGTGATGATCGAGTCCAGCACCGTGGTGTCCGAGGAGTAGACCATCGCCGCGGTGTGCAGCACCGGGTCGTCGGGCATCGGGCCATCCGCGGTCAGCCACACCCGGTTGTGGTCGAGTTGTTCGCCCTTGGCCCGCATCACCCATGCCGGGTCATTGGTGTAGCGCCACTGGATGGGCCGCAGCGCGCTGACGAAATGCGGCACCGTCTCCTCGTAACCCACCAGCAGTTCGTCGATGGTGGGTAACGTTGCCGGCGCAGGCACCGCCGGGGCGGCGACGTTGTGCTCCAGCCCCCGCCCACCGGCCAGATGCGATACCAGTGCGGTGCCCAACAGCACGCCGTCCTGGGTGACGTCCACTCTGCGGTTGGCGAAGCGGCGTTCGTCCCGCAACCGAACCACCTGGAAGTCAAGGTCTTTCGTGGGATCGCCGCCGGCGATGAAGTGCATCGACAGTGTGCTCGGCGGCAGACTGGCTGACACCGTGCGACTCGCCGCGACGAAGGCCTGTGCCATCATCTGTCCGCCGAAGGTACGCACCGGGTTTCGGCTCGGATGCGTTCCGCTGAACGCATCCTCGCCGACCCGGGTGAGATTCAGGACCGTCAGCAGCTCCTGCAGATGCTCCGCTGACAACGTTTCCTCCTGGGGCGGACCTCGGTCCTTTAGTGGTCGTCCTCCCCGATCCGGTGCACATGGATCAGGTTGGTCGAGCCTACTGTGCCAGGCGGAGCGCCTGCGACGATGACCACCAGGTCCCCGCGCTTGTAGCGGCCGAGCGCCAGCAACGACTTGTCGACCTGATGGATCATGCCGTCGGTGGTTTCCATATGCGGCACGATGAACGTCTCGGTACCCCAGGTCAGCGCCAACTGACTGCGCACCTCGGGCAGCGCGGTGAACGCCAGCAGCGGCAGCGGGGTGTGCAGCCGGGCCAGTCGACGCACCGTGTCACCGGACTGGGTGAACGCGACGAGGGCCTTGGCCTCCAACCGCTCACCGATATCGCGGGCGGCGTAGGAGATGACGCCGCGCTTGGTGCGGGGCACGTGAGTCAGCGGCGGCGCCTCGGTGGAGTTCGCCTCGACCGCCGACAGGATCCGGCCCATGGTCCGCACCGCTTCCAGGGCGAACTTACCGACCGACGTCTCGCCGGACAGCATGACGGCATCGGCGCCGTCGAGCACCGCGTTGGCCACATCGGAGGCCTCCGCACGCGTCGGCCGGGAGTTCTCGATCATCGACTCCAGCATCTGGGTGGCGACGATCACCGGCTTGGCATTCTCGCGAGCCATCTGGATGGCCCGCTTCTGCACCAGCGGCACCTCTTCGAGCGGGAGTTCGACACCCAGGTCGCCGCGGGCCACCATGATGGCGTCGAAGGCCAGCACGATCGCCTCGAGGTTGTCGATCGCCTCGGGCTTCTCCATCTTGGCGATCACCGGGACCCGGCGACCCACCCGATCCATCACCTCGTGGACCAGTTCCACATCGGCGGGCGAGCGCACGAACGAGAGCGCCACCAGGTCGACGCCGAGCCTCAGCGCGAACTCGAGGTCTTCGATGTCCTTCTCCGAGAGCGCGGGCGCCGAGACGTTCATACCGGGCAGGGACATGCCCTTGTTGTTGCTGACCTTGCCGCCCTCGGTGACGGTGCAGACGACATCGTCGCCGTCGATGTGCTCGACGATGAGGCCGACATTGCCGTCGTCGACCAGCACCCGGTCACCGGGCTTGGCGTCCTGGGCCAACCGCTTGTAGGTGGTGCCGATCCGGCCGTGGGTGCCCGCGCACTCCTCGACCGTGATGCGGATGGTCTCGCCGTTCTCCCAGACCGTCGGTCCGTCGGCGAAGCGTCCCAACCGGATCTTCGGTCCCTGCAGGTCAGCAAGTATGCCGACCGCCCGACCCGTCGAATCGGATGCTGCCCGGACATGCCGGTAGGACTGCTCGTGATCCGCATAGTCACCGTGGCTGAAGTTCAACCGTGCTACGTCCATCCCGGCCTCGACCAGGGCACGCACCGACTCATCGGTCGCGGTAGCCGGGCCGAGAGTACAGACGATCTTTCCGCGTCTATTCACGTCTCATGAGCATAGTCGTTAATCGATTCAGATGACGGCCAGAGGTAACGCACCGGGCCGGACCGGCGCCGGCAGATCGGAGTCACCCATCAGGTAGGCGTCCACCGCATGGGCCGCACTGCGTCCCTCGGCGATCGCCCACACGACCAGGGAAGCGCCACGGTGGGCGTCGCCGCACACGAAGACACCGGGCTCCTCGGTCTGCCAGTCCGAACCGCAGGACAGTGTGCCGCGGCCGTTGAGGCGCAGCCCGAGCCCGTCGAGCAGGGCCATATGCTCGACGCCCTCGAATCCGATCGCCAGCAGGGCCAGATCGCACGGCAGCTCGATCATCTCCCCGACCGGGGTGATGACGCGACGACCGTCGGCGCCCCGTTCGACCTTCACCTCGGCGACCTGGATCGCCCGGACGTTTCCCGTTTCGCCGCCCGGTCCGTCGCCAACGAACCGCTGCACGGCCACCTCGAAGCGTCGGGCCCCGCCCTCGGCATGCGCCGGGGAGGTGCGCAGCAGCAGCGGCCAGGTGGGCCACGGTGAGCGCGAGTCGTCGCGGGCCTCCGGTGGTTGGGGGTTGTAGTCGAGCTGGGTGACCGATGCCGCGCCCTGCCGATGTGCGGTGCCCAGGCAGTCCGCACCGGTATCGCCGCCGCCGATGATCACCACATGCTTGCCCGCTGCGGTCAGTTCGGCGGGGCCGTCGCCCTCGCACTCCTTGTTGGCGGGCACCAGATGCTCCATTGCCAGGTGCACACCGTTGAGCTCGCGGCCCTCCACATCGTTGTCCCTGCCGCGCAGCGCACCGACGGCCAGCACGATGGCATCGTGCTGGGCGCGCAGCGCCTCGATGGATAGGTCCACCCCGACCTCACACTCGGTGACAAAACGCGTTCCCTCGGCGCGCATCTGCGACAACCGCTGGTTCAGCGTCGCCTTCTCCAGCTTGTATTCCGGGATGCCGTAGCGCATCAGTCCGCCGATGCGGTTGTCGCGTTCGTACACGGTGACGTGATGTCCCGCGCGGGTGAGCTGCTGGGCCGCCGCCAGCCCCGCCGGACCCGAACCGACCACCGCGACACTGCGTCCCGACGCGATGGCGGGCGGCTGCGGCTCGATCGAACCGGTCAACCAGGCATGGTCGACGATCGACTGCTCGATCCGTTTGATGGTGACGCTGCCGCCGGTGGTCTCCTCGGCGATGGACAGCACACAGGCCGCCTCGCACGGGGCCGGGCACAATCTGCCGGTGAACTCCGGAAAGTTGTTGGTCGCGTGCAGGCGGTCGCTGGCGGCGTCCCACCGCCCGCGACGCACCAGATCGTTCCACTCCGGTATCAGATTGCCCAGTGGGCAGCCCGCAGTACCCGAGTGGCAGAACGGGATTCCGCAATCCATGCAGCGGCGGGCCTGCTGAGACACCTCACCGGCGCGCTCGTTGGCGTCCTGGCGCTCATACACCTCACGCCAGTCTCCGACGCGTTCATCGACAGGCCGCTTGGCCGCTTCCATCTTGCGTACCCTCAGAAACCCGTTCGCGTCAGCCACGGCTGGCCTCCATGATCGCAGCGTCCACGTCGCGTCCTTCGGCCTTCGCCATCCGGGTGGCGCGCAGCACCCGCTCGTAGTCGGTCGGCATGATCTTGGTGAACTGCGCGCTGCGGCGCGGCCAGTCCGCCAGCAGCGATCCGGCGACGGTGCTCTCGGTGGCCTGCGCGTGTCGCGCCACCACATCGCGCAGCCAGGCCAGATCCTCGGGTTCGAGCCTTTGCAAGTCCACCATCTCGGTGTTCACCTTCGCCGGGTCGAGTCCGAGCACGAAGGCGATACCGCCCGACATTCCGGCCCCGATATTGCGCCCGGTGTCGCCGAGAACCACGACGCGTCCGCCGGTCATGTACTCGCACGCGTGGTCGCCGACACCCTCGACGACGGCCAGTGCGCCGGAGTTGCGGGCGCAGAACCGTTCCCCGACCCGACCGCGCAGGAACACCTCACCGGACGTGGCGCCGAACAGCAGTGTGTTCCCGGCGATGACATTGTCCTCGGGCAGGAAAAGCACGTCATCGGGCGGTCGCACGATCACGCGTCCACCCGAAAGCCCCTTGCCCACATAGTCGTTGGCGTCACCGACCAGATCCAGGGTGATGCCGCGCGGCAGGAAGGCGCCCAGTGACTGGCCCGCCGAGCCGGTCAGCGTGACGTGGATGGTGTCATCCGGCAGACCGGCCGACCCGTAGCGACGGGTCACCTCGGAGCCCAGCAGGGTGCCCACCGTGCGGTTGACGTTGCGCACCGGCAGTTCCAGTCTCACCGGATGCGCATCCTCGAGCGCCCCCTCCGACAGTGCCACCAGGGTCTGATCCAGCGCCTTGTCAAGACCGTGGTCCTGATCGCGCAGCCGGCGGCGCTGGGGCAGTTCGGCGCCTTGCGCATCGGTCGGCACCGCGAAGATCGGGCTGAGATCCAGCCCGTTGCTCTTCCAGTGCGCGACACCTTGCGCGGTGTCCAGTATCTCGACACGTCCGATCGCCTCATCGAGGCTGCGAAAGCCGAGTTCGGCGAGCATGCCCCGGACGTCCTCGGCGATGAACATGAAGAAGTTCTCCACGAACTCGGGCTTGCCGTTGAAACGCGCCCGCAGTTCCGGGTTCTGCGTGGCCACCCCCACCGGGCAGGTGTCGAGGTGACAGACCCGCATCATGATGCAGCCCGCGACCACCAGCGGCGCGGTGGCGAACCCGTATTCCTCGGCGCCCAGCAGCGCGGCCACCATCACGTCACGGGCGGTCCGCATGCCGCCGTCGCACTGCACGGTGATGCGATCGCGCAGGCCATTGAGCACCAATGTCTGCTGGGTGTCGGCCAATCCGATCTCCCAGGGTGCACCGGCATGCTTGAGCGACGTCAGCGGCGCGGCACCGGTACCGCCGTCATACCCGGAGATCAGCACCACATCGGCGTGCGCCTTGGAGACGCCGGCGGCCACGGTGCCGACACCGACGGAACTGACCAGCTTGACGTGGATGCGGGCCTTGTCGTTGGCGTTCTTCAGATCGTGGATCAGCTGCGCAAGATCCTCGATCGAGTAGATATCGTGATGCGGCGGCGGGGAGATGAGTCCCACCCCGGGTGTGGAATGCCGGGTCTTGGCGATGTTCGGATACACTTTGTATCCCGGAAGTTGGCCTCCCTCACCGGGTTTGGCGCCCTGCGCCATCTTGATCTGGATGTCGGTGGCGTTCACCAGGTAATCACTGGTCACGCCGAAACGCCCGGACGCCACCTGTTTGACCGCGCTGCGGCGCGACGGGTCATAGAGCCGGTCGGTCTCCTCGCCGCCCTCGCCGGAGTTGGAGCGACCACCAATCTTGTTCATGGCGATGGCCATCGTCTCGTGTGCCTCGGCAGATATCGAGCCGTAGCTCATGGCGCCGGTGTTGAACCGGGTGACGATGGACTCGGACGACTCGACCTGGTCGAGCGGAACGGGTGGCCGCACGCCCTTCTTGAAATCGAACAGCCCGCGCAGCACGCCGCCCTCACGGGACAGCCGGTTCACCTCTTCGGAGTACTGCGCGAAGACGTCGTGACGCTTGGTGCGCGTCGAATGTTGCAGCAAGAAAACCACTTCCGGGGTGAACAGGTGCAACTCGCCATCGCGGCGGAACTGATACTCGCCGCCCACCGAAAGTCGGCGGTACGCCCGCTCGGTGGGGTTCTCCGGGTAGGCCCGGCGGTGCCGGAATCTGACCTCTTCGGCCAGGACGCCCAGTCCGACACCACCGAGTTGCATCGGTGTGCCCGTGAAGTACTCGTCGATGACGGCACGGTCCAGCCCGATCGCCTCGAATGCCTGCGCACCGGTGTAGGAGGAGACCGTCGAGATGCCCATCTTGCTCATCACCTTCGTCACGCCCTTGCCGAGCGCTTTGAGGTAATTGCGCACCGCGGTGGCCGGTTCGATACCGGTGAGCTCACCCTCGCGGATCAGGTCTTCGATCGACTCGAATGCCAGGTACGGGTTGACCGCTGCCGCGCCGAAGCCGATCAGCATCGCGATGTGGTGCACCTCGCGCGCGTCACCGCTTTCCACCACCAGTGCGACGCTGGTGCGTTCCTTGGTGCGCACCAGATGGTGATGTACCGCGGAAACGGCCAGCAGCGACGGGATCGGTGCCTTGGTGTGGTCGGAGTCGCGGTCCGAGATCACCAGGGTGCGGGCACCCTTCGCGATCGCCTCGCAGGCGCGGATCCGCAGCTCTTCGAGCGCATCGGCCAGTCCTTCCCCACCACGTTCGACGTCGTAGAGGGCCCGCAGTACCGCGGTGCGCAGGCCGGGCTGCTCACCGTCGTCGTTGATGTGCACGATCTTGTTGAGGTCGTCGTTGTCGAGCACCGGCCAGCCGAGCCTGATCTGGCGACACGATGCGGCCGTCGGCTCCAGCAGGTTCTCCTCGGGACCCATCACCCGGCTCATGGAGGTGACCACGGCCTCGCGGATGGCGTCCAGCGGTGGGTTTGTGACCTGGGCGAACAGTTCGACGAAATAGTCGTAGAGCAACCGGGATCGCTGCGAGAGCACCGCGATCGGGGTGTCGGTGCCCATCGATCCGAGCGGCTCACCGCCCGATGCCGCCATCGGCGTCAGCAGCACCCGCAACTCTTCCTCGGTGTAGCCGAAGGACACCTGCCGGCGCACCACCGATTCGTGATTGGGTTGCACGCGAGCACGATCCGGCAGGGTCTTCAGGTCCAGCAACCCGGCGTGCAGCCACTCGCCGTAAGCGTGTGCACCGGCCAGCTCGCTCTTGACCTCGTCATCGGAGACGATGCGGCCCGCGGCGGTGTCGATCAGGAACATCTTGCCGGGCTCCAGCCGGCCCTTGGCGACCACCTGGGCGCTGGGTACGTCGAGCACCCCACTCTCGCTGGCAAGGATGATGCGGTTGTCGATCGTGCGCCACCAGCGTCCGGGCCGTAATCCGTTGCGGTCCAGCACCGCACCGACGACGGTGCCGTCGGTGAAGGTGACACAGGCCGGACCGTCCCAGGGCTCCATCAGCGAGGCATGGAACTGCCAGAATGCGCGGCGCTCCGCATCCATGGTGATGTTGTTCTCCCACGCCTCGGGGATCATCATCAGCACCGCGTGCGGCAGGCTGCGCCCGCCGAGATGCAACAGCTCGAGCACCTGGTCGAACGACGCGGAGTCCGAAGCTTCCTTCGAGCAGATCGGCGAAAGTCGGCTCAGGTCACCGGGTATGAGGTCACTGCTCAGCTTGGCTTCACGCGCGTGCATCCGGTTGCGGTTACCGCGGACAGTGTTGATCTCACCGTTGTGCGCGACGAAGCGGAACGGATGGGCCAGCGGCCAGGACGGGAAGGTGTTGGTGGAGAACCGGCTGTGCACGATCGCGATGGCGCTCATGCAGCGGTCGTCGCGCAGATCCGGAAAAAACCGCGGCAGCTGCATTGTGGTGAGCATGCCCTTGTAGGCGATGGTCCGGCTGGACAGCGACGAGAAGTAGACGCCGAGATCCTCGACGGCGGCCTCGATGCGTTTGCGCAGCGGGTAGACCCGACGGTCCAGGTCGATACCGCCGCAGCCGTCGGGGGTAGCGACGAACAACTGCGCCATGTAGGGCATACAGCTCAGCGCGGTGGCACCGATGCCGGCGCCGTCCGGATCGACCGGAAGGGCGCGCCAGCCAAGAACTTCCAAATTTTCCTCGGCGGCGATGGCCTCTATTCGGGCGCACACGGCAGCACGGGCGACGGGATCTTGCGGCAGGAAGCCGATGCCGGCGGCGAAGGTGTTCATGCCGTCGGCGTTCGGTTTCGGTAGATCGAAGTCGACGACACCGGCGAACAGTTCCACCGGCAGCTGGATCAGAATCCCGGCACCGTCACCGCTGTTCGGCTCGGCGCCGGCCGCACCGCGGTGCTCCAGATGCTCCAGCGCGGTGAGTCCGTCCACGACGATGCCATGGGAACGGCGACCCTGGATATCGGCGATCATGGCGACGCCACAGGAATCCGATTCATTGTCCGGGTCGTAGAGGCCCTGGGCCTTGGGAAGTGCCGAGAACAGCAACCGAATCTACCTCCGCAGTCTCCATATACGAGTGTGGAGGGACTGCATCGGCCCGAAGTTGGAGTGTATCAGCGAGGACGCGGTCCTACCCAGGGAGTTTTCACCCGGCGAGAAATGTTGAAGAACAGGCCGCCCACAATGTCGGGCTGGATACGCTGCCGCCGCGGCAGCAGCGTTACGATATGGCCGACGAGTTCGTCGCGCCGTCACCAAGCTGGTGGCCTCCCGGGACGAAGACGCCGTGGTGATGGACTGCGAGTCCGGGACCTTCGTCGACCATACGAAGGTTCACGAGGTCAACTTCGTCGGCAAGTTCTACCGGTCACGCGGCCCGCTCAACGTCCCGCGAACTCCGCAGGGCCAGCTTGGCGCGGTGAAAGACCACCGTGAGCGGATCGCCCATGTCGGTCATCGCCGGGAAGTCCAATAGCTTGGCGGCATAGATCCCACCGGCCAGCGGCACGATGACCAGCAGCAGCTCGACCAACCGGAAAATCAGCCCCACCTGGCCAGGATGCCACCGGCGAGCCTCGGGCTATCCCGGTCCGTCGCTGGCCGCGGCAAGCAACGGAACCAGCACGTCACCGACCGGTGTGGCCAAACCATGCTCGGCGGCCTTGCGGACGATGACGCCGTTGCGGATGTCCCATTCCAGCTGGCGGTGCGCTTCGGCGTCCGAGAGCATCGACGTGGTCAGATCCTCGGGGGCGGCGGCGAACATCTCGGTCATCTCGTCGATGACCGTGTCCGGCAGGTGGGCGCCCTCAGCGCGGGCCACCGCCAGGCATTCGGTCAGATAGCGGCGCGCCAGGGCGGCGACGTCGGCGCGGCGGAACATCCCGGATCGCCGCCCGGCCAGCACCATGAACCCGGCCAACGCGTTGACCAACAGCTTGCGCCACGCCTCGGTGCAGAAATCGGGGTCCAGTTCGACCGTCATCCCGGCCGGGCGCAGCACCGCCGCCAGAATGTCGGCGTCCTCGCCCTCGGGCAGTACCACGCGGACCTCGGTGCGCAGCCGCACCCAACCGCTCGGCTGCGTTTCGGCGGAGAACCACACGACGGCGGGCACGATATGCGCCGACGGGCAGAACCGGCCGACCCGCTCGACCTGCTCGACACCGTTCTGCAGCACGCAGACCACCGTGTGCTCGTCGCACAACCGGTGCAGCCAGCCGGCCGCCTGCTCGTTGTGGGTGTCCTTGACTGCGAGCAGCACCACGTCGGCGCGGCCGTCGACGTCGTCGAAGTCGGTCAACACCGGACCGGGCACCACGATCGTTTCCCCGTCGTCGCGGCGAACCTCGATGCGATCACGCGGCGTGTGCCCGCACACCGTCACGCGATGACCGGCCGCATGCAACAGTGCGGCGACGGTGGAACCGATGGCCCCGGGACCGACAAGTGCTATCGAGCTGCCCACCGCTCCCAACATACCGAGGCGTACTAAATTGGTTGTCACCGTTATGAGCGCAGGGGTCCGTGGATTCAACTCGCGGTAGGACACGCCACGAGATGCCCCACCCTCGGTGGGGCCCTATCGTTGGAGTCGATGACCGCCAACCCACGAGGTGCCGACCCGGGTGCCGGTCCCGCGGGGCCGGCACTGGACATCACGGCCCTGCCGGATCTGCTCGACGATCGGTCCCGCGCCGGGCCGGTGCGCGAGCGTAGGCCGGTGTACGTCGATCTGCTGCCGCCGTGTAACGCGACCTGCCCGGCCGGTGAAAACATCCAAGCCTGGCTGAGCCATGCTCGGGTCGGCGAGCTTGAACAGGCGTGGCGCCAGTTGGTCGCTGACAATCCCTTCGCCGCGATCCACGGTCGGGTCTGTTATCACCCGTGCGAGTCGGTTTGCAATCGCGCTGATCTCGACGCTGCGGTGTCCATCCATTCGGTGGAACGGTTGCTCGGCGATTCGGCACGCCAGCACGGGTGGCAGTTCGAGCCGCCACCACAGCCGACCGGCAAGCGGGTGCTGGTCGTCGGCGCCGGACCGAGTGGACTGTCCGCCGCCTACCACCTGGCCCGGCGCGGGCATCACGTCGAAATCCGCGATGCCGGCGCCGAACCTGGCGGGATGATGCGCTACGGCATCCCGAACTACCGGCTCCCCCGCGATGTTCTCGATGCCGAAGTGCATCGCATCGCCGCCCTAGGGGTGCAGTTGACGTTCAATCACCGGGTTGAAGACCTTGCCGCCGAACGCGAGTCGGGCAACTTCGATGCCGTGTTCGTCGCGGTCGGGGCGCACCTGGCCAAACGTGTCGACATCCCGGCGCGCGACGCCGGGCCGATGTTGGACGCGTTGTCGTTTCTGCGCAGCGTCGCCGCCGGTGAACGCCCCGCAATCGGTCGCCACGTGGCGGTCTACGGCGGTGGCAACACCGCCATGGATGCCGCCCGCGTGGCCCGCCGTCTCGGCGCCGACGATGCGGTCATCATCTACCGCCGCACCCGTGCGCAGATGCCCGCCCACGAGGAGGAGGCGCAAGAGGCCGAACGGGAGGGCGTGCGGATCAACTGGTTACGCACGATCACCGCCTTCGACGGCCCGGAGCTGCAGGTGGAGGTGATGGAACTGGACGAGGCTGGCCGTCCGCGGCCCACCGGGCGCTTCGAGACCCTTGCTGCCGACACCGTGATCATGGCGTTGGGTCAGGAGACCGAGTCGGCGTTCATGCGGACATTGCCGGGGGTGGAGTTCGAACACGACGGCAGTGTCCGAGTCTCACCGTCGCTGATGACCGGCTGCCCTGGGGTGTTCGCGGGCGGGGACATGGTGCCCAGTGAGCGCACCGTCACGGTCGGCGTCGGGCACGGCAAGAAGGCGGCACACTACATCGACGCCTGGCTGCGCGGGGCCGACGGCGAGGCGCCCGCCAAACACCCCATCGTGACCTTCGGCCAGCTCCACCTGTGGTACTTCGGTGATGCACCCCGACGCGCCCAGCCCGAACTCTCCGCTGAACAGAGCGTGACGGGGTTCGACGAGGTGGTCGGCGGTTTGTCGGCGGAGGCCGCCGTCTTCGAGGCGGGCAGATGCCTCTCGTGCGGCAACTGTTTCGAATGTGACGGCTGTCTCGGCGCCTGTCCCGAGGACGCGGTGATCAAGCTGGGAACGGGCCGCCGCTACCGGTTCGACCACGACAAGTGCACCGGTTGCGCCACGTGCTTCGAGCAGTGCCCGGTCCATGCCATCGAGATGATTCAGGAGCCGACATGACGCGGGCCACCGTGGATGGCAACGAGGCGACGGTATCGGTCGCCTACCGGCTCAACGAAGTGTGCTGCATCTATCCGATCACCCCGTCCTCGCCGATGGCCGAGCTGGCCGACGAGTGGTCGAGCCGGAAGCGCCCCAATGTGTGGGGCACGGTTCCGTCGGTGATGGAGATGCAGAGCGAGGGCGGTGCGGCGGGTGCCCTGCACGGCGCCCTGCAGGGCGGGGCGTTGGCGACGACCTTCACCTCGTCGCAGGGTCTGCTGCTGATGATCCCGAACATGTACAAGATCGCCGGTGAGCTCACCTCGGCGGTGATCCACGTTGCGGCACGGTCATTGGCGACGCAGGCATTGTCCATCTTCGGTGACCACTCGGACGTGATGGCGCTGCGGCAGACGGGATTTGCGTTGCTCTCGTCTGCGTCGGTCCAGGAAGCCCATGACTTGGCGCTGGTGGCACAGGCGGCAACACTTCGCACACGAATTCCGTTCGTGCACTTCCTCGACGGGTTCCGCACCTCCCACGAGATCAACACGATCGAACTGCTCGGCGACGACGACCTGCGAGCACTGGTACCGGAGAAGTTGATCCGGGAACACCGTGCCCGTGGGATGTCACCGGAACGACCGTTCGTCCGCGGCACCGCGCAGAACCCAGACACCTACTTCCAGGCGCGGGAAACCGTCAACCCTTTCTATACACCGGTGCCGGCCGTTGTTGAAGAGCTGATGACACAGCTGGGCGAGCGCACGGGCCGCCACATGCACATCGTCGAATACAGCGGCGACCCGGAAGCCGAGCGGGTGCTGATCCTGATGGGCTCCGGTGGACAGACCGTCGCAGAAACAGTGACCGCGCTTCGCGAACGCGGTGAACGTGTCGGCGTGGTGCAGGTGCGGCTGTATCGACCGTTTCCCACCCAAGCGCTGCTGGCCGCGCTTCCGCCGACCGTTCGCACGATCGGGGTACTCGACCGCACCAAGGAGCCCGGGTCGGAGGGTGAGCCGCTGTATCTCGACGTCGTCGCGGCCCTCAGCGCGTCCTACACCAACGGTGAACGGTCCCACCTGCCGCGAGTCTGCGGCGGGCGCTACGGTCTCTCATCGAAGGAGTTCACCCCGGCCATGGTCGCCGGGGTGTTCAGCGAACTGTCCCGCGAGCGGCCCCGGCAGCAGTTCACGGTGGGCATCGACGACGACGTGTCCGGTTCGAGCATCGCCTACGACCCCGAGTTCGACATCGAGCCCGCCGAGACGATGCGCGCGGTCTTCTTCGGCTTGGGCTCAGACGGGACCGTCGGCGCCAACAAGAACACGATCAAGATCCTCGGCGGGGAGGAGAACACGTACGCGCAAGCCTATTTCGTCTATGACTCGAAGAAGTCTGGTTCACAGACTGTTTCGCACCTTCGGTTTGGACCTGAACCCATTCGCGCCCCGTACCTGGTGACTCAGGCCAACTTCGTCGGCTGCCATCAGTTCCGGTTCATGGAGCACGTCGATGTGCTCGGTCGCGCGGCACCGGGCGCGGTGCTGCTGCTCAACTGCGGCCTCGCCCCTGATGCCGTCTGGGACGCGCTGCCCCGCACGGTGCAGCAACAGATCATCGACAAAAAGATCAGGCTGTATGCCGTCGACGCCAACAGGATCGCGCGCACCGTAGGTCTTGCCGGGCGTATCAACGTCGTGTTGCAGACCTGCTTTTTTGCGATCTCCGATGTGCTGCCCCGCGACGAGGCGCTGGCCAAGATCAAAGAGGCCGTCGCCAAGACCTATGCCGACCACGGGGCCGATGTGGTCGCCCGCGAACTCGCTGCGGTCGACCAAGCCATCGACGGGCTGCATCGGATCGAGATTCCCGACCGAGTCAGCACGACACGCGATCCGGAACCGTTGATTCCCGACACGGCCCCGAAGTTTGTCCGTGAAGTGACCGCAGAAATGATCGCCGGTCGCGGGGACGCACTACCGGTCAGTGCGCTGCCCGTCGACGGGACTTATCCCAGCGGCACCTCGGCCTACGAGAAGCGCAACGTCTCCGATTTCATCGCAGCCTGGGATCCCGACTCCTGCATCCAGTGCGGCAACTGCAGTTTCGTCTGTCCGCACAGCGTGATCCGCGCCAAGTTCTACGAGCGGGAGCGGCTCGCGGTCGCCCCGGAGTCGTTCCCGTCCGCACCGTTGGATGCCGTGGGCCTGCCCGACACCCGCTACACGCTGCAGGTGTACGCCGAAGACTGCACCGGCTGTGGTCTGTGCGTCGAAGCATGTCCAGCCGTCACCCCCGGCAACCCGGTCGTCAAGGCGATCAACCTTGCGCCCCGAGAGCCGCTGGTGCAAACCGGCAGGGACAATATCGCGTTCTTCGAGACCCTGCCGACCAACAACCGGTCCCGGGTGGACTTCGGCACCGTGCGCGGCACGCAGTTCCTGCAACCGTTGTTCGAGTTTCCGGGCTCGTGTGCGGGTTGCGGGGAGACGCCGTATCTCAAGCTGCTGTCCCAGCTGTTCGGCGATCGGATGATGGTCGCCAATGCGACGGGCTGCTCGTCGATTTACGGCGGCAACCTCCCGACGACCCCGTGGACCGCCAACGCCGACGGACGCGGGCCGGCCTGGTCCAATTCCCTGTTCGAAGACAACGCCGAGTTCGGTCTTGGTATGCGGCTCGCCGCCGACACCCACACCCGCCAGGCCCGCACCCTGGTCGACAGATTCCGCGAGGTGCTCGGCGCCCAGCTCGTCGACGACATCCTCACCGCCCCGCAGCTGCGGGAATCCGAACTCCGGGCACAGCGCGAACGGGTGGCCGAGCTCGAGTCACGTCTGGGCCGGCTGGAAGCGGCTGTCGCCGACGAACTGCGCAGTGTCATCGACCACCTCGTCCGGCGTAGCGTGTGGATCGTCGGTGGCGACGGGTGGGCGTTCGACATCGGATCCGGTGGCCTCGACCACATCTTGGCCAGCGGGCGCAATGTCAACGTTCTGGTGCTCGACACCGAGGTTTACTCCAACACCGGCGGACAGATGTCGAAGTCCACGCCGCTGGGTGCCGTTGCGAAATTCGCGGCAGGCGGAAAGTCTCTGCCGCGCAAAGACATCGCGCTGCAGGCGATTGCGTATGGAAGCGTCTACGTCGCCCGGGTAGCGATGGGCGCCGATCCGCAGCAGACCCTGCAGGCCTTCCGGGAGGCCGAGGCTTACGACGGACCCTCCATCGTGATCGCCTACAGCCACTGCATCGCGCACGGCATCGAGATGCGCCGCGGACTCGACCAGCAGTACCGCGCCGTCGCGAGCGGGCATTGGCCGCTGCTGCGGTATGACCCGATGATGCGCGCCAACGGCAAGACCCCGTTCCTGCTGGATTCGCACCGCCCGCGGATCTCGCTCGCGGACTACCGCAGCCAGGAGCTCCGCTTCCGAAGCCTGGCGAACTCCGATCCGGACGAGGCCGAGCGCCTACTGGCACTGGCGCAGGAGTCAGTCGACCAACGCTGGAACACCTACGAGGACATGGCATCTGAGGAACCTCACAACTTTGCGTCCGATACCCGGAAGGACCGCTGATGGATCTGTCCACCAGCTACCTCGGCCTGACGCTGCGTAATCCGTTGCTCGCCTCGGCCTCCCCACTGAGCAGAACGCTCGACGGCATCCGACGCCTCGCCGACGCCGGTGTCGGCGCGGTCGTGCTCTACTCGCTGTTCGAGGAACAACTACGCCGCGAAGCCGAGCGCGACGCGCGACTGGCCGCCCAGGGCAACGAAAGCTACGCCGAATCCCTGACCTACTTTCCCGCCGCCGTCGAACCCGACCTCGGCGCCCACCGCTACCTGAGGCTCCTCGAACGCGCCGCGACCACAATCGAAATCCCCGTCATCGGCAGCCTCAACGGCACCACCCCCGGTGGCTGGGCCCGTTATGCGCGCTCCATGCAGGACGCCGGGGCGGCCGCAATCGAAGTCAACATCTACTATCTGCCCGGCGACCCACGCATCGACGGCCGGGAGGTCGAACAACGCCACATCAACGTTCTACGCCTGGTCAAGGACGCGGTGAATGTGCCGGTAGCGATCAAACTCAGTCCCTACTTCAGCGCGATCGCCGAGATGGTGCAGCGGCTGGACCAGGCTGGTGCCGACGGGTTCGTGCTGTTCAACCGGTTCTTGCAGCCAGACATCGACTGCGAGACGCTCACCATGGTGCCCACGGTAACCCTGTCGACATCCGCCGACACTCGTCTTCCGCTCACCTGGATCGCACTGCTCCGCGGGCGGGTGCAGGCGTCGCTGGCCGCCAGCACCGGAGTCGAGACCGCCACCGACGTGATCAAATACCTGCTCGCCGGAGCCGATGTCGTCCAGTCCGCGTCAACGCTGCTGCGCCACGGCCCCGACCACGCCACCGTGCTACTCGACGGATTGTCTAGTTGGATGAGGCGAAAGGGGTACGCCACGGTCGATGAAGTCCGCGGCGTGCTCGCGGTGCCGACCACTGAAGACCCGGCTGCGCGCGAACGCGCAGCCTACGTAGGAGCTCTCCTTGACGCCGATGGCCGCGCCTACGGCAGCTGGTGACGGTGCGCCGCTTTACACAACGCCGGCAGACAGAAATGTGGGGACCAGCGGAAACCCCGGCCAGTTGCGGACCATCGTCCATGCCACCGCCGCAATGATGACCGTGGCGGTGGCAGCCGTAGGCATGAGCTGCAGACCGCGCCGCCACCGCACCACCAGCCACACCAACAGCGCCGGTAAGCCGACCAATAGGAAGGCGTTGTCCACGACGGCGGCCGTGACATCGCCGTGCAGCAGATCGTGCGTCATCCGCAGGCCGCCGCAGGCCGGGCAGTCCAGTCCGGTCAGCGCCTTGAACGGGCAGCCCGGGAACAGGAATCCCGCCCGGTGCGGATCTGCCAGACCGACATAGGCCAGCGCGCCGGCCGATGCCGCCCCGGTGCCGAGCACCCCCGCGCGGACGGTCGCGCCCTCAGATGCCATCGCGCAAGGGCCGGCCCTGCGGGTCACGAACCCGGTCGGCGAGGATCAGGATCGCGTCGATGATCCCCCAGATGACGGCACCGATGAAGCAGGTGACGAACCCGACGAGCAGCTGGGCGATGCCGAGCCCAGTTTGGCCGAGGTAGATGCGCCCGATACCGACGAAGCCGAACAGGCCCAGCAGCTGCAGCAGGCCCGCGACCACCTTGGATTTCTCAGAATAGGGCTCCCCGGTCATGGGGTTGCGGCCGTAGGGGGCCAGCGGGTCGTAGTACGCGCCGGGTTGGGCGGGTGGTGGGTAATTGGCACTGCCGGG
>WOYS01000117.1:0-2998 GCA_011620645.1 Mycobacterium sp.
AGGACGCCGACGGACTGACCCATATCCACGGCTGGGTGGACGCGGAGTTCGCGGCGTATCTGGGTGCCATCCGCGATGTCTGGGCGCGCCCCGGGATCAACAACCCCGATGACCCGCAGCCCCAACACAACCCGGTCCCCAATCCGCTGGACGACACGTCGGTCGAACCCGAGCGCGAACCCGAGACGGACGTCGAGCCCGAGCCCGCTGAGGAGCCCTCATTCCCGCGGGACTTCGGGGAACTCGCCGACCTCGCCGAGCCACCGGTGAAGTGGGATCTCGAACCGGTCAAGGGTGATATCCGCACCGACGCCCAACGCACCCACGACGCGATCAAAGCCGTGCTGCGCGACACCCTGATGTCCAAACGCCTCGGCCAACACAACGGCCTACCGGCCTCCGTGGTCGTGTCCACCACGTTGGCCGAGTTGGAGGCCGCCGCGGGGATCGCGGTCACCGGCTCGGGCACCCTCATGCCGATGGCCGATCTGATCCGCCTCGCCGAACACGCCTACCACTACCTGATCGTCTATCGCGAACATACCGCCGAACCGCTGTACATGGGGCGGACGAAACGGCTGGCCACCAAGGCCCAACGGCTGCTGCTCTACCACCGCGACCGTGGCTGCACCCGACCCGGCTGCACCCAAGCCGCCTGCCGCTGCCAAGCCCACCACGCCCAACCCAGCTGGAAGAACGGCGGACTCACCGACGCCCCCACCCTCGGACTGGGCTGCGGACCCGACAACCGGCTCGCCGAACTGGGCTGGACCACCAGCATCGACCCCACCACCGGCCGCGTCCACTGGCACCCACCCCCACTCATGGACACCGGCCAAGACACCCTCAACCACCACTTCCACCCCCAAGAACTGCTCAACCCACAACCAGGTGACGAAGCCGATGACGAAGACGGCCCGTGAGCGTCATGACGACCCAATACTGTAATACTTACAGTCGGATACTCGACGAAGGTGGGTCACTCGATATCGTAGCTAGATCACCCGGCGGATTTGCCCCGGCCCTTCGGGGCCGGGGTTTTCGCTTTCGAGCCACTGTCGAGTTGCCGCGCCGCGTGTTCGAGGATGCAGTCCAGACTGAACTCGAAGTTGTTCTCATCGGAGGCGCCGAAGCTGTGGCCCTCGCCGGTCACCTGCGCCAGCAGTGGAGCGACCTTCGGATCGATGACCAGGGTCTGGTCGTAGGCGCCCAGTCCCTCCTCACCCGCGGTGTTTCTCTCCGCGAGGCGCTGCAGCACGACGGAGCCACGGACGTGCAGGGTCACCGCCGAGTAGGTGTCGAAGGCGTCCTCGGCGCTCAGCCCGGCCTCGACGAGTCCGGAGATCGCCTTCTCCATCTCCAGCACACCGAGTTTCGCGGCACGTGGGCTGAGCGCGGCGCGAATCAGAATCAGGTCGCACAGAATCGGATTGCCGGTGAACGTCTTGCGCATGGTGCGGGCATGGTTGCGCAGCGTCTCGCGCCAATCCTTGGCCTCGACATATGGCGTGGCGAACACGTACTCGCTGAGCGCGCGATCGGTCATCGCGTTCAGCAGGTCGTCCTTCTTGCGGAAGTACCAGTAGATGCTGGTGACGCCGACGCCCAGATGCTTACCCAGCAGCGGCATGCTGAGATTGTCGATGCCGATCTGCTCGGCGAGTTCGAAGGCGCGCTTGATGATGTCGTCGGGGTTGATCGATCCGCGTTCGCGTCGCTGTCGCTTCTCGGCGACTGGTTGCTTTGCCACGGCGGCACCTCTTTCACGATCGATGCTGCGGCTCGCAGCCGCCACTTCCCAGTGAACTGTCAAGGTTACCGGTAGCCATACAGTGTGGCCGGTGCGCCCATTTTCCGGCGGTTCATCCGACGGTTTCCGGCCGGTTACCGCAATGGCTCTTGTAATGTTTTCCGGTACCCACCGATGCGATAAGCGAGGATCAAGAGTGTCCGACGAAGTCCTAACCGAGCGCCGGGGCCGGACCCTGGTCATCACCATCAACCGGCCCGAGGCGCGCAACGCCTTCAACCTGCGGGTCGCGCAGGGCCTTGCGGCCGCGATGGATGAGCTCGACGACAGCCCCGAACTGTCGGTGGCGATTCTCACCGGCGCCGGTGGCAACTTCAGCGCCGGGATGGATCTGAAGGCCTTCGCCTCCGGTGAACTGCCCTACGTCGAGGGACGTGGTATCGGCTTCACCGAGCGGCCACCGCGCAAGCCCGTCATCGCCGCTGTCGAGGGCTACGCGCTGGCGGGTGGTACCGAGTTGGTGCTGGCGACCGACCTCGTCGTGGCATCACGGACGGCCAAGTTCGGCATCCCCGAAGTCAAGCGCGGCCTGGTCGCCGGCGGCGGCGGCCTGCTGCGACTGCCGCACCGGATCCCCTACCAGAAGGCGCTGGAACTTGCGCTCACCGGTGAGAACTTCACCGCCGAGGAGGCCGCCGCGTGGGGCTTCGTCAATAAGCTGACCGAACCCGGCGAGGCATTAGCCGGCGCGCTCGAACTCGCCGAGAAAATCACCGCGAACGGACCTTTGGCGGTCGCGGTGACCAAGGAGATCATCGTCAAGTCGGCCGAGTGGAGCCAGAAGGAGATGTGGCAGAAGCAGATCGAGCTGATCGGCCCGGTGTTCTCGTCCAAGGACGCGATTGAGGGCGCCACCGCATTCGCGGAGAAGCGTGCCCCGAACTGGACCGGGAGTTAAGCGGCGGGCTGGGGGCAGCTCCCGCTGGTGGCTGCAATCAGTCGAATTGTCCGGCACCCCGGCGCATGTGGCGACGACGTTCGTCGGCGGACTCAAGCACCTGCCGATCCGGTATCGGGTGAGCTAGCAGCAGCGCGACTGCGGGTTGGCCTCCGTCGCGGCGTGGCGCATTCGCCAGTACTCCCGCTCGCTGGGCACCGGGTCGCCGGGGTGGACGCGCGCGAGGTGCTCGACATAGCGCCGATAGTGGTTGTCGCCCATCAATGTTGCCGAGTACCAACTCAATTGGC
>WOYS01000117.1:3098-22585 GCA_011620645.1 Mycobacterium sp.
TGAAGTACCAACTCAATTGGCTGAAGTACCAACTCAATTGGCTGAAGTACCAACTCAATTGGCTGAAGTACCAACTGATCTGGCGGATGACTTCGGTAGCTCGTCCCACTGCTTCTGCACCTCCTTTTCGGCGGTCGAAGGAATCAGTCCGGATGGCGCGAAGATCCGGGACGGCACCGTTTCGTCCTCGGTGATCGGGCGTCCGGTGCCGCGAATGGCCTTGAGCGCCATGATGACACCCGCCGCGACCACGATGATCACCAGGACCGCGAACACGATCGACAGCGTGCCCTGGATGAAGGTGTTCCGGATGACGGCATCGATCTGATCAGGGTTCTTAGCCGCGCCGAACGTCGCCTTGCCCGCGTCCTTGGCGTCGCGGTACTGGAAATGCTGCGTCCAGTAGCCGACCTTCGGGTCACCGGAGAAGATCTTCTGCCACGACGCCGTCATCGTCACCACGAGATCCCACAACAGCGGAACCCCGGGTATCCAGGCCCATTTCAGCAGCCCGCGTTTGATGATCACCACGGTGACGACCGTCAAGGCGATGGCCGCCAACAGCTGGTTGGCGATGCCGAACAGCGGGAAGAGCGTGTTGATCCCACCCAGCGGGTCGGTGACGCCCATCAGCAGGATGCTGCCCCAGGCGAGCACCACGACGAGGCTGCAGATCCAGGCGCCGACCCGCCAGCTCGGATTCTGTAGCTTCTTCAGCGGACCACCAAGATTGCCGAGCGCATCCGAGAGCATGAAGCGCGCCACCCGGGTGCCCGCGTCGACGGTGGTGAGGATGAACAGCGCCTCGAACATGATCGCGAAGTGATACCAGAACGCCTTGAGGCTTTGACCGCCGAACAGCTGGTGCAGCACCTCGGACATGCCGAAGGCCAGCGTCGGGGCGCCGCCGGTACGCGACACGATCGATTCCTCGCCCACGCTCGCTGCGGCACCGGTGATCTCGCCGGCGGTGATATCGGACCCGGAAAGCCCCAGCCCGTTGACGTAGTCGGCAGCGGTCTGCGCGGTCGTGCCGGTCGATGCGGCCGGTGCGTTCATCACGAAGTACAGGTGCTGGTTGAGGATGGCGGCGGTGATCAGCGCCATGATCGCGACGAACGACTCGGTCAGCATGCCGCCGTAGCCGATCAGCCGCATCTGGCTTTCCTTTTCCAGCAGCTTCGGTGTGGTTCCCGAGGAGATCAGCGAGTGGAAGCCCGATAGTGCACCGCACGCGATGGTGATGAACAGGAACGGGAACAGTGCACCGGCGAATACCGGACCGGTGCCGCTGGTGGCGAACGACGAGATCGCCGGCGCTTCCATGATCGGCCGCGCCAGCAGGATGCCGACCGCCAGCAGTGCAATCGTGCCGACCTTCATGAACGTCGACAGGTAGTCGCGCGGGGCCAGCAGCAGCCAGACCGGCAGCACCGACGCCGCCAGGCCGTAGATGATGATGCACCACGATAACGCCACCTTCGACAGCGTGAACCAGTCGGTGCCCCATTGGGTTTCGGCGACCCAGCCGCCGGAGACGACGGCGAGCAGCAGCAGCGCGACACCGATCAGCGACACTTCGGAGATCCGGCCGGGGCGAAGGAAGCGAAGGTGCAGCCCCATGAAGATGGCGATCGGGATCGTCATCGCGATGGAGAACACGCCCCACGGGCTCTCGGCCAGCGCGTTGACGACGACCAGGGCCAGCACCGCCAGCAGGATCACCATGATGACCAGCACTCCGACGATCGCCGCGGCGCCACCGACGACGCCGAGTTCGTCCTTGGCCATCTGCCCCAGCGAGCGTCCGCGTCTGCGCACCGAGATCGACAGCACCAGATAGTCCTGCACGCAGCCGGCGACCAGTGCGCCGACGATGATCCAGATGGTGCCGGGCAGGTAGCCCATCTGCATGGCCAGCACCGGGCCGACGAGCGGACCCGCGCCGGCGATCGCGGCGAAGTGGTGCCCAAAGAGCACCCTTCGGTCGGTGGGCATGTAATCGGTGCCGTTCTCGAATACCTCGGCCGGGGTCGCGACCTCATCGCGCGGCTTGACGATCTTCGCCTCGATGAGGCGCGCATAGAACCGGAAGCCGATGACGTAGGTGCAGATCGCGGCGATGACGAACCACACCGCATTGACGGTCTCGCCGCGGAAGAACGCGATGACCGCCCATGCGACGGCGCCAAGGACCGCGACCAGGCAGAAGATGATGCGGTGCCGGGCGGTGATGGGAGAGCGGTCGACGATCGCTACCGGCGGCAGATCCTTGTCGGTGCGGATGTAGGTGATGTCGCCGTGATGTTCTTCGAGGCGCCCCGGTGCGCTTGATGAAGCCATAGGTCGATCCTTGCACCGTGGAACCTCGCAACGGGAGTTTCGGTTCATCCGTTGCGTTCGGAATGTTCACGGGCGGTGTCCGCCGTGTCGACCTCGGCAGCTGGCGACCTCTGGCCACCGTCGTAGGCGATATCCACGACCTGCTCGGGCCGCACGGTCACCACATATCCGTCGGCCGGTCCGTCGGCCAGCTCGGTGAATCGCTGGGTCTGCCTCTCCGCGCGGACCGCCGGAATGGGTGCCGAACCGGCAGCGGGTCGAGTGCCGAAACAGCTGGCCCGCAATACGTTGACCTGGACATGCCGCCGAACTGAGGACCTTTGGCCCTGGCGTCGCGCCCCGGCGGTCATCGACACTGAATATCGACGCGGCGGGATCCGTACGCCGCTGGAGGGAGGTGGCCGGGATGTCGGTTATGAAGTCGCAGCGTGCGCAGCTCGACGTTCTCAACCGCAGGCAGTGCTTAGACCGACTGGCGCAAGTGCGGGTCGGCAGGCTGGTATTCACCGAGGATGCCCTGCCCGCAGTCCAGCCCGTCAACTTCCGGCTTTGGCGCGACGACGTGGTGATCCGGGTGGCCGGCGGGGCCAAGCTGGAGGCGGCCACTGCCAACCAGGTGGTGGCCTTCGAGGCCGACGTGCTGGACCCGGACCTGCGCAACGGCTGGAGTGTGACGGTCGTCGGGCACGCCGAACCCATCGCCGGGATCGATGATCTGGTGGATGTTGCCGGCACCTTCATCGAGCCGTGGGTGCATGGCCGCCGGGACCATTACGTCCGGATCCGGACCGACCGGATGACCGGACGGGAATTCCGGGAGGCCACTGCGCCGCAATACCGGCCATGATGGAGCCATGCCGGTGGTGAAGGTGTTTCTGGTCGACGATCATGAGGTCGTCCGCCGCGGTCTCATCGACCTGCTCGGATCCGATCCCGACCTTGAGGTCGTCGGCGAGGCGGGCACGGTCGCCGCGGCGCTGGCCAGGATCCCCGCCGCCCGCCCCGACGTGGCGGTGCTGGATGTGCGGCTACCGGACGGCAACGGCATCGAACTGTGCCGCGACCTGCTCTCGAATCTGCCGGATCTGCGGTGCCTGATGCTGACATCGTTCACCTCCGACGAGGCGATGCTGGATGCGATCCTCGCCGGCGCCAGCGGGTATGTCGTCAAGGACATCAAAGGCCTCGAACTCGCCCAGGCGATCAAGGATGTCGGTGCGGGCCGGTCACTGCTGGACAACCGGGCCGCGGCCGCACTGATGGCCAACCTGCGGGGCGCGGCCGAACGCGACGACCCGCTGACCGGTCTCACCGAACAGGAACGCACGTTGCTGCACCTGCTGTCGGAAGGACTGACCAACCGTCAGATCGCCGCACGCATGTTCCTCGCGGAGAAGACGGTGAAGAACTACGTCTCCCGGCTACTGACCAAACTCGGTATGCAACGACGAACGCAGGCAGCGGTTTTCGCATCCAAGCTCGAACAGCGCGGGCGAGGGGAACGCTAGCCGGTCACTTGACCGCGAAGCTCACGGTGTGCCAGCCGGTGGCACCGTCGGGGATGACATCGGCCATCTCCTCGGTCTGTACCTCGCCGGTGTTGTCGGTGGCACGCACCGAGACGAGGTGAGGGCCGGGTTCATCGGCCTGCCAGTCGAAACTCCACAGCCGCCAGGTGTCATTCGAGTACGCCGTGCCGAGGGTGGCCTGTTGCCAGGGACCTTCGTCGATGCGGACCTCGACGGCGCGCACGCCGCGCTGCTGTGCCCATGCCACCCCGCCGAACCGCGCCGGCCCCACTGGTACGTCCTGCCCGCTGCGCGGTACCTCGATACGCGACTGGGTCTTGATCGGCCCGCGCTCCGACCAGCCCAGCGGTATCCAATAGCCTTGGGCCTGATCGAATCTCGTCAACTCCAGATCGACCACCCATTTGGTGGCCGAGACGTAGCCGTAGAGGCCGGGCACCACGAGGCGAGCCGGATATCCGTGCTCGATCGGCAGCGGCTGCCTGTTCATGGTGATGGCCAGCAACGAATTCCGGCCGTCGGTCAGTGCCTCGGTCGGTGTGCCTGCGGTGAACCCGTCACTCGAGGTGGACAGCACCATGTCGGCGTCGGGAGAGACGCCGGCCGCGGCCAGCAGGTCAGCGACGCGGTATCCGCCCCAGAGCGCGTTGCCGACCAGGTTTCCGCCGATGGGGTTGGACACACACGCGAGCGTCACCATCTGCTCGATCAGTTCGAATTGCTCGAGATCGGCGAAGGTGTAGGTCTTCTCGTTGTCCACCATGCCGTGGATCCGCAGCTGCCAGCCCTCGCGGGACAGTTGCGGCACGCTCAGCGCGGTGTCGATGCGGTAGAATTCGTCGTTGTCGGTGACGAAGGTGCTCAGGTCCACACCGGCGGGCTGAACGCCCGGCGGTACCGGTGGCGCAGGTTTGGCGACGGTCGGCGGCACGAACGCCTCACGATCATCGGCCACCGAGTGCACCCGGCGCGACCACACCGACCCGAGTGCGCCACCGAGCGCACCCAGCCCGAGCAGACCCAGTGCGGCAAGGGACAATCGGCGGCCCGGATCGGCTTCTGCGGCCTCGTGGGCTGTCCCGTCGCGCAGTCGCCCGGAGGTCAGGAAGCGCAACGTGAGGATTCCGCACAGCCCGCCGACGGCGGTCGGGATCACGTCGACCGGCGCCGAACCGGAGCGGGCGAGCACCGCGACGCATCCTGCCGTTGCCGCCGCGGCGAACATCACGCTGCCGATCGGGACCCGGCGGCGCTCCGCCAACCCGGCGATCGCGGCGAGCACCGCGACGACCAACAGCACCGCCACCGACAGGAACAGCTTGTCGGAGGTGCCGAATGTCTGGATCGCCCACTCTTTGACCGGGCCCGGGGTGAGGTCGATGACGCTCGACCCGATGGCGTTGCGGGCGTCGGCGGACGTGCCGAGGGGGACTGCCGCGAGCGCGCTGACGCCGAGGGTCACCGCTGCGGCCGCGACACCACTGAGGATGCGGGTGCCGGGCGGTATGGAAGTCACCGTTCCACGGTAGCCCAGCGAAGTTCCCGAAAGGCTTTCCGTAAAGTGACGCCGGGCGACCTGGCCTGAGCTACGAGAATTGACGCTCATCTGTAGGTGTCGAAGGCGAGCTTGACCGCGAGCGTCAACCCGCCGACCGCGATCAGCAGACGCAGGGGAGTGGCCGGTGCGTGGCGCACCGCGATGGGGCCCAGTCGCGCGCCGATGAGGCAGCCGACGCCCATGGCCGCCACGGCCGGCCAATGCACCGGGGAGAACACCGTAAATATCACGGCCGCAACGCCGTTCGCGATACCGAGCACCACGTTCTTGGTGGCGTTCGCCTCGGCGAGGGTGGTCTCCGTGGGGCCGGCCGCCCGTAGGAACAGCGCCAGGAGCAACACTCCCGCTGCGGCACCGAAAAATCCGCCGTACACGCAGATCACCCCGACCGCGACTGTCTGAATGACGTTGTGCGCCAAGGTCGGTGGCAGTCCCGTGTGCTTCTTTCGCGGCAGGGCGATCGCCACCGCGGCCACCGCGAGCAGGATCGGCACCGCATTCTCGAACCCTTCGGCGGGGATCGACAGCAGCAGTGCTGCGCCGGCGATCCCGCCGAGCGCCGCCATCGGGACCAGTCGCTTGAGCCGGGGACCCTGACCGGCCAGTTCCGGGAGTGACCCGCGTATCGAACCGACGCCGTTGAACACCAGGGCCACCGTGTTGGTCACGTTCGCGGTCACCGGGGGCAAGCCGATCATCAGCAGCGCCGGGTAGGTGGCCACCGACGCCAATCCGGCGATGCTGCCGGCGAGCCCGCCGCCGATCCCGGCGGCGAACAGCAGCACCACCTCCCACCACCTCACCGGGCCATCCTTGCCGATGGGAATCCCCGGGTCGCTGCGCTCCAGCCCGCCGGTGGGAATCCCCGGGTCGCTGCGCTCCAGCCCGCCGGTGGGAATCCCCGGGTCGCTGCGCTTCAGCCCGCCGGTGCAAACGAACTTGCGCGCAGCCGCCCGACAGGTCTAACCTCGGCGATCGTGCATCACATTCTCGTAGTAGCCGGCACCCGCAGCGGGGTCTGATCCAGACCGACCCCCCGCTGTGGGTCGGACGCTACTACCCGTCGGTCGCTCCTTTCGAGCAGAGAAGGCCGGCACATGAGTACACACACCACCACCATCACGAGCACCGGCACCGGCACCATCACGAGCACCGGCACCATCACGAGCCCCCGCTTCGCCGATTTCTTCGACACCCCACTGCCGCGCGGACTGCGTGACCTGGCCGGGGAGATGTCCTGGGACGATGTCGCTGCGACCTTCGGCTCCGGAGCCGGCCCACTGCGCCTCGGCCAGTGGGAGCGCGCGGACAGCCACGGGCGTCATGCACACACCTATCGGGCCACCATCGCCGTCGGTGATCGCATCTGCACGTCGTCGACCACCGCGTCGGGTCCGATCGGCGCGCTGACCGCGATGCTCCACGAGCACGGCATCCCCGTCGAGATGCTGAACTTCCATCAGCTACAGGCAGGCGGGCAGACCGCGACGTTCATCCGCGGCACCGACGGTGCGCACACCGAGTGGGCGATCGGCTGGGCGGAATGCCCCAACCAGTCGGCCTTGCGCGCCGTCATCGCCTGTGCGAACCGGCTGATTGCCGCCTAGCGTTCGGGGCGCATCCAGGCCAGTGCGCCGATCCCGATCCGCATGGCCGCGAGCGAGATGGCACCTGCGTGCGCGAGGTGTGCGCGTCGATCCGGCGCGTCGCTCATCACAGCGGCCGCAGCACGATCGGCATACCGTCGACGGGCACCGGCATACCGCCGTAGTCGTAGTGCGGCGTGTAGCCCGGATGGGCCAGCTCCAGGCGGTACTTGCGCAGCAGACGGTGCATCACGGTCTTGATCTCGAGCTGGCCGAACACCATGCCGATGCACTTGTGCGCGCCGCCGCCGAACGGGGCGAACGCGTAGCGGTGCCGCTTGTGCTCGTTGCGCGGCTCGGTGAAGCGGTCCGGGTCGAACTTCTCCGGATCGGTGAACAGCTCGGGCAGCCGGTGATTCATCGACGGCCAGGTCATCACGTCGGTGCCCGCGGGCAGATGGAAGCCCAGCAGTTCGGTGTCGCGCACGGTCTGGCGGAAGTTGAACGGCAAGGGCGCCTGCATCCGCAGCGCCTCGTTGATCACCAGGTCAAGGGTCTCCAGCTTGTCCAGCGCGCGGATATCCAGGGCGCCGTCGCCGAGCCGGTCGGACTCGTCGCGGCAGCGTTCCTGCCAGTCCGGGTTGGCGGCCAGGTGATAGGCCATCGTGGTCAGCGTCGAGGTGGAGGTGTCGTGTGCGGCCATCATCAGGAAGATCATGTGGCTGACGATGTCCTCGTCGGTGAAGCGCTGACCGTCCTCATCCTCGGCGTGGCAGAGCACGCTGAACATGTCGGTGTCCTGCGACGCGCGCTTCTCGGCGATGCGGCTGTTGAAGTACTTCTCCAGCGTCTCACGGGCCTTGACGCCACGCCACCAGCTCAACGGTGGAACGGGCTTGCGCACAATCGCATTTCCAGCCCGCGTGGTGGTGGTGAAGGCGTGGTTGATCGTGGTGACCAGTTCGCGGTCCGCGCCGGCTTCGTGGCCCATGAACACCACCGAGGCGATGTCGAGGGTCAGCTCCTTCACGGCGGGGAAGAACAAGAACCGCCTGTCATTGGCGACCCAGTCATCGGCGATCACCTGGCCGGCGACCGCGTCGATGCGCTCGACGTAGTCGGCCAGCCGGCTGCGGGTGAACGCCTCCTGCATGATCCGGCGATGGAACATGTGGTCGTCGAAGTCTCGCAGCATGAGCCCGCCCTCGAAGAACGGCCCGATCACCGGATCCCATCCGCGCTGCGAGTAGTCCTTGTTGCCGTTGGAGAACACGGCCTGCGTGGCGTCGGGCCCGAGCGCGAGCACCGAGGGCAACACCGGCGAGAACATGAAGTGCACCGGACCGTACTCGCGGTAGAGGTGCAGCACGAATTCGGGGCCGCCGCGGAACATCTCGATCATGTGCCCGAGGACCGGCAGGCCGCGATCGCCCATGACGGTCTTGAGTCCGCTGTCGGCTGGTGCCTCCGCCATCGGGAACTGGTCCCACTTGCGCTCCAGCAGCCGCTTCTCGATCGCGCCCATGCCGGGAATGGTCACCGGGGTGGGGGTCAGCCTGCGTTTGGCCTGATCGAGGAGGTAGGCCGGCGTGCTGATGGTTTTCGTGGTGGTCGGCACGTTGTTGGTCGGCACGTTGTTGGTCGGCACGTTGTTGGTCGGCACGTTGTTGGTCGGCACGGTGTTGCTCGGCACTACGGGAGCTCCTCAAACTGTTTCGGGCGGACAGGCCTGTGGTCGATATCACTCGTTGCAGACATCCTGTGGGCCAAATTTGACGCATGTCAAGTTTTGATCTGGCATGGCACGGTGCAAAGGTCTAATGCCATGAGCGCCATCCCCGAAACGGAACCCGAGACTCGGCGCAGCCGTGGGGACCGCCAACGCGATGCGATCGTCAAGGCGGTACGTGAGCTGCTGGGCACCAAGCCTTTTGCCGACCTCTCGGTCAGCATGATCAGTGAGCGCGCCGGAGTGGCCCGATCGGGCTTCTACTTCTATTTCGATTCCAAGTACGACGTGCTCGCCTTCATCGTCAAGGGCGCGCTCGCCGAACTCGACGTGCTCACCCACAACTTCGCCCCGCGCGACCCTGGCGAATCACCCGCCTCGTTCGCCAAGCGGATGGTCGGCAGCGCGGCGGCGGTCTTCGCCACCAATGACCCGATCATGGCGGCCTGCGCCGCCGCTCAGGCCACCGACAAGCAGATCGCGGCCACCATGAACGACTTCGAGGACATGGTGATCGCCAAGATCGTCGGCGTCGTCGAGGAGGAGGTGCGAAAGGGCACCCGGCCCATCTCCGATGACATCCCGGCGCTGGTGCGGATGCTGACCGCGACCACCGCGATGACGCTGTCGCAGAACGCGGCATTCGTCGGCCGGGGCACCGACCCGGGTCGTGCGATCGAGGTCTTGGAGCGGCTGTGGCTCGGCGCATTATGGGGAACCGCGGCGTCCTGGGAAGACTGACTCGGTAGGGTCGGGCTCATGGGTCGGACTGGCACTGCGGGGTTCGCAGGCAAACGGGTATTACTCACCGGAGCGGCCAGCGGCATCGGCCGCGCGACGGCGCTGAACCTGGCACGCCAGGGCGCCGAGCTCTATCTCACCGACCGCGATGCCGAGGGACTGGCCACCGCCGTCGCCGCCGCCGAAGCCCTCGGCGCCAGGGTGCCCGTCCACCGGGCACTGGACATCTCCGACTTCGACGCGGTCTCGGCGTTCGGCGCCGACATCCAGTCGGCCCACGGCGCAATGGACATCGTGATGAACATCGCCGGGATCTCGGCGTGGGGCACCGTATCGACGCTGACCCATCAACACTGGAAGTCGATGGTGGACGTCAATCTGATGGGCCCGATCCACGTCATCGAGACCTTCCTGCCGCCGATGGTCGCCGCAGGCCGCGGGGGGCACCTCGTCAACGTTTCCTCGGCGGCCGGCATCGTGGCACTGCCGTGGCATGCCGCCTACAGCGCCAGCAAGTACGGGCTGCGCGGGCTGAGCGAGGTGCTGCGCTTCGATCTGGCCCGGCACCGGATCGGTGTGTCGGTGGTGGTGCCTGGTGCGGTGAAAACCGGTCTGGTGCAGACGGTTCAGATCGCCGGCGTGGACCGCGAGGACCCCCGGGTGCAGAAATGGGTGGAGCGGTTCGCCGGGCATGCCGTCTCCCCGGAGAAGGCGGCCGAGCAGATCCTGACCGGAGTGCGGCGCAACCGATTCCTGGTCTACACCTCGCCGGACATCCGCGCGCTGTACGCATTCAAACGGGTGGCCTGGTGGCCCTACAGCGTGGCGATGCGGCAGGTCAACGTGCTGTTCACCCGGGCGCTGCGACCCAAACCCCGGTAGGCCGTGCGGGTCTGCTCAGCACTGGGTGTTCTCCTGATCGGGCATCTCCAGTTCCAGGCGCACCCCGAGCAGCCGAACGGGGCGGTCCAGTTCGAAGTGGTCCAGCAGGGCCAGAGCCTGGGCGGTGATGGTGACCGGTCGGTACCCGGATAGGCCTCGTCCCAGCCCCACACCTCCAGCAGGTGACCCAGATCGCGCAGTAACCCCATCACCCGTTCCGAGGCGTCGTCATAGGCCGGCGGATCCGAGGCCAGGAACTGGTCCGGGTCGACATGCAGGATCCAGCCGCTCACGTGCCGCAGAGCTTGCGGGCGACAGTGTCCCAGGCGTCGCCGAGCTGCTCGAGGGTCCTGCCGCGATCGGTCAATTCGTGCGCCACCCGGTCCGCGTCGAGCAAGGCCAATAGCGCATCGGCCTGGGCATCGAGATCGCCTGTGGTGCCTGCTGATTGGAGCAGCACCCGGACGTGGGTGCGGTGCAGGGTTGCCGGCGCGTTGAATCGGGTGTGCGGATCGCGGGCGACGTCGGAGAGCAGTGCGTGATGAGTGTGCACGAAGCGCAGACGGCTGCGACCGTAGGCCAGCAGCCGCTCCAGCGGTGGCGCACCCGGGCCCAGCGGTGCCGGACCGAACATGAAGGCCTGCTGCTCGGCCACCTCGTCCTCGTCGAGCAGGACGATCATCAGCCCCGATCGGCTGCCGAAGCGCCGGAACAGAGTGCCCTTGCCCACCCCGGCGGCCGCCGCGACATCGTCCATGGACACCGCATCGGCGCCGCGTTCGGCGATAAGCTTGCGCGCGGCGTCGAGCAGCAGCGCACGATTGCGCGCCGCATCGCCACGTTCGGTCGGTGTGGCCGTGCTGAACGGCAGTTCGTTGAGCCGGTCTGGGGCGCCCACACCTGCACTTTAACTCAGTCGGAATTATTCGGACTACAGTCCGGTTGACCGGTGCGAGGATCAGCCGGAAGAGGAAAGGGAACTTCACCATGACCCAGAACCAGGACAGTACCGCTACCACGGTGCTGGTGCTCGTCGGAAGCTTGCGTGCCGCGTCGATCAATCGGCAGCTGGCCGAACTCGCCGTCGAATCGGCCCCCGAGGGCGTGACACTTCAGGTGTTCGACCGCCTCGGCGAGCTGCCGTTCTACAACGAGGACATCGACACCGAGGACGTCGCAGAACCCGTACGGGCGCTGCGCGCGGCTGCTGCCGCGGCCGATGCGGCGCTGGTCGTCACGCCGGAGTACAACGGCTCCATCCCCGGCGTGCTCAAGAACGCCATCGACTGGCTATCACGGCCGTGGGGCAACAGCGCGCTCAAGGACAAGCCCTTCGCCGTCATCGGCACCGCGCTCGGCCAGTACGGCGGGGTGTGGGCGCAGGACGAGACGCGCAAGTCCTTCGGTATCGCGGGCCCGCGGGCGGTCGAGGATCTCAAGCTGGCGATCCCGTCCAAGTCGCTGGGCGGCAAGCACCCGCGTGAGCACGCCGAGGTGGCGGCGAGTGTGCGTGAGGTGGTCGGGAAGCTCGCCGCCGAAGTCGCATCCCGGTGACTTTGCTGTCCGGCGCGCCGAAGGCCATGCGCCGGTCGCTGGTGCCCGGCGTCGCCGGCGTGGCACCGGCGAACCCGACACGCACCACAATGGGACACGAAACACGCCGATGACGGGCCGCCCGAGCGGTTGCGACCAGGGAATTTCATGAATGTTGTTCAGAACATCTTGTATCTGTCAGGTTTGTCGGACACTAGGTGTAGTGTCTGACGGACCGCGAGGCTCCAATATTCAGGGAGCTTGACGGAGTGGGAATCAGAGAGTGTCGGTACCTCCGTACACAATGGATCCGGCTCCCGGAATCCGGAATTTCCGGGGCCCGCGGGTCCGCTGAAACTCAGGGGAACGCAATACCCGGTCAGTTGCCGGTCCCATCCCTTCCATAGACACGACACACACCAGGAGCCGTACCGCAGATGACCGTCACCGTGTACACCAAGCCCGCGTGCGTGCAGTGCAACGCCACCTACAAGGCATTGGACAAAGAGAGCATCGAATACGAGAAGGTCGACATCAGCCTCGACACCGAAGCCCGGGACTACGTCATGGCGCTCGGATACCTGCAGGCACCCGTCGTCGTCGCCGGCCACGATCACTGGTCGGGCTTCCGTCCGGACCGGATCAAGGCCCTCGCCGGAACGACGGCCGCAGTCACGGCCTAGTCGACGGACCCGGGGACAGCGAGGAGGAGATATGAGTCATCTCGTGTACTTCTCCAGCGTGTCGGAGAACACCCACCGCTTCGTGCAGAAACTAGGGTACGCCGCCGATCATGTGACCCGCATCCCGCTGCACGGCCGCATCGAGGTGAACGAGCCGTTCGTGCTCGTCCTGCCCACCTACGGCGGCGGCAAGGCCAGTCCCGATATCAACAGCGGGGGCTACGTCCCCAAGCAGGTCATCGCATTTCTGAACAACGAGCACAACCGGTCGTTGATCCGCGGCGTCATCGCCGCGGGCAACAACAACTTCGGTGAGGAATTCGCCTACGCGGGCAATGTGGTGTCCGCCAAGTGCGGTGTGCCCTACCTCTACCGCTTCGAACTCATGGGAACCCCGGACGACGTGGAATCCGTCCGTGCGGGCTTGGAAGACTTTTGGAAGGAACAGACGTGCCACCAACCGTCACAGCTGCAGAGCCTGTAACCACCGGCGTTCGTGCGCTCCCGGGGGAGACGGACTACCACGCGCTCAACGCGATGCTCAATCTGTACGACAAAGACGGCAACATCCAGTTCGACAAGGACCGGGAAGCCGCCAACCAGTACTTCCTGCAGCACGTCAACCAGAACACGGTGTTCTTCCACAACCAGGACGAGAAACTCGACTACCTGGTCAAGGAGAACTACTACGAGCGCGAAGTGCTCGACCAGTACTCCCGCAACTTCGTGAAGTCGCTGGTCGACCGCGCCTTCGCCAAGAAGTTCCGGTTCCCGACGTTCCTGGGTGCGTTCAAGTACTACACGTCCTACACGCTGAAGACCTTCGACGGGAAGCGCTACCTGGAGCGTTTCGAGGACCGCGTGGTCATGGTGGCGCTGACGCTGGCCGCCGGTGACACCGACCTGGCCGAGAAGCTGGTCGATGAGATCATCGACGGACGCTTCCAGCCGGCCACCCCGACATTCCTGAACTCGGGCAAGAAGCAGCGCGGTGAGCCGGTGTCCTGCTTCCTGCTGCGCATCGAGGACAATATGGAGTCCATCGGGCGCTCCATCAACTCCGCGTTGCAGCTGTCCAAGCGTGGCGGCGGAGTCGCCCTGTTGCTCACCAATATTCGTGAGCACGGCGCACCGATCAAGAACATCGAGAACCAGTCCTCGGGTGTCATCCCGATCATGAAGCTGCTGGAGGACTCGTTCTCCTACGCCAATCAGCTCGGTGCGCGCCAGGGTGCCGGTGCGGTGTACCTGCACGCTCATCACCCCGACATCTACCGCTTCCTGGACACCAAGCGGGAGAACGCCGACGAGAAGATCCGGATCAAGACACTCTCGCTGGGCGTGGTGATCCCGGACATCACCTTCGAGCTGGCCAAGAAGAACGAGGACATGTACCTCTTCTCGCCGTATGACGTCGAGAAGGTCTACGGCGTCCCGTTCGCCGATATCTCGGTCACCGAGAAGTACTACGAGATGGTCGACGACGCGCGTATCCGCAAGACCAAGATCAAGGCGCGTGAGTTCTTCCAGACGCTGGCCGAATTGCAGTTCGAGTCCGGCTACCCGTACATCATGTACGAGGACACCGTGAATCGGGCCAACCCGATCGCCGGCAAGATCACCCACAGCAACCTGTGCTCGGAGATCTTGCAGGTGTCCACGCCGTCGGAGTTCAACGAGGATCTGTCCTACGCCAAGGTGGGCAAGGACATCTCGTGCAACCTGGGCTCGCTGAACATCGCCAAGGCGATGGACTCGCCGGACTTCGCGCAGACCATCGAGGTGTCCATCCGGGCGCTCACCTCGGTGAGCGACCAGACCCACATCTGGTCGGTGCCGTCCATCGAACAGGGCAACAACAGCTCGCACGCCATCGGCCTTGGGCAGATGAACCTGCACGGCTACCTGGCTCGGGAGCGCATCCACTACGGCTCCGAAGAGGGCGTGGACTTCACCAACATCTACTTCTACACCGTGCTCTACCACGCACTGCGGGCCTCGAATCTCATTGCGATCGAACGGGGTACGCACTTCGGTGGATTCGAGCAGTCGAAGTACGCCTCGGGCGAGTTCTTCGACAAGTACACCGATCAGGTGTGGGAGCCGGCGACCGAGCGGGTGCGAAAGCTCTTCGCCGACGCGGACATCCGCATCCCGAACCAGGACGACTGGAAGCTGCTGAAGGAGTCGGTGCAAAAGCACGGCATCTACAACCAGAACCTGCAGGCCGTCCCGCCGACCGGCTCGATCAGCTATATCAACCACTCGACATCGTCGATTCACCCGGTGGCCAGCAAGATCGAGATCCGCAAGGAAGGCAAGATCGGCCGCGCCTATTACCCGGCGCCGTACCTCACCAACGACAACCTCGAGTACTACAAGGATGCGTACGAGATCGGCTACGAGAAGATCATCGACACCTACGCCGCCGCCACCCAGCATGTGGACCAGGGCCTGAGTCTGACGCTGTTCTTCAAGGACACAGCAGATACTCGCGAGGTCAACAAGGCGCAGATCTACGCCTGGCGCAAGGGAATCAAGACGCTGTACTACATCCGGCTTCGTCAGATGGCGCTCGAGGGCACAGAGGTGGAGAACTGCGTCAGCTGCATGTTGTGACGCTGTTCTGAACAGGGTTCGGGAGGCCTTCTGGTGGTCGGTTGTCCTACGTCCATCCGGCAAGTGACCAACGGCCATGACGGCGCCGCGACGATGCCACTACGGTGATGCGCATACTACGCACGGCCAGGACATGCGTAGTACGTTCTCACCGAAGGGTGGCGTGGCATGACCGGAGCAATACGCTGGCGGCAGCACTATCCCGATGTCACCGCGCATCGCGTTGTGATTGGGGATCAGGCAGCTTCAGATCTCGTCGAAGAGTCCCGGCGCGCGCGTCTTGTCGTCGTGGCCCAACATTCGTGAGCAGAATGTCGAGCAGTCCGCCGGTACCGGCGGCACTGGCTGCCGAGCGGGTTGCTTGTGCGAGCGCAGACGAGGTGCTGGCCTGGTTGGACGGTTCAAGCGAGGGGCTGTCGGGTTCGGAGGCCGCGCGGCGGCTGGAACGCTACGGCCCCAATGCTGTTCGCACTCACGAGGTCAGCGCACTGGCCGTGCTCGGACGGCAACTGCGCAGCGCCCTGCTGGTGCTGTTGGCGGGCACCGCCGTGCTGTCGTATTTCCTCGGGGACGATACCCAGGCGATCATCATCGGTGTGATCTTGGTGGCCAGTATCGGGCTCGGATTCTTCAACGAATACCGGGCCGAACGGATGGCCGCCGAACTGCATTCGAGCCTGCGCCATACTGCGATGGCACGCCGAGACGGGCAGTTCGAGACGATCGACATCACCGAACTCGTGCCGGGGGACGTGATCCAGCTTGCTCTCGGTGAGGTGGTGCCCGCCGACGTACGCCTGATTGAGGTTGCTGGATTGGAGTGCAACGAGAGCATCCTGACCGGCGAGTCGACCGCTGCCGAGAAGTGGCCCGAGAAGGCCAAATCCGGTGTGGCGTTGGCCGATTCAGCAGACTTGGCCTTCATGGGCACCATCGTCAGTGCCGGCGAAGGCTGCGGGGTCGTCTACGCGACTGGACCCGATGCGCAGTTCGGCCGCATCGCGGCGGGCCTGGGCACACGTCAACCAGAAACCACCTTTCAGGTCGGTTTGCGCCGTTTCTCGTACCTGTTGCTGTGGGTTGCGCTGACACTGACGGCGGTCATCCTGATCAGCAACCTGCTATTACGTCGCCCCGTCATCGATTCGGTGCTGTTCGCGCTGGCGATTGCGGTCGGCATCACCCCACAGCTACTGCCCGCCGTCGTCAGCACCAGCCTGGCGACGGGTGCAGCACGGCTCGCCAAGCTCAAGGTCCTGGTGAAGCGCTTGGTGTGCATCGAGGACCTCGGCGACATCGACGTGCTGGTCACCGACAAGACGGGCACCTTGACCGACGGGCACCTCACCCTGGTCGCTGCTGTTGACCCCGAAGGGCATCCGGCAGACCAGGTTCTTCGGCTGGGACTGTTGGCCACCGCGATTGACCCCGCCACAGGCGGCGGAGCGGAGAATGCACTGGATGCCGCATTGTGGGAATCTCCGCGCGCCCGCCAGCTCGCGACAGATGGCCTTCCGCTGATCGCGACGCTCCCGTTCGATCACACCCGCCGTGCGGCTTCGGCGCTGGTGGGCCGGGGATCCCAACGGGTCTTGATCGTGAAGGGCGCACCTGAACAGGTGATCGCCAACTGCGTTGCGGTACCTGAGTCCGCGGCAGTGACGCTCGAGCAGCTCTTCGCCGACGGTCGGCGTGTGGTGGCCGTCGCGGGCAAGCCCGCACCCGAGCTGTCGCGCATCGACACTGACAACGAGTCGGGTCTGACGCTGGACGGCTTCCTAGTCTTCGCCGACGAGCCGAAGGTTGCTGCCCGGGAGTCGTTGACCCGGCTTGCGGCGCTGGGTATCGAGGTCAAGGTCGCCACTGGCGACAACCCACGGGTTGCCGAACGGGTCTGCGCCGATCTCGGGCTCGTCAGCAAGGGCACGGTAACCGGGACCGAGCTGGACCAGCTCGACGACAGCGCATTCGATGACCGGGTCCGGGACTGCACGATTTTTGCCAGGGTCTCCCCGGAGCACAAGGCGCGACTGATCATCTCAGCCCGCCGCGAAGGGCGCTCGGTCGGATTCCTCGGCGACGGTGTCAACGACGCGCTGGCGTTGCACGCGGCCGATGTCGGCATCTCGGTGGACACCGCCACCGACGTCGCCAAGGATGCTGCCGACGTGGTGTTGTTGGAGAAGGATCTCGGCGTCTTGGCGACTGGTGTGGCCGAGGGCCGCAGGATCTTCGCCAACACCATGAAGTATGTCCTGATGGGTACCTCCAGCAACTTCGGCAACATGTTCAGCGCTGCGGCGGCGTCGGCGGTGCTGCCTTTTCTGCCAATGCTGCCGAGCCAGATTCTGTTGAACAACCTGCTCTACGACAGCTCTCAGTTGGCAATCCCCACTGACCGGGTGGACGAGGAGCAACTGCATGCGCCGGCGCACTGGAACATCGCGTTCATCCGTCGGTTCATGCTGACGTTCGGGCCCATCAGCTCGCTATTCGACTTCCTCACCTTCGGGCTGATGCTAGGTGTTCTTAATGCCGGACCGGTCGAGTTCCGGACCGGGTGGTTCGTCGAATCCCTTGCCACCCAGACGCTTATCATCTTCGCGATCCGCACCCGCCGCATTCCGTTCTACCGCAGCAGGCCCGGCGGAGTGTTGACGGCGGCGACGTTCGCGGTGGTCGGTGTCGGTGTCGCGTTGACGCTGTCCCCGCTGGCCTCGGCGCTGGGTTTCACGCCCCTGCCCCCGTTGTTCTTCGCCGCACTCGCGGTGATGACGGTGTTCTACCTGGTGCTCGTCGAGGCCACCAAGCGGGTGTTCTACGCGGAACCGATTCATGAGTACCGCAGTGCACGTCGAACCCGTGGCCTTGAGCACCGGATCCACAGGCGTGCCGCGAGATTCAGCCAAGGAGGTTGACCGGACCGTCAAACATCTGATGTAGCTCTGATAGGCGGCGTAGCTGGTGTCATGAGCACCACGGCCACGTTCACTGATCTGCTGCGGCACCCCAACGACGTGGTGGCCCTCGCGGATTACCCTCAGCTGCAGATGATCTCGTGGCAGCTGAGTCCCGGCGCCGAACTCACCGAGCAAGAGGCGCTGAGTCGCTATGAGCGTAACTGGCGTCACGTCGACACAGCCGCGCTGACCGACGAGGAACGGCGATTCATCGACCATCTCGCCAGCACCTACGGCGGGGGACGGCTCCTTGTTTAGCCGCTTACACCATCAGTACATCTCGCGGGTGCTCGCATCGCTGGACGCGTCGGTGCTCGAGTCCGCGTCGTGCTTCTTCGGAGGAGGGACCGCGATTGCTCTGGTGCGGGACGAGTTTCAAGAGTCGACGGACATCGACTTCATCGTCTCCGATGTCGCAGGCTACCGCTATCTGCGCAGCCTATTCGCCGACACTACAACCATCGAACCGATCACTTGCAGGCCGTTGACGTTGGCGCGCAACGTCAACGGCGACCAGTACGGTTTCCGGACGCTTATCGACATCGACGGTGTCAAGATCAAGTTCGAAATCGTTCACGAAGGCAGGATCGACCTCGACCCGGTGGCGCTCGGGCAGACGGTCGGTGGCGTTCGCGCACTGAGCGTCGTCGACATGGCCGCGACCAAACTTCTGGCCAACGATGACCGCTGGGCGGATAGTTCCGTGCATTGCCGCGACGTGATCGACTTGGCGATGCTCGATGCCGGCGCTGCGGCAATGGCCACCGCCTCGGCCAAGGTGCGGGGGCCGTATCCGTCGGCGATCCGTTCGCTGAACCGCGCAATCGATCACCTCCTCGGCGATCCCTCACCGCTGCCGAAGTACATGCAGGCACTTGGTATATCACCCTCGCTGCATAGCGACATCGTGTTCAAGATCGGGAAGCTGAACGGCGTGCAGTAAGCGCTGTCGACCCGCAGCAGCGGCGGCGGACTGATTACCTCGCGGGTGGAACCGTTCGCGCTCATGCCGCGACTTGCCGACGGTATCGGTCCAGTTGTCGAGCACCACCATCCATTCGGCGTCAAGACCGGCCCGAGCCCCCGACGATGGTCGTACCAACGAATGCTCGACGACTCAACATGATCCGGTCGTAGCCAGGCTCCGCCACCACCGTCTACCGACTGGGTGGTGACACGTAGGAATCTCCGACCCCCGCCAAGCTTTACGAAGGCCGCTGGGTAATCGGAGGCATCGAAGGCATCGTGGTCGGAGAGGACTGACCCGGCCCCATCATCCCGCCGGGTCCCATCATCCCGCCCGGCCCCATCCCGCCGGGTCCAG